>NZ_JBATUX010000075.1:0-2671 GCF_049671445.1 Paenisporosarcina sp. | reverse complement strand
TTAATCCACTCGTATCCGATAAAGGCTTTGTGGTATCTAATTCATACATCACCGCACTTGGGTAGACTCCGAAATACATTTTGTCCCCAATTGCAGCCATTCCTTCAGCTTGTCCGAGTGTAAATGATTCTGTTACACCAGTGGAAGGATCATAAGATGAGGCAGTGCCTCCCGGATAGCCACTCATATAGAGCTTGCCGTTATTAGCTTTTTCTAATGTTTGGATTGGAATCGGATTTCCAACTATTGGATATTTAATGGATTTTACTTTCTTAGTTTCTAAGTTAATAAAGCTTACTGCGCCTCCAAATTGCACTGTTACTAATGATAAGCCAGGCAGCTCTGGATCATTTGGTACTTCAACCCACGCAGTATTTCTCAGAAAAGTCCCAAATTTAACTCCGGTATCAGTTGCAACTAAAGTTGTTAAATCCACTTCTTTCAATACAGTTCCTTGTAAAAAATAAACACTATTACTGCCAGGTTTCCCATGGACAATACGTAAACCTTTATTTCCCGTATAGAAGGTATCGCTCCATTCTCCGGTTTCAGTGTCATAGAACAGTAGTGCATTATTTCCTCCACCAATTCCGGCAATAATATACTTTCCGGCAGAATCTAGTTGCCAAATATTTGTACTGCCAGCAACAGCGCCAATTGGTAAATTAATTCTTTCCGATTCGCCTGTTTCCACATTTAGTTTAACTAAATATCCATGTATACCGATACCGAGATATAAGTATCCATCATGGTAGGCGGTGGAGCGGGAATATTCTTGACCTGGTGCAACGCTTCCATAGTCTTTCATTTCCCCTGTATTTGGGTCGTATCTTCCTGCTTTAGCATTAGGAAATGATCCAAAGTATACTCTTCCTTCTTCATCATATGAAAGTCCATAAACTACGCTTTCACCAATTCCACCAAGATTTACAACCTCTTTTGCTTCAGGAGAGTATTCATAAAGTTCTCCATCGCCCCCAATATAAACATTTCCGTTAGGAACAGTGATATGGGACCAAGAACTTCCAGAACCTTCTAGAGAATATGTTCTAAGCACTTTTTGACTGACTAAATCAATAACTTGAAAAATTGCAGGGGCACCTGAGGCTGTTGTGTACATGACATCACGGCCATCTTCTTTTCCGTAGGTTGAATCATAAATAGCGACACTTCTTATTTGAGCTCCTAGATTCTCTGGTTCACTAAACTTTTTATCAACCTCTGCAGAAGCGGGTTGAAGTGTCATAAAGAATGAGCCTAATACTAAAAGGCACACGAATGCTGAACGACTAATTTTTTTAAATAATCTATTCATATGAATCTCCCTTCAGATTGGTAATCTTTTCTTCTAAGCCAAACAAGAAAAAAACGTTCACCTCCAAAATAAATTTATGTAGTTTTTCTGAAATACCCAAATTCTGATAGCGCTTTCAAAACTATGGAAATATAAACTTAGAATAAGAGACATTAATTTTATATATGTTAAATATTATTTTTAAAGCAATTAAATGGGATAAGCAAGTCTTTAAATAGACTTAATATTATTATCTTTTTTGGATTTTAAGAGGTCAAGTGACTTCGCTTGACCTCTTAAGAGGGTGTGCTTCCTAGTGAGATTACCTTCGCAAGTGCTTTAAAGTCGATCCGAAAAATGGAAATAACAATAAAAAATATGGAAATAAAAGAATAATTGAAAGAATGAAACCACGATCACTAGTGGCAGATAATGACTATTAAAAAGAACAAAACATAAAGTTCAAGGTAAAATAATCGGATATATAGAGTTCTTATACCTAAAGTATAAAATTTCCGAGAAAAATGAAAAAAACTCTTTACTTTCTATTGCTAGTCCATTAGAATAAATCTTGTTCGCTTCGAGGTTGATGTGAATAAATCGTTTTAAAGCCTTATCTTCTTGCTTCCATAGCTCAGCAGGTAGAGTGCTTCCATGGTAAGGAAGAGGTCACCGGTTCGAGCCCGGTTGGAAGCTTATTTCCAAAAATACATACTCGTTAGAATGTTGTTTTTAGGCCCCTTGGTCAAGCGGTTAAGACACCGCCCTTTCACGGCGGTAACACGGGTTCGAATCCCGTAGGGGTCACCAAATTTTTTACGTAACAATAACCAGGACGTAAAAATAACCAAAAGCAAGTAGTACTTTTTAACGGAGGATTAGCTCAGCTGGGAGAGCATCTGCCTTACAAGCAGAGGGTCGGCGGTTCGAGCCCGTCATCCTCCACCATAATTTTTTACCCTTGGAGGGGTAGTGAAGTGGCTAAACACGACGGACTGTAAATCCGTTCCTTCGGGTTCGGCGGTTCGAATCCGCCCCCCTCCACCATTTTTTAGATTTGATTGTTGGGGTATAGCCAAGCGGTAAGGCAACGGATTTTGATTCCGTCACGCCCTGGTTCGAATCCAGGTTCCCCAGCCATTTCTTTTCTACAATGTACGAGCCATTAGCTCAGTTGGTAGAGCATCTGACTTTTAATCAGAGGGTCGTAGGTTCGAATCCTACATGGCTCACTTTTTTTATAAATTTTCTTGGGGCCTTAGCTCAGCTGGGAGAGCGCCTGCCTTGCACGCAGGAGGTCAGCGGTTCGATCCCGCTAGGCTCCATAATATATAAAAAGACACATGGAATGTGCCACATTCCATGTGTCTTTTTGGT
>NZ_JBATUX010000074.1:0-48185 GCF_049671445.1 Paenisporosarcina sp. | reverse complement strand
AATTGTATCCAATATGGTGATTCAAGACCTTGAAAATTATAAAGAAGCAATTAAAGAGATGTATCGTTTGTTGGTTAAAGGAGGAAGTTTTGTCTTTTCAATATTACACCCTTGTTTCGTAACACCAGTTTGTGGGTGGGAGAAAAATAAAGAAGGGGAGAAGTTACATTGGAATGTAGACAATTATTTTTATGAAGGTGTCTATGAACAAAATTACCCTCAAGGTCAAGCAGATAAAGTGTTGTTTTTCCATAGAACATTAACGAGCTATTTTAACGCGATAACAGAAGCGGGTTTTATTCTAGAAGGTTTGGTTGAACCAAAGCCATCCAAAGAAATGCTAGAAAAATACCCTTCTTTCGAGGAAGATTTTAGATGCAGTGATTTTATCATGTTTAAATTGAGGAAGTAATTTTAGAGTGATTTGCAGGATATACAAGGTGTTGCAAACTAAGGGAGTGTTTTTTATGAAAGGTATCGACTTAGAATATCGTATAGTCGGAAATGGGGAGTCCACACTAATCTTAGAGACAGGGATTGGTGGTTCGTTTTATAATTGGTACTCTTTTATTCAAGAGATTAAGAAACACTTTACTGTAGTTTTGTACCATAGGGCAGGGTACGGGAATAGTCCAATTTCAAAAAAGGCTAGAACAACCAAAAATATTGCAGAAGAACTTAATGATCTTGTTGAGGAAATAGGAATTACCGATAAATTTATTTTAATGGGACATTCTTTCGGAGGTTTATGTGCCCAACAGTACGCACTAATGTACCCTCACAAAATCAAGTGCTTAATTCTTGTTGATTCCACTTCTCACAACTTTCAAAAGCTATACGATCTTACTATTCCTGTAATGAATTCCTTGATTTCAGTTGATGAGAGAATAAAAATTAATTTAAATAACTCACAACAAACAAAAGAAGAACTACAACTAAAGTACACAGATATGATTAATGATTATAACAAGATTTTACCATCCCAAGAAGTAAAAGGTTTTGAACAGTTCATGACAAATCCACTCTTATACAAAGTCATTGCCAATGAATTTGAAAACTTTGGGGAAAGCAGCAAAACCATACAGGCAATGGGTGAGTTTCCTCAGATTCCGTTAATAGTCATAGCAAGAGATAAAGAGATTTCAATCAAATCCTTTACCGAAAATGACATACCTGAGGAAGAAGCCGTTTTATATGAACACGTATGGCGGGAGCTGCAGATAGAGCTATCTCAGTTGTCTAGTAAAGGAGAGTTAGTGATTGCGGAAGGCAGTGACCATCAAGTCCATCTTGATCGACCTGACACTGTAATTCAGTCTTTAAAGAGATTTTTATAGATTCAATCATAGTAGTTTGAAATGAAGGAGAATGTCGGTTGGATGTAATCGCAAGGAATTTCAAAAATATTTTGATTGTCATGTTATTTTTAGTTACTGTAATAAATGTTCTTGTCCAGGATGATCAAGTTACAACGGTATTTAATGTAAGTGCACTAATTCTGGGTATCATAGTACTCATAATTTCAAAACGCCAAAACAAATAAAGTACAAAAGACTGTAGCCAAGAGATTTTGTTACAGTCTTTTTGTAATTTATTGGGTGAAACCAATTAAATTGTCTGCGAAGCGGATTAATTTACCGGCGTAGCCGAATAAACATCAGTTGAAGCTGAATAAACCTCTAGTGAAGTCGATTAAAAACGGAACTTCATTAGCAATTGAAGCCTTAAGTTGTTACAGACATTCCTTGACCCGCGAGATCCTTCATCATATTTCCTACACCGGCACCTGATGCTCCAGACATTCCTGAACCAGCAAAATCCTTCATTAATTTGTTAACTTCTGGTCCAACTCCTGTTTGGCCCATCATTCCTTGTTGTTGCATCATGGCTTTAAGTGGGCAAAACTTAACCGTTCCTTCGGCTGCTTTCATTGCGCCTAATGCCACCATCATGCGACCTTTGTTACATTGAGGGTTGCGGGAAAGTTTAGCGGTGCCGTAAGCGAGCATACTAAGTCCAAGTGAAAGTCTTGCGAGTGCATTACGCGTACTTATGTTTTGAGTTTGTGACATTTCTATGTTTCCTCCTGTCTGAATTTTCGAATAAGTGTTGATGCGGTCTGTATTTTCCCTAGTGGCTATGCTAAAATTAAGGAAATACAGCTTGTCGCCATAACGGGGCAGGCTGCTGTCTTTTATTAAACGGATTACCGTAATTCTTAATAACAAATCAGTTTAAAAAAGAAACATTGTTCGTGAAAGGGGAATGGATAACATGCAACACCCTTTGTGGAAAATTGGGGAAATCCGCCATCAAATCAGCATGATTGATGGGAAAGCGAGCCCCGACAAAATTATTGTGAATGCTACATACTTACATAGTGTTTTAAAGAAATGGGTAGAAGGAAATATTTGGATTTCGAAAGATCGCATTGTGTATGCAGGTCCAGAGATGCCGACGAATGTGACGAATGCAGAAATAATTGATGCAAGTGGACAGGTAATCGTGCCCGGATATATTGAACCTCATGTTCATCCATTTCAACTTTATCATCCCCAATCATTTGCTGATTATGCAGCTCAATTAGGTACTACTACTTTTTTATCAGACAATCTCATTCTCTTTTTATTACTCGAAAACGAGAAAGCGTTTACACTGTTAGATCAACTAAATAAACTGCCATTTTCTTTTTATTGGTGGGCAAGATTTGATTCTCAAACAGAGCTAGAAAATGAAGAACAATTGTTTACGACTAAATCGATTAGTGAATGGTTGGATCGCCCTGAAGTATTAATGGGTGGAGAATTAACTGGTTGGCCAAGATTATTAGCTGGTGACGATCAACTGTTGTACTGGTTGCAATCGGCGAAAATGAAAGGCAAAAAAGTGGAAGGTCATTTTCCAGGTGCATCTGAAAAAACGTTGGCACGCATGCGATTACTGGGAAGTGATGGTGACCATGAGTCAATGACTGTCGAAGAAGTGGAACGTCGGTTATTGCATGGATTTGCCGTAACTCTGAGGCATTCTTCGATTCGACCTGACTTACCACATTTACTAAAAGGCATTGTAGACAAAGGTTTGGATGTTTTTGACCACTTAATGATGACGACAGATGGCTCAACACCTTCGTTTCATATCGATGGTGTGATGGATAAATGTATCCAAGTAGCGCTTGATGCAGGAGTTCAACCAATTGATGCGTATCAAATGGCTTCCTACAATGTGGCTCGATATTACAACATGACAAGTTTGCATGGTTTTATAGCCACAGGAAGAATTGCATCTTTAAACTTCTTGGAAAATGAACGAAATCCAGTACCAGTAAGTGTTTTGTCAAAAGGAGTCTGGATGAAAAAAGATGGCCAAAAAGTTCAGCAATTGCCAACAATCGATTGGTCTGTTTTAGGTGAATTAGAGTTGCCATTCGATTTACATGATGGTGACTTTCAATTCTCCATGCCATTTGGAATTGAAATGGTCAACGATGTAATAACGAAACCATATAGTGTATCAATTTATACGGGCGAAGCTAGTTTAAGTACTGAGCATGATGAGAGTTATTTGATGTTAGTAGACCGCAATGGAAAGTGGCGGGTCAATACAATGATTAAAGGTTTTGCAACATCTGTGCAGGGTTTTGCCTCATCTTACTCGAATACAGGAGATATTATCCTCATTGGTAAAAACCATGATGATATGTTGGCAGCATTCAATGAAATGAAACGATTAAAAGGCGGCATTGTACTAGTTGAGGATAATGAAGTCGTGGCTCATATTCCACTTCGTATTGGTGGCGGCATGTCGGATGAAAAAGTTGAGGATTTAATTAAACAAGAAATTACATTGAAAAAAGCATTACACGAAAGAGGCTATAAATATGGGGATGCTATTTATACGTTACTGTTTCTACAATCGACGCATTTACCGTATGTCCGTATTACCCAACGAGGCATTTTTGATGTAATGAAAAAATCCGTGTTGTTCCCTTCATTTATGAGATCTTAATGAAATAGGAAATATCAATTCAAACATATTGTGATTAAAGTAATGTATTTTGCATACGTAATAAGAAGAGACTAACCAACACTATTTGTAGTTTACAATTAGGGGGATTTTGGGAAATGAAGAAATGGCTGTTTATGATAGTCTTGCTTCTTATGGTGACTGGCTGTTCAAAAGATAAAGAAGAAACAGTAGATACAGAAGAACCAATAATTACAGATGAGAATTCACCTGAAGAAACGGACGAAAAAGTAGTACTTCCTTATGCTGCGCCATTTTCTGGGGAACGTTCGGAAGAAGAATTTACGAATCGTCCGGTGCTTGTGACCGTTAATAATCATCCAAAAGCAAGACCTCAATCAGGCCTTGCAAGCGCGGATATTGTCTATGAAATGGTGGCAGAAGGCAATATCACCAGACTATTAGCTTTATATCAAAGTGAATTGCCTTCACAAATCGGTCCTGTTCGAAGTGCACGCGATTACTTTATCAATATTGCAAAAGGATTGGACGCTTTCTATGTAGCACATGGCTATAGTCCTGATGCACAAATGATGTTGAGAAATGGTGAAGTTGATCATATCAATGGCATGCGCTATGATGGTACGCTCTTTATTCGTTCAAACGAACGCGTGTCTCCACACAACTCGTATATTACAGGTGACCATATCCTTGAAGGAATGGAAAAAGAGGGTGCACGACCGACGATTGAAAAATTGCCGAGTTTTGAATTTTATAATTCTGCACAAGATGTACCACTTAGTGCACTAGCAAGTATTATCGATGTCCGCTATGGTAGTAGCGAAGACTTTCACCATATGTATTCGTATGATACACTTACTCAACAATACAGTCGTACTTCTGGTGGGACAATCACTCTAGATAACGAGTCACAAGAAGAAATTAGTTTGGCTAATGTTCTGTTTTTTGAAGTGGTACATCAAACAATTGATAAAGCAGGACGTCAACAACTCGATTTATCATCGGGTGGAAAAGGCTATTTATTCCAAGCGGGTGTCATGAAAGAAATTGAATGGCAACAAGTAAATGGTGTGCTTGTCCCCATGGAGAATGGTCAACCTGCTAAACTCGTTCCAGGGAAATCTTGGGTTCATTTAGTGAAAACCAATCCTGGTCTCGACCAGATGGTTACTTTCACGCCTTAATAACGAAGCAGGCTTGAAAAGGAGGTCAATTATTATGCAGGTAGATAAAATACGTGGCCATCAAACAGATCAATTGTTTAAAGCCATTTTAGAATTGAAAGATTTAGAAGAGGTCTATCGATTTATTGATGATCTATGTACAATAAGCGAAATTCAATCGTTATCTCAACGATTTGAAGTTGCGCATATGTTACGTTTGAAGAAAACATATGAAACGATTAAAAATGAGACCGGTGCCAGCACAGCAACCATTTCGCGTGTACGTCGTTGTTTTGATTATGGAAACGATACATATGATGAAATGCTCGGTCGCTTATATCCAGACGAAAAACCATTTCAATTTCCAAAGTACTGAACAGAGACCAACTCTGTTCAGTTTTTTTGTTATACTAGATAGATGTAAAAGTATTACGATAGGTGGGAGTCCATGGAGTATTTACAGTGGCGTCACGTTTTTAAATTAGATCCTGCAAAAGTGCTTTCTGATGAAGCGCTAAAGCAAGTGTGTGAATCTGGAACAGATGCCATATTAATCGGTGGAACCGATGGCGTGACATTAGAATTAGTGGTCGATTTATTAATAAAAGTTAGACAATATACAGTACCTGTTGCCCTAGAGATTTCAACAATAGAAAGTGTTACACCTGGTTTTGACTTCTACTTCATTCCTTCTGTGTTGAATAGTTCGAAAACGACGTTCGTTAAAGATCTACAAGTCGAAGCAATAAAAGAATTCGGCGATTTTATGGACTGGACTGAGCTTGTACCCGAGGGATACTGCATTTTGAATCCAGATTGTAAGGCGGCACGTGTAACAGATGCCCAGACCGAATTAAGCGTAGATGACGTGATTGCTCATGCCAGATTAGCTGAACACTTTTTTAATATGCCTATTTTTTATTTAGAATATAGCGGGATGTATGGTGACCCAGCAGTGGTAAAAGCAACAAAAAAAGTCTTAACAAAGACACGTTTGTTTTATGGTGGTGGGATTACATCTGCACATCAAGCGTCTGAAATGGCTAAAATAGCTGATACGATCGTAGTAGGAAATCATCTCTATGACAACTTAGACGAAGCCCTTGAAACAGTAAAAGCTGTGCACGCCCTGTCTCTTTGACAATTAGCTGTAGCAGTTTATAATTAAAGAACTAATGTTCGTAAAAAAGGACGGTGCACTATGGAAGTAATCGTACAGAATTTATTAAAAGGGATGAATCCCGAACAAGAAAAAGCTGTAAAAGCTACTGAAGGACCTCTACTTATCATGGCTGGAGCGGGTTCTGGTAAGACGCGCGTATTGACGCACAGAATCGCTTATTTAGTCGTTGAAAAAGAAGTATATCCTTCTAAAATATTAGCCATTACCTTTACAAATAAAGCGGCAAAAGAAATGCGTAACCGTGTCGATGGTTTATTAGGAAATGGAACAAGTCAAAGCATGTGGGTATCAACATTCCACTCGATGTGTGTGCGTATTTTACGACGTAATATTGATCGCATCGGCTATTCGAAAAGCTTTTCTATTTTAGATACATCAGAACAACTAACCGTAATTAAACGTATAATAAAAGATCAAAATATTGACTCCAAACAATTTGATGCTCGCTCGATGTTAAATATCATTAGCTCCGCAAAAAATGAGTGCATGGACGCTCAAACATTTGCGAATCAAGCGAATCAATTCAATCCATATGAGAAGACTGCAGCACAAGTTTACACGGCTTATGACAAACGTCTTCGTAAAAACCAATCCCTCGACTTTGATGATTTAATCATGACAACTCTAACTCTCTTCAAACGTGTACCGGATGTCTTGGAGTTTTACCAAAACAAATTTCATTATATCCATGTCGATGAGTATCAAGATACGAATAAAGCACAATACGAACTTGTGCAAATGCTAGCAGCTAAATTCAATAATTTATGTGTAGTAGGCGACTCGGATCAATCGATCTATCGCTGGCGTGGAGCGGATATTCAAAACATCATGTCCTTTGAAAAGCATTATCCAAACGCACAAGTGATTATGTTGGAACAAAATTATCGCTCGACAAAACACATCTTAAAGGCTGCGAATGACGTGATTAAAAACAATACAGGGCGTTACCCAAAAGAATTGCGAACAGACAATGGTTCTGGTGCAGCGATAAACGTCTACAAAGCATATGACGAAAAACAAGAATCACAATTTGTGGTTAAAACCATTCAAGAATTAATGGAAAAAGACAATCATACTCTTGATGATTTCGCTGTTTTATATCGCACGAATGCACAGTCTCGTGTAATAGAGGAAGTTTTGCTTAAATCGAACATGTCGTACACTATTGTTGGAGGTACGAAGTTCTATGATCGTAAAGAGATTAAAGACTTACTGTCGTATTTACGATTAATTGCCAACAATGAAGATGATTTAGCTTTATCACGTATTATTAACGAACCAAAACGAAACATTGGAGCGACTTCATTTGACCGTATGGCGAGGTTTGCAATTGAACAGGATCGTTCCATTTTTGATGCACTACAAGAAGTAGACTTCATGGGCTTGCCTGCTAGAGCTGCTAATGAAGCTGCAAAGTTCCACGAAATGATGTCTGGATTCATAAAAATGCAAGAGTTCTTATCAGTTACGGAGCTTGTAGAACAAGTTTTAGATAGGACAGGTTATCGCAATATGCTAAACAATGAAAAGACCATTGAATCGGAAAGCCGTTTAGAAAACATTGAAGAGTTTTTATCTGTAACGAAAGCGTTTGAAGAACGCAGTGACGATAAAACGCTCGTATCCTTCTTAACGGATTTAGCGTTAATTTCTGATTTGGACAAGTTGGATAATGAAGAAGACGTCTCTAAAGGAAAAGTAGTTCTGATGACGATGCATGCTGCAAAAGGACTTGAGTTCCCGGTCGTGTTTATTATCGGTGCAGAGGAAAATGTCTTCCCACATTCACGTTCAATCGGTGACACGGATGAAATGGAAGAAGAACGTCGTCTTATGTACGTAGGAATCACACGTGCTGAAAAGCGCCTATATATTACATGTGCTCAAACGCGTACCTTATTCGGTCGAAGTGGTTTCAATAATCCTTCTCGATTTATCTCGGAGATCTCAGAAGACATTTTAGAACATGTAACCTTAAAACAATCTGCAGGGACTGGCAGAAGTAGCACGACTAGCCGAGCGGTACCAAGCACAACTCGTGCGGCTGTTAAACGTCCTGCATATAATGCTTCTGGCGGAGACAAGCTTGGATGGACAACCGGTGACAAAGCCGTCCACAAAAAATGGGGCACTGGAACCGTTGTCAGTGTACGTGGTGAAGGCGAGAACACAGAACTCGATATCGCATTCCCAAGTCCAACTGGTATTAAGCGACTGTTAGCTAAGTTCGCACCTGTTGAAAAAGCATAAGTAGATGAACTTTAAAAAGTCCGCTCAAAATAGCACGTCGAATCTCTTCGTTGGCTTGCTTTTCCGTTCCTCACGTATTAATTACAAGAGGAACTTCTGCAATACTTACATCTTGTAAGCACTGCAGAAGCCAGCACATTCTGTGCAAGTGCGGTACTCAAAGGCTACTCCGACTAGACCTTCTTGGCTCTTTTGATGCCCCTTTTTAAAGTTTTATTAAGAGAACATGTGGTCAGAACAATATAAATAGAAGAGCATGTTATAAAGAAGAGGGAATCGGCTCCCTTTCCGCGGACGAACAGGCAAGCCTCCTCACTCGTACCTCGCTGCGGGGTCTTGCCCGCCCGTTTTCCGCGGGGAGTCGCATATTCCCTAACTATGGGAACACAATGTAAGTGAACCTTTAGAAAAGCTACGTCAAATAATGTAATTGATATTAAAGAATCTACAAAAGAGTACGTTTGCGCCTAGCATGCCGCAAGAGCGTGAAGAATGAGACCCACAAGTATGTGGTTTTCATACTTGTTGGCTCATGCGTAACGTGCGGCAAGCGCAAATGTACGATAAACAACAATATAGTTTAACAGAGCCTTTTATTTAAAGAACGAGCGGAGGAACGTTTCAATGGATAAAGTTCAATTAGAAGAACGTGTAAAAGAACTTAACCAACTTTTACATGACACAGGTTATGCCTATTACGTGCTGGATCAACCGCTCGTGCCAGACGCGGTTTATGACCAATATTTACAGGAACTTATTGCTATAGAAAGTGAATTTCCTGATTTAATCTATCCGGATTCTCCTACTCAACGAGTTGGAGGAACAATCCTTAAAGGATTCAATAAAGTAGCACACACTCATCCAATGCTTAGTCTATCGAATGCATTTGGTCGAGAAGATTTAGACGATTTTGATCGACGTATTCGTGCAAGCATCGGGGATGACTTTTCCTATGTATGCGAATTAAAAATAGATGGCTTGGCCATTTCACTGACTTATGAAAAGGGAGTCTTCGTGCGCGGAGCCACTCGTGGGGATGGTCGCGTAGGGGAAGACATTACCGAAAATTTAAAAACCATTCGTTCCATTCCCTTGCGATTGAAGAAACCGGTCACGATAGAACTTCGTGGAGAAGCCTATATGCCGAAAAAATCCTTTATCGCGTTAAACGAATTTCGTGTTAAGAACGAAGAAGAACAGTTCGCGAATCCTCGAAATGCTGCAGCGGGATCTTTACGTCAACTTGACCCGAAAATTGCCGCGAGTCGTAATTTAGCAATCTTCGTTTATGGCATTGGAGGAGACGGAGAAGCTTATCAATTAGATAGTCACGCAGAAGCGCTCGATTATTTAGATGAATTAGGCTTTCAAACCAATAAAGAACGAAAAACGTGTCATTCAATTGACGAGGTACAAGCCTATATCGAAAAGTGGACAACAAAACGACCTGATTTGGCATATGAAATCGATGGTATCGTTATTAAAGTAAATCGTTATGTTCACCAACAAGAATTAGGATTTACAGCAAAAAGTCCGCGATGGGCAACAGCTTATAAATTCCCGGCTGAAGAAGTAGTGACAACATTGCTTGATATTGAATTAACAGTAGGGCGCACTGGTGCATTAACACCAACCGCGATACTTGAACCAGTAAAAGTAGCGGGAACGACAGTCGGACGTGCTTCTTTACACAACGAAGATTTGATTCGTGACAAAGACATTCGTATCGGAGACACGGTCATCATTCGTAAAGCGGGTGACATTATTCCAGAAGTCGTAGCTGTGGTTATGGAAGCGCGTAAAGAAGACTTACCGGTATATAAAATGCCAACACATTGTCCGGTATGTGAAAGTGAACTAGTTCGAATTGAAGGAGAAGTAGCGCTGCGTTGTGTGAATCCTCAATGTCCTGCTCAAATTACAGAAGGACTGATTCACTTCGTATCGCGCAATGCGATGAATATAGATGGACTTGGTGAAAAAGTGGTGGAGCAATTATTCCGCGAAGGGCTCATTCATGACGTCTCTGATTTATTTACTTTAACAAAGGATCAATTAGTTCAACTCGATCGAATGGGCGATAAATCGGCAACGAATCTAGTAGCCGCTATAGAGGCATCGAAACAAAATTCAATGGAGCGGGTGTTATTTGGATTAGGAATTCGACATGTGGGCGAGAAAGCTGCCAAAATACTATCTGAAGAACTAGGTGATATGAAAACACTTGCACAAGCAACTCCCGAACAACTCATAACCATTCATGAAATAGGCGATAAAATGGCGGATTCAGTTGTTCGTTATTTTGATAATGAAGAAGTGCAAGAATTGATTAAGCGACTCGAGGATCTAGGTGTTAATTTGTCTTATACAGGCAAGAAAGTAGATCTTTCGAATCTTAATCATGTGCTGACGGGTAAAACAGTTGTATTAACTGGGAAATTGGAACAATTGACACGACAAGAAGCAAAAGAGAAAATAGAACTCGTAGGCGGAACTGTCGCTGGAAGTGTTAGTAAAAAAACGGACATTGTCATCGCAGGTGAAGATGCCGGTTCAAAACTTGATAAAGCTCAGACTTTAGGAATTCCAGTATGGGATGAAAATCGTCTAATTGAAGAATTAAACTAATGAAGGAGTCCTTCCTATAATGAAACGAACTAGCTGGATTCCAGCCATTATTTCCTTAGTATTAATCGCTGGTTGTGCACCAGACTTGGCTAAAGATACGGAAGTTATTAATGAAACAGAGAAAAACGAAGAAGTAGCGACAACGATTATTCCAAGCATGCAAATTTCGCAAGAATACTACCGAACTCTTTTACCGTATGCACCAAGTAAAAGCAGAGGATTAGTCGTTACAAATATTTATTCGAAATATGATATTAAAGAAGTCGAAAATGGTTTACTGCGTTTATCTCAACGTACATTTTCTCCGGATGATTACCTTTTCCAAGAAGGACAGATGTTAAATAGTGAAACGTTGGGTAATTGGTTACAAAGAAAAAGAGAAGAAGTTAAAGATAAAGATAAAAAGAAAGATGATAAACCGAAACCGAATATAGGTTTAAATCCCTTACTACCTGGCGGGGAAATCACAGCTGAGTTAGCTAAAACAGACCCTATGTATTTGGCGCACATCGTCGAACAAAATTACATGGTGAAAACGAAAGACAATAAAATCAAACTCGGTGGCGTTTCTATTGGGTTAGCCATGAACTCTGTTTTTTATTACAAGCTTGGTGATTACGGTCCATATGAACAACCGATCCCTCAAGCGACAATCGAAAAACAAGGGAAAAAGATGGCAGATGAAATTATCAAACGTATGCGTGAGATGCCTGGCCTTGAGGAAGTTCCCATTACGGTCGGACTATTTAAACAAGAAGACCGCAATTCAATTGTACCAGGTAGTTATTTTGCATACAGTGTAGCGGATGAAGGCAAATCGTTAGGAGAATGGACTAATATAAATGAAGAATACGTCATTTTCCCTCAACCTGCGTCTGAAGTTAAGTATCGTGAAGTCAGTGATTCATTTAACAACTTTAAACAAGATGTTGAAGAGTATTTCTCCAATTATACAAGCATAATTGGAACAGGTTTCTATCAAGAAGATCGTATTAAAAAATTGACCATTGATATTCCTATCCAGTTTTATGGATCGGCAGAATTAATTGGTTTTACACAATATATGACAGGACTTGTGATGGAACATTTCCCTGCATCCATGCATGTTGAAGTCAGTGTCACGTCAATTAATGGACCTGAAGCAATTGTTATTAAAAAAGCAGACGATAAAGAACCTTATGTCCATATTTATGATTAAAATGTAGGTTGAGACACTTAATCTGGAAATAGATGTATGAGTGACAGCTTAAAGCTCAAAACTAGATACAAAATTAGAACAAGAATAGGGATAGCTTCAGTGCTGTCCCTATTCTTTTAATGTGAGAAATGATATGATATTAGGCATGATTGTGAATTCGGAGGTGTAAAAATGGCGAATATATCAAAAGAAGAAGTAAAGCATGTTGCCCATTTAGCGCGACTTTCTATTACAGACGAAGAAGCTGAAAAGTTTGCAGGTCAACTTGCAGCAATTACAAATTTTGCTGAACAGTTAAATGAACTAGACACAACGAATGTTGTACCAACTACTCATGTCTTACCACTTGTAAATGTTACACGTGAAGACAAGGCTGTTGCAGGACTTGACCGTGATAAAATGATGAAAAACGTTCGTGAGCAAGAAGATGGCCAAGTAAAAGTACCATCAATCTTAGACTGATTTTGACGTAAGGAGGGACTTCCCATGACATTATTTAACCATTCATCCAGTGAACTTCAAGCAATGATACATAACAAAGAACTTACCATTGCGGATCTTACTGCTGAAGCATATAACCGTATCGAAGCATTAGATGGCGATGTGAAAGCCTTTTTAGCTTTAAATAAAGACCAAGCCTTTAAACAAGCCGAAGAAATGGATCAAGTGCCTACTTCTGAACGTGGTCCTTTATTTGGATTGCCTATTGGCGTAAAAGACAATATTGTAACGGAAGGCATTGAAACTACATGTTCTTCTAAAATCTTACAAGGATTTAACCCGATTTACGATGCAACAGTTGTTCGCAAATTGCGCGAGGCTGGCATGATCACAATTGGTAAATTGAACATGGATGAATTTGCTATGGGTTCATCAACTGAAAACTCAGCTTACAAAATCACACGTAACCCATGGGATTTAGATCGCGTTCCGGGTGGTTCTTCAGGTGGTTCTGCAGCTTCAGTGGCAGCAGGAGAAGTACCATTCTCATTAGGATCTGATACAGGTGGATCTATTCGTCAACCTGCATCTTTCTGTGGTGTTGTTGGGATGAAACCAACTTACGGTCGTGTATCTCGTTTTGGATTGGTGGCTTTCGCGTCATCTCTTGATCAAATCGGACCAATTACACGCAATGTAAGAGACAATGCACTTCTACTTGAAGCCATTTCAGGTGTCGATGAACACGATACAACATCTGCAAACGTAGATGTACCAAGCTTTGTGGAGTCATTAACTGGAGACATTAAAGGTCTTCGCATCGGTGTTCCTAAAGAATATTTAGGAGACGGTGTCGGCGAAGCTGCTAAACAATCGGTATTAGACGCGTTAAAAGTATTAGAATCTCTTGGTGCAACGTGGGAAGAAGTATCTCTTCCACACTCTAAATACGGCTTAGCAACTTACTATTTACTATCTTCTTCTGAAGCCTCTTCAAACTTAGCTCGTTTTGATGGGATTCGCTATGGTTTCCGTGCAGAAAACGTGGAATCATTGATGGAATTATACAAAGAAACGCGTGCTCAAGGTTTTGGAGACGAAGTGAAACGTCGTATCATGCTAGGAACATTTGCGCTGAGTGCAGGTTCTTATGATGCGTACTATAAAAAAGCACAACAAGTTCGTACATTGATCAAGCAAGATTTTGATCAAGTATTTGAAAAATACGATGTCATTATTGGACCTACAACGCCTACACCAGCATTTAAAGTGGGCGAGAAAAACGATGATCCATTAACGATGTATGCAAATGATATTTTAACAATACCTGTAAACTTAGCGGGTGTACCTGGAATTTCGGTTCCATGTGGATTCTCTGAAGGAATGCCACTAGGCTTACAAATTATCGGAAAACACTTTGACGAAGCAACGATTTACCGTGTAGCTCATGCATTTGAGCAAGCAACAAGCTTCCATAAAGAAACTCCTCAACTATGGGAGGGAGCAAACTCATGAACTTTGAAACAGTTATTGGTTTAGAAATTCACGTAGAGTTGAAAACAGATTCAAAAATGTTTTCTCCAGCACCTAACCATTTCGGTGCTGAACCTAATACAAATACACATGTAATCGACCTTGGTTATCCGGGCGTATTACCTGTTGTTAATAAACGCGCAATTGATTACGGGATGAAAGCTGCATTGGCATTAAACTGTGAAATTTCAACACACACGAAATTTGACCGTAAAAACTACTTCTATCCGGATAATCCAAAAGCGTACCAAATCTCTCAATTCGACCAACCAATCGGTGAACATGGCTGGGTTGAAATTGAAGTAGATGGCTACAAAAAACGCATTGGGATTACGCGTTTACATTTAGAAGAAGATGCTGGTAAGTTGTCACATACGGATAAAGGTTATTCACTTGTCGATTATAACCGTCAAGGAACACCATTAATCGAAATCGTGTCAGAACCAGATATTCGCACACCTGCTGAAGCATATGCGTACTTGGAAAAAGTAAAATCAATCATCCAGTACACAGGAGTTTCAGATTGTAAAATGGAAGAAGGTTCACTTCGTTGTGATGCCAATATTTCATTACGTCCATATGGTCAAGAACAGTTCGGTACAAAAGCTGAATTGAAAAACTTGAACTCGTTTAACTTTGTACGTCGTGGCTTAGAACATGAACAAGTTCGTCAAGCTGAAGTATTACTTGGAGGCGGAGAAATCCTACAAGAAACTCGTCGTTTTGATGAGTCAACTGGTAAGACTTTGTTAATGCGCGTAAAAGAAGGCTCAGACGATTACCGTTACTTCCCAGAACCAGACTTAGTTGATCTTGTAATTGACCAAGCATGGATGGATCGTATTCGCGCGGAAATCCCTGAACTTCCAGACGCTCGTAAACAACGTTATGTTGAAGAGTTAGGATTGCCATCTTATGACGCAATGGTCTTAACATTGACGAAAGAAATGTCCGATTTCTTCGAAGCAACGATTGCACTAGGTGCTGATACAAAACTTGCATCGAACTGGATGATGGGAGAAGTTTCTGCATACCTAAATGTTGATCAAAAAGAATTACATGATACAAACCTAACTCCAGAAGGATTAGCTGGCATGATCAAGCTAATTAGTGATGGAACGATTTCTTCGAAAATCGCGAAAAAAGTATTCAAAGAGCTTGCGGACAATGGTGGAACAGCTGAACAAGTCGTGAAAGATAAAGGCTTAGTTCAAATTTCTGACGAAGGCGCCCTTCGTGACATCGTTACTCAAACTCTTGATGCGAATCCGCAATCTATCGAAGATTTCAAAAACGGTAAAGACCGTGCGATTGGCTTCCTAGTCGGTCAAATCATGAAAGCTACAAAAGGACAAGCGAACCCACCGCTTGTAAATAAAATTCTACAAGACGAAATTGCAAAACGATAAACTTGAAAAAGCGACTCCATGAATTTGGAGTCGCTTTTTTTGCATTTTAAAGTGATTGTTGTCGAGTATGTCTCACCTAGTTAACTTGCATATGAACCCTATTTGAGCGATAAAGTGTCGAGTTTGAACGATAAATCTCCAGATTGAGCGATAAATCTCCAGTTTGAGCAATAATGTGACTAGATTGAGCGATAAATCAAAAAGCAGCCAGTAATCCTGTCTCACTCACAAGATAAGTTAACCTAGCGAAACAAAATCTCTAAATACTGACTCTTCCATTGGGAGCATATTTGTTTATAAAATAATGTCGAAAAAGGACTTATTTCCTGGGGAATATTTGTCGAATCAACTCTCAAAAAGAAAATAAAAAAGAAAGTCACATACAACTCTAATTAATAAAGCAAGCAATTTCACATAAAAGGTATTACTTTGATTAATAAAGAATAGATTTTATAAGAACTCATTGTGTGGAGAAAGATTATTCAAAAAGAACAGGAGTGAAGTGATGGATTCAAATCGAACCATTGTCAATGCTTTTACTGGGGAGGAGATTACTTTCCTTAAAACTTCTAAAGAAACACATGATAAATATATCCTTATTAAAGTTTATTTACCGCCTCATTCAGAAGGTCCGCCTTTACATTACCATTTGGCATTTAATGAACTTTTTGAAGTCATTGAAGGAGAATTGACTGTGCAAGCCAATGATGAAAAAACCATATTAAAAGAACAAGAACAATTGCTTGTTGATAAGGAAGTGCATCATCGATTCTCTAATGAATCCGATCAACCAGTCAAATTTTTTGTGACACTTACACCTGGTTCTCAATTTGAGGAATCAATGAGAATAGGCTATGGCTTGATTGCAGATGGAAAAACGAACAAAAAGGGCATCCCAAAAAATATTTTTCATTTAGCTATGCTTTTAAAAATGCAAGATACTAATTTAGCAGAAGTGCCATCATTTGTTCAAAAAGCGATATTTGGAAATGCAGCTTCTATTGGGAATCGCTTAGGGATGGAAAAATCGCTTAAAAAGTATCTCTAGATAATAAGGAAAGCCTCTCGATATCACCGAGAGGCTTTCCTTATTTATCCTGTAAATACTTGATCGTAAGGGAAACGATAGTTTACTTTTTTCGGTTTCATTAATAAGAAAAACAAAGTAAGTGGACCAATGCGCCCAACAAACATGACCATGCTTAGTAATACTTCACCTAGGTCGCTTATTTGACCGGTGATGCCCATCGACAGTCCGACGGTTCCAAAAGCAGACACGACTTCGAATGCGAGAGGCAAGAATGGGATTTTTTCTGTGACAGTTAACATGAAGATAAATCCAATGACGAGCAATAAACTAATGGTAGTAATGGCGAGTGAGCGAATCACTGTATCAATACGAATGGAGCGTCCAAACACATCGGGCTCTCCTCTTTGGCGCAAGAATGCAATTGTAGCTAGAATAACAACCATAAAGGTGGTTAGTTTAATTCCTGACGCAGTCGAAGCACTACCTGCACCAATAAACATCAGCAACATTGTAAACAAAATTGTCGGATCTTCCAACTTGCCAAAATCCACTGTATTGAATCCAGCAGTACGAGGAGTCACGCCTTGGAAATAGGATGTCATAATTTTCTCGTATAAAGGCATATTACCTAATGAGCCAGGATTTCCGTATTCCAATAAGAAAAACGTGAGAGCAGCTACAGTGTTTATGATAATCGTACCGACAATCATCATTTTTGTGTGCAGAGACCATTTACTAAATGAGTTTTTTTGATAAATGTCTATTACCACCGTAAAACCTAGCCCGCCTAAAATGAAAAGCAAAGATAATATGATGTTGACGATCGGATCGCCAGAGAAGCCAATCAAGTTGTCTGGAAACAAAGCAAAACCGGCGTTATTAAAAGCTGAAATCACATGAAAGACACTTAAATATAAAGCTTCAGGAAAACCGAATTTAGGTAACCAGTGCATCGTCATAATGAAAACAGCTACAGCTTGAACCGTTAAAACAAACGTTAAAATTAACTTCACTAATTTTACGATTCCACCAACCGAGTTTTGATTGAAAGACTCTTGCAAGTAAATGCGATTTTGAAGACCAATACGTTTACCAAGGAAAATCAATAACGCTACGGCAAATGTCATTAAGCCAATACCGCCACATTGGATAAGAAACATTAGTACCACTTCTCCAAATACAGTCAACGTGGTTCCTGGGTCAAAAACGCTGAGTCCAGTCACAGTAGTTGCCGATGTAGCAACAAACAATGCATCCGTCCACGATATAGGTATGGTTGTAGCAAAAGGGAGCTTTAAACACAGTGTTCCCATGAATATTAAAAACAAAAAACTTCCTGCTATTACTAGAGGGGGTGAGATTTTAATGCTTTTCTTTTTGACGTTACGCATTCAGACACTTCCTATTTTTAAGAATCCAAAATAATAGCTAACTCTATGCTTCTTTAATTAATCTGTCAACAAGAAATTTGATTCATTTGAATGAAGCGAGTAAACTGATTTCAAAGGAGTTGGTTTATTAATGAAAACTGAACAACAATACTTTGAGGAAGCCATTTCTCTGCAAGAATATATGGACAAAATGGACTCGCATAAAGACAATAGTCAAGTAATTTATAATCAATTTCATGTCCCACAAGATGATGAATTTATTACGTTATTAAAAGAAAAAGCTTCACACATATTGGTTATCACAGAAGATTGGTGTGGCGATGCGATGCTGAACAACTCCATTTTACGTCGAGTTGCGGAAGCGGCAGATATTGAAGTTCGAGTGGTTTACCGAGACCAGACATTAGAATTAATGGACCGCCACTTAACAAATGGTGGTCGTTCAATTCCGGTTTATTTATTATTAAACCAAAAGGGTGAAGTTATTTCAAAATGGGGTCCACGCGCACCCAAATTACAAGAATACATCCTAAAACTCAAACAAAATCTACCGAATTCAGAAGACCCAACATTTAAAGACAAACAAAAAGAATTTATTGAAAAAGTTACTGCAGAGTATGTTTCGACACAAGAGTACTGGTTATGGGTATATGAAGACATTCGCAAAGAATTTACAGCGGCCTTACAAAAACAGTCATAATTGTTCTTAACCTCGCATTCGTATATAATAAAGAAATCAAGCCGAGGCAGTTGTCCGGCTTCTTTTCGTGGCTATTAGATTGCAGACGATGTATTGATGCAACTTTTTAATCGCGTACGAGTCCTATTAATTGTTGAAAATGTAAAGCAGGAAGGAAATGTGTGTATGAAACGTGCACGTATTATTTATAATCCTACATCAGGCCGTGAACTATTTAAAAAACACTTGCCAGAAGTACTAGAAAAATTAGAGGTTGCTGGTTATGAAACCTCGTGTCACGCTACGACGTGTGAAGGCGACGCGACAGAAGCAGCAAAACAAGCAGTAAAACGAGGTTTCGACCTTGTAATTGCAGCAGGTGGCGATGGTACGTTAAACGAAGTCGTTGCAGGAATCAGTGATTTCGAAGAACGTCCTAAAGTCGGCCTTATTCCTATGGGAACAACAAATGACTTTGCTAGAGCATTGCGCATTCCTCGCGATATTACTAAAGCGGTGAACATTATTATAGCGGATGAAACCATTCCGGTAGATGTTGGCGTAGTCAACGATCGCTATTTTATTAATATCGCGGGCGGCGGAAAGTTAACCGAATTGACGTATGATGTTCCAAGTAAGTTAAAAACAGTTCTTGGTCAACTAGCATATTACTTAAAAGGCATCGAAATGTTGCCTTCAATTCGCGCTTCTCAAGTACGAATCGAGTACGATGATGAAGTATTTGACGATGAAGCCATGATGTTCTTAGTCGGCTTAACCAATTCTGTAGGCGGATTTGAAAAACTTGCGCCGAACTCAAGCATTAACGACGGGAAATTCACTTTGTTAATCTTGAAAAAATGTAACATCGCAGAGTTTATCCGTTTAGCAACACTTGCAATTGGTGGAAATCATTTAGATGATCCACTGGTGATTTACAAAAAAGCGAGTCACATAAAAGTAACAGCTGACGCCCATGTTCAACTGAACTTAGATGGTGAATACGGTGGTAACGCACCAGCAGTATTCGAAAACCTACACCGTCATATCGAAGTGTTTGTTCCTATGAAGGACATTCGCGAACAAGATCGTCCATAAATAACTGATGACCGCTACCTTTATAGGTAGTGGTTTTTTTGATTCGCTCATAGAACCGCTGAAACCGCTGATAGTCGACAGAGATGCGCTGATAGACGACAAAAAAGCGCCGATAGACGACAGAGAACCGCCGATAGACCGATGAAACCGATAAAAGCGCTGATAGACGACAAAGATGCGCCGATAGACGACACAAATCCGCCGATAGACGACAAAGAACCGCCCATAGAAAAGGGTTTGACCATTTATCTATAAATTACCTCCTTGCCATTGCGAATGAAATGTTTAAAACGGAGCATTCTACTTTCAAGGAGGTGACAGATATGGCTAACAATAATTCTGGAAGTCGTAACAAACTTGAAGTTCCTGGAGCAAAACAAGCTTTAGACCAAATGAAATATGAAATCGCACAAGAATTTGGTGTTTCACTAGGAGCAGATGCTACTTCTCGCGCAAATGGTTCAGTTGGTGGAGAAATTACAAAACGCTTAGTACGACAAGCTCAACAACAAATTGGCGGAACTACAAATCGATAATTTTCTTAAGTAAAAGCGCTCTGTACAGTAGTGTGTATTCAACCGATTTAATCATTCATCAAAAGTGAATGTTAATTTTTAATAAGAAAGAGCGTTTCCTGGAAAGATGGGAAGCGCTCTTTTAGCGTTATAACAACTTATATAAATAATATTCATTCGTTGGATTGCCATCAATTATTAAAGAATGTACTTTTTCGCCTTCTAAGGTGAATCCCATTTTTTTATATAGATTGAATGCCTTGTCATTATCTTTAATGACTGTAAGCTCAAGTCTAGTTAGTTTGGCTTCTTTTGCCCAATCAAATAGTTGATCGAATAATTTAGTGGCAATGCCTTGTCCTTGATACATATCCAATACACCTAACACAAGATAAGCAGAATGCTGGTTGCGCTGGAACTGATTGCCGATTGCTGCAATGAATCCAACCAAATGGTTTTCAACTTCTGCAACAAAGATGATGCTGTTCTTTTTCGATAAAATCGTTTCAATCGATTTTGCTTGCTGTTCAGGAGTTGTTTGTCTTTCACCAGGTTCGTATAACATAAAATTCGACTCATCTAGTTTTTTGCTGAGTGCTAAAAATTGTTCTGCATCATTTACTTCAATCGGTCTGATTTTCATTTTGTTTCCCCCTTAAATCTACAACAATTCCAATGCTTCACCTTGTGCACCTGCGAGTTGCGGTAAGGTTTCAATTGGTTCAAAGCGGAATCTGAACGTCAGCCCGTTGTCTACACCATCACTTTCGACAATATGTTCCCAGTTCACTTGATCACCAACGTAATCCAAGTGGAAGAAATTGCGTTCATAGGCAGTATCTTTTCCTTGTGGATAGTAGTTATATTTATGAACTTTGCCCATAAATGATAGAGCATCTCGGACAAGTCCGGTTTCTTCGTTAATTTCTCGGTATAGTGCATCAATTAATGGTTCATCTTCTTCGATTGTGCCACCTGGAACTTGCAAGCCAGCTTCAGGAAAGTCTTTGTGTTCAAAAACGAGCAATTCTAAATTAGGTTCTTGTCCTTTTGTAATATAAGCT
Organism: Paenisporosarcina sp.; assembly: GCF_049671445.1. Classification (GTDB taxonomy): domain Bacteria; phylum Bacillota; class Bacilli; order Bacillales_A; family Planococcaceae; genus Paenisporosarcina. The sequence goes on along the minus strand of NZ_JBATUX010000074.1, from coordinate 26,616 downwards.
AGGACTTTTCGTTTGGTTTCCATGCTGTTCACCTCTAAATTAAGTATGATTTACCTAGAATACAAAATAATCCAAACTTTCGCAATATTAATTTTCTGCGCTATTCACATTTCCTTCACAAGTGCGTGACAAAATGGATACATCCCGTTATTTTAAAGGAGTTCAAATGGGGTATGATAGGAAGTAAGGGTGGTGACTTCATGTATAAGAATCACGAGAGAAAATTGATGTGGGTTGTATTTATCGTTGCAGCCATTATGATGTTGTCGATACTAGGTCGGATTTTCGGAAGTTAAAGGGAGGGAATTCAAATGGGAAATGAAGAAGCTGTATTCTTTAGTCGCATTTTAACAGAATTGACACTATCGTTTCATATTATCTATGCCACGATTGGTGTTGGTATTCCACTTATGATCATGATTGCACAGTGGGTCGGAATTAAGAAAAATGATGAACACTATATATTACTGGCAAGACGCTGGGCTCGTGGATTCGTAATCACCGTTGCTGTCGGAGTCGTGACAGGAACAGCCATTGGTCTACAGTTATCATTATTATGGCCGAACTTTATGGAACTAGCAGGTAATGTTATTGCTTTACCACTATTTATGGAAACGTTCGCGTTTTTCTTTGAAGCTATTTTCTTAGGAATTTATTTATATACATGGGACCGTTTTGAAAATCAGAAAAAGCATTTATTAATACTGATTCCAGTTGCTATTGGCGCGTCTTTTTCAGCTGTGTTCATTACCATCGTGAATGCGTTTATGAACGCACCTCAAGGGTTTGATTTAGTAAATGGGGAGTTAATCAACATTAACCCATTACTAGCTATGTTTAACCCAGCTATGCCTACTAAGGTTGCTCATGTTGTGGCAACGGCATACATGACGTCAGCATTCGTGTTAGCATCAATTGCTGCTTACCGTTTATTAAAAGGCTCAAATCATGTCTACCATAAAAAAGCATTATTCTTAACGTTAAAGCTAGGATTAATTTTCTCTATTGCAACAGCTATTATTGGAGACTTTTCCGGTAAATATTTAGCAGAATACCAACCTGAAAAGTTAGCAGCTGCCGAATGGCATTTTGAAACAGAAGAAAATGCATCACTGGTTATGTACGGTATATTAGATGACGGTGAAGTAAAGTATGCAATCAAAATTCCTTATGCTCTTAGTGTGTTGGCACATGGGAATCCATTTGCAGAAGTTAAGGGACTTGATCAATTCCCTGAAGATGAAGTACCGCCACTTTATATTCATTACTTATTTGACTTAATGGTGACCATTGGGATATCACTAACAGGATTATCCGCTCTATATGTCTTCGCTACATGGAGAAGATGGTCGTTTGTTCAAACCAAATGGTTCCGCTGGATACTGGTTGCAGGTGGTCCGCTAGCGATGCTCGCAATCGAAGCAGGTTGGTGGTTCGCAGAAGTAGGGCGTCAACCGTGGGTACTACGAGGTATCATGCGTACTGAAGACGCTGCGACTACAAGTGGTCAAGTAGATCTCATGCTCGCGTTATTCGCAGGTCTTTATTTAATACTTGGAATCGGAAGTGTTGTTGTACTTAGACGCATGTTCAAAAAGAATCCAGTTGAGCAGGAAATCGAAGATCGACGTAAAGAACAGGGTGGTGATCTAACATGACACTTGAAATAATCGGAATTTCAGTCTTATGGATGTTTTTATTCGGTTATGTTATCGTGGCATCAATTGACTTTGGTGCCGGATTCTTCAATGCGTACAACACCTTAACAAGACGTGAACATATTTTAACGAATATTATCGAGCGTTATTTATCACCAGTATGGGAAGTAACGAATGTATTTCTAGTGTTCTTCTTCGTTGGTGTCATCGGGTTCTTCCCGAAAACTGCCTTCTATTACGGAACAACACTATTAGTGCCAGCAAGTATTGCCATCGTCTTACTCGCAATACGAGGTTCATATTACGCGTTTGCCATGTATGGTTCATACGGACATAAAGGATATACGTTCATGTATGGAATGTCAGGATTATTCATCCCAGCATCACTATCTGTAGTACTGACGATTTCTGAAGGTGGATTTATTTCCATGGTTGATGGAAATCCTGTCTTAGATTACCTAGGATTATTTACGAGTCCTTTAACGTGGAGTATTGTCGTCTTGAGTATTACCGCATTGCTGTATATCTCGGCCGTATTTTTAACATGGTATGCCAATAAAGCGGGAGATTCATCCGCAACAGAATTACTTCGAAAATATGCACTCATCTGGTCTTTACCAACGATGATTACAGCAGGAGGCATCATTTTCGAGTTACGAAGTCATAATCCTGAACACTATGCACGCATCTTGGATCTATGGTGGGTATTCGGACTGTCCTTCTTGCTGTTTGTCGGTACCGTATGGCTCATTTGGAAACGCAAAAACTACGGTCTAGCGTTTGGTTTATTAGTCGGCCAGTTTGCGTTAGCATTCTTCGGATACGGGATTTCACATGCCCCGTACTTGTTGTATCCGTATTTAACGATTTACGATAGCTTCACCAACGAAGCGATGGCGATTGCATTGATTGTTGCGTTTGTTGCCGGTTTAGGATTATTGCTTCCTTCGTTGTATCTATTGTTGAGACTGTTCTTATTCAATAAAGACTACGTTCGTGGAAACAAGGATTATCATGCCTAAAGGAGGCCAATCACATGAATGATTTCTTCATATTTTACGCACCATTTATCGTTTTAATTGGCTCGATTATCACAGCATTTTGGTTCGCGCCAAAAGACGGACCTGTGCGAGAAAAAGAATAAATCAAAACGCTTGGATAAGATTCATTATCCAAGCGTTTTTTTGAGTACTGAGCTACTTTTTTGACTTGTCGTGTGAGTACTGTCCACTCGCTGTGGGTTTTCGTCCATTCAACCTGATTTTCCGTCCACTCGCTACCAGTTATGGTCCATTTAACTTGGGTTTCCGTCCACTCATGAACCATTTCAGTCCATTCGCTTGGAGGAGGACACCAATCCTCTGGAAAAAGACACCGGTTATATTAGAATCAATCAATGTACTATTCTATTTGACATAATCGGTAAGAATATAATACTATAGTAGTAATTAGTTGAATCGTAACTCCTAAAGGGGAGTAGCTTTTACAGCAAGGTCGTCATTACGGAGTTATTATTCTCCCGGCTTTGTTGGCAACGACTTCGTTGTTAGCAAGACCTTTACCAATTGGTAGAGGTCTTTTATTTTTTAAACCTTTGCCGTTTCTGGTAAAGGTTTTTTTCTATTTACAGACCAGAAACGCACCAATGAATTGGAGCACCTCAGCTATAAATATAAACAGGAGGATATCAATGATACTGAGGAAATACATGGCGCTATTAGGAGTAGGTTCTGCACGAATCGATTTAATTCTTGAGAAGGATACGTACGTTGTGGGGGAACAAGTAAAAGGTGTTTTTGTGGTCAAAGGCGGACTTATTGGCCAACAATTGAAGCGAATTGATTGTGATTTAGTGATGTCTGATGATGAAAATCAAAAGGCTAAGGGGAAAATCGTTGACTCCATTACGATTTTTACGACTAAGTACATTCACTCGAATACTGAAAATCACATCCCTTTTACATTTCGCATTCCGAACTCGTTATATGTAGGCAATCTGATGTCGTACCGTTTCAAATCTAGTCTGGCTTTCAACGAAGGTGTAGAAAGCTTGGATCATGATGTCATAACGATTTTACAAACAGAATAATAGGCTTGTTAAATGAACAAAGTCACCAACAACTATCGGAAATTTGAAAGGATGAAATGATATGGATGTATCAATATTATTAGAATACGGATGGGTTTTACTTTTACTAATTGGTCTTGAAGGACTACTGGCAGCAGATAATGCACTTGTACTTGCGATTATGGTAAAGCACCTCCCAGAAGAAGAGAGAAGACGGGCATTATTTTACGGACTAGCAGGCGCATTCGTTTTCCGTTTTGCTTCTTTGTTCATCATTTCCTTCCTAGTCGATGTTTGGCAAATACAAGCAATAGGAGCTTTATATCTGTTATTCATTGCGATTAATCACATCGTTCGAAAACTTTACTTCAAAAATAAGATTCAAAAAACTGATGTAAAAGAAAAGAAGAAATCGGGATTTTGGGGAACAGTTTTCAAAGTGGAATTGGCGGATATCGCTTTTGCAGTTGACTCGATTTTAGCGGCGGTCGCGATGGCAATGACTCTTCCAAATACTAACCTTCCTGAAATTGGGGGGTTAGATGGTGGAAAGTTCCTCGTCATTTTTGCAGGAGGATTAATTGGTTTAGTTATCATGCGTTTCGCAGCAAACTACTTTGTGACATTGTTGCATGCGAAGCCGGGTCTTGAAATTGCAGCGTTTGCGATTGTCGGCTGGGTGGGTGTGAAACTTGCTGTCCTGACTTTGGGGCATCCAGACGTAGGCGTGATCTCATATGAATTTGCACATTCTACTGAGTGGAAACTCATCTTCTACGGAGTGTTACTAGGGATAGCAGCAGCTGGTTGGTTCTTGACGAAGAAACCGGACGAAGAACAGCTTACAGATAACCGCGATATATAAGATGAAAATGGACTCTTTAAAATGGAGTCCATTTTGTTGCATATTAACTGTTCAGTACTTGATATAACATCAAATTTCCTTATAAAGAGCCAGTATTTTCTAAAGGGATTGCACTAAACTCAATATCATATTAAAATGTAATAAAATAATGATACAATAATCGGTTAGTTAGGGTTCTATAAAAAATATAGCAAGTTTGCTTATAAGCAATACAATAGAATCATAAATTTCTCTTATAAAAAGGTTGAAAATGAACGTGGAAAATATAAAATATTTCTCATTTTGCATTCAGAACTCTAGCTGAAATGAAAATATATAGAAGAGAAGGAATGATTACATGAATAGCAAAATGAGTCAGTTGCTTGAGGACAGAAAGAATGTTCATGTACTGTATTCGTATAATGAAGTAGAGCATTACATTAAACAGGTATTGGGGTTTATCGAAGATGGAATCGCCTCTGGAGATTACGTTATTCTGATCGAAAATGACCGTCTTTATCCTATCATTGACAGAGAACTGAGCAAACGCTTAACGAAAGAACAAATGGAGTTCATTCACTTTGTAAATAGCATGGATTTTTATTGGTCAAGTGGCAGTTATCATCCTCCTGCAATTGCTGAATATTTTAATAAAACGGTACAGCCATACGTGGAAAACAAAGTCTCTTTCCGCTCTTGGGCACATGTGGAATGGGCATCGATGGAAGAGCCGCTGCATATAATTGCAGATTTCGAAAATATAGTAGATGAAGCGGTAAATGAATTATCATTTCCATTAATTTGTGCGTACGAAGGTAAGAGAATGCCAGACTACCTCAAGACGATTTTATTGGAAACACATCCATATGTTCTAATGGAAGATGATTTTATCATCTCGGAAAAATACCAGCCATCGAATGTGTGAAATAATAGAAACACGCTTAGGAAAATCTCTCCTAAGCGTGTTTTATTTTTTTGCTCTGCATACTAATTGTCGAACATCAGCTATCCATAAACCAGTTCATTTTTCAATCAAACCTGTTATTCAAATAAAGATTCAACTAGAGAGTTAGGAAGAGCACTTTCTCCACCGATGATATAATACTTTTCAGCTAAATCAGCATACTTAGAAATTGTATCTTTCGTTGTTTGCTGGGCAACTGAAGGATTCGTTAATATTACCGGATTGCCATGAAGAGCTGCTAAAGCAGAACCAGACAGTGCATCCGGATAATTTGATCCAGTTGCAATAAATGCGCTAGACATATTTAGTTCACTAGCAAAGTGATTAATAATGCTACTATTTGTTTCGTAACGAGTTACCCCGTTGATTCGCATATGATTTGGGAAACCAATAGCAACTTTATCTGGAACAACAGACGATCCGCCAATAACAAAAGTCTGACTAAAGTTGCTAGATAGAACAAACTGGTTAACAGAAGTAGGAATTGCATTTTTCTTCGTTAAAAGAATTGGCATGTTAAGTGAAGCGGCGATAGGTGCAATTGAAAGAGCATCTACAAAACTTTCGCCTGTAACAACTACTGCTCGATTTGCACTACCAAGTTGTTTAGCAATATTGACAGATGTTTCATAGCGATCTGAACCTTTAATTCTAGAAATATTCGTAATTCCTAAAGCATTTATATCTTTTTCAACATTAGCAGTGATAGCGGATACTCCACCAATTAATATTACTTTTTTAACTTTTAGTCGTTTAAGCTCAGCTTTCACAGAGGCCGGAAGTGCGTTTGTATCTGTTAATAAAAGAGGAGCTTTATTTTTATAAGCCAGTGGTGTGGCACTTAATGCATCTGGATAATTTCTTCCTGTTGCTATGACCGCAACGTCTGATTGTACCCAGCCTTTTATTGAAACATTTACAGCTGTTTCATAACGACTAGAACCAAAAATACGCTCCACTGTAGCTTCTTTTTTATCAAGAGAACTTACTGCACTGTAAGCATCAAGTCTTCCCCAGCCTGAAACATTATCATATCCTGGTACAGGCTGTTCAACGGGGTAAGGATTTTCTCCCGGATATTCTGGATATTCCGGATATTCACCAGGATATGGATACTCTCCATTACCTGGATTATCTTGTTCATCAAATATGACATCATGTGCAGTTTTCGTTAAGATTTTTTCTACTTCACTTGGCAATAAGTCTGGATTTCGCGCGAGAAGAATGCCTGCAACTGCCGCCACATGTGGTGTCGCCATAGACGTTCCACTCATATATGTGACATTGCCATCTGGCATAAGACTTGGTATCTCTGTTCCTGGTGCAACAAGGTCTATTCCTTTTCCATAATTGGAATAATCCGAAACAATGTCAAGACGATTTGTTGCTCCTACTGAAATTGCATACTTTGAAGATGCAGGATAAGCGATTCCAGGGGATCCATCATTTCCAGTCGCTGCTACAATAGTTACGCCACGATCATTTGCGTATTTGAGCGCATATTCGAGTACTCTACTGTACGAGCCACCTAGACTAAGATTAATGACGTTAGCTCCTTTGTCTACCGCATATTTGATGCCGTATGCAATTTGCTCCGTGTCACCACCACCACTTTCATCTAGCACTTTAACAGGTAAAATTTTAGCATGTGAATTGATACCAGACATTGAAAACTGGTTATTTCCTTCAGCTGCAATGATACCTGAAACATGAGTACCATGACCGTTATCATCCATTGCATTTGAGCTATTATTTATAAAGTTATAACCATCATCTGCGAGTACACTCCCACTTAAATCTGCAAGTGTATAATCAACCCCAGTATCTACCACTGCAATGATCGTTTCATTTAAGGGATTTCCTTTTAGCAATTCTTGAAGTTTTTCAAATTGAATATCAGCATCAGCTATACCATGACCACTTCCATCATTCTTTAATGACCATTGATAAGGATATTGTGAATCAGCTGATAACGCATGGTATTGCTGAACAGGTTCAACGAATTCTACTTCAGGAAGGTTAGAAATTTTCACTGATGCTGCTTTTAAAGAATTAGATGATACATTTAAACTAGACGAGTTGTCTTCGACTTCCATCACAAACATATTCGGGAAGACAGAGCCCTTCATTCCTAGAGGGGCAATAGACTGAATGCCAATTGCTTCTGTTTTCGCTTGAAGGTTGCTTAGTTTTGCACCATTTTTCATTTTAACAAGTAAACGGTTTTCATTGCTGCTTACATTTGTTTTGGTAAATCCGCCCTTAGTTAATATAGAAGAGACAGTTTTATTTGTTAGATTTGATATATCTATACTCTTACCAGTTTTTTCGATTTCATCTTTTAAGAAATTTGGAACTGACTCTAGAGCAGTTGCATACAAATTATTGATTGATTTCTGATCTTCTTGTGTAATTTTGTAAGTACTTGAACTGCCATTTGTTGCAACGTTCGTAAATAAACCCTTCAATTGCATTAAATCATTATAAACGTTATCTCTTAACGTTTTGTTGAATACCATTTTTGAACTGACGAATGGAGCAATTTTATAGTACATTGCTGAAAGATCTTTGCCTTTTTCTGTTTTTGCTAGTACATCTTCACGAATAGTTCTTAAATCTTTTAAAATACTTTTACCGTTTTCTCGTTGTTTTGTACTTAGTTCTGCAGGACACTCTTCCGCCATGACTAGATTAGATGGAGGTAGTGTGATGCCATCATAGCTTATTGTGTAAGGAGTAACCGTATCCTCTATTTCACCTTCACTATATTCGTCCACATAAGATTCAATCTTTATATAATAAGGTCCAACCCATGCAATCGGAAAATCAATGATTGCAGGTGCATTTGTATATGAATATCCCATATATCTTTCAAATGCGCGATTGTCTATCGCATTTTCTAAACTAGAGAAAATTGTTATTATTAACTCTTTTTCGGATTGAAGCTTCATACGTAAATGAGTGAAATCTTCAATTTCACTTTTTGTAGGATCAATTTTATACCAATGAGTTTGTTCTGAAGACTCAAAAACATCTTCTACTGGAGTTGAGAGGATTAATGTTTCTTCCTCTTTAGGTACGTTTGCTTCATTTGCCTTAATTTCCTTCAATGGAAGCTGACTGAAGAATAATACTGAAATTAATAAAACAACCATAAATCTAACAAACTTTCTTTTCATTTAAAATACCCTCCATTTAGTATATTGAAAAAATACCTACATTTTCCATTAAACAGGAATCTACTAATTTATGCAATCAATATTTCTGAATTCATAAACTTTAATTCCAAACAATAACAAAGATTCTAGACATTTAAAAATGGGCACTTTATTTTTGAATTTGAGCTATAAATAAAAGCTTTTTTCCTACTACTATTGAAATTCTAAAATAGTAATAAAAGGGATGGGGAAAGGGGGATCGAACGGTGGAATAAATTATTGGAGAAACTGAAAAAACGCTTGATAATCCAAGCGTCTGAGATGGTCCTAACAATATTCTTTTTTAATAATAGAAACGTTTTCCTCATGGCATCCTTTTGTGAAGTTCGAGGGAAACGACATTTCTTTTTCCAATCTAAGAATTGGTTCTTCATCTTTTCGAGTCACCGCATCTATTAACCGTTCAAGATAATCTTGTGCTAGTTCGACTCTTCGTGTCATTTCTGCCTTACTCTCGGTAACTTGTCCATGTCCAGGAACGAGTATCTCTACAGAATGTGAATCCAATATCATCCGCGCTTTTTGCAATGTTTCAAGATAAGCTTTCGCGCTATCAAATAAATAGGGAAGTTCAAAGTCTGACAGATAATCACCTGTAATCCAAATACCTAAAGGCTCAATGATGGTAAACAGCCCATCATGTGTATGTCCAGGTGATAAGTAAAAGGTGAATTTGGTATCGCCTACTACTAACTGCTGCCCGTCGTTTTCAATCACAATATCAATCGTGGGAAACTCAATATCATACGGCCGTTCTACATAGTATTCATTGTCAAAAGACTGGATTAAATCCAGTTTGTATTGTTTTCTAGGATGCTCATGCATGCCTTTGCTGCCGATTACTTTCGCATCCGGGAATGCGTGGTAGCCGATAATATGGTCAAAATCGCCATGTGTAAATAATAAATACACATCTTTACCTTTTCGTATGTGTGCCACGTGTTCTTGAATTTCCTTAACTTCAAGGGGTAGCCAGGTAGGATCGACAACTAAGATCAAATCATTCGTTTCAATGACTGAACTGGTGGTCTTCCATAGAGCGCTTTGAAATACGGTTAGCCCGTCCTTTTGAAAGGCAATCATATCGTCTTTCCAGTTGATGGAATCAATAAAATTTTGCCCGTACTTTTACGACTTTCTAAGTATCGATGAGCTTCTTGTCCATCATGCAATGCAAAAGTAGTCGGCATAGATACGCGTACTTTTCCTTCTGCCATCCAGCCGAACAATTCACTAGATCGAGTCACACGCTGTTCAAGGGAAGTGAGGACATTCCAAAGGTCGCCGCCTGTCAGAGTTTTAGATGTATCCATCAACATTCGAGGGTCAATCGAAACTGGGTCGCCGCCAGCCATTCCATAAAACACAACGGTACCTCCGATGCGTGTTGCTGCAAAACTATCCATCAATGTAGAACCAACTGATTCGTAGACAACATCCACACCTTTACCATTCGTCTCATCAAGTACTTCAGAAGTCCAGTCATCTGAGTAGAGGAAAACTCGATCCGCACCAGCTTCTTGCGCTGCCACAGCTTTTTCCTTAGTAGAGGTTAAGCCAATTACCTTACCGCCAAGTAACTTCGTAATTTGAATAAGAAGTTGTCCTACACCACCAGCTGCTGCATGAACAAGAACCACATCGCTGTTTTTTACCGTGTAACTGTCCTTCGTTAAATAATGTGCCGTCAATCCTTGCAACAAAACAGATGAAGCTTCTTCAAACGAGATGGTTTCCGGTAGGGGGATGGCTTTGTCCATTGGAACAGCCACTAACTCAGCATTGGCAAAAGGGACATCCGCAAAAGCAAGGCGATCTCCTATTTGAATACCTTCTATACCTGCGCCAACTTGTTCTACAATGCCTGCGCCTTCATAGCCTAATATATAGGGAGGATTCCCTTCTAAATGATAATTTCCTTTCCTTCTATAGACGTCGGCAAAGTTCAAGCCGATTGCTTTCATTCGAATTAATACTTCGGTCGGTCCGATTACAGGGTCCGGCATGTCACGGTATTCTAAAACTTCCGGTCCGCCAAATGTGTTATATATAAGTGCTTTCATTATAAAAACTCCTCTTTTTAAGAATGAATTCGTGTAGACTCATTTCATCATACCAAATGGACAGAAATAAGCTAAATAGAGAGGACGAATAGAGTCATTTCGAGAGTGAAATAGGCGAATGGTCGGAAAGTGGTATTAAGTGGTCGGAAATAGTCAATGAATGGGCGGAATGTAAGCATAATTGGGCGGAAAGACCGTTTAAATGAACGCAAATAGAGGTTAAGTGGGCGAAAATAATAACAAGATGAAATTCAGCATTGAAAATAGTTCATTATTTCCATTATTTATCAATTGATGAAACTTTACTTTCCTTAGAGACGTATCCAAATTAATTGACATGAAAGTAATCGAATAAAAGGAGTTGTTATGGATGGGTTTGTTTAGAATGTTGTTCTCAAAACATAAGTGTTTAGTCTATACTGCCTTTGGAAATGACAATTATTATAAAGTGGTAGGAAAGTTAAGTGGGGATGGAGTTTCGTATGAAACGGTCAGCATAAGGAGCGCAAATATGAATCAGTATTTTAGTAACAATGATTTTACTCAATACGATATCTATGTGAAAGAAGTAGATAAACATAAAGCGCAGCAAGCCATTCGCAGGTAATGGGGTACCAAAAAAGGTCTCACAGGCGATTAACGCTTGAAAGACCTTTTCGTATGACCTAACTGGATTAGACTTACATCCACTCACTTATATAGTAGCGAAATTGTTTTCTCCACCAATCCCAGTCGTGATGGGAATCATGACCCCAAAAATCAATTCGAGCTCATACAGAGGTAAATAAATTAATATATGCACGGCGCAAAGAAACGATTGAACGAGTATTTGCAGATGCAAGGCGATTCTTACTTTTGCTGCCATGAATCTTAAAAAGATAGCCACCTGAAAGTGGGTAACTCCAAACTGGCATAAATTATGCCAAGGAGAGGTCTATTTATCAGTAAATAAACCATAAATTAACAAAATAGCTTCCGAGAACCAACTAAGAAGGTATTTTGTCGACAATCTGACACTTTGATGCTATCAAAGTGTTTTTTACGTTGTAATTTATTTAGTGTTGAATCTTGTTTCATAGACGAGCATAGAGGAGTAGTCATCATCAGGTACAGCATATAATTTTATTCCATGATCCGTATTTTCTAGGTATACAGGGTTACGTGTAATAGTATGCCCTTGAGGTGAAAATAAAGAAATCGGCAGTTCATGTTTAGTATCCATCGATTTCATATCTAGTAATGCAAGGCCGCCTAGTTCATATTTAGCTACATTACTACCTTGCTGTGGCAGTTCTGTAATACCGCTGCAAATCATATTATCATTTCCTGCACTTTCACAGTCCTGATAATCGATAAAATGACTGGGGTTTCTTGTCTTGCTCAGTACTTTTCCTTTTTGATCAAACTCGTAAAATGTTCGTGAACCCCAGCTTACCGCCTTTATTTTTCCTTTTTCACCGTCACGTAAGATCCCGCCGATATGGTCATTCGTTCTAAACATTTCCTGTGGTTTCAAGGTTTTCGGATCCACTTTATAGATTATGGATTCACTGTTGGGGCGGTATTCAGCAACCGATACCCAAATCGATTCCCCATCAAAAGCAATACTACCGGGATGATACATATCTCCTTCACCTAGTTTAATATCTTGTAACAGTTTTCCCTGCCCATTGTAAACGAAGAGGTGACCGATTCCTTTTCCAGGTGTACGGTCATATCCATCACGAGGACGTTCGAATTTAACAGGTTTTTCAATGATCTCTACTGAAGACATATAGTATAAGTCACCAATCTTCGTCATTCCTTGAGGGTGATAGGTGTTAAACTGTAGATCCACCTTATCTTTCTCTGCCCATTCTGTATTACGAGACAGTTGTTTGAATTTGTCGACAAGCTGTTCTCCATCATTTTTTGTTTGAAGAACATCCGGGTTTGCATACGTCGTTGTAACTGAACCTATCGCTAAGGCTGCCGCGAGTGTGAGAAACAATTTTTTCATCATTCATCCTCCTAGTCGTCTAATGTTTCATCTGTTCAACCATTGAGGTAAAACAGTATCATTTTTGCTGCTAGAGTAATAAGCGGAATTTTTCGTACCGCTATTCTTAGGTGAGTGTATTGTATATCTTTATTGATGCCCCCCTCTTGAATAAAGTCCACTTAATCTTACTAAATAGTTATTAAGATAAAGTAAAAGGATTATAGTGTTTGTATGAATATTTGTTTACAAAGTATGAAGGGCTAGACAGGTCAAAGCGAAGTTAGCGGGAGAGATGGGTTTTTAGTGGGTGAAAACATTAATTATATCTATCCCCAGGAAGATAGATTTCTTTTTGTTAGGAATAACGAAGTGATAGAAATGATTAAAGAATGAATAAGGCCAACGTCAAACAACGGGAACCATCCAACAAAAGGCCTTTATCACTTAAGGAGGACAATAAACTTCTTACAGCGGACCGCCCCTTCTTACAGCCGTTCATTTGTTCCATCAATCTGTAATTCCATAAAACCATCATTTCATATAACCTTAATACTAGTGGATAGGACAGGCTTAATTTTGTTTTACAGGTGCTATAAGTATTATTCTTTTTAGGGGAGACCTTCTCCCTATTTTTATTTACATTTTTTTATTGAATCTACTCATGTTCCTTTACATTGGCTCTGTATACTTTTCTTGTAAAACCAATTTAAGAGTTTGGGGATGAGAGAATGATCAGAAAAAAAGTAATATCTGCAACTATAGCTGTACTCACGATGAGTTCACTTATAGTTTCAGGGCAGGAGGCAACTGCAGCCGAAAAGTCTTTTGGTCCAAAAGGGTTCGACTTACAAGCACACCGTGGGGGCATGGGACTCACGGTTGAATCTTCTATTGCATCGTTTTCACATGCGCTGGAACTTGGTGTGAGTACACTAGAGCTGGATGTACAAATCACTGAGGACGATAAAGCGGTGGTTACCCATGACCGAAAGATATCAAATGCAGTCTGTAAGGATACTGCCCCTACATTTGAAAATGACCCGGAGTATCCTTATGTAGGGAAATACATAAAGGACCTAACCCTTGAGCAGATCCGCACGATGGACTGCGGTTCGTTGAGTAAGTTGCAATACTCTGGACAGGTGACGAGTCCCAGAGCAAAAATGCTTTTGCTGACTGACGTCTTTGATCTGGTAAAACAGTATGATGCGAAAAAGGTATGGATGAACATCGAAACAAAAGTTGAAGCAGGTGCTCCACATGAGACGGCTCCACGTGAAGATTTTGTCCATATTGTAGCCCGTGAGGTTCGAGAGGCGGGAATGCTCGACCGGGTTTCGATTCAAAGCTTTGACTGGGGTTCTCTAATGATGATGCGTGAAGTCGAGCCAAGCCTTCCGGTCGTGGCACTTACAAACGGTCCTCAATTCCTGCAGCCAGGACAGCCGGGAGCGTCACCTTGGCTTGGAGGCATCGATATAGATGACTTCGGAGGAGACCTTGTTGCAGCTGCTCGTTCATTCGGAGCTGATGCAATCTCACCGGTACACGGATTTCCCCAAAACGGCAAGATTACAGATGAGAACTACGAACCTTATGTAACAGCAAAGATGGTAGATGATGCACATCAGTCAGGTATGAAAGTCATCCCATGGACAGTAAACGATAAAGCAACAATGAATAAACTCGTGCATGACGGTGTAGACGGTATCATCACCGATTATCCGGATCGTCTCCGTGAAGTCATGGCAGAGCATGGTTTTAATCTGCCGAAGAAATATAAAGCCTCAAAATAATAAATGAATACAAAAAGCAGATAGCGTTAATAAAAAGTAATGCTGATTTTGGGGGCCAAATTCACCGGAGGAAAAAAGTAGAATGAACATCGTTATTAAACTGACTTTCTGCATGCCAAAAACAGTAAATAGTGTCTTTTAATTTTTTCTCAATCAAAAGCTAAAAAAGCAGCTGGTCTTTGGCTATTTTGTGCTTTTGCAGATGGATTAACCGATATTTCTAAATCGACTTACTCGGAAATCCTGGCGTACGATTACCAGCTGCTTGGTTGTTTTTTTATAAATTATTGCTGAATGAGCTGTTTCATTTCCCTAATCGGGCTTATGAGAATGGCTGTACTGAAGCCTGCCCATTCGATAGCTTGATGCATTTGTGGCATGGGCGGCTCCGCGACGTAGCGGTCGCTACCGATTGCTGTAGCTTTGAAATGAAAAATAAAATAGCAAATAGCAATAGTGATTGGTTCTGGAGTTGATATTATAGTAGGTACTGTCATAGCTAATTTGAAAGGCTGGAAGTTAATAAATACCATAAAAAACAGTCGTCTAATCGTGCTACTTATAGAGGCCGATTGAGTTTTTATTTAAGGAGAAGTGATTAAATACTGAAATGCTTAGGACCGACTAGCTGGTCCTTTTTTTCATTAGATAAAATTTAAAAAAGGTGTTAGCTGATTTAAGGTGAATTTATAGTACATAAGGAAAACTAATGTCATTAAAGGAGAGTTAAATAGTATGGAAATTCAAGTAAATACGAAATTAAAAATAGCAAAGCCGGTTAACGAGGTATTTGAAGCACTTGTAGATCCTACGCAAATGGCCAATTATTGGTTTTCATCGGGTTCTGGAAGACTGGAACAAGACAAGACGATTACATGGAGATATGAAGAATACAATGCGGAAGTGGAATTAACAGTAGTAGAAATCCAAGACAATAAGAAAATCGTATTCAAATGGGGTGCACCAGGGGACGAACATGTAGTTACGATTACGTTGAATGAGTTGAATCATACGACGACAGTTATTGAAGTAAACGAAAAAGGGTGGAACGAATCTGATGAAGATTTGATCAATAATTTGTTAGGGAATAAAGAGGGCTGGGTTTATATGTTAACCTGTTTGAAAGCATATTTAGAAAACGGCAGTAGTAATTTGAGAGCAGCAATCGTCTTCTAATTGCATAGTAGTCATAAATACAGGTATACAACTGAATGGAGTAATGATCATGCCATTTTTAGGTATTATCTTTTTAAATGTGATTTTGCCCATACTGATTCTTTTAATCATTGGCGCAAGCCTACAAAGGAAATTCAATTTTGATTTAAAGGCGCTCTCAAATCTTATTACGTATTGTTTTATGCCAGCCGCAGTATTTATGAATATTTATGAAACCGATATCGACATTCAAGTCCTTCTGCAAATCATCGGTTATTTAGTAGTTTTTAGTGTCTGTCTAATGATTGTTGGCGCAGTTGTAAGTAAAATTCTTAAACTGGATAAAGGGGAATCAGGGATATTTAATAATAGTGTCGTGTTGATGAATTCAGGGAACTATGGAATTCCGGTAAGCCAGTTAATATTTCAAGCTAACCCACTTGGCATATCTATTCAAATTATTATGGTGGTCTTTCAAAATATTCTCACCTATACATATGGTTTATACAACTTAATCTCTGCAACCAAGTCTGGACTTGATATATTGAGAGCACTATTGTTACTACCAATCATTCATGCCATGATACTCGGTGCGCTATTCAATGCGTTTCATATCACGATGCCAGAGTTCATTTGGATTCCAATCAACCAACTGGCCAATGCATTCATCGCCATAGCCCTGATTTTATTAGGTGCACAATTGGCGAAAATTCAATTTAGAACGCTCTTTAACAAGATGATAGTGGTTAGCACGATCGGCAGATTAATAATTGGCCCAAGCATTGCACTTCTGCTGATTTACATTTTCGGAATAGAGGGCATAGTCGCGCAGTCGTTATTCATCGGCAGTTCATTTCCAACTTCAAGAAACAGTGCAACTCTCGCCTTAGAATATGATGTTTATCCAGACATAGCAGCTCAAACCGTGTTATTAACGACCGTATTCAGTAGTATCACAGTCACCATTGTTGTGTATTTAGCATCAATATTGTTTGTTTAGTAAGATATGAGTTTTACATGAGCCAGTGATTTTATTCAAACAAGGAGGGGATTTCATATGAAAACAATTGGTCTAATAGGCGGCATGAGCTGGGAATCGTCAGCTAAGTATTACCAGCTAATCAACCAAGAAGTGAAAAAGCAATTAGGTGGATTACATTCGGCCAAGTGCATTTTATATAGTGTAGACTTCGCAGAAACTCAGCGTTACCAAGCAGCAGGTGAGTGGGATAAAGCTGGACAATTATTAGGGGATGCGGCACTGTCTTTGGAGAAAGCGGGAGCAGATTTCATTATCATTTGTACCAATACCATGCATAAAGTGATTGAGTATGTAGACGAAAAAATTAGCATTCCTATTTTACATATTGCGGATGCAACAGCAAATGAAATTCTAAAGTCGGACATACGCACGATTGGATTACTCGGCACTACCTATACGATGGAGCAAGACTTCTACAAATCTCGCATAGAGTCTAATGGGATTAAGGTATTGGTGCCAAATAGTGAGGATAGACAAGTCATAAATAAAATCATTTTTGAAGAATTGTGTTTAGGAGAAATTTTGCCATCATCAAGGGAGAAGTACAAAAAGATTATCAAGCGTTTGGTTAATGATGGAGCGGAAGGGATCATCCTTGGTTGCACAGAGATTGGATTATTAGTGAAACCAGAGGATTCAGTAGTTCCATTATTTGATACAACCGTCATTCATGCTCTTGAAGCCGTTAAGAGCGCATTGGAATAAATCAGTAAAGAGAAAGGGACTTCAACTAGAAGTCCCTTTCAATATGAAAACTATATTAGCACTTCAAAAATTGTAATAATAACCAAAGGCAGAATGGAAGCTACAACAAAACCTACGGCGATTGAAGATGTTACATAAAGCAGTAACCTAGAATACGTAATCTGCTTCTTTTTATAGGCTAAGGTGAACAACTTAATAAGATGATAGACAGTCGTAATCGTTATAAAAATGGTGAAGATACTTGTTAGTATGGCTTCCATTCTAACCCAACTTTCTTGAAATGGTAGTAACTCTTCAGAGGCTTATTGTTAAAATTCAAGCGGAAGACTTAGTTGCCAAGAAACACCGAACTTGTCGTTCACCCATCCGAACTTCGCACTAAAAGAATATGCGGCGAGAGGCATCAAAATTTCTCCACCTTGAGATAATTTTGCGTAAGCCACATCAATTTCTTCTTCAGAATCGCACGTGACAAACATCGAAATGGAAGGCGTGAAGGTGAAATCATGTTTCACATTGCTATCACTAGCCATAAACTCTTGTCCTTTAACGGAAAACGTTGCGTGTAAAACTGAACCCTCTACACCAGACTCATCTGGACCATAATGCAGCATACTAATAATTTCCGAATCCTCAAATAGAGAAGTATACATTGTCATCGCTTCTTCAGCAGATCCTTCAAACATTAAGAATGGATGAATTTTTGGTTTTACTAGATTCACTGTTATCTCTCCTTTTGCTCAAATACCCGTACTATTATGTTTCTACACCATTCAATAAATTCCTTTATTAATTCAACGATTCATTGAAACATGCTATCTTGTTCTCCCTATTTCACGGTCTCATGATACAATTAAAGCAATTGAAATGGAGGAAGTTATATGTCTTTACCCGTACAAAAAAACGACCGCATCACGGTTTCTATAGAAGACTTAACGCATGACGGAGCAGGTGTCGCAAAAATAGACGGCTATCCGTTATTTATTGTGGGCGCATTGCCTGGTGAAACAGCAGAAGTACACGTCTTAAAAACGTTGAAATCATATGGTTTTGCTAAATTAATCGAAATCATTACCCCATCTGAACACCGCGTGGCACCACCTTGTCACGTCTTTGATGAATGTGGCGGATGCCAAGTCCAACATTTATCTTACGAAGGACAACTAATGTGGAAACAACAAATGGTGAAAAATGCAATGGAGCGTCTCGCGAAGTTGCCGCATGTACCTGTACTTCCTGTAAAAGGAATGGACAACCCTTGGCGTTACCGCAACAAATCTCAAATTCCATTTGGCATTCAAGATGGGAGAGTAGTTGCAGGCTTTTATCAAACCCGTTCACATGAGATTGCAGACACCGATGTTTGTATCATTCAAACGGAAGAAGCCGACGAAATCCTTCGTGAAATGAAAAAAGAATTAGGCCGACTTGGCATTGCTCCATATAACGAAAAAACGAACCAAGGCATGTTACGTCACGTCGTCATTCGTAAAGGACGAGCAACTGGAGAAATCATGGTCGTACTGATCACGAAGAAAAAGAAATTCCCTCAACAAGTTGAAGCGGTTGCAGCAATCAAACGAATCCTGCCACAAGTCACTTCGATTATACAAAACGTAAACGAAGAAAAAACCAATGTGATATTTGGCGAAAAAACCATTACACTCTGGGGTAAAGATGCCATTGAGGATTTAATCGGAGATGTGCGATTTGAAATTTCTGCGCGTTCATTCTATCAAGTGAACCCAGAACAAACAGAAGTGTTATACCAACAAGCATTAGACTATGCACAGCTAACGGGTACCGAAACTGTCATTGACGCCTACTGTGGAATTGGAACCATTTCTCTGTTCTTAGCGAAACAAGCGAAGCAAGTATTAGGAGTAGAAATTGTGCCACAAGCCATTGAAGACGCGAAACGAAACGCAGAAATAAACGGACTACACAACACCTACTTCGAAGCAGGCCCAGCAGAAGTCGTCATTCCAAAATGGTACAAAGAAGGCAAAACAGCTGACGTACTAGTAGTCGATCCACCACGTAAAGGGTGTGACGAAGCTTTGCTTCAAACGATTTTAGAACAAAAACCAAATCGCATTGTCTATGTATCATGTAACCCAGCAACACTTGCAAGGGACTTACGCATATTAGAAGATGGTGGATATGAAACGAAAGAAGTTCAACCTGTCGATATGTTCCCACAGACTACGCATTGTGAAGCGGTAGCTTGGTTGGAATTAAGGAAATAATAGAAAAGGAAGTCCGGAATCTATAATTGATTCGAGGACTTCCTTTAGGTTAAAAAGAAGCGGGACATTTGGATTTATAGATGAGAGTTTGAAGTTGTATCCATCATGAAAGGATTTGAGTTTGAAAATGATAGATAATTTTTGGCGTGATTTACCACGACCATTTTTCGTACTTGCACCAATGGAAGATGTAACAGATGTTGTTTTTCGTCACGTAGTAAGTGAAGCGGGTCGACCGGATGTGTTTTTCACAGAGTTTACAAACTCGGATAGCTATTGTCATCCAGAGGGCATGAAAAGTGTGCGTGGCCGTTTGATTTTTACAGAAGATGAACAGCCAATGGTGGCACATATTTGGGGAGATAATCCCGAAAATTTCCGTCAAATGAGTATTGGCATGGCAGAGCTTGGATTTAAAGGAATCGATATTAATATGGGCTGCCCTGTACCGAATGTGGTATCGAGAGGGAAGGGCAGTGGCCTTATCCTGCGTCCAGACGTTGCGGCGGAACTTATTCAAGCAGCAAAAGCGGGCGGATTGCCTGTCAGCGTGAAAACACGACTTGGTTACAAAGAAGTAAATGAGTGGGAAGAGTGGCTAACGCATATTTTAAAACAGGATATTGCGAACCTTTCTATTCATTTACGTACAACAAAGGAAATGAGCCAAGTAGATGCACATTGGGAGCTGATTCCTGAAATCAAAAAATTACGTGACCGTATCGCACCAAATACGCTACTAACCATCAATGGAGACATTCCTGACCGTCAAACTGGGCTGCAGCTTGTAGAACAATATGGTATAGATGGCGTTATGATCGGGCGAGGTATTTTTAAAAATCCTTTTGCTTTTGAAAAAGAGCCAAAAGAGCATAGCAGTAAAGAATACCTTGATCTTTTAAGACTGCAACTTGATCTTCAAGATCAATATGCGGAAGCTCTGCCACGTTCGATCACAGGGCTACATCGCTTTTTCAAAATTTATGTCAAAGGATTCCGTGGAGCGGGTGAATTAAGAAATCAATTGATGAACACGAAATCAACAGATGAAGTGCGTGCATTGCTTGATAACTTTGGAAAAGAATGTTTATGAGACCGGAAAAGTAAAATGTTTTAACGCTCAAAAAGTTAGAGAAAAAATGAATCTCAACTATTGGTTAATTCGAGACTTTGCGTTCTTACCTCAGTAGCCTATTGGAATTGAAAAAGTAAAATAGTAAGAGTTTATTAGTAAATACATGTTTAAAAAGTTCAAGCCCCAAATGGCTTGAACTTTTTTTGTACTAAGTAATTGTCAAAGAATTGGAATACATGTGATTTTAATATGGCTAAACATGGTAATATGAAATGAATTAAAGATATAAGAATTTTCTAAATTTATTTCAGGGGTGATAAAAATGAGGAGAAATGATTTATTAACAAAGACAAAAATGTCAGAGTTAGTTGGTTGGTCAGAATCCAACGGCAGAAGATGGGTGAAAAACTTCAAAGAATTCTTACCAACAGAAACAAAGTTAAATAAGGTTATGTACAATATGGAATCATTAAGAATTATGAAGTTTCTTAAGAGATTGAATGAGGAAGGTTTTTCAGTGATGGAAATAAAAACCATTCTTAGTTCTGAAGGACTGCCAACTAATACTATAGAAGAACAAAAGATAATTGATAACTACAGAGTGGAGAGAGTCATCAAGGATTTCAGTCACGGAGTCAAAGAGACCATTCCTTCAACAAAATATATGTTAATACCTTACTTAGAAGTTATAAAAGACGGTAGGACGTACTCTGCTAGTGAAGTTACTGAAAGGCTAGTAGAATACTTTAAATTAACTGAAGATCAAAGATTAATGAAGTATGAAAATAGTAGTGACACCATATTTCTAACTAGATTACGGAGTGTGAGATATAGCTTAAAAAAGGAAAATTATATTGAAGAAGTTAATAAACTATCATATCAAATCACTAACGAAGGCTTGGAATTACTTAGTGAAAGTAAAGGTGAAATTGAAGATGAAATTAGTGAATTAGAAAGAGTAGTAGATCCATTGACTGTGGTAAAAGAAAAGTTGAATGAATTAAGAAATGAATTGGCAGATACTTTACTTAAGCATCTAAGAACTGTTCATTGGATGAAATTCGAAGACATTGTTGTAGAACTATTAACAGTAATGGGATATGGAGATGGAGAAGTCACTCAAAGATCTAATGATGAAGGTTTGGACGGGGTTATAAAAGAAGACAAATTAGGCTTAGATAATATTTATGTCCAAGCAAAACGGTATGCTATCAATAATTCCGTCGGTCGTGATGTAGTTCAGAGCTTTTCAGGGGCTTTGGATGGGAAAGGAGCAAGAAAAGGTGTCTTTATTACCACGTCACATTTCACTGAAAATGCAAAGAAATATGCAGAAAGATTGGAATCTAAGAAAATCGTTTTGATAGACGGCATCGAACTATCTAAATTAATGATTGCGCATAATGTGGGTGTTAATAGTAGCCAAACTTTTATAGTTAAAGCAATCGATTATGACTACTTTAAAGATGAATAGTATTTAATTGATTCTGATGGTTTTAGGCAAGATTGTGAAGGTTTTCACTTAGACTAACGGGCCGTTAGTTGAATAACAAACTGATAAAGTCTTGTGTTAATAATATTTTGTAAGGAAGTGAACTCAATGAAAAAGTCAGAGGAAAATTTTTACGATCAAGTACAAAGGAAACGATTAATGTTTTTGATATTAAGTATGATAGCAATTGTCTTTAATACTGGTATCACATTTACTTTTGTAATACCGGGTTTAAAAGGATTTAGTTTGTATCTAACAATCATTTACTTAGCCTTTTATTTTCTTATTGCAAATATATTCGTTGGTTTATTTAAAGAACGATTATATCTTGTATTTACAACAAGCTTGCTTTTAAGTTCTCTAGGAATGGGATGGCGATTATGGCTTGAATGGGGAGAATTTAGCTTAGTTGAACATGTGAATCCAGTGGTGATAATTGCTTATCCTTGTTTCGTTGCATTTATAATTTCAGTAATGTATCAATTCTTAACTAAATTTAAGTCTAAAAAAATAATAATTGTTGATAAATAATTGGTGCGATTTTGACTTATGAATTTAATAAAGTATGTGAGTAATATTTAATTAACGTGTGGTTAGTTGAAGAACAGGAAATCGTCAGAGAAGGTCATTTTTGTTTGCCTAAACCCCGAAACGCATTAATTGTTGCATATTATTTTGTAGGTGAGTACTAGGGATTATTTATTATATGAGAAAGGATGTGAAGTTATTTGAGTGGTTATCAAGCAATGCTATTTGATTTAGATGATACCTTACTTATTAGGGATAAGGCAGTAGATAAAATGTTTTTAATGATTTTAGAAGAGTGTTATGAGGATGTTAAACATTCAGCAAAAACCGAAATGCTGCAAAAATTCAAGGAATATGACAAAAGAGGTTATGGCAATAATCATAAAATTAAAGTTTTGGAATCATATTTTGATGAGTTTCCACCAAAATATAGATTGCCACGCAATGACATTCAAGATTTTTGGAATAATAATTTTCCTCATTGTTTTTCTATAAACCAAAATACTATAAATATCGTAAATACTATAAAGAGGCATGTAAAAGTTGCAATAATAACAAACGGCTCAACTCAGAGACAAAAAGCTAAAATAATTAACACTAATTTAAATAGTTGTTTTGATATAATCATTATTTCTGAAAAAGTGGGATTTAGTAAACCTGACAAACGCATTTTTGAATTAGCATTAAATAAGCTTAATGTGCAACCGGAAGCGGCATTATTCGTTGGAGATGACATAGAAAAGGATATGGGTGGTTGTCAAAATGCATATATGAAGGGAATATGGTTCAATCCTCATATGATTAAGAATGATACCGAAATAAAACCATATGCCGAGATTAATTCTTTTGATAAGTTATTAAGTTATTTTACATAAGTAAGTATAATCAGATGTTATTTTACTTCCCAATATATTTATCATGAGAAAAAATAATAATAGTTTGCTTAATTCCGGAGAAAATTTTCATAAATAGATGCGGATTTTAAAAGAAATACATCTACCCTATTAATGGACATTTATTAAATCGCTCTATTGTTCATTGAAGATGTTGCTAAAGCCTCTTCAATAAAATTATTACTTTTTGAGTTCTAAAAACGTAATAATTCGTATATAGATACAAGGAATTTCTCATTGTCCACAACCCCCAGACTAAATCGGCATATCCCCTTTCTCTACTGCAGAATGAAGGAAGTTCCAATTATTTTATTGAAAGGTGCAAAGGTTCACTCAAGATTAACGAAATCTATTTACCAATCCATAAAGAATCAAGGAGGTTAGAAAGATGAGAGCAGCTATTTACAGTTCATATGGTCCCCCTGAAGTCCTAGAGATAAAGGATGTCGAACAGCCATCCATCAAGGATGACGATAGGGTGTTGATAAGAGTGCATAACGCTTCGGTCAATGCATATGACTATCTGTTCCGAAAGGGCTATTTGCCTACAAGGTTAGAGAATGGTCTTACAAAACCTAAAAATCACATACTGGGCATAGACGTTGCGGGAACGATTGAAGCGGTCGGCAAAAACGTGTATAGATTTAAGGTTGGCGATCATGTTTTCGGCAGTTGTTTAGGATCCCATGCAGAATATGTCACCCCTCGTGAGAATGTCCTAAGTCTTATGCCGAAGAACGTCACCTTTGAGGAGGCAGCGGCAATACCGTGTGCTGCTCAGACGGCGCTGCAAGCATTGCGAGATGTAGCACAGATAAAGCAAGGCCAACGGGTCTTAATCTATGGTGCATCTGGTGGTGTTGGACATTTTGCTGTTCAGCTCGCTAGATACTTCGATACTGAGGTAACAGCTGTTTGCAGTACCCCAAATCTACAGTGGGTTAAAGAACTTGGAGCGAATTATGTGCTGGATTATACCAAGAAAGATTTTGCAGATGACGGTAAAAAGTATGACATCATTCTCGATGCGGTTGGTAAGCGGACCTTTTTCAGCTGTATGCGGTCTCTAACCGAGACTGGTGTTTATATTACAGAACACGCTCTTTACCCCAAGTACCACCCTGTTCAACTGATGGTAAGTTCTTTGATTGGCCGAAAGAAAGCAAAGATACATCTTGCAAAACCTAATTACAGTGATTTGGATTTCTTACGAGGTCTTGTGGAAGAAGAGAGAGTAAGACCCGTTATTGAAAAGATTTTTCCTTTAAATCAAATTGTTGAGGCTCACCGGCATGTTGAAAGTGGGCGTACAAAGGGTAAGATAGTTCTTCAAGTCGAAACAGAGTGATTGTACCAGCTTCAATTTGAACTATGAGTTGCAACTTGAAGCGGTTTTTCCAGTGAATTTAATTGATTCGTATTCAACTAACTGATGCTTTACTTCAATAGGGAGTAAAGCCTTTTTCTTATTCAAATAAAGGCGCAGGTTAGTTCAATAAGAGGTATATATTAAGCTCTAATTAGAACACTAATGAACGTAAGTTTAATCGAAAGGAGAGAATTATGACAAAGAAAGCACTGTTAATTATTGATGTTCAAAACGGAATGTTCCAAGAAGATAATGTTGTCTACATGGGGGACAAATTGCTACAGATATTAAAAGATTTATTAAGCCAAGCACGATTAACTAATACACCGATTTTTTATGTACAGCACAATGGCTCAGTTGGGCATCCATTGGAGTATGGTGCAATGGGATGGAACATTCATTCTGCTATTACCCCACAAGAAGAAGATATTATCATTCATAAAACAACTCCAGATTCATTTTTTAATACCTCTTTAGATGAGGAATTGAAAAAACAAGGTATTGAACATCTTATTATTACAGGAATTCAAACAGAAGCTTGTGTTGATACAACTTGTAGAAGGGCTTTTAGTATGGGATATAAGGTAACTTTAGTTTCCGATACACATAGTACGTGGGCTTCGGAGGAATTAACTGCCCAACAAATTATTAATCACCACAATAGTGTGTTAGGTTGGTTTGCCGATGTTTATCCTAGTAATGACATTAAATTCAACTTATAGGTTATATGAAATTATAAACATTACGAAGGTTTTCACTTAAACTCCCATGAAAATTAAAATATAGGCATAACGGAAAGACGTGACAGAAGGAGTGAATGAACTGTTTGGTAAAAAGAAGGATTCACGTTTAGTTGCATTAGAAAAAATAAAGAAACAAGAAAAAAAGGATAATGTTTTGGCAGATAAGAAATTGAGTAATCTTAGAAAACGGATAGATGAAGCTAAGAAAAACAAGTAACGAGTACATAAAAAAAGAAGGAACAAAAGATTAGTCCTTGGGCTGCTTAGGTAGCTCTTATTTTTCTTCAAATAGCGGGGCAGGTTTGTTGAAAGTGCGTAGTATGGTCGAACTGTGAATTAACAACTTCCAATTTCCTAATAAAGGTTGTGTTACAATTTTCTTTATAAGAGACGATAGGAGGATATAAAATTGAAGGTATTACACAATTATATCCAGGCAACAAACACTCATAAATTTGATGAAGTTAAAAAATTTCTTCATCCTAATGCTGTTTATTACTTCTCAGATCGAAATTGTACAACTCACGATGAAATACAGACATATTTTGAAAACGCATGGTCAATTGTTAAAAATGAAAACTACGAAGCACAAGAAGTGCATTGGCTATTCTCAGGAAGTAACTCAGCAACTTGTACTTATACCTATTTCTATGAAGGCTTTATCAATGATAAATATGCAAGCGGCCATGGAAGGGCCACAAATGTATTCGTCAAAGAATCCGATGTCTGGCTTTTAATTCACGAGCATTTAAGTCCTTTACCCAAATAATTTT
>NZ_JBATUX010000073.1:0-6331 GCF_049671445.1 Paenisporosarcina sp. | reverse complement strand
CTCAAGATGAGATTTCCCATTACGCAAGTAAGTAAGATCCCTCAAAGACGATGAGGTAGATAGGTTCGAGGTGGAAGCGCGGCGACGTGTGCAGCTGACGAATACTAATCGATCGAGGACTTAACCACAAATTTTGAATGGCTTTCAATGGCCCGTTTATCCAGTTTTGAGTGAACAAGAAATAGTTTTTTAATAAAATTAAAAACGCTTGTAAATCTCGTGATACTTGATATAATAAGTCTTGTCTTAAAAAAGAATACCCAGTCCAGTGATAATGGCAAAGAGGTCACACCCGTTCCCATACCGAACACGGAAGTTAAGCTCTTTAGCGCCGATGGTAGTTGGGGGTCTCCCCCTGCAAGAGTAGGACGTCGCTAGGCTTTTTTTTATTTTTCCGAAGTAGCTCAGTGGTAGAGCAATCGACTGTTAATCGATTGGTCGTAGGTTCGAGTCCTACCTTCGGAGCCATCTTTATACTTCTATAGATAGCAGATTGATTTTCTATAGTAAAGAAGAGGTTTTAAAGATTCCATTATTACATATTGAAAAAAACCTTTTTAAGCCATTGTTCTCTTGAGTTAACTACTTGAGAGAAGAATGGCTTTTTTGTATTGATTAAAGTTTGAAAAATAAATCTAAATTAACTGAAAAATGAGAAAAAATAACTATTTAATAATTCATCAATACTCCGAATGGATTATTTTCCAATAAAAGATAGTATGACATAATATAGAAATGAAAGCGCTATCTTTCTGAAATGACTTTAGTGCTTTTATAAAAAACGAATCTAGGGGGATTTTTGTGGGGAAGAGAAACACTACACGCAATGTTTTTATCTGGCTTTTATTTTTTACGATGATTATGCAAACGATTGCACCTACAATGCTATTTCAACCGACTATAGCAAAAGCTGAAGAAAAAACAGTTACACTTGTCGGTGATCTTCAAAGTGAGTTTGGAGCACCTGTGGATTGGAATCCAGCTGCTATTGAAACTTCTATGAAGCTTCAAGCGAATGGAAAGTACAAGTTGACAGGTAAGCTTCCAGCAGGAAATTATGAATACAAAATTGCTATTAACGGTTCCTGGGATGAAAACTATGGAGTTGATGGAATAGCTGGTGGGGATAATTATAAACTCACTATTGATAGCGAAAAAGAAGTAACGTTTGTTTATGATGACACTACACATAAAGTAATAATTCAAGAACCATTACCAGAAGCACAAACACCTCGAATCGTTGGGGATATTCAGCCAGAAATTGGGGCAGGTGGAGAGTGGTCACCAGGTGAATCCACTGCATTAATGCAAGATGAAAATGTAGACAATATCTATACGTACACAGTGCAAGTACCAAAAGGAAAACATGAGTTCAAAATTGTATTAGGAAACAATTGGGATCCCCCAACATTTCCTTCTAATAATTTCGTTCTTACTGTTATAAAAGACTCAACAGTGACCTTCTTTTATAACCATGATACAAAAGAAGTTTATACCGATTACGATGCAGGACTCCCTGATGGAAGCATTATAGGAGATAAACTTTTTCATGATACATGGAATGAAGCATTCCGCGCGCCATTTGGTGCAATAAAGGCTGGGGACGATGTAACATTGCGTCTGCAAACAAAAAAAGGTGATTTATCATCGGCTAAACTCTTGTTGAGAAACTACAATACAGGTAACACTATTGTAAAAGACATGGTAAGTGCAGGTTGGACAACTGTTGATGGAAATGAAATTGAGTTATGGGAAGCAACTGTTACACCAAACGATAAAGGTGTGTATGGCTACAAATTTATTGCTCGAGATGGAGAAGCGGTAAAAGAGTACGGGGAAGACACACAAGAAGGTGGACAAGGGTCGACGAGCGATACAAATGCGAGTTTATTCCAGATGACGGTCTATGATCCTTCTTATAAAACACCAGACTGGATGAAAGAATCTGTTGTCTATCAAATTTTCCCGGACCGATTTTTCAATGGCAACAAGAAAAACGATGATAGTAAAACGACTGCTCGTGGAACGGAACCAATTGAGCATCAGGAGTGGAGTGAGCTTCCTGATAATCCAAGACAAGCTGAAACAGAAGGTTACTCGGGTGACGAAATATGGTCGAACGACTTCTTTGGTGGAGACATCGCAGGGATACAAAAAAAACTTGATTACATCCAATCACTTGGCGTAAACACGTTATATCTGAACCCAATCGCGTACGCGGCGTCGAACCATAAGTATGATGCAGCGGATTTCAAAGCAATCGATCCAATGTTTGGAACACCTGAAGAATTTAAAAGTTTTACGAAAGAACTAAAGAAACGTAAGATGCACCTTATTTTAGATGGAGTATTCAACCATGTAGGCGATGACTCTATTTATTTTGATCGTTATGGAAAATACGAAACTGTAGGGGCTTATGAATATTGGTCAAGTATCTATGATCTTATGAATAAAAATCAAGACTTGTCAGAAGAAGATGCGATAAACCAAATAGAAGAAAAATTAGTAGCAGAAGGACAGCAGTTCAGCGCTTATGGTTTTCATAATTGGTTTAACATTGAAAATGAAAAAGTAAATGGTGTATACAAATATCAAGCGTGGTGGGGATTTGATTCTCTTCCTGAAATTAAGTCCGTGCCGGGTGAAGCAGTAGACTATGATTCAGAGTTAAATAACAAAGAGTTCGCAGATTACATCATGTACAGTAAGGATTCCGTTGCAAAATCTTGGCTTGATAGCGGTGCTTCTGGATGGCGATTAGATGTAGCGAACGAAGTGGATACCGAGTTTTGGAGAGAATTCCGTAAAGAACTTAAAACAGATGAAAAAGAAGAACCACTTATCCTTGGTGAGATTTGGGATGATGCATCTGAATACTTCCTTGGAGATTTGTATGATTCTGTTATGAACTATCGTTTCCGCGGGGCAATGATTGATTATCTTAAAAACGGCAATGCAAAAGGGGCAGAAAATCAGCTGAACGCGGTATTTGAAGACTACCCACAAGAGGCATTTTATTCCTTGATGAACTTGATGGGATCTCACGATACACCACGTGCAGCATTCGTATTAGGAAATGGAACTGATTCTTTTGAACAAGCAGAACTTGATCCGAACTACAATCATGACTTGGGTGTTGAACGATTAAAGATTGCGTCTATTTTACAAATGGGCTATGCCGGTGCTCCAACCGTATATTATGGAGACGAAGCAGGTGTAACAGGTTCTAAGGATCCTGATGACCGTAGAACATATCCTTGGGGTCATGAAGATAAAGACCTTGTAAAGCACTACGAGAAAATAGGTAAAGTGAGAAGCGACTTCCATCATCTATTCAGCTATGGTGAGTTAAATCACTTGTATGCTAAAGATGATGTATTAGCTTATACACGTTCTGATCAAAAAAATGTGGCGCTTATCATTACAAACCGTGGCAGTGAAAGTAAGACGATAGAATTAGACGTGAAAAAACTTATTGTCAATAACGTTAACCTTATTGATCAGCTAGATAAGAAATATAAAGCGACAGTAAAAAATGGAATGCTGTCAGTTACAGTGCCAGCAATGAATGGTCGAATGCTCGTTTCTGACAAAGGACAAAACTTAAAGAGTCCCGATGTTGTCTCAAAAATAAAAGCAACTGAAAGCAGTCATTCCGTCAATCTTTCATGGAAAGGGCATGGAGATAGCTTTGCAATTTATCAGACAACCATATCAGGTGCTTTTTATGAAAAAGTTGCGACAACTAAGGAAAGAAAATTAAAGATTGATGGATTAGATAACGGAAGAAACTATTATTTCGCAGTCGTTGCCATTGATAAAGATGGAAATGAATCCGTAAAAACTGAAATAAATAAAGCGGCTGTTCCACATGTTGAATTAACAGAAGGGAATTTTGAAATTGAAAATCTTTCTGTACTTCAAGATGACGTAATTGATTTGTCTAAAGCGCAAGAGGTCTTAGTAGATATACTAATTAAAGGTGAAACAGAAAGTGATTTAGCGGAAGGTTTACAAGCTGAACTGCAAGTCAAAGAGCCTGGGAAAGAAAGCTGGATGTCATATAAAGCGAACTATACCAGCCAAAATAATCAAACCAATCAATTCAACAGTTCATTCCTACCGTTCTACGAAGGGACGTACGAATATCGTTATGCATTCTCAACGGATCTAGGACGAAACTGGGTGACGAGTGAAACGAAAACTGTCTCATTTACTAAAGGGCAAGATGTAACTGCCCCGGCGTCATCAGTAATGTTAGAGCAACCGACACAAGAATCAGGACAAGTGAATCTAAAATGGTCGGTTAAAGAGTCGAATGAACCATATCTATACACAATTGTTCGTGATGGAGAAGTGATTGCCCAATTACTTGATACAAATGCGAATACCTACAAAGATATGAACGTTATAAATGGAAAGAGTTATTCATATGAAGTCTATATTTATGACAAAGCTGGTAACCGTGTGGAATCAAACACTATTAGTGTGATACCCGATTTAGTATTGGTAAAAGTAACAATGAAAGTCAATGCACCGTCTTACACTCCACAAGGTATCGATCTTACGATGCCGGGAAGTAAAAATGGTTGGAATACAGGTGCTTGGAAGATGACACGTGGTGGAGCTGTAACGAATGACTATGAATATTCGTTTGAAGCACAAGAAGGGGAAGTAATCACTTACAAGTATGCAAAAAATAATTCATGGGATCAAGAGGGTCTTGCGGATCACACACCAGGAAACGTAAATGATGATGATGTGAGCTTTTACGGTTATGGGGCACCAGGAACAGACTTGAGTTTTGTTGTCACTAACCAAGGTGGTAACGAAATGGTTGTTCAAGATAAGATTTTACGTTGGATGGATATGCCTGTTGTTGTAACGTCACATACCAATGGACAAAGCGTTACGACTGACACGATCACGCTAAAAGGCAATGCAATCAAAGAAGGCGTTTTAACAATTAACGGAGAAGCAGTCACGATTAACGATGATATGACGTTCTCGCACACGATTAACTTGCAAGAGGGTGCGAATGAGCTGAATATTCGAATTGAACCGTCAGAAGAAAATAAAACTACTATCTTTAAAAATGATGGTGGTGCAATTGCCAAAAATACAAAAGTTATCATGATGTCTATCATTAAGAATTAACAAAAATGAGAGCTGCCGAAAAGGCAGCTCTTATTTTTAATGAAAACAGGCTTACTAGGTATGATTTTACAACCTAGTAAGCCTGTTGAATTCATTCATTCATTCATTAATTTGATTAATAATCAATCGTACTCAATAATTCTTTAATTTCACGATATGCCTCCGGTGTCACATCAGTTGATTTGGCTTTTTCTAAATGCATTAATGCATCATCAAGATGTTTTTGTGATTCTTCTAATTGATTAATATCACGATGATGAATGGACTGCGTGATTTTATTAATCAAAATTTGGCTCAGTGAATGGCTTAGGTTTCCAGATTCACTATGTTGGTTAACGACCTCAAGCGTTTCTTCATGTGTGTTTTTTTCAGAAACCTGAATTCTCATCAAGCTTGATCCTTTAGAGTAATAAACGTCGCCATCATCTCCTAGTGTCATTAGTTCTGTTGAAGATAATGTTTCATACTCGAGGGTTCCTGGATCTATAACCGTTATTTTTCCTGCTAATGTCGTGTACATCAAACCGTCGTCACTAAAACGAATTTGAATTGGTCTCCAACGTCCATAATCAGTCACTTCAGGATAAATGTTTTTGCTTTTTACAATATCTAACGATTCAGGTTCCATTGCAAAGATAGTACCGCCAGTCGCTGACCAAAGCAATCCATCAGGTCCGAGCTTCATACCACTAATTAATTTTGGTTGTACTGTTACTCCTGGTATCTCCGGTACAAATTCCTCCCCTACTGTTTCAGTAGCGATATCCCAAACAAAGATTTTCGCAGCAACTTCAGTTGGATCGATGCCTAGTCCACCAGCTACAGTAGTTGAACCATATAGCTTTCCATCTTTTTCAGCAAGCCCAGCAATAGATTGATTGTTGATCACGTTGCTAAAAACTTTTGTGTTTGCTAAATTATTCGGGTCAAGCACTGTTAATCCTCCACCAAGAACACCGTACCCGGGAATGGTGCCAATATAAAGTTTGTTCTGGACGGGGGTCATTATAAATGGTCGGTCTTCATTTTCAATATCGTAAATTTTCTTTAATCCACTCGTATCCGATAAAGGCTTTGTGGTATCTAATTCATACATCACCGCACTTGGGTAGACTCCGAAATACATTTTGTCCCCAATTGCAGCCATTCCTTCAGCTTGTCCGAGTGTAAATGA
>NZ_JBATUX010000072.1:0-22892 GCF_049671445.1 Paenisporosarcina sp. | reverse complement strand
GATTTATTTGAGTATGAAGTGTCTGACGGACAAGTCGATGGTGTTTCAGTGGCGAAAAAAATTCAACAACCTGTTGAAAAGGTGTTTAAAACACTTGTCGCAACTGCGGGACCTGGAAAAGTATTTGTATTTTTAGTACCGGTTGCACAAGAACTGAATTTGAAATCTGCAGCGAAAGCAGCGGGTGAAAAGAAAATTGAAATGCTTGCTGTTAAAGATTTATTCGGACTAACTGGATATATTCGTGGAGGATGTTCGCCACTTGGCATGAAAAAGTTGTTTCCGACGTTTATTGATGAATCTGCAAAAGAGCTCGATACGATGATTGTCAGTGCTGGGAAAATTGGCATGCAGATTCATCTGAAGCCAAGTGATTTAACGTCTTGTACACAAGGTGTCTTTGTATCGCTAACAAAATTAGGCTAAAATTCGATATACGAAAAAATAATGACTGATATACTATAAATATAGGATTCAAATCCATTCATGCGTTGCATGGGTGGATTTTTTGTGGAAAGAAGGCGTAATGTTAATGACTAAAAATCTTTATATACGATGGATCTTTTTTTTCGCTGGCTTGATGTTCTTAGCACTGGGCATTGCGTTGACGATTAGAGGGAAATTACTAGGGATAGGACCTTGGGATGTATTACACGTAGGATTGTTCCAAAACTTTGGCTTAACTATAGGCATGTGGTCGATTGGGACTGGGTTATTGCTAGTACTTGGTACATCGTTGTATTCCAAGCGGTGGCCACCCATTGGTACATGGCTGAATATGATTTTAATTGGATTATTCACTGATGGTTTTCTATGGTTATTGCCAGTTGTCACAAACCCCATTGTGCAAACCGTTTATTTTGTAAGTGGAGTAGGGGTAATGGGATTTGGTGTTGGGATGTATATAGCGTCAAATATTGGAGCAGGTCCTCGTGACTCGCTTATGCTCATTCTTGTAGAAAAGACCGGATGGACCGTGAAACGAGTTCGTACTTTGCTTGAGATAGTGGTTGCGATTGTTGGTTGGCTTCTAGGGGGGCCAGTGGGCATCGGGACAATTATCGTTGCTTTAACTCTTGGTTATATCGTCCATTTCACATTGACTCTTTCAAGAAATTGGATCGCGAAATTAACAGTATAACTTCATAATATACATGTTTTAACTAGCCCTTTCATATAGTAGATATGTCTACAAAATGAAAGGGCTGATTATATGAACGGAACTATAACTCATCAATTTGGACGAGCTTTTACAGGTCAAGGAGAAAAAAACATTTACACCGATTTAATTAATGAAGCGCGAAAAGTGTACTTTATTAAATCCCCACCAACATTTAAATTATCCGATTTATTTAAACAAGTTGGCTACCATTATGTAAAAAGGGGATACGATGTTGAGTGGTTTTATGATCCTTTGCATGCCGATGTGATTGAAGCGACCTATGTAAGAAGTAACCGAACTTTATTTATTCAAGCTTCCCATCCTTTGTCATTTGAACCGAAATATTATGGTAGCACACACCATGTGGTATCGTTCTATGAGGCGTATGATGAACAAAAATTACGTGAACACGGTGGTTTTTTACGAGAGAAAACTCTGCACAGTGAACAGTGGCTAGGCAAAGCCTTACAAACTTTAAGTGAAGCCAAAATAATCCATGATGAATGGGAAGTTCCTTACGTAAGTGGAATGGACTGGAGCGGGTTCGATGCACAAGCAGAAGCTCTGTTCAATAATACATTTACTACATTGAAATTTAATAAGTCATCCCAACGAACTCATCGTTTAATGGGAACGTTAACGCCAGAAGGACCGAAAGATTATTTTGACTCTTTGACCAAGGGTGTCAAAAGACGCATATTCATAAAGGGTTTTCCTGGTGGAGGAAAATCAACTTTGATGAAACGTTTTGGTGAACATGCAGAGAGTCTAGGTCTTGATACTCAGTGGGGCTGGTGTGGACTCGACTGCAACAGCATCGATTATGTATGGTTACCTGAACTTCAAACCATTCTTTTTGATAGCACAAGTCCGCATGAATATGAACCTGAACGTTCGGGAGACGAAATTTACGATGTTAAAAAGTTCCGAGATCTGAATGAAGAAGAGGTACTTCTTGTCGAGGGGATAGTAGCTCGATATAAGGAAGAAATCGTGCATGCAACCGAGTATTTGCAGGTGTATTGTACCGATGATGAGACGATTAGAGAGACTTTAGATGCATGTGTAAATAACTATAAGTGGCAAGAAATCGAGAATGAACTATTTCAAAAGATAGATAATTCTTCCATATATAAATGATTAAATAATCTCATTCTTTCAAATAATTACAAGTGTTACACTAAACCTCTAAAACTATTGTCAGAAAATTCAATAGTCGAAAGGGGAAATTATTTTGAACAAAAAGAAGTTATTTTCATTACTATCTACAGGGGCACTTGCTGCATCATTGTTCTCACCTGCAATAGTAGCTCCAGTTGAGGCGGCAAGTCCATATGCGAATTTTAATACAGCTAAATATGGCGATCGAGTTGATATCGATCAGTATTTAAATGAATTATCTACTAGTGAAAGCTTCCAAAAAGAAGCGGATCGAATGATTAAAGCGCAAGCTGATGAAGTGGAAGCTAATGGCGAAGAAGCAGCTGAAGAAGCCCCTTTTACATTTGATGGGGGAACGAAGACGTTCTTAAACCGCAATTTGAAATTTAAGGATTTCACATTACGTAGTGTCGGAGATAACATCGAAGTTTGGGTAGCAAATGACTTAGCTTATGGTCCTAACAACCCAAAACCAGCTGATGTTGTAACTCAAGCTCAAGTCGATACATTACGTGACGAGTTTGATGCTAACATTTATCCAGTGGCCACTGATTTCTTTGGCACACCAGATGCATTAGATGGATCTAACTCGCCACTTCCAGGGATGGTTGGATTGCCTGAAGGATATTATGAAGGTTCAGACAAAATCATTATGTTAGTCGATAATGTACAAGATGAAGGATGGAATAATCCTAGCTATCCATTCTTTGTAGCAGGATTCTTCTGGCAAACTCTTGAAAACTACACGGATCGTAATATTGTAACGATAGACACAAACTCTTGGGAGACTCGACTCGAGTCTACATTCTTCGGAACGACTATTCATGAACTTCAGCATTTGATTCAAGCAGACAATGATGGCTCTGAAGAAACTTGGTTGAACGAAGGGATGTCTACATTCTCTGAATTCTTAGGTGGATATGGTCATGGTGAAGGGTCAATTAACTTCTATTTAGATCATCCTGAAAATTCATTAGTAAACTGGGATGAGCATGGATCAGCTAAAACAGGTCCAGAAACGATTGCCGATTATGGGCAAACGTACTTGTTCACACTATATATGTACGATAAGTTTGGCAAAGACTTCATCCGTGACTTAGCGGTAGATGGAAGTTCTCAAGGGATTGAATCTGTTAACCAACAACTAGAATCATTGGGAACAGGTAAAACGTTTACGGACGTATATCAAAATTTCATGACAGCACTTGCTTTAGATAATTCAAAAGTTAGCAGTGATTACAAATTTGAAAGCATCAACTTACGTGAATTGCCAATCAATGCAGCTGGAGATACACGTGGCAAAACAATTGACTTCGAAAAAGCTTTAACGTTTGAAAAAGAAGGCGTTCCAGCATGGGGCGGCGACTTTAAAGAGTTTAATTTCGATAAAAATGTACGCTCATTGAAATTTGATGGTGTTGATTTCCTTCCATTACAATGGTCAACAGTTGAAAATCCGTTAGCTTCGAGTGAGCAAGTATTACATGCGAACAACGGAGATCAAGCGGATCAAGCTTTAATATTCAATGCACAAGTGCCGACTGAAAACCCAACCTTAACATTCGACCATTATTATGATATTGAAGAGCAATGGGATTTTGGCGTCGTTCAAGTTTCAACAGATAACGGCGAAACATGGACTTCTTTATCAAATGAAAATACTCGTTCGGATGTAGTTGAAGAAGGACATCCTACTATCAAAGAGAACGTTCCTGGATTTACAGGACATGCAACAGATTGGACTACTGAGTCATTTGATTTATCTGCGTATGCAGGTCAAGATGTCTTAGTATCATTTAGAAACCTGACAGACTGGGGTTATAATGATACAGGGTGGTTTATTAAAAATATCAACCTTGGTGATTTCTCTGCAGACGGAACTTCAACAGAAGCTTTCAAATCACTTGCAGAATTAAAAGGGGAGTACGTGGACTTCACCGTTTCGTTGATTCAGACACGTACTAACGGACAGCAAAAAGTAATGCAAATTGATCCATTTGATGTGACAGATACAGAAGCTTTACAAATCCGTAATTTCTTGACACAAGGTAATGTGAAAATGATTACTTCTTATGCAGCTAATCCTGGAGATTTAAATCCAGTTGACTTTACTTATGAAGTAGTGAGTAAAGATGATAAAGGCAAAGCTAAGAAAGATAAAAAGAAAAATAATTAAAGATTGAATAGAGAGCGGACTCGTAAATGAGTCCGCTTTTTGTGTGGTCAAAATTACCTTCTAATTTGGAGATTGGTTTTCGTCCACTCAACCTTGTTTTTCGTCAATTCAAAATGGATTTCCGTCCACACACGTAAGGTTTCTGTCCATTCACAATAGGTTTTCGTCCACTCCAGTAGCGTTCTTGTCCATTCGCCTGGAGGAGGACACAATTCCACTTAGGAAGGACACCTTTTCTTAATTCAAATCTATTTTAAAGATTGCAGGAGATATTATTCAACTATCTATAATTGAGACTAGCATGTTGCAAGAGCGTGCAGAAAATGTAATTGGGATTGTTGATAGAGTGAGTGGTTATTCCCATTCGCACTCCATTTATTACGATTCAGTCGCTATTATCGCCCGTTTTATCCCATATATTAATAGTTGTGGGCTCATTCGAAACGTGCGACAAGCGCAAATTTACGACAAAGCCAAGAACGATTAAAATAGCTAACTTCTTAAAGAAAGCTGTCGATCTGTCATTCATCTTCTCTCTCACATCACGCTTTTCTTCATTCAATGAATGGCTTATGTTAAAATGGAAAAGATTATATAACAGCGTTTAGCCACTGATTTAGAAGTGGCATATAAATTCGCTTGAGAGGAAGATGAATTTGTCAAACGTACTAGATGCATTTTTACAAGAAAACTTACAAGAACTAAAAGATCAAGGTTTATACAATGAAGTTGATCCAGTTGAGGGTCCAAACGGGGCGAAAATACAAGTCCGTGGAAAAGAACTCATCAATTTATCCTCAAACAACTATTTAGGTTTAGCAACAAACGACGAACTCAAACGTATTGCAAAAGAAGCAATTGATAAATACGGAGTTGGGGCTGGCGCAGTTCGTTCGATTAACGGAACGCTTGATTTACATGTGAAATTAGAAGAAAAACTTGCTGAGTTTAAAGGCACAGAAGCGGCAATTTCATATCAATCAGGATTTAATTGCAACATGGCAGCAATTTCAGCAGTAATGGATAAAAATGATGCCATTCTTTCTGATCAGTTAAACCATGCGTCAATTATTGATGGATGCCGTTTATCTAAGGCGAAAATTATTGCATTTAAACACTCTGATATGGACGATTTGCGAGAAAAAGCGAAGGCTGCACAAGAATCAGGTCTTTATAATAAAGTTATGATCATTACAGACGGCGTATTCTCTATGGATGGTGACATTGCGAAGTTACCTGAAATCGTTGAAATCGCGAAAGAATTTGATTTGATTACGTATGTTGATGACGCTCATGGATCAGGTGTTACTGGAAAAGGAAAAGGTACAGTCAAACATTTCGGTTTAGAAAAAGATATCGACTTCCAAATGGGTACATTGTCTAAAGCAGTAGGTGTTGTTGGTGGATACGTTGCCGGTAAACAATCATTGATTGACTGGTTAAAAGTTCGTTCACGTCCATTCTTATTCTCAACAGCAGTACCACCTGGTGATGTAGCAGCAATTACGGCTGCACTACAAATGATCATGGACTCAACAGAACTTCACGATAAGCTGTGGGACAATGGCGATTATTTGAAAGCTGGACTGAAAAAATTAGGATTCGACATCGGTGCTTCCGAAACACCGATCACTCCTTGTATTATTGGTGATGAAAAACTAACACAACAATTCTCAAAACGTCTATTCGAAGAAGGCGTTTATGCGAAAGCAATTGTCTTCCCAACAGTACAAAAAGGGGCCGGCCGTGTGCGTAACATGCCAACAGCCTCTCATACAAAAGAGATGTTGGATGAAGCAATCGTTATTTATGAAAAAGTCGGCAAAGAACTAGGCGTTATCAAGTAAGTAGGTAAACACTCGAATGTGTAAAAAGCATTCGAGTGTTTTTTACATAAAGCATTTTTCTTTATCACTCATTATAGGGAGATGAGATTGTGACGTATGAAGAAGTCATGAGCTATTTAGAAGAAGTTGGTAGCGAGCAAACTAGAAATATATTTGCTAAACACGGGGCACGCGAGTTTTATGGAGTTAAAGTAGCAGATTTGAAAAAGATTTTGAAGTATGTGAAAAAAGATCAAAAACTTGCATTGAAACTATATGATTCTGGGAATTCAGATGCGATGTATTTGGCCGGTTTAGCAGTTGATGCCAAGTTGATGACAAAAGAACAGTTGCAGTCATGGGCAAAAGAAGCTTACTGGTATATGCTTTCCGAATATACCGTAGCATGGGTTGCTGCTGAAAGTCCATACGCGCTAGAACTAGCTAGGGAATGGATGCGATCAGATGAAGAAATGATTGCATGTGCTGGGTGGAGTACATATTCGAGTTATTTAGGCTATGCAGGTGCAGATGACTTGGATTTGCAGGAAGTCGCTCGATTATTAGAACAAGTGAGAGTCGGTATTCACGAAGCACCAAATCGTGTGCGGTTCGATATGAACGGATTTGTTATTAGTACGGGTGTATACGTTCCAGAATTAAGAGAAGCTGCACAACGAGTAGCGAAAGAAATTGGTAAAGTTCATGTCGATGTAGGTGATACGGCCTGCAAAGTACCACTTGCTTCTGACTACATCGAAAAAGTCTTGTCACGTGGTGAACCTAAAAAGAAAAAGAATTTAAGATGTTAATAACTTAAAAAGACCTCGACGCGAAACGATGCGTTGAGGTCTTTCTCTGTTTTAGTCATATGTAAAGGAGTTCACATTTCATGCAGTTTGGTTGCAACTTCCTTGATTTCGTTGCAACTTTCTTGGTTTGGTTGCAACTTTTCTATTTTCGTTGCAACTTTCCCGATTTGGTTGCAACTAACCAAATTCCTCCTAGTTTTTCAATAAAAAAAACCACGTGAACGAACACGTGGGCAAAATAAGAGTTAAGCATGTTTTATGGAATGGATCACAATATACTTTTGTACGCCACGAGAACCGTCGATCGCTTTTTTTGATTCGATTGTAAATGTATCGAGATTACCTTGTTCTTTGGCATAAAGAGCGTGCAAAGAGTGGATCATCCAGTCCACGCTAATATTTTCTTCGTGACGCTCGGCTTCTTCAAAGTCGCCTTTTTTGGCAGCAATATACGCGGCGTAATATGATTTTAGAGGCTCACTGTCAATCTTTTGCGCGTATATATCAGCAGCATCAATGTTTTTAAGGTGCAAAGCCAAAATGGTTTTATAAACATTTTGCATATACGGTTGATTGTGCTTCGCTAAAATTGCACGTAAACTCTCTTCTACTTCTAAGTCATTGCCATGAGCCAACGCAAGCGGGTAAGCAAATATCGGCTTCTTTTTATTAGCAATCAAGTATTTCTCAATGGCTTTTTCATTATTTGACCGATACACAGTGAATATTTGAGGAAGAACAACAAATGCTAATAGAAATACTAAGGTAGTTAAAATAACGACCAAAAAGGGAAAATCTAAAAAGAATAAAAATGTAGATAAGATAAAGGCTAAAACAAAAGTAATACTTAATCGAAAGAATTTCATGGTTTAATTAGTCCTTTTTCTCTTCAGTATAACAAAATAGTCTACTAAAGGAATGCTAGTAGGAAATTAAAGTGCCATGAGAATAGTGACACGGCCTTTATACGTATTGTACTTTCACAATGAACACACTATAATGAATAGTGGTTAAAGTCTTATACATCAATGTTTTATTGCTATAATTTGTGTTTCTCAGAAATACAAATGTTTAATCGTGGAGGAGGAAATCAATTGAAAAAAATTATTATTACTGGAGCTTTAGGTCAAATTGGCTCAGAATTAATTGTGAAATTACGCAGTATATATGGAGCGGATAACGTGTTAGCGACAGATATTCGTAAAACGGATTCGCCTGTTGTTAATAGTGGTCCATTTGAAATACTAGATGTTATGGATGCAGAACGCATGCACACACTGGCAAAAGACTTCGGTGCAGATACGATGATGCATATGGCTGCATTACTTTCCGCAACAGCTGAAGCAAAACCTTTACTTGCTTGGAATCTTAATATGGGTGGATTAGTAAATGCACTTGAAACGTCACGCGAGTTAGGACTTCAGTTCTTTACACCAAGTTCAATCGGTGCGTTTGGTCCATCAACACCGAAGAAAAACACACCTCAAGATACGCTACAACGTCCAACCACCATGTATGGAGTAAACAAAGTAGCAGGTGAATTATTATGTGATTATTATTTCCAAAAATTCGGTGTAGACACACGTGGAGTTCGTTTCCCAGGCCTT
The DNA here is from genome assembly GCF_049671445.1 of Paenisporosarcina sp. Lineage (GTDB taxonomy): Bacteria > Bacillota > Bacilli > Bacillales_A > Planococcaceae > Paenisporosarcina. The sequence continues at coordinate 14,148 of NZ_JBATUX010000072.1, read as the reverse complement.
ATTTCGTATGTAACGCCACCAGGTGGGGGAACAACGGATTATGCAGTAGATATTTATTACAAAGCATTGGAAACAGGAAAATATACATCTTACATTGATCAAGGAACCTACATGGATATGATGTATATGCCGGATGCCTTGCAAGCAATTATTGATTTGATGGAAGCTGATGCATCAAAACTGGAACACCGTAACGCTTTCAATGTAACAGCAATGAGCTTCGAACCGGAACAAATTGCTGCTTCAATACGCAAACACATTCCTAACTTCGAATTATCATATGATGTAGATCCAATTCGCCAAGGAATTGCAAACAGTTGGCCAGATGCGATTGACGCAACCGCTGCTAAAAATGAGTGGGGCTTCAAAGCACAATACGATTTAGACTCAATGACAAAAGACATGCTCGACAAACTTGCTCAAAAATAAATCTAGAAATATAAAAGGCTGACACCTCCGAAAGAAGGAGATGTCAGCTTTTTTGTGTGGTGTTTCCACAGTATTCTTTTACTAAAATTTCCCTAAAATTATGATAGCGCTTCCAACTTCTTTTTTGTACAATACTATTATGAGAAAACTTACTAAATTCAGAAAAATGAGTAAGTTTTAAAATAAGGAGGATGAAAGATGAATCTTGCTACTTCATTAACAATTAACGCGAACAGACATCCTGATAAAATGTGTATTACATGTGAAGACAGAACATACTCGTACAAAGAATTCAATCAAGAAGTGAACCGACTTGCTAATGGTTTGAGTGCATTAGGTTTGAATAAAGGGGACAAGGTTGGAATTTTTATGAAGAATTCCGATCATTTTGGAATTGCCCTATATGCGATTTGGAAAGTAGGGTTGGTGGTTGTACCCATTAACTTCCGTCTTACAGCAATGGAAACACATTATATTCTCGAGCAGTCAGATTGTGTAGCGTTATTTTGTGATGAGGAACTTGAAGAGACCGTGGTAAAGGCGGCAGAAGGACTGAATGTATTGAAACATATCATCGTCCATTCATCAGCTTCAAATGAAAGTCACCTTTCATGGAATAAAGTAATCAGTGAAGATGTAAATGAACCTAATGTTGTTGTATTGAATACAGATGATGCAGAAATTTTATATACGTCAGGTACAACTGGGGAACCAAAAGGCGCATTATTTGACCATCAGCGAATACTCAATGTGAATATGGCGTTTATTATGTTAAAACGTTTGAATGCAGAGGATAAATTACTCCATGTTGCACCATTATTTCATTCCGCTCAATTGAATTTATTCTTCACGAGCGCAATTATGTTAGGTGCTTCAAGTGTTATTCATCGAGATTTCCATCCAGTCACGACTATGCAAACAATCCAAGATCATGGAATAACCATTTTCTTTGGCGTGCCTGCCATGTACAATGCGATGCTACAAGTGCCGAATAGAGACACCTACAATTTGTCTTCAATTCGAACATGTGGCTACGGGGCAGCTCCCATGGCTCCTGCACTTGTGGAACAGTCCATGGAATTATTTGGAACCGATCAGTTTTATAATTTATGTGGCTTAACAGAAGCGGGTCCAGGAGGGGTGTTCCTGTCTCCAGAAGATCATAAGACGAAGCTGGGGGCAGGTGGAACAGCGATGTTCTTTACGAATATTAGAGTTGTGAACGAACAGATGGAAGATGTCCAACCAGGAGAAACAGGGGAGTTTGTGATTAAAGGTGAAACGGTAATGAAAGAATATTACCGCAAACCTGAAGAAACTCAAAAGACCTTTTCGGATGGATGGTTATTAACAGGCGACTTGGCGACGATCGATAAAGATGGCTATATCACAATCGTGGACCGCAAAAAAGACATGATTATTTCAGGTGGAGAAAATGTGTACTCAGTCGAAGTTGAACAAGTGTTGAATAGCCATCCTCAAGTATTGGAAGCAGCCACAATTGGAGTTCCTGACGAGAAATGGGGAGAAATGGTTGCGGCTATTATCGTTCCTAAAAATGGAGAAGCCATTGATGAAGAAGAAGTACTTCGTTATTGCAAAGACCGTTTAGCTGGATATAAAATACCGAAAAAGTTCTTTTACTCGGATGTACTGCCAAGAAATGCTTCAGGAAAAATCTTGAAATATCAATTACGTGATTCATTTACTCACCAAGAGATAAAGAGTTAAAGAGGCGATTCTGGAGCAGCGTAAAGGGTTTAACCGTCTTTTAATATTGTTAAGGACATCCATCAAGCTGTAAGTCCCTGTTTTTTGTTAAAGCGCTCATAGTCGACAGAGAACCGCCGATAGACGACAAAGATGCGCCGATAGCCACGTCTTTTGCGCTGATAGACGACAGGAAAGCGCTCATAGTCGACACAAAACCGCTCATAGCACACAACAGTCACTCTAAAGATTTCCTGAACCAGTCAAGAATTAAATAGAAAAAGCTGACTCTAAAATCGCGTAACGCGAAATTAAAGTCAGCTTTTCTATTTATTAGAACAATAAATGTGCAACACCAGCAATAATTGGTAAAGCAATAACTGTACGTAAGACGAAGATAATCAGTAAATCAAGGAAGTTTACTGGAATTTTTGAACCAAGTAACAATCCACCAACTTCAGACATGTAAATTAATTGTGTAACCGAAGTTGCTGCGATGACAAAACGAGTCAATTCTGACTCAATCAATTCCCCACCTAAAAGAGCTGGTAAAAACATGTCGGCAAATCCAACAACTATCGTTTGTGCAGCTTCAGCAGCTTCAGGAATTCCAAGAACCATTAACAATGGAACAAATGGTTTACCTAACCATACGAAAACATCTGTATAAGTGGCAAGAATTAAAGCGATTGTACCAAACGCCATAACGACTGGCGCAACGCCCATCCACATATCGAGAACATTTTTTAAGCCGTCCGTAATAAATTTAGTGAACGAACGGTTTTTATTCGCCGTTGATAAAGCATTTTCTAAACCATGAGTTACAACGTTATAACCTTCAGGCAATGTTTCAGCTTGATCGTCGAAGGGACGTCCATCAATATATTCTTCAGGTTTACGTGACAATGGGAAAATGCGAGGCATAATAAATGCCAACACTATCCCAGCGAAAACTACCGTCGCATAGAATGGGAGGAAATAACTTCCTAGTCCAATTTGTTCAATTACGACAATCGAAAAAGTAATAGACACAACAGAGAACGTAGTCCCAATAATAGCCGCTTCTCTTTTCGTGTAAAAGCCTTCTTCATATTGCTTACTTGTTAGTAAAACACCGATTGTTCCATCACCAATCCAAGAAGCAAGGGCATCAATAGAAGAACGACCAGGTAATTTAAATAAGGGACGCATGATTTTCACCATCATCGTACCGAAGAATTCAAGTAACCCGAAATTCAAAAGTAACGGTAAAAGGAGTCCTGCAAATAAGAAAATAGTAAACAAGAATGATAATAAACCAGTAGTAGAAAGTAATAAACCACCAGTTTCTTCACTTGTAACAGCTTCAGGTCCAATATTCGCTACGACCATTACGGCAAAAATTGCACCTACAACACGTACAATTGTCCAAAACAAGTTTACTTGGAATAACTTTTCGAAAAATGTTTGATCTTCAGGATTTAGATCTTTTTTAAATAGAAAAATGATCGAACCAAGTGCAGCTAAAATCATAACAATCGTAACAGTCCATGGCATAATCGGTTCAACAAAACCTGCTACTAGATTTGCTAAAATCGCCACTGGAATTTTCCATTCGCCATCAAACTTGAATGGAATCATGAATAAGAATATTCCGATAATTGAGGGTATTAAGAATAATAGCCATGTAGATAGTGAAAACTTCTTCAAAAAGGGTTCCTCCTATTATGTATATTTATTCAATCTTATAATTCTCTGATAATGATACTTGCAACCGCAGAAAATGTCCACCATTGTTTTATGTTGTAATAATTCCCATTAGGCAAAAAAATCCCGAGGGACCATTACAAAAGGTATCCTCGGGAATGATTAAAATGATTGTTCGAAATCTTCGTGCCAACGATAATAATAGAAGCGTTCAAACGATAGCCAATTTTCCGCTTCTGGTTCGCCTTCAGCTAATCGCTTGTCCATTTCTGCTAACATCCAAGCCGTTTGTGAAATATGAGCTTTCATAGCACCCATCTTTTGGTCGCGAGCTTCACGAATATCATGAATGACGTCCGGTTCACCTAATTCATCTTTTGTATTGTTGGCAAATGCGACAGCATACAATTTTGGACGAGTTGTTTCATCCATTCTACGAACAGCACGAACTACTGCACGGGCTGTAGCTTCATGATCTGGATGTACAGCATAGTTCGGATAAAATGTAATAATTAGTGATGGATTTGTTTCTTCTATTAACTTCGTCATCATGACAACCATCGTTTCATCATCTTCAAACTCGACGGTTTTATCGCGTAAGCCCATCATTCGTAAATCCGTAAGCCCCATTGCCTCTGCAGAAGCCAATAATTCTTGTTTGCGAATATGTGGCAAAGATTCACGCGTTGCAAATGGAGGATTCCCTAAATTACGGCCCATTTCACCAAGTGTTAAACACGCATATGTAACAGGTGTTCCTTGCTTAATATATGTAGCAATTGTTCCTGAAACCCCGAATGCCTCATCATCTGGATGTGGAAAAACAACTAAAACATGTCTTTCATTTGGAAGTGTCATCTGTGTTCCTCCTTCTTTAATACGCAAATGGTGTTTCGCTGATATGAAGCGCCACTGCTAATTTTCCACTTTGATCGTGTCCAGCCATCAAAAGACGGCCATACTCATCCAACTCAAAATGTGTAATACCTTGTGCATAAACCCAACCATGAGGTAATTTTAACCCCACACGGTGTGGACTTTCTCCAGCTACCTTGCCTAGTTCGTACTGAATGACAATATTGCGAATAAATGCGCCGGCATTAAAAACTGTCTCATCAAAATGAGATGCATATGCACCGTTTGTCGTTTCAAGGTGAAGATAAATATCTTTATTAGCAAAGGAATTCAATAATTCCTGCAATTTCTCTACGTTTACAACTTCCATGATATAGCCTCCTTAGCACAAAAAACTTCTACAACTTAGTATAAAGAAATCTTCCTCACAAAGCGATTAGCATGCTCGGAATCATAAAAATGTCTGTTCGAGTAGAGAGAAACTTTTGATTTTGTTTGCTATTACTTCATAATTACACAAAATTATTTCGTTACTCAAAATGAATTATGGTATTATCGAAATATCTGAATTTTAGAACAGTAGGAGGTTTGTTCTATGAAAGGCTTTTTTAAATGGGTTATTCAATTAATTGTAGCCTTAGTAAGTATTTTGCTAATAAGTGGTGCACCACAATTAATTACTGGTTTCCAAAAAGGTGAATTTTTATGGAAAGAATACATAGAAACACTTCAATTCCATGTGACATCTCTATTGAATTTCAGAGAGATAAGCGTTGATCATTTTATCGGAAGAGAAGTGCGCCAAGTACTTGTGTTTCCACAACTCTTTGAAAATATTATCTACTCTTTGCAACTGTTGTTCTTAGCACTGGTAGCAGCTATTATTTTCGCTTTAGTTGGTACTTTTATTACAATGCTAATGAGTGAAAAAGCAAGGTCACGCGTAAAATTAGTCTTTTATTTCTTGGAGTCATTCCCTGATATTTTAATTATTTTATTAGCCCAGTTGGTAGTTGTTGTGATTTTTGAACAAACCGGAGTCTTGGTATCAAAAATCGCGGTCATCGACGAAAGAATCTACTGGCTTCCTGTTTTATGCTTAATGCTTCTACCCATGGTTCAACTTTATCGTCTAAGCATGCTGACATTTGAAGCAGAAGAAAGACAAATGTATGTGGAGCTAGCAAGGTCACTAGGCTTTGGGAAGTTATTCATCTTGTTCTTACATATCTTACGTAATGCCATCATCAGTGTATTTTTCCAATCCAAAAAAACGATGTGGTTTATGTTATCAAATCTTTTTATTCTCGAATTAATGTTTCATATTCCAGGCATTATGTATTACATGTACGAACACTTGAGTGGAATTTTGTTTTTAGTCACCGTATTAAGCTTTTTCTTACCCGTTTTCTTACTATATAGTCTTGGTGAGTGGTACTTCATGCGCCGAACGATTAGGGGAGGTGCATTACTATGAGCTCCGTATGGAAACAACCTTTATTCCTTATAGGATTTGCAATCATTGCATTCTTTTTAGGTGGAAGCTATGTATTTGAGTGGATCTTTGGTAATGTGCCAAAGCACACATATTTCATTGAAGAAAATGGCCGTGCAGTTGAAGGGCCACCGATTTCGCCAAATTGGAAGCATCCACTTGGAACAGATGAATTTGGATATGATATGTTAGCGAAAATCATGCTGGGGGCTAAATACACCATTTTAGCTGCAATGGCTGTTGCTGCTTTACGAATGTTGATTGCCCTTCCTTTAGGATTTGCAATAGGTACGTATTTTCAGCGTCAACGCTCTTGGATTAATGCATTAATCGATCCAATGCATTATGTTCCTATGACGATTTTTGCCTTTATCCTCCTTAGACCTGTCTTGTGGATGCCTATGGAAGGATTTTCTACAACCATCACGGAACGAATTGCCATCCAAGTCGTCATTATGGCACTCATCACGGTTCCAATAGTCGCTGCATTAATCGGCAACGAAGCCAATCTTTTATATCATCAAGAATATATACTAGCTGCACGAACCCTTGGAGCAAGCCGAAGACGAATTATTGTACGTCATTTAACACCTCAACTACGAGAAAAAATGTTGGTGCTCTATGGTCAGCAAGTGGTCGAATCGCTCATTGTATTTGCCCATCTGGGGTTGCTCAGATTATTCTTAGGGGGAACCGACGTCGACTATGACCCAATGTTTGGCGATCCACCAAGATCCATTTCTTATGAATGGGCGGGTCTATTCGGCAACTCCTTCCGCTATCTGCAAGGAGCACCATGGCTACCCCTTGGACCAGCCGTTAGTTTTGCCCTCGTCATCTTAGCTATCGCCGCTATGATTGAAGGCTACACAAGAGCAATAAATGGCCAAGTCATATTAAAAAAACGCAAAAAAATGGTTTTTGTCTCAGATGAAACAATTGAATGGAACCAACTCCAACTTAAGTCCAAGCTCATTTTGTTAAAAAAGGATACGACCACTTTTAAATAAAGTTACCCTAAAGGCTGCCGGATGCAATCGGCAGCCTATTTAAATGTGCCATAATTTCACTACAGTATCGTTATGGAAAGACAGGAGCTTTTATATTACTGCTTTTGGCTACCACCAAAAGCCTTTCTGTTGATGACACTCAACTTTCGAGATTTCGGAAAATCTCGATTCCAACTTATAACGCGAATATTCCAACTTGGCATCCCTTTTTTCCAACTTGGCTCTCAAATTTTCCAACTTGGCCTCCAAATTTTCCAACTGAGCAATCGCTCAACAAAAATAACTTCAAAAACGCCAAGTGAGAGATAGCACGTAGAGCAAAACGCTTCAATTTAAATATAAAAAGTCATCCGAATATGTTTTCGGATGACTTTTTATATGATTTATACTTCAGAAGTTGTAACTTCTGGTGCACCAAAGCGATTTTTTGCTCCGTGCATGACTGGACCAACATATTGATTTAACTTCCAACCGTTTGCGATAGCTGCAGAAACGAATTTCTTCGCCTCAAGAACGGATTCATTTACAGCTAAGCCGTTTGCTAAGTTAGCAGTTACTGCGGCAGCGAATGTACAGCCAGCGCCGTGATTGTAAGTTGTCGCTGTTTTTTCAGATTCAAGCAAAGTATACGTCGATCCATCATAGAACAAATCAACTGCTTTCTCATGTTGCAATTGTTTGCCGCCTTTTATTACCACGTTTTTAGCACCAGCTTCATGAATTTTAACAGCTGCTCGCTTCATATCGTCGATTGTTGTTAACGTACCAAGTCCAGAAAGTTGTCCCGCTTCAAAAAGATTCGGTGTCACAACTAAAGCGCGTGGAAGTAATAATTTCACCATTGCTTCAACATTTTCCGGGAATAGTGCTTGGTCTTCACCTTTACACACTAATACAGGATCGATAACTACTTTCTCAAGACCAGAACTGTCAATTGCTTCAGCAGCTGTTTCAATTATTTCAACAGTAGGCAACATACCAGTTTTAATGGCATCCACATTAGTAGAAAGAGCCGTTTTTAATTGAGCTTTCAATGTGTCAACTGGAATCGGGTGAATGCCATGGCTCCAGCCATTTTCAGGATCCATTGTTACGATTACTGTCAAAGCATTCATACCATATGTTCCGTGCTCTTGGAACGTTTTTAAGTCTGCTTGTATGCCTGCGCCACCTGAAGTATCAGAACCAGCGATTGTTAAGGTTTTTTTCAAAGACATATCTTGACCCTCATTTCATTAAGTTTCTATGTTCTATCGTACCAAAAATTAATGGGAATTCAATTATTGGAGCTTATCTGCACGCAAAAGTTGAAAGGTAATAAAGGCTAATCCGAGCGTGAAAATTAAAGAAAATCCTCCAGCAATCCAGTAACGCTGCGATAAGAGACCAAAACTAATAAATGCGAATAAAAAAACAACCACGAACATACCAATCGTAAAACATCCAAATCCGAGTGTTTTCGCACGTTCGGGTACTTGACTAACTTCTTTTGTCGAGCTTTCCACTTTACGCATTTTTTCTCGCCACTGATAATCCGCCACTGTGCATCACCTCTGTAAATATCCTATCATTCGCCTGAAGGTTGTACAATTTGAAATTTTCCCTTATCGTTAACATACGAGACTCATTGTAGAAATGATAGAAAAGGGGAGAACGATGTCAAAAAATCAGAGAATAAGAGAAATTGAAAAACTACTTGAAGAATTAAAAGCACAAGATGAAGTAGCCGTTACATTAGAAAGTGTTCAACCTCGTACATCTGGATTTTGGCAAGTCGGCTCACTTTTCATGTCAATTTGGAAAAGAAAATTCTTATGGTTGCTTACTGGGTTGATTGCACTTATTCTCATCATCCCTTTCGTTGCATTTTGGATGATACAAGGAAGTACCTTTTCAGAAAACAAGGGAGCTTTTTTAGAGAAAATTCAATCGTTAAATGAACTAGCAACTGCAGAAGCTTATACGAAAGTAATTATTGAACGCCAAGATAACGCGATTTTAGGGAAAGAAATTGGACTGGATTTACCTGGCACAAAACGTCAATTGTTAGTGGTCATTCCGGGGTCTGTAAAAGCCGGAATTGATTTCACAAAACTCCAAGAAGACGATATCGTGCTCGATGAAGAAGCAAAAACAGCGACACTGACGTTGCCAAAAGCCGAGTTTTTGGGCGGACCTGAAATCTTTTTCGATCAAGTCGAAGTTTTTTCATATGAAGGATTGTTCCGTGAGAAAGCTGACATAACAGAAGCTTATGATCTAGCACAGGAAGCGGAAAAACTAATGATGGAAGAAACAACTGGACAAGGAGTACTAGAACTTGCCGAAGAAAACGCTGCTCGCTCAGTTTCGGAGATGTTTTCATTGGTTGAGTATGACGTCACGGTTGAATTCGAGGAGTGAGACTTGTGGAAAAATTGATTTTTGATAATGATTGGCAGCAAGTGCTTGAATCAGAATTCGACAAACCTTATTATCAACAATTACGTAAATTTCTGAAACAACAATATAGTAGGGAAACCATTTACCCTGAGATGGATAAATTATGGAGTGCTTTTAATGAAACACCCTACCAAGATGTCAAAGTCGTTATCGTTGGACAAGATCCATATCACGGTGCTGGCCAAGCGCATGGCATGAGTTTTTCAGTGCAAGCAGGTGTCAAACATCCACCAAGCTTAAGAAACATGTTAAAAGAACTGAATGAAGATCTCGGATGCGAAGTCCCGGTAGAAGGCACGCTCACTAAATGGGCACAGCAAGGCGTCTTCCTGTTAAACACAGTTCTAACTGTTCGAGCAGGGGCTGCTCATTCGCATAAAGACCAAGGATGGGAACTTTTTACGGATGAAGTCATACGAAAACTTTCACAGCGTGAAACTCCTATAGTATTCGTATTGTGGGGAAGACCTGCGCAAATGAAACGGAAATTAATAGACACATCTCGTCATGCCATCATAGAATCAGTGCACCCAAGTCCCCTAAGTGCATATCGTGGATTCTTCGGCAGTAAGCCATATTCCAAAATTAATAAACAACTTACAGAGTGGGGTCAACCATCAATAGACTTTTGCTTGAAGTAGTTTTCATGGTAAAGTGAACTCTTACAAGAAGATGTGAAAAAGGAGTGTGACACAACATGATTCCATTAAGTCGAGTTGTCACCGAAATAGAGAAACATGTTTCCATTGCCAAAAGTAGAGGCGACGATCAAAGTATTCGTGAATCTTTGCTCGCTATTCGTGCTTTATGCGATGTAGCATTGAGTGAACGACCTGAAGTGAAACCATCAAGCATGCCTATTCAAATAGCTCAAACCTCACAAATAGTTTCACCCCCTCCAGCAGTCCAAACCATTTCAGCAGGAGAGCGCATGAAAGAAAATGATGCGAACGGGGATTCATTGTTTGATTTTTAACTTGTTGATATTTGAGGTAAGACCGCAAAACGTATTAATCAACCATTAATGAAAGTAGGAATAAATTCATGCCATTTTTTATCATTGCAGGTGCAGTTAACGCATTTATTGCCGTTGCATTCGGAGCATTTGGTGCTCATGCATTAAAAGAAAGACTATCAGAAAAATATTTAGCCATTTGGGAAACAGCTGTGCAATACCAAATGTATCATGCCATTGGACTAATCGTTATCGGCATCTTGATGCACTCGAATATTATTGGAAACGTATCGCAACTTAGCTGGGCCGGTTATTTAATGTTAGCAGGGATTGTCATTTTCTCTGGTTCACTTTATGTCCTAAGCCTAAGCGGCATTGGTATCTTAGGAGCCATCACGCCAATCGGAGGAATAGCCTTCCTATCAGCATGGGTTCTTGTCATCATAGCTGCTGTAAAACACATGAACTAAAAGCAAAACGTCCTCTCCATGAGGGCGTTTTTTTTTTGAATTTTTTATTAGTGAAACCGCTGAGGTTGATTAATCGTAAAATATTGGGAGGATGGGTTTACCACATGAAATCTGATAATAGGCATTTATGTTAAGAAATTGCTAGGGATTAACATTTATTTTATAGAACTTAAGGGATAAAAGATCTTTAATTTTACTTAGGGAGGACGATTGTGATGAAATCGAGGTTAAAACAACTTTTGTTTTTAGTTATACCAATAATTATTATAAGCAGTGCTTTTTTGATGAAAAATATTGAATTAAAAAAGGAGCTAGGTGACCAATATCAAAGGGAGATGCAGCAGGCAAATGGTTATTTAGGAGCATTATCGAGAATGTCATCTTCAGAGTTACAAGAAACTGGGGAATCGAATCTTTTTCTATATCAGCTAATCTATTTATCGCATATTTCCTTTACTATTCAGCATCAAGAGTTAGCTGATCTATTAATGAATACTGAGCATAAATTGCGTTCGGTAAGTTCTCTAAATGAGGAGGAGCTAAAAGCATTAGATAGAGATATACGGAAGCTAGCTTTTACGGTGAACGACTTAATCGATGAAGTCGGCGATAAAAGAATGGATTGGTACCAATTTTATCAAAGTCCATCTAAAAGTGTGATAGAGCGAATTGATGAACGTCTAGAGATGGAGTACTAGTGTGAAAGCAAAATTCCACTAGTAAGTTCAGATTAACAGTTGTAGTCTAGATGAATTTTTATTACCAAAAATGACGTATACCGTTTTTATGATATAATTCCATAAATTGTATATTATTTTTTAGGGGGAGGATTTATGAAATTTATATTACTATTTGGTCCACAAGCAGTTGGTAAAATGACTATCGGACAAGAATTAGAAAAAATGACAGACTTAAAACTTTTCCATAATCATATGACAATCGATTTAGTGCAACCCTTTTTTGATTTCGATACGGATGCATATCGAAGATTAGTAAACCTATTTCGACACGAGATATTTGAAGAAGCATCTAAAAGCAAGTTAAATGGAATGATTTTTACATATGTTTGGGCGTTCGATCAACAATCAGATTGGGATTTTGTTAATGAAGTTTGTCATACTTTCGAGTCAAAAGGTGGAGAAGTTTATTTTGTGGAACTTGAAGCTGATTTAAATGAAAGGCTTGAACGGAACAACACGCCTAATCGTCTTGAACATAAGCCAACAAAACGAAACATTGTGCAATCTGAACATCATTTAAGAGTCACATTGGAAAATCACAGATTAAACTCAACTGAAAATGAAATCACCAGAGAAAATTACATCAGAATTAACAATACGAAATTAAGCCCAACTGAAGTAGCTAAAATCATTCAAAATAAGTTCGATTTGTAGTAATTGCAAACGGTTTTACATGGTCCTCCCGTTGTTCCGTTAACAGGGAAGGGGGATTATCATATTTTTTATCAAATGCAGTAAATTAAAGTGGAGGGAATAAATGAATAGAAATGTAATGTCTAAAAGAATAACCGTAATTATTCTGATTTTTGTATTTGTTTTTATCTGGGGTATGGGTGAGAGGGCTTCTTCTTATTCTGAACCTTCAGAAGCTTTGTTTGCTAGTGATCAAGATATGGTTTTAATTCCGGGCTATAAAATGAATGATGAAGCTCTTTACTTTTTCATTAAAGACAAGAAGTATTTAGGAGCAACTTATGTAAAGAAAGGACTCTTTGGATGGAAAACAGGAGTACTTACTTGGGGGTCTTCTGATTTCAAAGCAAGCTCTGACAACTTAAACAGTTACTCAGGGCATGGTGAAAATCTCATATACGGGTTAATTAAAAATGGTGATGAGCGAATTATAAAAATGGGTGAACATGAAGCTAAGTTACTAAATTTAGAAATGTTACCTAACAGCACTGTCGAAGAATATCAATTACAAGATATGTACATTTGGTACTTTGAAAGCGAAACTGCACTTGATAGAAGAGAAATAAAGTTACTAAACAAAAGTACGGGAGAACAATTAGATACAATAGATTGAAGTACAGCAAAAAAGAGCCTGGAAATTTATCCAAGCTCTTTTCTTTTGACATCTCCAATTAGTTAATAGCAAGATGCTAAACAGCTACACCACTTGAAACCAACTATCCGTGTGTACGTCTAATGGAGAAATAAGGGGGAATTAACTTGAAACGAATTAGCTTATTAATAGGATCGCTTTTACTAATTGGTGCTTGTGGAAGTGAAGGTCATTCGATTCAAGAACCTACGTTTGAAGATTTGAAAGAACATGCACATATTGTAAAGAGTGCAAGTGAAAGTAACGTTTTTGTAGACTTTACCTCTTATGGATATACAGATGATGCAAAGTTCCGCTCCTTTTCAGGCACTGAGATAGAATCCAACGATATTCGTGCAGGAAGTTTAATTGACTATGAAGACACAGGAGCAATTGCGGAATCCTATCCGAGTCAAGGGACGATCAAAAGCCTTACTTTGTATGATGATGAACGAAGTAAAAGATTTGAAAAAGGTATTGCTCATTTACTAAGCACCCAAGATACTAATGCATTCATTGGCTATAAACTGCTCGCCTTAGAAGGTGACGAGTTAATTATTGAATTCACGGATTATTTTAATGCAGATGTAGTGTACAATGCTTCAATTAATATAGAAACACTTGAATATGAAACGACTCAAATAAAGGCTGATACAAAATGATTTGATACTTCTTTAGCATTTCCTATGCAAACTTCTACGGAGAAAAAATAAAAAGGAATCCAGTTACTTATGGATTCCTTTTTATATTTGTCATGTTGGATAGTAAATTTGATTAAAAGAAACTATTCATCCGTCTGAAAGATCCATGGATTTCTTGGTATTGGTTTAGTAACATATCAAGTTCTTGACTGCATGCTACTACACTAGAATGGGTAAAACCAAAATGGTTTGCTCTGTGGTACATCACTTTCTTTTTCAAAATAATTTGCCCTAATAAGAAATTTTTACTGTGCATATTTTTCATCATTCCTCTTTTAAATGTATGATAGTAAGTGATTTGTGGATGGAATATTAGGTGAAGAAGCGTCTA
>NZ_JBATUX010000071.1:0-9785 GCF_049671445.1 Paenisporosarcina sp. | reverse complement strand
ATTTTGCCTAACTTCTTACAACACACTAAAAACCACATGATTATCGATGTTGCAGGAAAATTTGCTGAAGAAAAGCAATGGTTAGAACTAGGTTTAAACGGTACGATTTTTGCAGGACAAGATTTAATTAAAAAAATACAACAATTGATACATGTCAAAAAGAAAGGGGTGTCTGGATATGAAGCCTAACTTTAAAGCGGTTGAATTAGAGAAGATTGTTTCACAAGTAAAGACTTCGTCAACAACTGATCATTCCTTTTTAACAAATGAAGGCATACGTCTAAATTCTAGATATGCAAAAGAAGATGTTGCTACACTTGAGCATTTGTCAGATTTCCCAGGAATTGCTCCGCATACTCGTGGACCGTATCCTACGATGTATGTATCGCGCCCTTGGACAGTTCGCCAATATGCCGGTTTTTCAACAGCTGAGGAAAGCAATGCATTTTACCGACGAAACTTGGCAATGGGTCAAAAAGGTTTATCTGTTGCATTTGATTTAGCTACACATCGAGGATACGATTCTGATCACCCTCGAGTAACTGGAGATGTAGGGAAAGCTGGAGTGGCAATTGATTCAATCGAAGATATGAAAATCTTGTTCAATGGCATCCCTCTTGATCAAATGTCTGTGTCAATGACCATGAATGGTGCTGTATTGCCTATCTTAGCGTTTTATATTGTGACAGCTGAAGAACAAGGCGTTTCTCCAGAACAACTGGCTGGAACGATTCAAAACGATATTTTAAAAGAGTATATGGTACGTAATACGTATATTTATCCACCAAAAATGTCGATGAAAATCATTGCTGATATATTTGAATACACATCGAAGTTTATGCCTAAATTCAATTCAATTTCAATTTCTGGCTACCATATGCAAGAAGCGGGTGCCACTGCAGATATTGAATTAGCATATACACTTGCTGATGGTCTTGAATACGTCCGAACAGGTTTACAAGCTGGGATTGATATTGATTCATTTGCTCCACGTTTATCGTTCTTCTGGGCGATTGGCATGAACTACTTTATGGAAGTAGCGAAAATGAGAGCTGCACGTCGAATCTGGGCGCAAATGATGCAAACGTTCGAGCCGAAAAATCCAAAATCATTAGCACTTCGTACGCATTCTCAAACGTCAGGATGGAGTTTAACTGAACAAGATCCGTTTAATAATGTAACAAGAACACTAATTGAAGCAAATGCTTCATCAATGGGACATACTCAATCATTGCACACGAATGCATTAGATGAAGCGATTGCTTTACCTACAGATTTCTCTGCTCGAATCGCGCGTAATACACAACTTTTCTTGCAAGAAGAGACCATGATGACAAAAGTCATTGACCCATGGGGTGGTTCGTATGCTGTTGAAAAACTAACCGATGAATTAATGCAAAAAGCATGGGCTTTGATTGAAGAAATCGAAGAACTTGGTGGCATGGCAAAAGCGATTGAGACAGGTTTGCCGAAAATGAAAATTGAAGAAGCAGCGGCTAAGAAACAAGCGCAAATAGATTCTGGGAAAGAAATCATCATCGGTGTAAATAAATTCAGACTATCAGAAGAAGATCCAATTGATATTTTAAATATAGATAATACGGTTGTGCGTCAAACACAAATTGATCGTATCGAAAAAATGAAACAAACGCGTAACGACAATGATGTCAAGCTTGCACTAACTGCACTTACAAAAGCTGCAGAATCTGGAGAAGAAAACTTACTTGCATGTGCTGTTCAAGCTGCGAGAGTTCGTGCTACACTGGGTGAAATTTCAGATGCCATTGAAAGTGTATCTGGTCGACATAAGGCGGTGATTCGTTCCGTGAGTGGTGTCTATAGTTCAAACTTCTCGAATGATGAGGAAATAAAAGTTGTTAAAGACATGACGGAAGATTTTAAAGAAAACGAAGGGCGACGTCCCCGAATTTTGATTGCCAAAATGGGTCAAGATGGACACGATCGTGGAGCTAAGGTCATTGCTACTGCGTTTGCAGATTTAGGTTTTGATGTGGATATTGGCCCATTGTTCCAAACACCTGAAGAAACAGCTAGGCAGGCTGCTGAAAACGATGTACATGTGATAGGGGTTAGTTCCCTAGCTGCAGGTCATATGACATTAGTTCCTGCACTTCTAAGTGAACTGAAAAAAATAGGTCGTGAAGATATCTTAATCGTAGTAGGTGGGGTAATTCCCGCTCAAGATTACGCATTTTTGCGTGAAAATGGAGCTTCCGCGATTTTCGGACCAGGAACTGTCATTCCGGTGGCGGCTGCTAAAGTTATAGAAGAAATCTACCGACGACTTGGGTATGAGGAAGTGAAGGAATAATGGAAGGTCAAGAGAACCAACAGAAAAGCGCTATGAATGTGATGGGTGGACTTAAATCGACTCATGACGGAATGGAGCAAACGACTCGGAAGCAATTTCGTAGGTCTCACAAAAAAGAGATTTCTGTCGATGATTTTTCTCGTGAAATTCGTCATGGTTCAAGGCTCCATTTGGCTAAAGCCATCACTTTACTAGAAAGTACTGTATCTGATGATAAACGAACAGGACAACGGTTATTACAAGACCTTCTTCCATATACGGGAAAGTGTATTCGTATTGGTATTACTGGAGTTCCAGGTGCAGGGAAAAGTACATTTATCGAGGCATTTGGTAAACATTTATGCGAAATGGGATATAAAGTTGCCGTTCTTGCAATCGATCCTAGCTCTAGCTTATCCGGTGGTAGTATTTTGGGGGATAAAACGAGAATGGAAGAACTCGTTCGACACGAAAACGCTTTTATTCGACCTTCCCCAACTGCTGGCACATTAGGTGGCGTTCATAAAAAATCACGCGAAACCATGTTACTGTGTGAAGCTGCAGGATATGATGTTATCTTAATTGAAACAGTAGGTGTTGGTCAGAGCGAAACAATTGTCCGAGGTATGGTTGACTTCTTTATGTTGTTAGTTTTGACGGGTGCTGGTGACGAGCTCCAAGGGATGAAAAAAGGGATTATGGAGTTAGCTGATTTGCTTGTTGTGCACAAAGCAGATGGCGATAACGCGAAAATGTCGAAAAAAACTGCAGCTGAATATGAACAAATTCTACATTTTCTACAACCGGCATCGCCAGGATGGACCACAAAAGCAATGCCCGTTTCTTCTATTGAAAACATAGGAATTCGAGAAGTATGGGATATCATTTGTTTGTTCGAAAAAACGCTCAAAACTTCAGGTGTTTTTGAAAATCGACGACAATCACAAACGAAAGATTGGTTCCATACGATGATTACAGATCGTCTTATGGATGATTTCTATGAATTACCTGATACAAAATCAAAAGTACACAATCTAGAGCATGAAATATTGCGAGGCGACATGACGGTTTCACAAGCAGTCGAAAATTTATTTTCACATACACCTAAAACATAGATTTTGCGTGTCTATAAATGAACTGCTATTATTAGTATTGAAGTTCGAGAGGAGTTTTACAAATGAACATGGATTTTAACTTATTAATGAATGATATAGTACGTCAAGCACGAGGTGAAATGGAAGCAAGTGGGTATGAGCAATTAACTTCAGCAGAAGAAGTGGAACAAGCATTTGCTCGTCAAGGTACTTCACTAGTTATGATTAACTCAGTTTGTGGTTGTGCAGGCGGGATTGCTCGACCAGCAGCTGCAAATGCAGTACATTACGATAAACGTCCGGATCATTTAGTTACCGTATTTGCAGGACAAGATAAAGACGCAACTGCTCAAGCACGTATGCTTTTTGGCGATGAGCATTTACCTTCATCACCATCATTCGTATTATTAAAAGATGGACAAGCAGTTGCTGAAATTGGTCGTCACGAAATAGAAGGTCATGATCCTATGTCAGTTATTACTCACATTCAAGCTCTTTTCGAAGAGCATTGTGACGAGCTATAAGTAAGTGAAGGGCACTATTCAGTGCTCTTTTTTGTTCAGATATAAAACGGGTGGTTGTCCATTCAGCTTGATTAGTCGTCCATTCACTGTGCGATGTGGTCCATTCAGACGGGGGTGTTGTCCACTCACTGAGTGTTGTTGTCCATTCGCTTGGCGAAGGACACTATTCCACTGGAGAAAGACACCTGTTTCTAAGATATTTGCGTTTTTTTAGTGCTCCTATTGTAAGTTGCACTTTACACTTTTCTAAAGAAAGAGGGTGTAGAAATGGATTTCCGACGTTTTCGTATCGGTTATCGCACGTTGAAAACGGCTGTTGGTGCGAGTTTAGCCATGCTCATCGCCATGTTTTTGGAGTTGGATTACTATAGTTCCGCCTTCATATTGACCGTGTTGTGTATTCAACCCACTAAACGAAAATCAGTACGTGCCGTCTATGCTCGAATCATTGCGAGCATCATTGGGGTAGGATTCGCTTTCATCTTTTTTGAAGGAATAGCGTATCATCCACTAGTCTTTGGTCTTATATTAATTTTATTTATTCCAACGCTCGTTTCTTTAAGATTTCAAGATGGCTTTGTTTCAAGTGTAGTCATACTCCTTCATTTATTTGATGCCAAAGAATTATCGTGGTCACTACTGTGGAATGAAGCCCAATTAATGGCGGTCGGATTTGGTATCGCGTTGTTAGTTAACACATACATGCCATCCATTGAAAAGGATTTAAAGAAATACCGTTTAGATCTGGAATCTTTGTATTCGAAAATATTTCATGAAATTGCGATGTATTTACGAAATGGAGATTCGGATTGGGACGGAAAAGAGCTCGTTGAGGCTGCTGAAGTGATTGAAAAAGGGAAAGCTTTAGCTTATCAAGACGTAGAAAACCATTTAAATCGAAGACAAAATCTTTATTACTTATATTTCGATATGCGCGAACAACAGTTCGAAATTATTGAAAGAGTTTTACCAAAGATTACAGCGTTACCAGTCACTATTTCTCATTCACATCTCGTAGGGGAGTTTATAGAGGATTTGTCCAACCATGTTCATTCTGGGAATACGGCGAATACCTTTATCTCAAAACTAGATGAAGTAAAAGAAGAATTCTCTAAGATGCCACTACCAAAAGATCATGAAAACTTTTTGGCTATGGCTGCTCTCTATCAGTTTATTGAAGAAATGGAACATTATTTACAAATTAAACGAGACTTTGTGGGATTCAAAGTGAAAAAAAAGACAGCTGCGAAGGATTAACCATTCCTTCAAAGCTGTTTTTTTAGAAAAATAAACTTAATCCGAACAAGGCACTTGATAAAACCATCATGATAATCATTAAATAGACAATGAACTTACGAAAATTAGCATTACGCATGTGATACAACTCCTTTAACAAACTATCTTTAGTGTAGTAGAAATTGAAAAAATTCTCAAGAGGTAGAGTTTTCAAAAAGATATCGGTACAATAGAGAATGGAGATAATAGAAGGGTGTGGTTATTGTGAAAAAGGTTGATCATATCGGCATCGCCGTTAAAAATCTAGATGAAACAATCCCTTATTATACAGAGACACTTGGATTAAAAGTTTTAAAAATTGAAGAAGTGGCTTCAGAATCAGTACGTGTAGCATTCATTGATGCAGGTAATGTTAAACTGGAGTTATTAGAGCCAATGTCTGATCAAAGTGCCATTCATTCATTTATCGAGAAAAAAGGGGAAGGCATCCATCATATTGCTTTCGGTGTAGAAGGCATTGAAGAACGCATGAATGAACTTCGCGAAAAAGGCGTTCGAATTTTAAATGAACAACCGAAGATTGGAGCGGGTGGTGCCCAAGTGGCATTTTTACATCCGAAATCTTCATTCGGCGTGTTGTATGAATTATGTGATAAAAGCGGTTTAAAGGGGTAAAATACATGGACATTTATGAGAAAATTAATGATTTATATGATCGCAAGCGTGAGATTGAGCTAGGCGGCGGAGACGACAGAATTGAAAAACAACACGCTAAAGGGAAATTAACAGCACGTGAACGAATTGACTTATTAGTCGATAAAGGGACGTTTGTTGAATTGAATCCATTTATTGAACATCGAACTGTTGATTTTGGGATGGACACTCAAAAAGGTCCAGGAGATGGAGTCGTAACAGGTTACGGAAAAGTAAATGGACGTGCTATTTACTTATTCTCACAAGACTTTACTGTATTTGGTGGAGCGCTTGGTGAAATGCATGCCATGAAAATTGCTAATGTAATGGATTTAGCAGCTAAAAACGGAGCTCCATTTATCGGTTTAAATGACTCTGGTGGTGCTCGCATTCAAGAAGGTGTCGTTTCACTTGATGGATATGGACATATTTTCTATCGAAATGCTATCTATTCTGGTGTGATTCCACAAATTTCGGTCATTTTAGGTCCATGTGCTGGTGGTGCTGTTTATTCTCCAGCCATTACAGATTTTGTATTCATGGTCGATAAAACGAGTCAAATGTTCATTACAGGTCCAAAGGTAATTGAAACCGTTACGGGCGAAAAAATTTCTTCTGAAGACTTGGGCGGTTCAAAAGTACATAATGCTATTAGTGGAAATGCTCACTTCCGTGCAGAAACCGAACAAGAAATTCTTAAGCAGGTGAGAGACCTATTAGCTTACTTGCCACAAAATAATGACGAAAAGCCACCACGTTTGGAAGTGGACCATCTTGACGACTATCGTCCAGAATTAACTGAAGTCGTTCCTTTTGAAGCGATTCGACCTTATGATATTCGAAGAGTGATTGAACAAGTAGTGGATCAAGATTCGTTCATGGAAGTACAAAAAGAATTCGCTCGTAATATTGTCGTAGGACTTGCTCGGATAAAAGGCGAAGTTGTAGGTTTAGTTTGCAACCAACCTAAAGTAATGGCTGGTGGCCTTGATATCGATTCTTCAGATAAAGCAGCTCGTTTTATTCGCTTCTGTGACTCATTTAATATTCCAATTATCACATTTGAAGATGTTACTGGCTTCTTCCCAGGAATAAAACAAGAACACGGTGGAATCATTCGCCATGGTGCTAAAATTTTATATGCGTATTCAGAAGCAACGGTTCCTAAAATGACTGTTATATTACGTAAAGCATATGGCGGTGCTTATGTAGCACTTAACTCGAAATCAATTGGAGCAGATTTGGTGTTTTCTTGGCCAAATGCAGAGATTGCCGTGATGGGTCCACAAGGGGCAGCGAACGTAATCTTTTCCCGGGAAATCGCGCAAAGCGACAATCCTGAACTAACGCGCGCGACAAAAATCGAGGAATATCGCGAAAAATTTGCAAATCCATATGTAGCTGCTGCACGTGGAATGGTTGACGATGTCATCGATCCACGCGAAACGCGTATTAAGCTCATTCAAGCACTTGATATGATGCGCAATAAAAAAGAAACACGACCAGCCAAAAAGCATGGTAATATCCCATTATAAAGGAGTTTTTCACTTGACCAATCAACGATTAGTTGATGAATTTTTAGAACTTATTCAAATTGATTCAGAAACCAAACATGAGCAAGTAATTGCACCTATTTTAAAAGGGAAATTAGAAGACTTAGGATTTGAAGTGTTTGAAGATGACTCCGCTGCAAAGAGTGGACATGGGGCAGGCAATTTAATCGCTACTTTAAAAGGTAGCAAATCTGACGTAGAAACTATTTATTTCACTACACATATGGACACAGTAGTGCCAGGAAAAGGAATTAAACCTGAACTTCGTGAAGACGGCTATATTTATTCTGACGGTACCACTATTTTAGGTGCTGATGATAAAGCAGGAATTGCTGCTCTTTTCGACATGGTAAAGCGATTAAAAGAAGAATCAATTGAACACGGAGATATTCAATTTATTATTACAGCAGGCGAAGAAAGTGGACTAGCAGGAGCAAAACACTTGAATCCTTCTCATATAACAGCCAAATATGGTTTTGCAGTCGATTCTGACGGAAAAGTCGGCGGTATTGTAACTGCTGCTCCATACCAAGCTAAAATTCGTGTGAAGATTCTTGGCAAAACAGCTCATGCAGGTGTAGCACCTGAAAAAGGAATTTCTGCCATTAACATCGCTTCTAAATCGATTGCTAAAATGACTTTAGGGCGAATCGACGAAGAAACGACTGCGAATATCGGACGTTTTGAAGGTGGAAGTGCCACAAATATTGTGTGCGATGAAGTGAATATTTTAGCTGAAGCTCGTTCAATTGTGCCTGAGAAATTGGATAAACAAACAGCACACATGAAATCTGTTTTTGAAGAAACAGCAGCTGCCATGGGTGGACAAGCGGAAATCGACATTCAGTTAATGTACCCAGGATTCCGCTTTGGTGAGGAAGAGCATGTAACACAAGTAGCTGTGCAAGCAGTTAAAAACCTTGGTCTCACTCCAAATCTAGGTACTAGTGGTGGAGGTAGTGATGCAAACATTATCGCTGGTTTCGGAATCCCAACAGTTAACTTATCAGTTGGGTATGAAGAGATTCACACGAAAAATGAACGTATGCCTGTTGCAGAACTTGAGAAATTATCTGATTTACTTGTGGAGATTGTAAAAGAGTCTTCTAAATAAGTTGAAAATAAGTTGAAGGAAAAGAGATGTCAGGATGCCCCTGCCATCTCTTTTTTTGTTATGATTAAAGTAAGTATAAGAAGAGGGCGATGAGGACATGACGAGCATAAAACGAGGAACTTCTCGAATAATATTTCATATTGATATGAATAGTTTTTATGCGTCTGTTGAGCAATCATATGATCCAAGCTTAAAAGGGAAAGCGATAGCCATTGCAGGAAACCCAAAAGAACGTCGTGGAATTCTAGTAACCTGTTCCTACGAGGCTCGTGCAAAAGGCGTCTACACAACAATGAGCGTCTGGGAAGCAAAGCGTAAATGTCCTGAGCTAATTTTATTACCCCCTAATTTTGAACGCTACCGAATTGCATCACGAGCTATGTTTGAAGTATTGAGATCATATACGAAACAAGTTGAACCAGTGTCAATTGATGAAGGATACATGGATGTGACAGAAATTGATGGACCTATGACCGCTCTACAAATCGCAGATGATATACAAACGAGATTGTTAACGGAACTTGATTTACCTTGTTCAATCGGAATTGCTCCAAATAAATTCTTAGCGAAAACGGCTTCCAACTTAAAGAAACCAATGGGCATAACCGTTTTACGTAAACGTGACATTGATAAAATACTTTGGCCGCTGCCCGTTCTGGACATGCATGGAGTGGGTGAAAGTACGGCAAAAAAATTGTACAGTATCGGATTACAAACGATTGGCGATATTGCGAAAGCAGAAGAAGGCGTTTTAAAAGAAACACTTGGGAAAAATGGACCTCGATTAAAAAAACGTGCAAATGGATTTGATGATCGTGCAGTTGACCCGGATTCAGTTTATGATACGAAGAGTGTCGGGAGTTCAACGACTTTACCAAGTGATGAAAGTGATCTTCATGAATTGGAGAAAGTCTTTAATCGCTTATCTACAAAAGTGGCGAATAGATTGGAAGCAAAGCGCTTAGCAGGTCCAACGGTTTCCATCCAAATACGGGATTCAGATTGGCGAAATTCTTCTCGAAGTCAATCGTTTCGCAACTTGGTTTATGAAAAGGAAAAGATTTTTGAAGTTGCATGGAGCTTATTTACGAAAAATTGGGACGGGCAGCCAATACGTCTTTTAGGTGTGACGATTAGCAATGTAGTAGATCGTGCAGACTTTACGGAACAACTATCTATTTATAACTTTGAAGAACACGCTAAAGAAGAGCCGATATTAAATTTAGTCGAATCTCTTCAAAAAAGATTTGGCAAAGAAAT
>NZ_JBATUX010000070.1:0-12064 GCF_049671445.1 Paenisporosarcina sp. | reverse complement strand
CGATACATAATATGCGGAATGAAAAGATTACAGCTTCTGAAGTAGCACAAGTCATGCGTGATTTAGAGTCAAGACTAGTCGTAAAACAATGACTCTGCTGAGAACTCCTTACAAATGGGCCTGACCCCATTTTGTAGGGAGTTTTTCTTGAAAGATAAGAAAGTATATAATTTTAGTTCCATAAATCCAGTGTTTCAGGCGGACGCTTTCCGCGGGGCGGGTGGTGAGCCTCCTCGGTCGCTTCGCGATCAGCGGGGTCTCACCTATCCCGCTGATCCCACTGGAGTCGCCTCCTTCCACTACAATCCATGAAGTGAGTAGTATAACCAACAAGAAAATCTATCAATTGCTTATTGCGAAGACACGAATAAATGATTCTAAGATACGCTAGAGATAGAACCAACCTATAATCGTAGTTGCCATCTATATTAGTTGATTAAAGCGCAGGTGGCGACTTCTGCGGGAATAGCATGAGCTGAAGACCCCGCAGGAACGCAGTGACGAGGAGACTGAAGCCATGCCCGCGAAAAGCGTCCACCGTAGTGGAAATCAACAGGACACTATGGTTACTCTTCTTAAAAGGACCGGGCGCACTTGGCCAGGTTTTTTTATATATTGCGTATAAATCGTTCTTGTTAGGAGAGGGATCCCATGCTTTCAGATAAAGTAATCGTTGTAGAAGGTCGTTCAGATAAACAAAGAATACAAAAAATTATCGCAGAGCCGATTGAGATTATTTGTACGAACGGAACGGTCAGTCCTTCACGTTTAGAAGAGTTACTGACACCTTACGAGCATGGTGACATGTATATATTTGTAGATGCAGATGAATCAGGTGAAAAATTACGTGCGCTCATTAAGCGCGAATTTCCAGAGGCTCTTCATTTGTATACGGACGTTACTTATCGTGAAGTAGAGACAACCCCTATGAAAGTTCTTGCGACCATTCTTCTCGGTGCGAATATTGAAGTGAAGTCGCAATTTATAACATAAAAGGATGAAGACAATGAAAGAATGGACAAGTGCAGAATGGGAAACTCATTCTCAAAACGCAAATGTTGCAGCCTATTACTTATACGCTCCAATGTGTGGGACTTGCCAAGTCGCCTCAAAAATGATGGATGTGGTAGAAGAACTCTTGCCAAGCGTAAAAATCGGCCAAGCGAATTTAAATTATGTAGAACATATAGCAGTAGAACAACAAATTGAAAGTGTACCTTGTTTGTTAATTTCTGAGAATGGTCAAATTAGTGAAAAAATTTATGCTTTCCAATCCGTTCCATATCTCTACAATCGCTTGAGAAAAAATGTTTGACGTTCACTTTTCAACGTGGTACAGTATCACTCGTAACAAAAAACTTAATATCGTAAACTCTTATAAAGAGAGGCTGAGGGAAGTGCCCGATGAAGCCCGGCAACCGTCACAATTTGTGAAATGGTGCCAAATCACTCAAAGTTTATTGCTTTGAAAGATGAGAGAACGGTCTAACGTATATAATTATGCAATTAGTCCCTTCTGCTTTTCTGCGGAGGGGACTTTTTAAATTCAGAGGTGAACGAGAGAAATGATTCAATTACAAAACTTATCAAAAACATTTAAAACAAGTAATGGTCAACTTGTCGCAGTAGATGATGTGACATTGACTGTTGACCAGGGAGAGATTTTTGGGATTATCGGCTATAGTGGTGCTGGTAAAAGTACGTTAATCCGATTACTAAATGGACTCGAAAAACCGACGTCCGGAAGTGTGACCGTTAATGGCCAAGAAATATCATCAAGCTCTGGACAAGCGCTTCGAAGTGCCAGACAAAAAGTAAGCATGATTTTCCAACACTTTAACTTACTATGGTCTAGAACAGTTGAAGATAATATTTCGTTTCCGCTTGAAATCGCAGGAATAAGTAAAGCAAAACGTCTGGAACGAGTAAAAGAGCTAATCGAACTTGTTGGATTAACAGGCAGAGAAAAAGCATATCCTTCTCAATTATCTGGAGGACAAAAACAACGTGTTGGGATTGCACGTGCACTTGCAAATAATCCAGAAGTATTATTATGTGACGAAGCTACATCAGCACTAGACCCAGAAACAACGGATCAAATTCTAGAGTTGCTAGTCGATATTAATAAACGCTTAGGGTTAACAATTGTGCTAATTACACACGAAATGCATGTTATTCGTAAAATTTGTCATCGCGTTGCAGTAATGGAAGCAGGGACAGTGGTAGAAATGGGATCTGTTCTTGAAATTTTCCAAACACCACAACAAGACATCACAAAACGTTTTGTAGCACAGATTAATGGTCCCGAAGAAGCTAGTCAAACAATCGCCCACCTAATCGAACAATATCCTTTAGGGAAGCTCGTGAAACTCGTGTTTGTGGGGGATCGAACTGAACAACCTATCCTATCTAGGTTAATTAAACAATATCAAGTAGAAGTAAATATCGTACAAGGAAATATCTCGCAAACTCGAAATGGCGCATACGGCACATTATATTTGCAAATTGATGGGGATGCTTTAGCAATCGAGCAAGCAATTGAATATTTACATGTACAAGAAGTTCATACGGAGGTGATCTCACATGATTGAAAACCTTCTACCTAATGTTGATTGGGAAAAAATGTGGGAAGCAACACTTGAAACACTTTATATGTCTGCAATGGCCACTGGGTTCACATTTGTCATCGGTCTTGCACTAGGGATTTTGCTATTCGTGACAAGTCCACGTCAATTATGGGCGAACAAATTAGTCAATTGGTTAACGGGAGCATTCGTCAATATATTCCGATCAATACCATTCATCATTCTAATCATTTTACTAATACCATTTACGAAGTTATTATTGGGTTCCATCCGTGGTCCTGATGCAGCATTACCGGCATTAATTATTGGTGCAGCACCGTTCTATGCAAGAATGGTTTTGATTGCATTGCGTGAAATAGATAAAGGAGTAATCGAAGCTGCTCGGTCAATGGGGGCGAAAACCTCAACAATTATTTGGAAAGTTTTATTACCGGAGTCCTTACCGGCTTTATTATCTGGACTTACAGTCACGGCTGTTGCGCTCGTTGGCTATACAGCAATGGCGGGGATAATTGGTGCTGGTGGCTTAGGAACCTTGGCATTTCAGGATGGGTTCCAACGCAGTCGCGAAGATGTAACGCTTGTAGCTACTATTATCATCTTAATTATCGTTTTTATCATCCAGTGGGTAGGAGACGCGATAACTGCAAAAGCAGACAAGAGATAATTCGGTGTAGCTAGTACAATACTCGATAACAAATACAACCGGAAAAGGGAGAGATACTTTTGAAGAAACTTGTAGCAGGAATATTATTATCAGTAAGTGCAATGACACTGGCAGCATGCGGTGGCGGAGATAATTCATCATCAAACGGTGATAGCAAAGAATTAGTGGTCGGTGCGTCAAACGGAATTCATACAGAAGTTTTGGAAAAAGCACAGCCTCTACTTGAAGAACAGGGTATCGACCTTGTCATCGAAACATATCAAGACTATGTTTTACCAAACCAAGATTTAGAATCTGGGGATTTGGATGCAAACTATTTTCAACATATCCCTTACTTGGAATCACAAATGGCTGATCATGGTTATGATTTTGCCAACGCTGGCGGGATTCATATTGAGCCAATCGGTGTATACTCTAAAAAATATAAATCTCTTGACGAACTACCGGATGGTGGAACAATTTTAATTAGTAATTCAGTAGCAGATCATGGTCGCGTACTTTCAATTTTAGAAGCGGAAGGATTAATCACCTTAGCTGAAGGAATTGACAAAACAAAAGCAGAAGTAAAAGACATCGTTGATAATCCTAAAAATTTGCAGTTTGATGCAGAATACGAAGCAGCCCTTCTTGTTCAAATGTATGAAAATGAAGAAGGCGACGCTGTATTAATCAACTCAAACTATGCAATAGATGCTGGTATTAACCCATTGGAAGATTCAATCGCAATTGAAAAAACTGACTCTCCTTATGTAAACATCATTGCTGTTCAATCTGGTGATGAAGAAAATAAAGAAATTAAAGCATTAGTGGAAGTATTAAAATCAAAAGAGATTCAAGATTTCATTTCGGAAGAATGGGACGGCTCAGTAGTTCCAGTAAAATAATATAAATAAATTAAAAGACGTCGGTTTCTGACGTCTTTTAATTTTGCAGAAAAAACGGAGTATTCCGCCTTTTGAAGGATGTATTCACTTTAGTAAGTGGGTGTGTTAAAGTAATCTCATCTTTTCGGAGAGCACACTTGTACATTCAAGGAGGACAACATGAAAAAGATCAAAATTGGATTACTAGCACGAATCGTACTTGCAATTGCATTAGGTGTTTTAGTCGGGTCGTTTGCACCTGAAGCTGTCGTTCGAATTATGGCAACATTCAATGGTTTATTCGGAAACTTCTTAGGTTTCGTTGTTCCATTAATTATTATTGCTTTCATTGCTCCTGGGATTGCTCAACTGGGTAAAGGTTCTGGGAAATTATTAGGACTGGCTACCTTCTTTGCCTATGGTTCAACTATAATAGCTGGCTTTATGGCATTTTTCATAGCAACTAATGTGCTACCTAAATTCATTTCCTCTTCTTCAGGTGAATCATTTGAAAATCCAGAAGAATTTCTTGCCACTTCATTTTTTAAAGTTGATATGCCACCAGCAGTAGGAATTATGAGTGCATTACTTCTTGCATTTATTTTTGGAATTGGTATGGCAGCAACAAAAAGTGACATACTAAAAAAAGGTTTCGACGAATTTAATGTCATTATTGAAAAAGTAATAGCAAACGTTATTATTCCTTTACTTCCAATTCATATCTTCGGAATCTTTATGAATATGACTTTTGGAGGACAAGTGGCTAAAATATTATCCGTTTTTGCCATTGTATTCGTGTTAATTCTAATCTTACATCTTGTCATGCTGGTGCTACAATATTCAGCAGCGGGTGCTCTAAATAATAAAAACCCATTAAAGCTAATGAAAATTATGTCTCCAGCTTATTTTACAGCGCTTGGTACACAATCTTCAGCAGCTACTATTCCTGTCACTTTAGCTCAAGCTCGTAAAACCGGTGCTTCAGCAAAAGTTACAGACTTTACAATTCCATTGTTTGCAACGATTCATTTATCTGGAAGTACAATTACAATTGTCACTTGTGCGATTGGCGTAATGCTACTAAATGGACAGGCGATCGAATTAAAAGATATGGTACCATTTATCTTCATGTTGGGAATTACTATGATTGCGGCGCCTGGTGTACCTGGTGGTGCTGTAATGGCAGCGATTGGTTTGCTTAGCACGATGCTTGATTTCAATGAAACCATGGTTGCACTTATGATTGCTCTTTATTTAGCACAAGATAGTTTTGGAACAGCAACTAATGTTACAGGTGATGGTGCTTTAGCATTAATTGTAAACCGGTTTACGCGTGATAAGGCTACACATCCCAATGAAATAAAAAGTTAATATTCAAGCAGTTCCGACTATTTGGTAATTTATTTACAGGTGAATTTCGCTATGGTAATATAACAAAGCAAATATTCCCAAAATTGAAGGAGATTGAATGATGAAAAAAGTACTACTACTTATTGCTTCACTTTCTTTAGTTCTTGCAGCTTGTTCTGGAGACAAAGAAGAGAAAAAAGAGAATACGAATGAAGAAACAACAACAGCTGATAAGAAAGTGAACCCTGCTGGAGAAATGATGAAGTTTTACTTATCAATTTCTCAATCTATAAATGAAGTCGATGCAGATTTAAACGCTTATGAAAGCGCGAAAGCTGAAGAAGCACTTCCTGAAGGTGCTGATCTTAAGAAGATGCAAGATGCTGCAAAAACAGCTGCAGATAATGCAGCGGTTAAAGTAGAAGAATTAGAAGTCCCTAGTGAATTAAAAGATCATCAAGAATCAATCGATTCAGCATTAAATAAAATACAAGAAGCTTATACAATGAAATCAGAAGCATTAGCTGCAGAAGGCGAAGTTGTATTAGATGAAGCAAACGCAAAATTTGAAGAGGCAGACGCTGAATTAAATAAAGTCCTTGAAGAAGTAGAATTAGAAGGTTCAAGCATTTTCAACGAAGTATCACTATAAGAAAAATTCGTCCGTTTAATTGGACGAATTTTTTTTTGAATTAATAATTGAAGAGGGATGTAAAAGTAACTTTCATATATGATAGTTACTGTATAAGCGGTTATTTCGTGTAATGGTGAGACATTAGTAAGTATTGGAAAATTAGGATAGACAATGTCTAATCCCGTTCTTTGATAACCCCATTTCTTATAAACCGAAATTAAATAATCTTTTTTTGTTTGAATCACTTCTAAATGGGTATCTATATAAATGTGAAGGATAACAACTCGGAATTGAGGGTTGAAAACTTGAAAGGAATGATTCACTATCCAATCACTAGATTTCACCTACACAGAACGTATGGACCAAGCATTTAGAGGCGCACATGGAGTTGGGTTGGTCGATTATCAACATAATTCAAAACTTCG
This sequence comes from Paenisporosarcina sp., assembly GCF_049671445.1. GTDB lineage: Bacteria > Bacillota > Bacilli > Bacillales_A > Planococcaceae > Paenisporosarcina. The sequence goes on along the minus strand of NZ_JBATUX010000070.1, from coordinate 5,540 downwards.
ATTAAAAGTCGAAATGGAACGTGAACGCGATCATGAACTTGGCCAACAAATGGCTGCTAAATTAGAGCGTCAAGCACACCGCGAAGTATGATGAATATTAGTAAAGTCAATGAGCTTGTTCTCATTGGCTTTTTTTGTATTTGGATGAAATCGATTCTCAATTAGGAAAGCTTTATTGAAAATGAAGCAATCAAATTTATATGTTAGTGATGAACGTGCTAATAATAGTGAATTCAATTGTTTTAAACGATTTTAATAAACTAATAGCAGCGTCTAAAAGATTTGCATGGGTTCGATAATTACGTTAAGATTAGAATGATAATAAATTAAGAATGGTATTCACCATTCATTTATACATTATGGAGGTAGTAAAATGTCGACTTTAGTAATTCAAGATCTTCACGTTGCCATTGATGGCAAGGAGATTCTTAAAGGGTTAAACCTTACACTTAATACAAACGAAATTCATGCGATAATGGGACCGAATGGTACTGGTAAATCAACTTTAGCATCAGCAATCATGGGTCACCCGAAATATGAAGTAACTTCTGGTTCTGTAACTTTAGACGGTGAAGATGTACTTGAGATGGAAGTAGATGAGCGCGCACAAGCGGGTCTTTTCTTAGCTATGCAATATCCAAGTGAAATTACTGGTGTTACAAATGCTGACTTCTTACGTTCAGCAATGAACGCTCGTCGCGAAGAAGGCGATGAAATTTCAATCATGAAATTTATTCGTGAGCTTGATTCGAAAATGGAATACCTTGAGATGGACCAAGATATGGCTCAACGTTATTTGAATGAAGGATTCTCAGGCGGAGAAAAGAAACGTAACGAAATTCTTCAATTAATGATGATTCAACCGAAATTCGCTATTCTTGACGAGATTGATTCTGGTCTTGATATTGATGCACTAAAAGTTGTTTCAAAAGGAATTAATCAAATGCGTGGAGAAGGTTTTGGTTGCTTAATCATTACCCATTACCAACGCTTACTTAACTATATTACTCCGGACAAAGTTCACGTAATGATGCAAGGCCGCGTAGTTAAATCAGGTGGTCCTGAACTAGCTCATAAACTAGAAGCTGAAGGTTACGACTGGATTAAAGAAGAATTAGGGATTGAAGACGAGACTGTTGGTCAAGAAGCGTAAGGAAGGGAGACATACACATGACGGTTGAAACGAAATTGGCATTAACCGAACAAGATGTACGCTCCTATTCAATTGCGAAACAAGAACCTTCTTGGTTTGCTGAATATCGTGTACAAGCCTTGCAAGCGGCAGAACATTTGCCAATGCCAACGCCAGATAAAACAAAAATTGATAATTGGAATCTCACAAACTTTCCAGTGCACACAGTAGAAAGCAAACCTTTTGCTTCTCTTGCTGAATTACCGGAAGAAGTGAAATCCATTGTAACTGATGAACAAAAAAGTGTGTATATTCAACGCAACAATACACCAGCTTTCTTACAAGTGTCAGCTGAATTAACTTCACAAGGTGTTATTTTTACAGATATTTTAACGGCTGTCCGTGAACATGGTGAGCTTGTTAAAAAATATTTCATGACGAATGGCGTGAAAACTGACGAGCATAAACTTGCTAGTCTAAATGCAGCTTTAGTTAATGGTGGCGTATTTGTATACGTGCCTAAAAATGTTGAAATACTTGAGCCTATCCAAGTAGTATTCTTACATGACGATGCGCAAGCTTCTTTGTTTAACCACACAATTGTTGTGGCTGATACAAATAGCTCAGTAACATATGTAGAAAACTACCTTTCAACTGTTCCCGAAGGTTCAGGAATTGTAAACATTATTTCTGAAGTGTTTGCTGAAGATAATTCACGTATCACTTATGGTGCTGTAGATGTCTTGGCAACGGGAATGACAACATACGTAAACCGACGCGGTGTAGTTAATCGTAACGCTCGTATTGATTGGGCTCTTGGTTTAATGAATGACGGGTATACCATTTCAGAGAACGTGACACACTTAGTGGGTGATGGCTCTTATGGAGATACTAAAATGGTAACTGTAGGACGAGGTAAACAAAAACAAAACTTTACAACAAAAATAATTCACTGGGGTAAAAACTCAGAAGGTCATATCTTGAAGCATGGTGTAATGAAAGATGAAGCCTCTTCTATTTTTAACGGAATTGGTAAAATCGAACATGGTGCTACAAAATCAAATGCTGTACAAGAGTCACGTGTATTAATGTTAAATGAAAAAGCTCGTGGAGACGCGAATCCAATTCTTTTAATTGATGAAGATGATGTAACTGCAGGACATGCAGCTTCAGTAGGTCGCGTAGATCCTCTTCAACTTTATTATTTAATGAGTCGTGGTATTTCTAAACGAAATGCAGAACGATTAGTAATTCATGGTTTCCTTGCGCCAGTTGTAAATGTATTGCCAATTGAAGGCGTTAAGAAGCAACTGACGGAGGTAATTGAAAGGAAAGTGCGCTAATGATCAGTAAAGACATTCGAAGCTATTTCCCTATATTAAACCAAGAAGTTAACGGCAATCCACTTGTCTATCTTGATAGTGCAGCGACTTCTCAAAAACCCGTTCAAGTCATTGAAGCTTTAAAGAAATATTATGAGTTTGATAATTCAAATGTTCATCGTGGTGTTCATACACTTGGTAATCGAGCGACTGAAAGTTATGAAGGTGCCCGTGAAAAGGTACGTAACTTTATTTCTGCTAAGTCCACGCATGAAATCATTTTCATGCGTGGTACAACAACAGCTATTAATACAGTGGCACAAAGTTATGGAGTTGCGAATGTACAAGAAGGCGACGAAATCGTTATCACCTATATGGAGCATCATTCAAATATTATTCCTTGGCAACAACTGGCTAAAGAAAAAGGTGCGATATTAAAGTACGTTGATTTAGAGGAAGACGGTACATTGTCTTTAGAAAAAGTCCGTGCAACAATTACTGAGCGAACAAAAATCGTGTCGATTATGTATGTGTCAAATGTTCTTGGAACAATGAATCCGATAAAAGAAATCACGCAAATTGCTCATGAAAATGGCGCAATTATGGTCGTAGATGGTGCACAAGCAGCTCCCCATTTACGTATCGATGTGCAAGATTTAGATTGTGATTTCTTTGCTTTCTCTGGACATAAAATGTGTGGTCCTACTGGAATCGGCGTATTATATGGTAAAAAAGAGTTGCTTGAGCAAATGGAACCTGTTGAATTTGGCGGTGAGATGATTGACTTTGTTGGTTTGTATGAATCGACATGGAAAGAACTCCCGTGGAAATTTGAAGGTGGAACACCAATTATTGCAGGTGCTGTTGGTTTAGCTGCAGCAATCGATTTCTTGGAAGAAATTGGTCTTGACGAAATTGAGCAGCATGAACACAAACTAGCGGCATATGCGATGGACCGGATGTCTACGATAAATGGACTAACTATTTACGGACCACAAGATCCTGGTAAGAGAGCAGGAATTGTTACGTTTAATCTAGATGATGTGCATCCTCATGATGTGGCAACCGTTCTAGATATGAGCGGAATTGCTGTTCGTGCTGGACACCACTGTGCTCAACCGCTAATGAAATGGTTGCAAGTAACAGCAACTGCTCGTGCAAGCTTCTATTTATACAACTCGGAAGAAGATATTGACCGATTAGTAACAGGACTTAGCGCAGCAAAGGAGTATTTTAACGATGTCTTTTAACAATTTAGATCAACTATATCGAACAGTGATTATGGATCATTACAAAAAACCTCGTAACAAAGGTATGCTTGAAGATAGCGTTACAATTGAAATGAATAATCCTACTTGTGGAGATCGTATTCATTTGACTTTACAAGTGAAGGATGGAATCGTTGAAAACGCTAAATTTGATGGCGACGGTTGTTCCATTTCAATGGCTTCTGCATCGATGATGACGGTAGCTGTTAAAGGCAAACCAATTGATGAAGCGTTGGAACTTTCAACGATTTTCTCAGATATGATGCTTGGAAAAGAACATGATGACTCTATTGACCTAGGTGATATCGAAGCTCTATCTGGTGTAGCCAAGTTCCCAGCACGTATTAAATGTGCAACACTTGCTTGGAAAGCCATGGAAAAAGGTGTAGAAAACGAATCACATTCGTAATAGAACGGAGGAAAGATGATGGCTAAAAAAATGCCTGAAATCGGCGATTACAAATATGGTTTCCACGATAAAGACGTATCTATTTTCCGTTCGAAACGTGGTTTAACACGTGAAATCGTAGAAACTATTTCAAATATGAAAGAGGAACCTCAATGGATGTTAGACTACCGTCTAAAATCTTTGGAGATTTTTTATTCAAAACCAATGCCACAATGGGGCGGCGATATGGCTTCCTTAAACTTTGATGAGATTACGTACTATGTAAAACCATCTGAAGCTACAGAAACATCTTGGGATGAGGTACCGGACGAAATCAAACGTACTTTTGACAAACTTGGTATTCCAGAAGCAGAGCAAAAGTATTTATCAGGTGTATCTGCACAATATGAATCAGAAGTTGTTTATCACAGCATGAAACAAGAACTTACAGACATGGGGATTATCTTCAAAGATACTGGTGCAGCTCTTCGTGAAAATGAAGAACTTTTCAAAAAACACTGGGCTACAGTTATTCCGAACTCTGATAACAAGTTCTCAGCGTTAAATTCAGCAGTATGGTCAGGTGGATCATTCATCTATGTACCACCAGGTGTTAAAGTGGAAACTCCACTGCAAGCATATTTCCGTATCAACTCTGAAAACATGGGTCAATTCGAACGTACGTTAATCATCGTCGATGAAGGCGCAAGCGTTCACTATGTTGAAGGTTGTACAGCACCAGTTTATACAACTAACTCACTTCACAGTGCAGTTGTTGAAATCATTATTAAAAAAGATGCTTATTGCCGCTATACAACAATTCAAAACTGGGCAAATAACGTCTATAACTTAGTAACAAAACGTGCTGTTTGTGATGAAAATGCGACAATGGAATGGATTGATGGTAACATCGGTTCTAAATTAACAATGAAATATCCAGCAGTCATCTTAAAAGGTGAAGGTTCACGTGGTATGACATTGTCAATTGCTATTGCTGGTAAAGGTCAGCATCAAGATGCTGGCGCAAAAATGATTCACTTAGCACCAAATACTTCATCTACGATTGTTTCGAAGTCAATTTCGAAGCAAGGTGGTAAAGTAACGTATCGTGGGATTGTTCGTTTTGGCCCTAAAGCTTCAGGAGCACGTTCTAACATTGAATGTGACACGTTGATTATGGATAACCAATCTACATCAGATACAATTCCTTATAACGAGATTTTGAATGATAATGTATCTTTAGAACATGAAGCAAAAGTTTCAAAAGTGTCTGAAGAGCAATTATTCTACTTAATGAGCCGAGGTATTTCTGAGCAAGAAGCAACAGAAATGATCGTAATGGGCTTCATTGAACCATTTACAAAAGAATTACCTATGGAATATGCAGTTGAAATGAACCGTTTGATTAAGTTCGAAATGGAAGGTTCAAT
>NZ_JBATUX010000069.1:0-17597 GCF_049671445.1 Paenisporosarcina sp. | reverse complement strand
CGAAGGTCAAATGACTCGCGAACTACTTCTACAAGTTTTGATTCTTCTACTGTGCCTGTACCAAATGTATCGATTGCAATTGATACTGGTTGAGCAACACCGATTGCGTAAGCAAGTTGAACTTCACAACGATCAGCAAGTCCTGCTGCGACAATATTTTTCGCTACATAGCGAGCTGCATATGCTGCTGAACGGTCCACTTTCGTTGCATCTTTACCAGAGAATGCGCCGCCACCGTGACGAGCATATCCACCGTAAGTGTCAACGATAATTTTACGTCCTGTTAAACCAGCATCCCCTTGAGGTCCACCAATTACAAAACGGCCTGTTGGGTTAATAAAGTATTTTGTATTTTCGTCAATTAATTCTGCTGGAACAACTGGATTAATGACATGTTCTTTAATGTTGCGTTGAATTTGCTCAAGCGTTACTTCTGGATGATGTTGAGTAGAAATAACGATTGTATCAATGCGCAACGGTTTATTGTTTTCATCATATTCAACAGTTACTTGTGTTTTGCCATCTGGACGTAAGTAAGGAAGAATTTCCTCTTTACGTACTAGTGCTAAACGACGAGCTAACTTATGAGCCATACTAATTGGAAGTGGCATTAATTCCGGTGTTTCATTACAAGCAAAACCGAACATTAATCCTTGGTCACCAGCACCGATTGCTTCGATGTCTGAATCTGTCATCGAACCTTCACGTGCTTCAAGTGCTCTGTCAACGCCCATTGCGATGTCAGCAGATTGCTCATCGATTGCAGTCAATACTGCAGAAGTCTCTGAGTCAAAACCATATTTTGCACGAGTGTAGCCGATTTCACGAACTGTTTCACGTACCACTTTTTGAATATCCACATAGGCAGATGTTGTGATTTCCCCAGCAACAAGTACTAAACCTGTTGTTACAGTTGTTTCACAAGCAACACGTGCATTTGGATCTTCTGTTAAAATAGCATCTAAAATTGCGTCTGAAATTTGATCGCAAATTTTGTCTGGATGCCCTTCTGTTACTGATTCTGATGTAAATAGACGACGAGTTGTCATTTAATAATTCCTCCTATATCCTTCGAGATTGCTCTCGGAAAATTCAAACGGTACTCATTTCCCATGTCCAGCTTATTCAGTCGAATAAAACCTTCCGCCTTTTCGGGCTTCTGCACACGAGGATAAAGGGAGATGTCATAAAAAAAACCCTCTCTCACGTTTTATACATGAGTAAAGGTATTCATTAATAGGCACCTTTCACTCTTATCATCCAAGGAATTCACCTTGTTTCAGGTTCAGCACCTTTGCCAATTACTACTTGGTTCATAACTGCAGGTTGCCGGGTTTCATAGGGCCTGACCCCTCCACCAGCTCGGGATAAGAGTATCCGTTCAGTTTTACATCATAATAAACTAATCCATCTATGTCAAATATTTTTTATTATTGTCCATTAATATAAAATTTCGAGTAATTTAAACAGGCTATTAGTGTAGATTATTAAGCTCAATGTGTTATACTAATCAACGAATGAAAAAACACCCCAATAAATTGGGAATATACGAAAAAGGAAGGTACATATACATGAATTCAGTGAACACTATTAACGAGCTGAACGACTTGTTAAATGGCCAAAACGTGCATGTACAACTTTCAGTACCACAATTAGTGGAGAAAGCAACAGTACGCGGAGAAGCTGTCTTAACATCAACTGGAGCTGTAAAAGTAGAGACAGGGAAATATACAGGACGTTCTCCTAAAGACAAGTATGTTGTTGAAGAAGATATCTCAAAAGACAAAATCGATTGGGGTACAGTAAACCGACCTATTTCATCAGAAATTTTTTCCTCTTTATATAAGAAGGTTGTTACCTATTTAAAAACGAAAGAAGAACTTTTTGTCTTTAAAGGCTTTGCTGGCGCAGACACAGAATCTCGTCTTTCTATCCAAGTTATTAATGAATATGCATGGCATAACCTATTTGCTCATCAACTATTCATTCGCCCAACAGAATCTGAAGTGGCTTCTCATGAAGCACAATTCACGATCGTATACGCACCAACGTTCAAAGCAGACCCAGAAATTGATGGTACTGATTCAGAAACATTCATTATTGTATCAATGGAAGAGCGCATCATTTTAATTGGTGGGACGGAATATGCAGGTGAAATGAAGAAATCAATATTCTCTATTATGAACTACTTACTTCCAGAGCAAGGCATTTTATCCATGCATTGTTCAGCAAACGTTGGTGAAAAAGGTGATGTTGCCTTATTCTTCGGTTTATCTGGAACTGGTAAAACAACATTATCAGCTGATGCTGATCGTAAGTTAATCGGTGATGATGAGCACGGTTGGTCTGACAATGGTGTATTTAATATCGAAGGTGGCTGTTATGCAAAAGCTATCAATTTGACACGTGAAAATGAACCACAAATTTTCGATGCTATCCGTTTTGGATCTGTATTAGAAAATGTTGTTGTCGATCCTGATACACGTATTGCTAATTACGAAGATATTTCATTAACTGAAAATACTCGTGCTGCTTACCCATTACAAGCAATTGACAATATCGTAGATCCTTCAGTAGCTGGTCATCCAAATACGATTATCTTCCTAACTGCTGATGCATTTGGCGTATTGCCTCCTATCAGTAAGTTAACAAAAGAACAAGCGATGTACCACTTCTTAAGCGGTTTCACATCGAAACTTGCAGGTACTGAGCGTGGAATCACGTCTCCACAAGCAACATTCTCAACATGTTTTGGTTCTCCATTCCTTCCATTACCTGCAACGGTATATGCAGAAATGTTAGGTAAGAAAATTGATCAACATGATGCACAAGTGTTCTTAGTAAATACGGGATGGACTGGCGGCGAATACGGTGTTGGTAAGCGTATGAAACTTTCTTACACGCGTGCAATGGTTCGCGCTGCGCTTGAAGGTAAATTAGATAACGTGGAAACAGACACTGGTTCTGTATTCGGTCTAGCGATTCCTAAAGCAGTACCAGGTGTACCTGAAAACGTACTTAACCCTCGCGATGCATGGGCAGATCCTGCAGCTTATGATGTAAAAGCGAAAGAATTAGCAGATCAGTTCCGTGAAAACTTTAATAAATTCGGCTCAGTTTCTGAAGAAATCACTTCTAAAGGTGGACCAATTATTTAATACAAAAATGGCTTGCACATCATGTGCAGGCCATTTTTTACTCTCTAAAATTAAAAACCGCATCGTTTCCGAAAAAAGACTGTATATGTAAGTAATCTGCTTTGGTGATTTGATTGAAATGAAGTTCTGCACCATACTGCTCCACTAAACAAATGTGATATCCATTCTTTTTAAAATGTAACGAAAACCATCTAAGCGTACCCGTGTCACGATTAGCAGACTGTAAAAACAAACTTTTTAGTTTTTGAGTAAGTGGCATGGTGAAACTAACTAAGTCAGCCTCAATTCTAATGGTGTGTGCAAAAGGTTTAATTAATTGGATCATTTCCGTTTCATTTTTCCAACAACGTACTTCTACTTCAGTAAAGACTGGCAATAACTCTGTCATCAAAGGAACCCAATAATCCACATTTTTCAAACGATTTACTGTTTCATTTTTTATATGTAAATTCCCCATAAGGTACCTCCCTTACTTACATTAGATGCTCTTTAAAATATTCGGCATTAGCATTTTCAGGAAACAGCATTTCAAATTCTGCAGCTTCTTTTTTATCCACACCATACAGAACAATTTCAGAGCCATACTGTCCGATTTCAAGCATCTGGATATCTTCTTTATAGAAGAATATGGTAAACCATTTTAATCCGCCATTAGAATCCATTGAATGATTACGTAAATAGTTACAATTTTCTTCATTTAATGTAATAGTGAATGACTTTACTAAGCCTTGCTCACTGGAATTCGCAGCTATTTTTGAAAGTTCTGCTAGCTGCTCAGTTTCTTCTAACCAACTATGGATTTCGACTGAAGCAAAATCACTTGTATATGTATCCCATAATTTTTCCCAATAGTTTGTATCTATGGGAACTGAAGATTTTTTTTCGGTATGGGTTGTTTCTAAATGAATTCGAACATGTTTCATTAAGATTATCCTCCTTGTCGTTTCATCCAGTTCGTTAGCTCATTAATAATTTGTTTATTGATTTTTGTTGGGAAAAAATGATCGTATTCACTAAAGTACCAGGATTCGAAAACTTTTCCTTCTTTTACGAGTGCTTCTTCTAAACGATTGGCATGTTCAATTCCGACATTTACATCTTTCTTGCCATGAATGATTAACAATGAGCCAGTTATATCATTGAGTTGTGCGAAAGGTTGACGTTCATCATATGCATCAGGAGCGGTATTCGGATTACCGCCAATTACTCGCTTCATCATTCTCCGCATATCATTTCTTTCTTCATAAGTAAGAATTATGTCTGAAACTCCTGACCATGTGACAGTGGACGTAATATCATTACGCAAGATCGCTGTCCATAACGCCATAATTCCCCCTCGGGAAAAAGCAAATAAGTGAATGCGGTTAACTGATAAAAATTGTTTTAAAACATCTACTCCATACACAGCATCATATCGGTCCTCACCAGCAAATTCATCTCGACCTTCACCACCACGGTTACCACGGTAATACGGAGCAAATACTACAAATCCTTTTGCTGCGAATTGAGCAATACGTGCAGGACGAACCATTCCTATATTCTGAATGCCGCCTCGTAAATAAAGAATGCCTTCATGGTTCCCTGGATGCAGAGGTTCTGCAAGTAGGCCTTTCACTCGATACCCACATGACCAATATAAAACTTCAGTTAATCGTACATGTGGATTGGGACTAGGATAAGGACGTTTTTGTTCAATCGTTCCGTTTATCTTCATCTAACATCACCCGATCCAACATTTTTCTCATGCCTTCATCTTTCATATGGAAACTTAGTTTATTTGATTTTAAAAACTCGTGTAATGTTAGCCAAACGGGACCTTCTGTTTCAAATTTTTCAAAAGTCGGTTCGATGGACTGCACAGTTGAACGGAAAACCACTTTACAAAATGGCTTTGTATCATGAACCATATACTCAGCAAACCACTCCAAATTCTCCAGTTGAGCACCTGTCTCTTCATATACTTCCCGTTTTGCAGCTTCTTCTAACGTTTCGTTTGGTTCAACTTTTCCACCAGGGAATTCAATACCTCTATACGGGTGTTTTGTAAGTAACCAGTGCCCTTCCCTATTCGCTAACACTAGAACATGTTTGGCTGGAATAGAGAATGCATTTTTTTCAAATGATAATGTAACTTTAACTTGATTTAAATCCATAAAAGAAAACATGCCCGCTACACTCCTTTAAATTAGTGTAGCGAAGGCATGCTGAGCAATCAACTATAAAAAGGCATGGTTTCAATATGTTGCTTGGATTCTTCATTCGTGTATTCATGAATAACCGCATACAATTTTTTTAAACGAATGTCACTTTCATCATTTTCCGGATCCAAATGATAGGGTATATAAGGAGTATGTGCTCTCCAAAACCCTTGCTGTTCAATTTCTTCTTTTTGTTCAAATAATTGATCGAGCACATTCAATACTCCTGGTTCAGCTTCGATTTCATATTCCCATGGTGAATCCTCTGGATGATAGTAATAGCGATGATGAGAAATGGACACATAAATTTTCGGCATGTTTTTCAACCCCTTTTTTTTAGCATGTCATTAACGACTAATTTCATGCATTCCAAAAAAAGTCCAGTTTAAAAAAGCAAACTCCTTTACAGAAATTTGCTTAAAACGCTTATTTGTTTGTATCACCAAGATAAGCATTTAACATCCATTGGTGTTTTTCTATTGATTGATAAACAGCATTTAATAAATCTTCTGTCATATCATCTTCATCTTTTGCAGCTTCATCCATTCCTTTTTTCAAGGATTTCATGATTTTATCAAAATCTTTTACAACCGTTTCAACCATTTGGTCCGTAGATTCTTTGCCAGTCGCTTCTGTTACATCTGACTGCTCCAAATGTTCTTTTAATGTTGCTACTGGTTTTCCACCTAATGTTAATAATCGCTCTGCAATTTCATCCATATGAAGTGTAGCTTCATTATAAAGTTCTTCAAATTTCGCATGTAAAGTAAAGAATTGTGGTCCTTTTACATACCAATGGAAATTATGTAATTTGGTATACATCACTGACCATGTTGCTACTTGTTTGTTAAGTTCCTTATTTAATGCTGCTGACATAAAATCATCACGCTCCTGAATTGTATTTAATGCTTTAATACTTTCAATTTACCACTAAGTTACTTAAACTAAACATAATGAGTAGAGTGGAGTGAAAATAATGTCCCTATGGTTATTAATAATTGTCGCTATTATTGTCATGATTGGAATCACTTTCATGTTTATTGTATCTACAAAAAAAGCATATACGATTGAACATAAAATCGATCCTTTACCAAAAGAAACAAACGATCGGTATGATAAGTAATGAAGTATGTAGTGATTGGTATTTTTAAGGTATATCAAAAAATCATTTCACCTTTGACTCCCCCAAGTTGTCGGTTTTATCCCACTTGCTCACATTACGGTGTTGAAGCAGTTGGAAAATTCGGCGCAATAAAAGGAACCTATTTAGCAGTTAAACGGATTCTAAGTTGCCATCCTTTTCATGAAGGTGGATATGATCCTGTTCCAGAAGAATGGAAAGATAGAAAATGACTTCTTGAAAAAGAGTCATTTTTTTGTGTGTTTTTCTTGTGTTTTAAATTAATTTCTTGTATGCTAATAAAGTTCTTAATTCAAATCGTAATCATTACCATTTAAAAAGGAGTTAATCATGAAGAAATTTTTCTTACTAAATATTGTTGCTAGTTTAGCTTTATTTACAGCTGCATGTGGTGATACTAATACAACAACTGATACCAATCAATCAGATACTTTAACCGTTTATACAACCGTTTACCCACTTACTTATTTTACAAAGCGTATCGGTGGAGAAAACGTACAGGTTAAGTCCATATATCCTGCTGGTTCAAATGAACATACATTTGATCCTACTCAAAAAGATATGATGTCCTTAGCTGATGCCGATTTATTTTTCTATATTGGACTCGGACTTGAAGGATTCGTGGATAATGCAAAAAAGACATTAGCAAATGAAGACGTAACGATGATTGCAACTGCAGATGCAGTTGCGGATGAGGATTTGGCCGTTAGTGAAGTTCATGAAGACGACCACGCTACAGACGAGGAAAAATCGGAAGAACAACACACTGAAGACGAAGAAGGTCATGATGATCACGACCATGGAGAAATTGACCCTCACCTTTGGATTTCGCCACAACTTAGTGTACAACTTGCTACTACAATAAAAGATTCATTAATCGCAAAAGATCCTAACAATAAAGAAACCTACGCAAAAAACTATGATGCTTTAGTAAATGATTTGAAGCAATTGGATTCAGATTTTAAAAAAATGGCAGACGCATCAAGCAATAAAACATTCTTTGTGTCTCACGCAGCATTTGGGTATTTGGCTGGAGCTTATGGTCTTGAACAAGTGGCTGTTGCAGGTTTAAACTCTCAAGATGAGCCATCACAAAAAGAATTAACCGAAATAGTAAAATCAGCAAAATCAATGAATATTGAAACGATTTTATTTGAGCAAAACGTCTCATCTAATTTAACGAAAGTGATTCAAAATGAAATTGGTGCTGAAGCATTAACCATGCATAATCTAGGCGTGTTAACACCTCAAGACATCGATAATAATGAAGATTACTTTACGTTAATGGAGAAAAATTTAGATACATTATCACAAGCCTTGAATTCTTCAAAATAAACGAAAAACCACGGAAAGCCAAGAGCTTCCGTGGTTTTTTATGCATAAAATATGTTTCTTCTTACTTCGTATTGATCGACTATCTTATGATTCAGCTTCACGCCCACACCAGGTACCTTTGGAAGTTGAATTTCTCCGTGATGAACATTAATTATTGGTTCAGCTAGGTCATGATTCCAAAAATGATTGGATGAACTAAAATCCCCGGGAAATTTAACACCTGGTAAAGAAGCAAACGCAAGGTTAAATGCTTTTGACACGCCGAATTCAATCATTCCGCCCACCCAAATAGGAACATCGGCTTTTAAGCATTTTTCATGAATACAAAGAGCATTTGAAAGTCCACCTACTCTTCCTTGTTTCATAACGACTATTTTTCCTGATTGTTGATCAACCATTTCTTCAACATCTTGAATACTTTCTATGCTTTCATCCAGTGCAAATGGAGTTTTCATTGTTTTTTGAGCCTTTGCAGACAACTTATTTTGGTGTTCTGAAAAAGGTTGTTCAATCAAAGTAAACCCACATTCATCAAATTCCTGTAACAAATGAATGGTATCGTTTGTAAAAGCACCATTCGCATCAGCAAAGAATAATGTTTCAGGGTACTTGGCAATTAGTTCTTTCAGATTTTGAGGATTCGACGATTGGGAAATTTTAAGTTTGATACGTTTATATCCGCTATTCACAGCAGATTCGATATCATCATACATTTCAGCTTCACTGGCCGCAGCTACTACAACTCCCGCTTCTATTGGTCTTGAACTTCCGCCTATGACTTGCCAAAGAGGCTTCTGTTGTTTTTGAGCATAAATGTCCCACAATGCATGATTCACGGCTGATTTTGCCATTTGATTGCGTTTGATAAAAGATAAACAATGATCTAGCTCATTTGGATAAGAGAATGTCTGATTTAACATGGCAGGGATGATCCAATTTTCAAGAGCAAGCCAAGCTGTCTCCACGGTTTCTTCCGTGTACCAAGGAGAAGAAAATGCCACACATTCCCCTACTCCTATATTCCCTTGGTCATCGAGCATTTCGATAAGGATGCTTTCCCGATCCAATACTTCTTGCAAATGCGTCGTGAACGGTCTTTTAAGAGGCACGCGTACGTGATATAACGTTACTCGTTTGATTTGGATGTTACCCACACTCTCAGCTCTCTTCTTAAAAGTTTATTCGAAGCATTTCTAGGCATAGCATCTACTTGATAGACCTTTTTAGGTATTTTATATGAGGCTAATTTGCCTTGTAGAAATTGTTGTAAAGACTCCAAAGAAATTTCTCCGTCACTTACAATAAAGGCAACAGGAACTTGCCCCCACGCCTCATCATTCACTCCACAGACACCCGCTTCACGAATCTTTGGATGTTGCAAAATAGCACTCTCTACTTCTGCCGGATAAATATTTTCTCCTCCAGAAATAATTAAATCTGAACGACGATCAACAACAAATAAGTAACCCTCATCATCCAGATAACCAATATCCCCCGTGTAAAGCCATCCTTTATCTTGAGAAGGTGTATGTTCGTATTGGCCAATATAGCCAGGTGTTACATGCCCACCTCTAATACAAATTTCACCTTCTTCAAAAGGCGCCTTCGTCTGGTCTATTCGAATGAAACTTAAAAACAGAGGTTTTCCTGAAGAGCCTAATTTTCTAGCAGCATCTTCAGGTGCTAGAGTAGCCGTTTGAGATGCTGTTTCCGTCATTCCGTATGTTTGTAGAATAGGAATTCCTCTTGCTAAAGCTCTTTCTAAATAATGACTTGGAACTGGACCGCCACCAACAAGCATTGTCAGCAATAGAGGAGATACATTCACATTACGCTCATCTAATTCCCTTAAAATTCGTTGTAACATAACAGAGACGACAGACATTCGAGTAACGCATCCATTTACTAAATCATCTACTACTTGAACTACATCGAATTTCGAATAGAGTTTAACTTCCATTCCATATAACACTGAACGTATTAAAATGGATAACCCACTGATATGAAAGATTGGCATGGTACAAAGCCACACGTCATCTGTTTGGATGCCCATATTAAAAGCGGAAGCAGTTGCGTTTGTCGTATGATTCAATACAGTTTGCCTTACACCTTTAGGGCGACCCGTTGTGCCAGATGTATACATGATGGACATTGTTCGGGTAAGCGGCCACTCTTCTTCCATATTAATTGGGATTGAATCCAATCTAGACAATTCTTCTAGAGTTAGCGTTTTATATGTGCCTATTCTTTCTTTGTAACTATCTTTCACGAGTACATGAGCAGGTTGTGCATCAGCAACTTGATAGGCCAATTCCTCATCCGATAACCGCTCATTTAATAGTACGACTTCACACCCTAATTGCCAGCACGCATGAATTGTGATAATTAACTGAGGATGCGAAGGAGCGAGTATGGCTATTCGATTTCCATGATCAATACCAGCTGTTTTCAATGTACCTGCTGTAATCAGTACTTCCTCTAACAATTGTTGAAAAGTCCAAGATTTATCCTCAAAAGTTAAAGCTAATCGACTTGGTGTCATTTGGACACGTTGTGCTAACCAGTTTGGATACATATTAACCCACCTTTAGAAAAAGCTGCCCTTCTTAAAAGGACAGCTTGAGAAATGTTTGTATCAAGGGAAACGAGGGAATTGACCGAAGTCAGGTTTACGTTTTTCCTTAAAGGCATCGCGGCCTTCCTTCGCTTCATCTGTTGTGTAATAAAGAAGTGTAGCATCACCCGCGAATTGTTGTAGACCTGCTAAACCATCTGTGTCTGCATTCATCGCTGCTTTTAAGAAACGTAGCGCTGTAGGAGACATGGAAAGCATTTCTTCACACCATTGAACGGTTTCATCTTCTAATTGTGCATATGGAACAACCGTATTAACTAAGCCCATATCAAGTGCAGCTTGTGCATCGTATTGACGGCATAAGTACCAAATTTCACGTGCTTTTTTATGTCCAATAATACGTGCCAGATAACCAGAACCATAACCAGCATCAAATGAACCAACTTTAGGTCCTGTTTGACCAAAGATTGCATTATCAGCAGCAATTGTTAAATCACATACAACGTGAAGTACATGTCCGCCACCAATTGCATAACCAGCTACCATTGCCACGACTGGCTTTGGTATAACGCGAATTAAACGTTGTAAGTCAAGAACGTTTAAGCGAGGAATTTCATCTTCTCCAACGTATCCACCATGACCTCGTACTGATTGGTCCCCACCTGAACAAAAGGCCTTTTCGCCTTCACCAGTTAAGACAATTACTCCAACCTTAGAATCATCTCTTGCATGTGTAAATGCTTCCAACAATTCTTTAACTGTTTTCGGACGGAACGCGTTGCGTACTTCCGGACGGTTAATCGTAATTTTTGCAATTCCGTTATATGTTTCATATTTAATATCTTCATATGTACGTTCTGTTACCCATTGACGTGTCATACTCTTCCTCCTAAAATAATCATTTCATTTGCTCCATTATTATTGTAGCAAACTGAACGGGATTTTCCACATGTATTGCATGTCCAACACCTAAAACTTCAATATGCTGGCTGCTAGCTATGCTTTTTGTCATTTGTTGTGCAATCATGTGGAATTTTTGATCGAACTCTCCAGTAATAAAGATTACTGGCATGTTTAATTTACTCAAGTGTGACCAATATGACGGTTGACGACCAGTTCCCATCCCTTTCAAACTATTGACTAAACCTAATACAGATTGTTGAAGACGTTCTTGACGGATAGCTTGTCGTTTGATTTCAGGGAGATTCTGCTGTGATTGGAAAAGCGGAATGTCTTGCCAAAAGTCTATAAAAGCATCGAGACCTTCATGATCTATTTTATTGGCTAATGATTCATCTGCTTTTATTCGTGTTTGTTGTTCATCCACTGACTGAATCCCGGGAGAAGCACTTTCCAACACTAATCTTTTCACGTGGTCTGGATAGGTTAGTGCATAAGCTAGTGCAATACGTCCCCCCATTGAATAACCAACAAGCGTAAAATCTGATATGTGAAGTGAATTCAACAAGGTATGTAAATCAATGATTTGCTCCCTCATTTGATACCGCTCCGATTGTTTTGGAGATTCCGTCTTACCATGTCCCAATAAATCGACTGCAATACATCTAATAGATGTCGGCAAGTGTTTTATTACCGGTTCCCACGTTTTCGAACTTCCTGTAAAACCATGTAAAAAAACAATTGTCTCAGTTACTTCAATGTTTGTTATGGAATAACCAACCTTTACTCCTCGCAAACTCGTGATTAATTGTTCCATTTTTGGTCTAACTCCTCGGTGATGGCGCTCCATAATCGACGATGAGCTAATACATTTTCTTGACGATTTGTTTTCACTTCAATAATTCGCAAATCCTTGTGTTTAGGCGTAGTCAAAGCATGTTCAAATGCGTCCATTGAATCAACAGCAAAATATTCTGCTTGATACATCGTTGCAATAGAATCAAATGTTAATCCCGTTGGTGTACCAAACAATTTCTCAAAATACGTTTCTTCTTTTGACTGGGGAAGGTAAGAAAAGATGCCCCCTCCATCATTATTCATTACGACAATGGTTAGATCTGTGTCATGAAAACGAGAAGCCAATAAGCCATTACTGTCATGTAAAAAGGAAATGTCCCCTATTAAAAGCGTAGCAGGACGCTTTCTAGCTTGTTGTATGCCAAAAGCAGTTGATACGACACCATCAATTCCATTGGTGCCGCGGTTTGCAAAGATGGCGATATCTTTTGTAGTTTGATTGAAGAATGTATCGACATCACGAATTGGCATGCTACTACCTGATATTAAATCACTACCATCTGGTAAATGATAAAATAGCCTTCCAGCATATGCACCTTCATCTTGCTGTTCGTTCAAATAGCGTTTAACATGTAGTGTCGCTATGTCATTGGCTTGTGTCCAAATGGTAAGCGTTTCATTATTTTGTCCATGTAGTTCTTCATTCCAAAACACTTGAGGAATAGATTGTATATGGTGTGTCACTACACCTAAAGAATCACGGAATAAAGGATCTTCATCAATGACGATATAGCATTCAGGTCTACACTCTTTCAAGAAAAGTGATAGTGGTTTTGACACAGGTTGCGCACCAAAGCGTATGACTAATGCTGGATGTACAGCTTTTTTAAAATTTTCGCTTTTCAACAGAGCATCGTATTGATCTATTAACAAATGTTGACACTCTTCAGGAACTTCACTTCGAAGTTGAGACAGTGCATCTGCTAATATTGGCCATTGAATCGACTTAGCAAAACGCCAAAAATCTTGTTTTGAGAAATTCCCTGATAGTTCACCAACTATAATGAATCCCTTGTTAGTATTCACAATCATTTCTTCAACCCACTTAATGGATGCTTGCGAAGCAACGATGGATCCGGGAGTCGATTGTTGATATGGTGAGGGCTGTACCACGTAATCAAAGTCGAGTAGTAATGGTTCGCGAAATGGAATGTTTATATGTATAGGTCCCATAGGTGCAGCTTTTGCCATTGTGACTGCGCGTCCAGTATGTCTCTCTACAAAAGGAATGGTTTCTTTGTATCCATCAGCTAACGGAAAATCCACACTCCATTTCACGTGGTTTCCATATAATTGAACTTGATCAATGGCCTGAGGAGCGCCAACTTCCCTTAACTCATGAGGTCGGTCCGCTGTTAACACAATGAGAGGAATTCTAGCATAGTTAGCTTCTACAATTGAGGGAAAGTAGTTAGCCGCTGCTGTTCCAGAAGTACACAGTAAAAGAACGGGACTTTGTTTAGCTTTTGCCATCCCTAACGCAAAGAATCCCGCAGAGCGTTCGTCAACTTGCATATAGGTGTTGAATGCTGTTGTTTGACTAAACGCATAAGCGAGTGGCGTAGAGCGAGAACCTGGACTAATGACAACATCTTCAACACCAGCTCGAAGAAAAGTTTGAACGATCGCATGTACGTACTCAGTTAAATTTGCACGGTTATCCATTTAACTTGCCTCCAAGTGTCCGTAACATCGGTCTGAATTTCACTAATGTCTCTGCATATTCCGATGTTGGATCCGAATCTGCTACAATCCCTCCACCAGCATATAAATAGGCCTTTTGTTTATTTAATAATGCCGAACGAATGGCAACTGCAAATTCGCCATTACCTGCCGCATCAATCCATCCTACAGGAGCTGCATAATATCCACGATTCATTTGCTCCACCATTCTAATAATGGCCATGGCATCATTACGTGGCTCGCCTCCTAATGCTGGAGTTGGATGTAAATCTTTCACCAGTTGCAGTAAGCCTTGCCCTTTTTGTAAAATCCCTTCTACAGGCGTAAACAAATGTTGAATATCGCGAATTTTCATTAGCTTAGGAAACTTCGCTACTTTAATATCTTCACAATACGTATTAAATACATTCGTAATCATATCGACAACATATTGATGTTCTTCACGGTTTTTCGAATCCTGCAAAAGTTCATTACCTAGTTGTTGATCATCTGTAGCCGTTTGTCCTCGTTTAATTGAACCCGCTAAACATGTAGAAAGTGCTTTGCGATTTTCAACCTTAACTAGTCTTTCTGGTGTCGCTCCAAAAAACAAATTATCTTCAAGCTCCATTCCAAAAAGGAAACTTTCTGGTTGTTCCTTTGAGACGTGATACATGGCAGAAGGTGAACTGACATCTTCAGCGAAGGTTAACGATAATGATCGCGCTATCACGACTTTTTGTGCTTCTCCAGCATGAATTAACTTTGTGACATGGGAAACTGCATCTAAATATAATTCTTTAAAACGCTCTTCTAAGTCAGTTAATAGCGGCTTTGCATAAGGTTTTAATTCCTTCACTTGCGCTGCATGAATTAAATCATCACGCTCAGAGCGTAACTGATCAAATAGGTGTTGAGATTCTATTTCATTTGTTACTAAATGAATGCTTATAAACACTCTATCATCACGAATGACAAGTTGAAATGATGGAACCGCAAAGTAAGCCGATGGAAACATATCCCACTCGGAAGACAAATGATTCGCAGGGTCAAAAGAAAAACCACCAAATAAGATTGGTTGTAAATCCTGTTCTTCATTGACAATTTTCGAACAAAGTTCGTTCCATTGTTTATCAACTTCTTCAAAACGGCTGTCTTCAGACAAGCTTGTAATAACGTGAGCATGTCCAAGTCCAACTAAGGTAAATGTTTTTTCACGGTTTTGCCAATAAAATCTTTTGCCTTTATATGACTCGCCTGCTTCAAAAAAAGCAATTGAGGATAATCCATTAACTTCTATTGTTTCAGTATAAAAATGTACAGATGAAGATAACTCTTCGACAGCATATTCTGTGGATGTAAATGACTTACGATTCATCCAAATTCCCTCCGTAAATAGGACTTCATAATAAAGCGAAGTTCCTTCAAATATCATACCTTCTATCATACCTCTTTTATCCCGATTCGGCATCAGATATGCAAACAATCTACCCATTATTAAGTTGTTGAAGTACAATAAGGAAGGTTTGAAAAAAGGCTCTGTTAACTTTCAAGATTGATTTTATAATAAAAGAAGAAATCTGCGCCTCATGCGGAACGTGCGGCCAGCGCAAATGTACGATAAACAACCTACCCGTTTAACAGAGCCAAAAAGAATAAGGAGCGGAGTCTATATGTCACATGATTTAAAAGCCGACACAGGCTGGCGTATATGGTGGCAATTAACAAGACCTCATACGTTAACAGCATCATTCGTACCGGTGTTTTTAGGAACAATGATTGCAATTTCTTATACAGATATACATTGGCCTTTATTTTTTGCCATGTTATTTGCAAGCATGCTCATCCAGGCAGCCACTAATATGTTTAATGAGTACTACGATTTTGCAAGAGGATTAGACAATGAAAAATCTGTTGGTATTGGTGGAGCTATTGTCAGAAATGGCGTTAAACCAAAAACGGTCATGATCCTAGCATTACTGCTTTATGCTATCTCGATATTATTAGGCATTTATATATGTATCGAAACCACTTGGTTGTTAGCTATTGTTGGAGCCGTAGCAATGGCGATTGGATATTTATATACAGGTGGTCCATATCCTATAGCTTACACTCCATTTGGTGAATTATTTTCAGGTATATTTATGGGCATGTTAATTGTCTTAATCGCTTTCTTTATTCAAACAGGTGAAATCACAACGATTGCTTTACTAGTTTCTGTTCCAAGTATGCTACTTGTTGCAGCAATTATGCTCTCTAACAATATTCGTGATATAGTTGGCGATAAAGCAAGCGGTCGAAAAACGATGGCCATCTTAATTGGTCGTAAACGTGCAATTAATGTGTTACTCGCACTGTTCATTGTTTCGTATGTATGGATCGTAGCTTTAGTTATTATTGGTGTGCTTACACCGTGGTCACTTCTTATATTCTTAAGCATAAAAAAACCAGTACATGCAATTCGTATTTTTAAAACAAAAGAACATGCATTAGAAGTTGCGCCAGCTATGAAAGATACTGCATTAACAAATACAATATTCGGTTTCCTTCTTGGTATCGGCTTACTACTTGGCTATTTGATTTAAACCTATAAAAACCCGCAAGCGCTCATTTGAGCACTTGCGGGTTTTTAATATATGGTTAATTGAATTAAAATAATGAAATTAGAATATTTATAATGTCACGATTCCCTATAATTCGACAAATACAAATAAAAAAACACGCTATCCCGAAGATAGCGCATCTTTCTATATGACCCCTACGGGATTCGAACCCGTGTTACCGCCGTGAAAGGGCGGTGTCTTAACCGCTTGACCAAGGGGCCTTACATCTGGCGGAGAAGGAGGGATTTGAACCCTCGCGCCGTTTGACCGACCTACACCCTTAGCAGGGGCGCCTCTTCAGCCACTTGAGTACTTCCCCAGAAATAATTGGCTCCGAAGGTAGGACTCGAACCTACGACCAATCGATTAACAGTCGATTGCTCTACCACTGAGCTACTTCGGAATGGTGGGCCTAAATGGACTCGAACCATCGACCTCACGCTTATCAGGCGTGCGCTCTAACCAGCTGAGCGATAGGCCCACAAATTGGAGCGGGTGAAGAGAATCGAACTCTCATCATCAGCTTGGAAGGCTGAGGTTTTACCACTAAACTACACCCGCATTATGGTGGCTCAGGACGGAATCGAACCGCCGACACAAGGATTTTCAGTCCTTTGCTCTACCGACTGAGCTACTGAGCCAACTTCGATTGTGCTAAGCTGCGAATCTCTTTGTCAGCTTCATTCGTTCAGTTAGTCACGTACTTTAGTACGCTCCTTCCATCACTCAATCGCTTCCTCGACCTTCTTGCTTATCACCAATCTCAAAATAAAAAAGCTTATTTAGCTTCATGCTTATCAGCAATCACAAAATCTCAAAAAAAAATGGCGGTCCCGACCGGGATCGAACCGGC
Organism: Paenisporosarcina sp.; assembly: GCF_049671445.1. Classification (GTDB taxonomy): domain Bacteria; phylum Bacillota; class Bacilli; order Bacillales_A; family Planococcaceae; genus Paenisporosarcina. Next base: position 314 of record NZ_JBATUX010000069.1, on the reverse strand, counting down.
GATCTCCTGCGTGACAGGCAGGCATGTTAACCGCTACACCACGGGACCATTTGGTTGCGGGGACAGGATTTGAACCTGCGACCTTCGGGTTATGAGCCCGACGAGCTACCACTGCTCCACCCCGCGACAATAATATACTTACAAACACCATGATACTGCCCTCAAGAAAAGTAGACACCTGCGACAATAAAAAGTTACAACTACCAACAATAAAATAAAAATGGAGGAGGAAGAGGGATTCGAACCCCCGCGCGGTATGACCCGCCTGTCGGTTTTCAAGACCGATCCCTTCAGCCGAACTTGGGTATTCCTCC
>NZ_JBATUX010000068.1:0-1862 GCF_049671445.1 Paenisporosarcina sp. | reverse complement strand
CAAAAAGTAGCGTCAATCGAATCGTATTCAGGTCACCCCTTAGCGCGTGCGATTGTAGCGTATTCGTCGCTTCAAAATATTGACCTTTCACCAGCTGAAAATTTCCAATCAGTTACGGGTAAAGGCGTAAATGCCACAGTTGATGGAGTAGAAGTGGCGATAGGTAGTTTGAAATGGGCAGAAGAAACAACGACTATTTCAGTTGATGTAAAGGAAAACGTAGAACTGCTTCAAAAACAAGGGAAATCGGTCATGGTGGTTGTTATTAATGATCAATATGCAGGACATTTAGCTGTAGCGGATGCGATAAGAGAAACAAGTCCGGCTATCATTAAGAAATTACGAGAACTTGGCATTAAACATATGGTAATGCTTACAGGAGATCATCCAATTACCGCAGCAGCGATTGCACAAATGTTGAATTTAACGGATGTTAGAGCAGGATTAATGCCTGATGAAAAACTCCAAGCTGTGAAAGAATTACGTAGTGAGTTCGGCCGTGTGGCAATGGTTGGAGACGGAATGAATGACGCTCCAGCTCTTGCTGCTGCGACGGTTGGTATCGCAATGGGTGGAGCGGGGACTGATGCAGCTCTTGAAACGGCAGATGTTGCTTTAATGGCTGACGATTTAGAAAAACTGCCATATACCATTCAATTAAGTCGAAAAGCATTGCGTATTATCAAAGAAAATATTATGTTTGCATTAGGCTTAAAAATAGTGGCGTTACTGCTGATCATTCCGGGATGGTTAACTCTTTGGATTGCGATATTTGCAGATATGGGTGCTACCTTACTCGTTGTATTGAATTCAATGAGATTGCTGCGCATTCAAAAGTAACGCAGTTCGGGGGAATAACATGCGATTAACAGAATGGACAATGGAAGAGCAAGAACAACTAATACATTTTATGACTACAAATACATGGCCTTTTCACGGGAATTCGAATCCAGCTAGAGAAATTATCGAGAAGACGATTGAAGAGGGTGGCTACGAATCAGACGAAGTCAAAACGTTCTGGGTCGAAAATGCTGACCATCAAAAAGTGGGAATCGTTAAAGTGTTTGATTTGCAAGATGAGATTCCTGTTTTTGATTTGCGTATAGCAGAGAGTTATCGTGGTCATGGATATGGTCCTTCTGCTTTGAAAAAAGTGGCGGAGTACGTTTTTAACTTACCTGAAAAGAAAATTCGTGTTGAAGGTCACACACGTCAAGATAACTTTGCTATGCGTAAAACATTTGAACGTGCGGGCTTTGTAAAAGAAGGGCATTTGCGTAAAGCATGGTTTTCTCCAAAAGAAAATTCTTATTACGATGCTATAACTTATGGGATTACGAGAGAAGATTTTAATGAAGGCACAACAACGCCTGTGTTATGGGATGACCAACAAGTGACTGAACCTACGAAAGCAAAAGTTCATACTGCGATGCGTACGTTCCCAGATTCATTTGAATCGGACCGACTAATTATTCGGGCACCAAAAGTGGAAGATGCACCTCATGTATGGAAAAGTGTCCAAGTATCTCAAAAAGCCCTTCAATCATGGATGCCATGGGCTCAAAATAGCCAAAAAATAGAAGACACAACTGAAAATATACGTCAGGCGGTTGCTGATTTCGTTACAAGAAAAGATTTGCGACTTCACTTGTTCTTGAAAGAAACTGGAGAATTTATTGGAGCAAGCGGATTTCATCGTATCAATTGGGATATTCCTAAAGTGGAAATTGGTTATTGGTTAGACAGTCGCTTTGAAGGAAAAGGCTATATGACCGAAGCAGCAGAGCGTTTAACGGAGTTTGCATTCGAAGATCTTGGTGTAAGAAGAGTTGAGATTCGCTGCGATATTGATAATGTAAGAA
>NZ_JBATUX010000067.1:0-24573 GCF_049671445.1 Paenisporosarcina sp. | reverse complement strand
GCCTGACTTGATCAATTGAATTCGTTTCTCCATGTGTGTCACTCATCACTACAATACGCATCCACTCGCCCACCTTATCTCAACAAGTTTGGTAGTTCTTCTTCAATTTTCTTAATTGCATTTCCACGATGAGAAATAGCCGCTTTTTCTTTAGGTTGTAACTCCGCCATCATTTTCCCTAACTCTGGTACAAAGAAAATAGGATCGTAGCCAAAGCCATTTGTTCCTTTTCTATCATGCGCAATGACACCTTCGCATGTACCAAAGGCAGTTTTCGTTTCCATGCCTGGACCTGCTAGAGCAATTGCACAACAGAATCGAGCTGTACGTTTATTGTCATCTACATGCGCAAGTTCAGTCAATACTTTTTCCATATTGGCTTCGTCACTTTTATCAGAGCCAGCATACCTTGCCGAATAGACCCCTGGAGCGCCGTTTAACGCGTCGATTTCGAGTCCGCTGTCATCTGCAATAACAAACGTTTGCAAGCGCTCAGCAAGCGCCTCCGCTTTTAAAATGGCGTTTTCTGCAAACGTTGTCCCTGTTTCTTCTACGTCCATGTCTTGTGCTACATCATGGAGAGTCAAAACTTTAAAACCGTATGGATTAAAAATGGCTTCAAAGTCTTTTGCTTTGCCTTTATTCTTAGTAGCAATAATTACTTGCTTCATGATAAAGACCCTGCGTCTAAACCAATTCGATCGGCAATTTCACCGAGCACTTCTTTTTGAATCGATACTAATTGTTGAATTCCTACGTCACCAAGGTCAAGAAGTTCGTTTAATTGTTGTCTTGTAAACGTAGCTTCTTCTCCTGTGCCTTGTAATTCAACAAATCGACCTGAACCAGTTTGAACAATATTCATATCGACATTAGCAGATGAGTCTTCGACATAGTTTAAATCCAAGATAGCACCTAACGTATCGTCAATCCCTACGCTCGTTGCAGCTAAGAAATCCGTAACAGGGAAAACCGGCAGTTGTTTTTCATCTTGTAATTTGGCAATTGCCATTGTCATTGCAACAAACGCGCCTGTAATTGAAGCTGTTCGTGTACCACCGTCTGCTTGAATGACGTCACAATCAATCCACAATGTGCGCTCGCCTAAAGCTTCTAGATTCACTACTGCTCGCAATGCTCGTCCAATAAGGCGTTGAATTTCCATTGTACGTCCACCAATTTTGCCTTTTGATGCTTCACGTTGAGTTCGAGAACCAGTTGCTCGAGGTAACATCGAATACTCAGCTGTAATCCACCCTTTACCTTGTCCCCGCAAGAAATGTGGAACGCGTTCTTCAATTGTTGCCGTACAAATAACTTTTGTTTGCCCTACTGTTATCAAAACCGAGCCTTCTGGGTGTACCAAATAATTTGTTTCAATTGTTACCGGTCTAAGTTCTTTTATATTTCGTCCATCATGTCTCATATGTTAATTGCCTCCTTGAATACGTTCGCGCTTTTATCGTATCACATTTTCTGTAAACGAATCAAAACCCGAAGATTCCTTTTTCAAGGAATTCCGGGTTTTAGTGAAGCGATATTTGTTGGATCATTGGATTTGATATTTCAAGCCATTTGCTAATGGTAGTTTTAAACATGGGAATAGAACCCGTTGTAAAGAACATGTGAGGGTTCATATTCTCACCGTTTCTTTGCAGACTAAAATAACTTAGAATTTCTTCCACATCATCAGCCGTTTCTTGAGCAGACGATAAAACTGTCACATCCGGACCAACCGCTTGTTCTATATGATGTTGTAATAGTGGGTAATGCGTACACCCTAATATTAACGTATCAAACGATTCTTTTAGCAATGGTTCGAGTGTCTTGTTCACTAACTCTTTTGCAAAGTCACCTTCATATTCACCACTTTCAACAAGGGGAACAAATGAAGGACACGCAAGCGGTACGATATGACACGAAGATGATAAAGATTTCAAAGCTTGCTCGTAAGCGCCACTTTGAATCGTACCTGACGTGCCTAATATACATACTTCTGATCGTTTAGTAGCTTTAATTGCTGCTCTCGCTCCCGGGAAAATAACACCCACAACTGGGAACGGACATTTTTTTTGTAAAGATTCGAGTGCGACTGCTGTAGCAGTATTACATGCGACAACGAGCATTTTTATGGAATGAGCTTTTAATTCTTCTGCCATTTGCCAAGTAAATTTCCGCACTTCACTTGCTGAACGCGGGCCATATGGACATCTCGCTGTGTCTCCAATGTAGAGAAATTGCTCATTCGGCAATCGTCGCATGAGTTCTTTGACAACCGTTAAGCCGCCAACACCCGAATCGATCACGCCGATAGGTGCATTCACGAGACTCGCCTCAATCCTCTTTCATTTCTACATGAAGTTTTTGTAATAACATCGATAATTGTTGTACTTCTGGCGCCTCAAAATCAGACAAGATGTCTTGCAAATAATCTTGGCGTTTTTGAATTACTTCTTCAATGATACGCTCGCCTTCTTTTAATAAATGAATGCGAACTACACGTCGATCTTGTTCATCACGAACTCGCATGACGAGTTGGTTTTTTTCCATACGGTCAACTAAATCAGTTGTCGTACTGAAGGCTAAATACATTTTGGTCGAAAGGTCACCAATTGTCATATCTCCATGTTCAAAAAGCCACTGCAATGCGATAAATTGTGGTGGTGTAACTGTATAATTGCTTAAAATTTTGCGCCCTTTTTGCTTAATGATGCCTGAGATATATCGTAATTCTTTCTCTAAGAAGGCTACTTGTTCTTGATTATGTCTCTTCGAAATTTGCTCCGTCATTTGTAACTTCCACTCCCTGAATACATGTACTTGTATATTCATTGTGACGGCTTTAGTGGAAATTGGCAAGACCTACTCAGTCTAGAGCAAGTTCGCCCAGTCGTAAAAGTTCTAAGATTGCTTGAGATCTACCGGATACGCCTAACTTTTGGATGGTATTCGAGATGTGATTTCTCACTGTCTTTTCACTGATCTTTAGTTGAATAGAAATATCTTTCGTTGAATAATCACGCACTAACAATTGAAAAATCTCTCGTTCTCGTCCTGTTAATAATGAACGATGATGTGCTCTTTCTGACAAAATACGCCCCTCCTATCCACTCTTCCTTGTAACGTATGTAAAAAGAGGAGTAGCGGTGACGGCTAATTGGGTAGGAATAATGATTTTTCTTCTTCGCTCCAAGGTGAACCTTTTCCAGTGGCTTTATTAATTTGCACAATAGAACCTCTACCTGTGAAAACCGTGTCCCCTTTTTCATTTGTCGCATGGTAGTGGATGTCGACAGACGAATTCCCGACAGATGCAGCCTTTACATGAATTTGAAGTTTTTCATCAAAGAAAACTTGCTTCACATAATCACATTGTAGGTCTGCAACAACTGGGATCGTAAGTCCTTTTGGATTAAGCCAATCGTTCATTAAACCGATGTGTTTAAAATACTCAATTCGCGCAAATTCAAAATAAGAAAAATTATAGGTATTGTTCAAATGACCATACATATCCGTGTCACTAAAACGAACTTGAACAGGAACTGAAAAATGGAATCCACTTGCCCATTGCTCTGGATCTTGTATATAATCTGCACGCATACATGTTAGCCCCTTTATTTGAAAGTAATAAAATGAATGGTGATTCATTGTTATTTATTATTGTAACAAAGTTTCTTTAGAAGTGAAAAGATTTAATGGGAGATTCATAGTATTTAGGGATTTCGTTGCAACTTTGCTGTTTTCGTTGCAACTTTTGCTATTTGGTTGCAACTTTTCTGTTTTCGTTGCAACTATCCAATTCCCTCCTAATTCCACTCGATTTTCCTCACAAAAAAGCAGACTTTCGCGAAACCGCTGGGCTGACAAATTATGATTTTCATACATACCGTTTGTAGGATCAGGACATTTTTGGTTATTGTCTCAACTTTCATCAATATCGTCGCAACTTTTCGTATTATCGTCGCTACTTTTGTTCTTATTGTCGCAACTATCCAATTCCCTCCTAATTCCACATTCTTCACCAAAACAAAAAGAAGCCTCTCGCAACAGCGAGAGGCTTCCAAATTAGAACTCTTCTTAGTCAACCATGTGGTCGCTTCCGAAGAAGTTTTTGAACATTTGAACTGATGTATCACGGTTTAAAGCTGCGATCGATGTTGTCAAAGGAATTCCTTTTGGACAAGCAACTACACAGTTTTGCGAGTTACCACAATTAGCAAGTCCACCATCACCCATGATGGCATTTAGACGTTCGTCCTTATTCATAGCACCAGTTGGATGTGCATTGAATAATCGAACTTGTGATAACGGTGCAGGACCCATGAAATCTGATTTGTCGTTTACGTTTGGACAAGCTTCCAAACATACGCCACAAGTCATACATTTTGATAATTCATATGCCCATTGACGTTTGCGTTCAGGCATACGTGGACCTTCTCCAAGATCATACGTACCATCAATTGGAACCCAAGCTTTCACTTTTTTCAATGAATCAAACATGCGTGTACGATCTACAATTAAATCGCGAACGACAGGGAATGTTTTCATTGGTTCCAAGCGAACTGGTTGTTCTAATTGGTCAATAAGAGCTGTACATGACTGACGTGGTCTACCGTTAATAACCATAGAACAAGCACCACATACTTCTTCCAAACAGTTCATATCCCAGTTTACTGGCGTAGTTTGTTTACCGTCAGCGTTTATAGGGTTACGACGAATTTCCATTAAAGCAGAAATTACGTTCATATTTGGACGATAATCTAACTCAAATTTTTCCCAATATGGCGTAGCATCGGTTGTATCCTGGCGAAGGATTTCGAGAACGACTGTTTTAGTAGCAGTTGTTGTACTCATTATTAATTATCCCCTTTCGCTGAATAGTCACGTTTACGAGGTGCAATTAGAGAAACATCGATATCTTCATAATGGAAGACTGGCGCACCTGTAGCAGGATCGAACTTCGCCATCGTTGTTTTCATGAATTTATCGTCATTACGTTCTGGGAAGTCTGGTTTGTAATGAGCGCCACGGCTCTCATCACGGTTAAGTGCACCCAGTGTAATTACGCGAGCCAAGTATAGCATGTTTTTCAACTGACGCGTAAACGTTGCGCCTTGGTTCGACCATTTTTGTGTATCGTTGATGTTGATGTTGTTATAACGTTCAAGAAGTTCTTGAATTTTTTCATCAGTAGCTTTTAAACGATCGTTGTAACGAACAACTGTTACGTTGTCAGTCATCCATTCGCCAAGCTCTTTATGCAAGACATAAGCATTTTCAGTACCATTTAATGCCATTGTATCATCCCATTTTTGTTGCTCTTTAGCGATGTGTGCATCAAAAATAGTAGAAGGCATATCTTCAGCACGCTTGTCTAATTTTTTCATGTAATTTACAGAGTTCGGACCTGCAACCATACCAGCATAAATTGCAGAAAGTAATGAGTTCGCTCCAAGACGGTTTGCACCATGTTGAGAGTAATCACATTCACCTGCAGCAAAAATACCAGGAATGTTTGTCATTTGATCGTAGTCTACCCATAATCCGCCCATTGAGTAATGAACAGCAGGGAAAATTTTCATTGGCACTTTACGTGGATCGTCACCCATGAATTTCTCATAGATTTCAATGATTCCACCAAGTTTAATATCCAACTCTTTCGGATCTTTATGCGAAAGATCTAGGTACACCATGTTCTCACCATTAACGCCAAGCTTTTGATTTACACACACATCAAAAATTTCACGAGTAGCGATATCACGTGGTACTAAGTTTCCGTAAGCAGGATATTTTTCTTCTAGGAAATACCAAGGTTTTCCGTCTTTGTAAGTCCAAACACGTCCACCTTCACCACGAGCTGATTCAGACATCAAACGAAGCTTGTCATCCCCAGGAATCGCTGTAGGGTGAATTTGAATGAATTCACCATTCGCGTAATGTCCACCTTGTTGATAGATAATAGATGCTGCTGAGCCTGTGTTGATAACAGAGTTCGTAGATTTACCGAAAATGATACCAGGTCCACCAGTAGCCATAATAATCGCATCACCGCGGAAAGCACGGATTTCCATTGTTGTTAAGCTTTGTGCCATGATTCCACGACAAACACCGTCGTCGTCAAGAATAGCACCAAGGAATTCCCATCCTTCATACTTCGTTACAAGGCCATCTACTTCAAAACGACGAACTTGTTCGTCAAGTGCGTACAATAATTGTTGGCCAGTTGTTGCACCAGCAAATGCTGTACGATGGTACATTGTTCCACCGAAACGACGGAAATCTAGTAAACCTTCTGGTGTACGATTGAACATAACGCCCATACGATCTAATAAATGGATAATGCTAGGTGCAGCTTCTGTCATTGCTTGTACAGGCGGTTGGTTTGCTAAGAAATCTCCGCCATATACTGTATCGTCAAAGTGTTTAGCAGTTGAGTCGCCTTCACCTTTTGTATTTACAGCTCCGTTAATCCCGCCTTGCGCACACACTGAATGTGAACGTTTAACCGGTACTATAGAAAATAATTCAACAGGCGTACCTTGTTCGGCCGCTTTAATTGTTGCCATTAAACCGGCAAGTCCGCCGCCGACAACAATCAATTTACTTTTTGCCATGATTTCTCTCACTCCTCTTTTAAATAGTAATCAAGCGATTTTAAAGAAACTTTTTACACGAATGCAAGAAGTGAACGAACGCCGATTACTGTCAATGCTAAGAAGATACCGATCGTCACGTAAGTTGAAATGCGTTGTGACTTAGGTGATTGAGTGATACCCCAGCTTATCAAGAATGACCAAATACCGTTTGCTAAATGGAATGTTGCAGATACTACACCAACGATGTAGAATGCAAACATCAATGGATTTGCTAAAATATCAGCCATCATGTCAAAGTTAACTTCATCAGCACCAATTGCTTTTTGGAATCTTGTCTCGAATATATGCCATGCAATAAATACGACAAGAATAACTCCTGTAATACGTTGTAAAAAGAACATCCAGTTACGGAATGTACCATAACGCTGTGTGTTGTTTTTTGCTGTAAATGATATGTACACACCATAAAACGCATGGAACATTAGAGGCAGGTAAATAACAAACCATTCTAAAAATAATACGAATGGTAAACTTTCCATAAAGTGCGAAGCTTTGTTAAATGCTTCAGGTCCCTGCGTTGCAAAATGGTTAATAACCAAATGCTGTGCCAAGAACAATCCTACTGGAATAATTCCAAGTAAAGAATGTAACCGGCGTAAATAAAATTCACTATCTTTCGACAAGACTGTTACCCCCCTCATTACTAAAAATAGACAGACAAGTTCAAGCCTTCGTATGAACCGAAAGCAACATTGACTGAATATCTCATCATGGTACAATATTATGACATGTTTATTGTACTCCCATCATAAGGGAGCGTCAAGGCAAGGTAGCCTACTACACATGACTTAAAAATGCAGGATATTACTCGATTTCGCATCTTTTTCCTACCTTGTCCATGATTAATTCTTATATTAGTAAAGTTTATCGTTAATTTAGTTAGAAAGCGGGATTTAAATGACAATGACAGATACAAAAACAGTACCAGCTTTTGGATATGAATTAATTAGAGATCATGTACTTTCGACAATTTTAGGCAAGCATGAAGATGATATTTTATATTGGTCAGGAAAAGAATTAGCACGTAAGTTTCAAATGTTTTCTATGGAAGAAACAACTTCATTTTTTGAGGAAGCGGGCTGGGGTACGTTGACTCTTAATCGTCTCTCAAAAGATGAAGCATTTTATACACTCACTGGCGAACCAGATGCACTTCAAATTGACAAGCGTTGTTTCCGTTTAGAAGCTGGCTTTTTAGCGCAACAACAACAAAAATTAGGCGGTTTCTTGACTGAGTGCTTCGAAGAGAAATTTATTAAGAAAAACTTTATCCAATTTCATGTGAAATGGGATTTAAAAGAAAAAGTTTAATAGACTACAGCATGTTTGATGTTTTCCTACGTCGATCGAGATTTCTCCTACGTGAAGCACATTTTTCCCAACGTCGATGCTCATTTTTCCTACGTGAACCGTCTTTTTTCCTACGTCACTTTCTTGACCTCACACTGAATACTAAAAAGCTGACAGTTTCTTCCCAAAGAAGAAACTGTCAGCTTTTTTTAATCCCATTTAAATCTATCGCTCATTTGAGATTGATATTGTTTAAATGCGCTACTATTTGTTTGAATTCCTTTTTTCGATAACATCCGGTTCATTTGAGTTAGTTTTTCATTGTATTGTTGTTCCAACTCGGTTTTTTCTTTACCCAATGATTTTTTCATTTGATGTTGCAGATCGCTCATTTCTTCTTTAATAAATTGAGCTTCTTCATCATGGCCTGAGTTTTTCAAGATACGCATGACCATACGTATGTCTTCTGGGTAATGAGCAAATTCATCTGGTGGTAAAGGTTTTCCCGCGCCTGGTAAATTGTCAAACTGCCCATCAAGTTGTGCTTTTTTAATTAAATCCTCCACGATATGCCAGTTCATTTCCACCACTGCCTCTCATGATAATGACCTATATATTCCCATCATATCATGAAATCTCCTTATACTCGAACTGCAGTCAAACCATATTCATCATGCAAGGCATTCGTCGCTTTTAACATGTCACTTTCAGGGACAACCACCGACACTTTAATTTCTGATGTACTTACCATTTTCACTGGAATCCCTTCAATGCATAGTCGATCAAACATATGAGCAGCTACCCCTGGATTTGATACCATGCCAGATCCAACAATTGACACTTTGGCTAACCCGACTTCATAATTCATCGACTGATAACCAAGTTCAACTTTATTGCTTTCTAACACTTGAACTGCTTCAGCAAAATCTTCTTTTTTAATGGAAAATGACACGCTTGGTTGAATGCCTTCCATGATGCTTTGAACAATAATATCAACGTTTACATGATGTTTAGCAAGTGTTGTGAATATTTTCGCGAGAGAGCCGTTAAATGGCACTTCATATGCTACCGTCATACGAACAATCTCCGGTTCAAACGCAACACCGCGCACAATTAAGTTTTTCTCCAATGTGGGTTCCTCCAATAATATCGTACCTGTTTCTTCGCTTAAGCTAGATCGCACACTAAGTGGCAAGGAATAATTCTTTGCAAATTCAACAGCACGAGGATGTAATACACCCGCTCCTAAATTGGCAAGCTCGAGCATTTCATCATATGATAACTCCTGTAATTTCCGAGCACCATCTACGTAACGTGGGTCTGACGTATAAATTCCATCGACATCTGTATAAATATCACATTGATCCGCCTGAATCGCTGCTGCTATTGCTACAGCCGTTGTATCAGAGCCCCCACGTCCGAGTGTCGTAATTTCACCAAATGCGTCCATTCCTTGGAAACCGGCAACTACCACCACTTGTCCAGCAGTCAATGCTTGTTCAATACGGACAGTATCAATATGCTCGATTCGTGCGTTGCGATGAACTGCTTCTGTCCCAATCCCTGCTTGCCAACCCGTAAATGACACCGCATTTTGCCCCATATCTTGCAAAGCCATAGTTAGTAAAGAAATCGTCACTTGTTCTCCTGTTGATAACAACATATCCATTTCACGTTTTGAAGGTTCTGCTGATATATCTTGCGCTAATCGCATCAATTCATCAGTGGTTTTACCCATAGCTGATACCACCACAACAATTTCATGCCCTTTCGAAGTTTCGCCAATAATGCGTTTAGCGACGTTTCGAATTCGTTCTGTGTTGCCTACTGATGTTCCTCCAAATTTCATGACTATACGACTCAATGTAAAACTCTCCCTTATTTCCAAAGAAGCTAAAAAAGACAGCCTATCCACGAATATTCGCGAAAGGCTGCCTCCATGCATGACCGTTTTAAAAGAAACGTCCATGTGAAGATAGCCCTCCAGAATCGATTAGATTCTGACAATCCTGCATTTGTTCAATGCAAAACCAGTGCGACATTAGATACAGTCAATGTCGTACTTCGGCGAATTTCCCTTTCATCTACAGTCGAAGGATCTGTTCATCCTCATGCAGGCTACTGATGATTTTCGCACCTCTATCACCACTTAATAGATGTATGTTCAAAAGTACTTTTGAACTTTCATTAGTGATTCAATTTCAGTGAGTCAACAATATCATAAGATTACTCTTTTGACAATGACTCGTTTTTAAAGTATTCGGACATGGATTCTGCAATTTGCAAAGGCAATCCCGATCCTTTTAATTCTTCAACAGAAGCTTCTTTAATACGTTTTACAGAACCAAAATGTTTGAGTAACATTTTTTTACGTTTCGGGCCGATGCCTTCAAATCCATCCAAAGCCGAGGCAATAGTCTGCTTCCCTCGTTGTTGTCGATGGAAAGTAATCGCAAATCGATGCACTTCGTCTTGAATTCGTTGAAGTAAATAAAAGCCTTCACTCGTTCGTTTCAACGGAATGATTTCTGGAGGTTCTCCGTATAACAAAGACGAGGTTTGGTGTTTCGCATCTTTTGCTAGACCTGCAATAGGAATTGATAATCCTAATTCGTCTTCTATAATTTCTCGTGCGCTTTCCATCTGCCCTTTCCCACCATCAATGACTATTAAATCAGGTAAAGGTAGGTTGTCATTTAACACGCGTGTATAACGACGTCGAATTACTTCTCGCATCGCACCGTAATCATCATGACGTGCTGCGGTTTTTGTTTTGTATTTACGATAGTCTTTTCTATTCGGTCTGCCATCTATAAACGAAACCATCGCTGAAACCGCATCGGCCCCATAAATATGAGAGTTATCGAATGCTTCAATTCGAAGTGGCGGTGCAATGTTCATGGCTACACCTAGTTCTTCTACCGCACCAATCGTTCGTTGTTCTTGGCGGTCAATAAGCTGGAATTTCTCTCGTATGGCAATTTCGGCATTTTTAGTCGCTAATTCAATCATTTGCTTTTTCTTTCCACGACTTGGAGAAGCGACTTTGATTTCAAGCAATTGCTTAGCTAATTCTAAATCAACTGAAAGCGGCAACAATACTTCCTTAGGTTTTATGTGATGAGGTTGATCATAAAACTGACCTAAAAATGTTAAAAATTCATCATCAGGATCTTGTATTAACGGAAATACCGATACATCTCGTTCTATTAGCTTACCTTGTCGCACAAAGAAAACTTGAACACACATCCACCCTTTATCGATGGCATAGCCAAAAATATCACGATCCGTAAAGTCATTCGTCGTCATTTTTTGTTTTTCCATGACCGTTTCAATATGTGTGATTTGATCACGGTATTCTTTTGCACGCTCGAACTCCAAGTTCTCTGCAGCTGAAGACATTTTTTCAGTTAGTTCTTGTTTGACTTGTTGATATCCACCATTTAAAAAACGTGTAATTTCATCGATAATTTGGCGGTAGGAATCTTGCTCAATTGGTTTTACACAAGGTGCTAAACATTGACCTAAATGATAGTACAAACAGACTCGGTCTGGTAAAGTCGGACATTTTCGCAATGGATATAACCGATCAAGTAGTTTTTTCGTTTCACTCGCGGCATAGGCATTCGGATAAGGACCAAAATATTTTCCTTTGTCCTTTTTGACTTGTCTGGTCGTAATTAATTTCGGATGTTTTTCACCTGTTATTTTTATATAAGGATACGTTTTATCATCTTTTAACATAATGTTATATTTCGGATCATGTTTTTTGATTAAATTTAATTCTAAAATAAGTGCTTCAATGTCAGAAGAAGTCACGATATATTCAAAGTCTACAATTTCATTGACGAGACGTTGTGTTTTCCCATCATGGCTACCCGTGAAATATGAGCGCACACGGTTTTTTAATACTTTTGCTTTACCAACATAAATAATCGTACCCTGTCTGTCTTTCATTAAATAAACACCAGGATGGTCTGGTAAAATTGCGCATTTTTGTTGAATTAATTCATTCATAATTGTCATCACCTGTTGAAAAAAAACCGGGTGCCCATGGGTACCCGGTTTTTAATATTATCTTACTATTACTTTTATTACTGTTTACTAAGCGTGTTTATTAACTAGTTCTACTAATGCTTCTTTCGGGTTAAAGCCAACTACTTTATCAACTGGTTGCCCATCTTTGAAAAGTACTAATGTTGGAATTGACATAATTCCGAAGTTGCTAGCAGTTTCTTGGTTAACATCAACATCAACTTTTACAATTTTAACTGTTTCGCTCATTTCAGCATCTAATTCCTCTAAAACTGGAGCGATCATTTTACATGGTCCACACCAAGGTGCCCAAAAATCTACTAATACTAAACCATCTGAAATTTCACTTGAAAAACTTTGATCAGTTCCGTGTACAATTGCCATAAAAAATTCCTCCTTCAAATACAAACTCTAAACGAAGTATAGCATCTTGAATTTAACGCTACTACTTTTTTGCTCAACCTTTTTAAAGTTAAAATGAACAGGGTGAACACTCAACTTTCTTGTGTTCAAGCATTTAAGCAGAAGCGATATGAATCATGTACCCTCTTCTCCTCAATTTCGAAACAAACGTATTATAACAATTCATCTGCTTTATCGTACATTTGCGATGACCGCACGTTCCGCGAGAGCCAACAAGTATGAAAACCACATACTTGTGGGTCTCACACTTCACACTCTTGCCATGCTATGCGCAAATGCACTCTATCGTTATCTTTTTCAATATTAAAAGCATTCTTTAACAAAAAAAGGACAGCATAGTTAGTCCCTAAGTTTAGAATATAATTCTTTTTTCTACAACAAAATTTGACAATTATAACCAGTTACTATTATCTGATTCCACATGAAGACTTTATAAGTTTATTGGAGTGGAAGATGGCGACTCCTGCGGGAATAGCATGAGCTGAAGACCCCACAGACGAGCTTGCTCGTCGAGGAGGCAGAGGCCATGCCCGCGGAAAGCGTCCATCTGCAACTGAAATCTACCCCACTAAAAAAAAGGAAACTGCCCTTAGTCATATGTTACGACTCTTAGGACAGCCCCTTTATGTAGAATTAATTAGCTTTTAGTTTTTTGAATTCTTCCGTCAACATTGGGATGACTTCGAATAAATCCCCAACGATTCCGTAATCAGCCACTTTGAAAATATTCGCTTCAGGATCTTTGTTGATCGCAACGATAATTTTCGAGTTAGACATACCCGCTAAATGTTGAATCGCACCAGAAATACCTGCTGCAATATACAAATCAGGTGTTACTACTTTACCAGTTTGACCAATTTGTAGTGAGTAATCACAGTAATCAGCGTCACATGCTCCACGAGATGCTCCAACTGCTCCACCTAAAAGGTTTGCTAATTCTTGTAATGGTGCAAAACCATCTTCACTCTTCACGCCACGACCACCAGCAACGATAACTTTCGCTTCTGATAAATCAACGCCTTCAGTTGATTTACGCACGACTTCTTTAATAATGGTACGAAGGTTCGTAATGTCAACAGAGACAGCAGAAACGTCTCCAGAACGGCTAGAATCATGTGCTAGAGGCTCGATGTTGTTAGGACGAATCGTTACAAAATCAATGCCGTCTTTGATTTTCACTTTTTCAAACGCTTTACCTGAGAAGATTGGGCGAACAAATACAACATCTGCGCCTTCGCCTTCGATAGAAGTTACGTCAGAAATAAGACCTGATTTTAATTTACTTGCTACTTTAGGAGATAAATCTTTCCCTAGTGCAGTGTGTCCGAAAACAACTGCGTCTGGTTGCTCACTTTCAACGATCGCCATGAATGCTTGGCTAAAGCCGTCAGAAGTATATGTTTTTAAATGTGGATGCTCAACAGTTACCACACGGTCTGCTCCATAATGAATCATTTCAGTTGTTAGAGATTGTACAGAGTCTCCTAAAAGAACAGCTACAATTTCTCCACTGCCTGAAATTTTCTTAGCTGCAGCGATAGCTTCAAAAGATACATTACGTAAAGCGCCTTCACGTGCTTCACCTAATACGATTACTTTTTTTGTCATGATGTGTTTCCCTCCAATTACAAAATCTTTAGTTTAAATTAAATAACTTTTGCTTCTGTACGAAGTAATTGTACTAATTCTTGTACTTGGTCAGATAGATCGCCTTGTAATACTCGACCCGCTTCTTTTTTAGGAGGCATGTAAATTTCAATTGTCTCCGTTTTAGCTTCAACATCATCTTCATCGATATCTAAATCATCTAATTCTACTTCTTCTAACGGTTTCTTTTTCGCTTTCATAATCCCCGGTAATGAAGGATAACGTGGTTCATTCAACCCTTGTTGTGCTGTAACTAAAAGTGGCAATGAAGTTTCAATTACTTCAGAATCGCCTTCTACATCACGAACGATATTAACTGTCGTACCATCTATTTCTAATTTAGTAATAGTAGTTACATAGTTGATGTCTAATAAGTCAGCAACACGTGGTCCAACTTGTCCAGATCCACCATCAATTGCAACGTTACCAGCTAAAATTAAGTCTGCATTTTTGTCTTTAAGGTAATCAGCTAAAATTTGAGCAGCTGTAAATTGATCCATTTCATCTAAATCGTCTTCAGTATTAATAAGAACTGCTTTGTCAGCGCCCATTGCAAGTGCTGTACGAAGTTGCTTTTCAGCTTCTTCTCCACCCATTGTTAAAACAGTCACTTCGCCGCCGTGAGCTTCACGAACTCGGATTGCTTCTTCGATTGCATATTCATCGTAAGGATTGATGATGAATTCTGCGCCGTCTTCTTGAATCTTGCCACCTGAAACGACAATTTTTTCTTCTGTATCAAATGTACGTTTTACCAACACATAAATATTCATGTTGCAAACCTCCCAATACTAGTGATTATTTTCCTTTGAACAATGGTTCACGTTTTTCAATAAAAGCAGAAATTCCTTCTTGAGCGTCTTCAGAGATGAAAACGGTTCCAAAAGACTGTGCTTCAGCTTTCACACCTTCATTATACGCATAAGTCTTCGCGTATTGTAGCATTTCAATTGCAGCCTTCATGGCAACTGGACTTTTTTTCGCAATTTTCGTCGCAAGTTCCATTGTTTTCGCAAGTAACTCTTCTTCTGCAAAAGCACGGTTTGCAAGGCCCCATTTAACGGCTTCTAAACCGCTTATCGGTTCGCTCGTTAACAACATTTCTGCTGCTTTAGGCATCCCCACTAAACGAGGAAGTCGTTGAGTTCCAGCAAAACCTGGAATTAAGCCAAGCTGTAATTCAGGCAATCCTAGTTTAGCATTTTCAGATACGATACGCATGTGACAACTCATTGCAAGTTCAAGTCCGCCACCTAGAGCAGCACCATGAATAGATGCGATCACTGGTTTCGAGAAGCGTTCTAGACGTTCAAATATTTCTTGACCACTAGCAGCTAATGCTGAGAATTCTTCTCCTGTTTTAATTTGAGTAAATTCTTTAATGTCTGCACCAGCTGAGAAGAAACGACCTTCTCCGTGTAAAACAATGACACGAACACTTTCGTCATGCTCAACAGCATCCATTAATTCATTTACTTCGACTATAAGGGCGCGTGATAATGCATTCGCTGATGGTCGATTAATCCTTACTTTCGCAACGTGATTTTCTACTGTCCAACTTAAAAATTCCATAGACGTCCATCCCTTCACTTATGCTTTCATACCACCGAGTAATAATTTATGAACTTTAGGAGCTAATTTCATCAAATCATACTTCTGTTCGTTCATTACCCAAGTAGTAATCGTCTCATCAATTGTACCAAAGACCATGTGTCTCGCAAGACGAATATCCAATTCTTCATTAAATTCGCCATTTTCAATACCTTCAATCAAGATATCATCAAGTAACATAAGGTACTCTTTTAACACTTCATTAATTTTCAAACGAATTTCTTTATTGGACTGGCGTAATTCTAACTGAGTCACGATAGCTAAATGATGATCTGTCGCTAGCACACGAAAATGATTTTCTACCATTTTCAATAGTTTGTCTGACGAAGTTGTGCCATCCTTAATAATGTTTTGCAAATTATCAACAAAAAGACCCATTTTTTCTTGGAAGACTGATATTAAAATATCTTCCTTATTTTTAAAATACAAATAAATGGTTCCGTCAGCGACGCCTGCTTGTTTCGCGATTTTGGAAACTTGCGCTTGGTGATACCCATTTTCCGCAATCACGACTACGGCTGCGTCGATTATTTGTTTAAACTTCGGTTTGTCTCGTTTCAAAGATATCACCACCAAAAAAAAGAATTGTGAATGAACGTTCATTCACAATTCCATCTTAGACTGAAGAACTACTGTTGTCAAGATATGTTACGTAGTCGCACTTGCTTCTTTAAGTTTTTCTTTTTCTTCTTCTACTAATGTACGGCGAAGAATCTTCCCTACTGCAGTTTTCGGTAACTCTTTTCTAAATTCATATATACGAGGAACTTTAAATGATGCTAAGTGCTCCCTACAGAATGCGTTTAACTCTTCTTCAGTAACTTGTTCATCTTCTTTTAAAACAATGTAAGCTTTAACGGTTTCTCCACGATAAGGATCTGGTACTCCTACTGCAACACATTCTTGAATGGCCGGATGTTCATATAGTACTTCTTCTATTTCACGCGGATAAATATTGTATCCACCTGCAATAATCATATCTTTCTTACGATCTACTACATAGAAGTAACCTTTATCATCCATATACCCCAAGTCACCAGTTAATAACCAACCTTCACGCATTGTATGTTCAGTGTCTTCTGGTCGATTCCAATAGCCTTTCATAATTTGCGGACCACGTACACAAATCTCACCAATTTCGCCTACTGGCATTGGGTCTGTTGAATCCACTTGGAAAATAGCTGCATCTGTATCTGGCCATGGAACGCCAACTGATCCTTTAATGCGTTCATTTGCCCATACAAAGTTAGCATGCGTAACAGGAGATGACTCTGTTAAGCCATAACCTTCTACTAACTTACCACCTGTAACTTTTTCGAATTTTTCTTGAACTTCAAGTGGTAACGGCGCGGAACCACTTAAACAAGCTTCGATAGATGATAAATCATACTTCGCGATGTCCGGGTGATTTAATAATCCAATATAAATCGTTGGAGCACCTGGGAATAACGTTGGTTTTTGTTTATCAATGGTTTTCAAAGCTGACTCAACATCAAACTTAGGTAATAGTACCATGCGGTTTCCAAGCATGACAGATAAAATTAACACGGTCGTCATCCCGTAAACATGGAAGAATGGGAGAATTCCTAAAATTGTACCTTCGCCTTTTTTACTCTTGTATAGCCAAGCATCACACATCGTAGCATTTGAAATTAAGTTTTTATGCGACAACATAACGCCTTTAGGGAATCCAGTGGTACCCCCTGTATATTGCAAAATCGCCACATCTTCTTCAAAGTCAAAAGGCACATCGATTTTTTCAGCTTTCCCTACTTTCATCACTTCAGGGAATAAGTGATTCATTCCTCGATGTTCTACTTTGACCGTAAAACCATATTGTTTCTTTTGCACGAATGGATAAAGCAAATTTTTCGGGAACGGTAGGTAATCTTTAATACCGGTAATAATCAAGTTTTCTAAATCAGTTTCTTTTATCACTTTAGAGATACGTGGGTACAAGATATCGAGAGAAAGAATGGCTTTTGCACCAGAGTCTTTCATTTGGTACGCAATTTCTCGTTCCGTATACAGTGGATTGGTTTGAACAACAATAGCCCCTGCGTACAAAATTCCATAATACCCAATAACATTTTGAGGGCAGTTCGGTAACATAATCGCAACACGATCACCTTTTTGGATGCCAAGGGATCGTAGATAATTAGCAAACTTTAAAGAAGATTCATAGAGCTCTTGATACGTAATATCTTTCCCTAGAAAATGAATGGCAACTTTTTCTGGATAATTTTGATAAGCGCGTGTCAAATACTCTTGAACTGGAATTGCTTCATACGATAGTGTATGCGGTATTTCGGGTGGATATTGCGCCAACCAAGGTTTTGTTGTCATTTTCTTTTTCCCCCTTTTTTATAATCGTTTGAATATTCCTATTCTATATTATAGAGAAACATGTATCCGCTTTCAATTTATATTAAAAAAAGCATGGGACATTTTACATATCCCATGCTACTTTTGTCATTTTCCATATAAATAGATGATGCCAACAATGAAAAATCCGATACATACCACAAGTAAAACTTTTGCTAATTTTTCCACTACTACCACTCCTAAGAAATACTCGCACCGATAACAAATGACAATCCAACAGAAATGGATAGAGAAATGAACCCAACAGAACGATTATCATTTTCAATCTCACGATCAATATTGAATTTTGGGGTTAAAAATTCGAATAAGAAATATGCGATGATGAGTAAGCCGAACCCGTATAAACCCCACCCCATCATTTCTGGAAGTGAATTATGATTTTCGATGGAATATCGAAAAATATTCGCTACACCAAAAATTTTACCTCCAGTCGCCATTGCAACTGCGACATTACCTTTTTGAATCTCTTGCCAGTTTTTATATTTCGTAACGATTTCAAACAATACCATCGTCAATATTAAACACAACACAACGACACTAAAATATCCAGCCGTCTCTACTAAGGGATGTTGCCAAAAATTCATACTTAACATATGTTTACTCCTTCAAACGTTTCTAGCTTTTACGTATGAAACGCGATTTGGTTTCAAATACCTGAAACCAAAACTAAATAGTAGCTAGAACAGAGCCATTTATTTTAATTCTACGATGGTAACACCATGTCCGCCTTCGCCCGCTTCACCAAATCGATACGTTTTTACACGCGAATGATTTTTCAAGAACTGTTGAATTCCTTGTCTTAGTGCACCTGTTCCTTTGCCGTGAATAATCGAAACTTGATGATAACTAGACAAAACAGCATCATCAATGTATTTCTCAGCTCTAAGAATGGCATCTTCAAATCGTTCTCCACGTAAATCTAGTTCTAATTTTACGTAAGTATCTCGACCTTTAACATGGGACATTGCAACTGTTTGTTTTTCCTTTTCTGGTTTCAGATACTCCAAATCAGATTCAGCAACTTTCATTTTCAAAATCCCGATTTGGACACTCCATTCCGTGCTTGAAACTTTATCCAACAAGATTCCCTTTTGACCATAACTCAAGACTTTTACTTCATCACCTTTAGTTAAAGTCATTTGGCGCGCTTTAATTTGTTGTTGTTTCTTCAATACCGTATTTTCTGGAGTTGCTTTTTCCAAACGTTTTCGGACATCAATTAATTCATGGTCTTTAATAACATGTGCCGCATTCTTTTGCATGGCTCGAAGTTCTGCAATGATGCCTTCTGCTTCTCTTCTTGCTTCGTCTACAATTTTACGCGCCTTATCTTTAGCCTTTTGTTCGAGCTTCTCTTTTTGATCTTCAAGTTGTTGTAATTCAGTCGACAAATCAGCTTTAATCTTCTCTGATTCAATGCGTAATAAACTGGATTGTTCTGCATCTTTTTCAGATTGTTTACGGCTGACTTCAAGCGAAGCAATCATCGATTCAACTTCGTGACGGTCTGTCCCTGTAAATGATTGAGCATGTGTAATAATATGTTTTGGCAATCCAAGTCGTTTTGAAATTTCAAATGCATTACTGCGACCAGGTACCCCAATTAATAATTTATACGTCGGACTTAATGTTTCTACATCAAACTCCACACTAGCATTCGCGACACCTGGTCGGTTATAGCCGTATGCTTTTAATTCTGGATAATGAGTCGTTGCCATGACCAGCGCACCTCGACCATGAACTTCATCTAACAAGGAAATAGCAAGTGCTGCCCCTTCTTGCGGGTCTGTACCCGCTCCAAGTTCATCAAATAGCACTAAGCTGCGCTCATCGAATTTCGATAAAATATCAACAATATTGACCATATGAGACGAGAATGTACTCAAGCTTTGTTCAATTGATTGCTCGTCACCGATATCGGCGAAAATCTGGTCAAATACGGCCACTTCAGAACCATCTAATACGGGAATAGGTAGGCCAGCTTGTGCCATTAATGTGCAAAGACCTACTGTTTTAAGCGTAACTGTTTTACCACCAGTATTTGGTCCAGTAATGACAATAGCCGTGATATCATCGCCAAATTCAATGGTATTCGCAACTGCTTCTTCAATATTCAATAATGGATGACGGGCTTTTACTAATCGAATGATACTATTATCGTTGACTGTTGGTTTCGTACATTTATGGGCTTGACCATATTTTGCTTTTGCTAAAATAACATCAATTTCCCCTAATATTTGGACTAGACCAAATAACTCATGCGCTACGGTTTGCACTTCTAGTGATAAGGCCAAAAGAATCCGCTCGATTTCTTCTTGCTCTTTCATTTTCAGTCGACGAATTTCATTATTCGCTTGCACGACTGCATCAGGTTCAATAAATAACGTTTGCCCTGATGATGATTGATCATGAACAATTCCGCCATAGTTTCCACGGTATTCTTGTTTAACCGGGATTACAAAACGATCATTTCGTATGGTGATAATAGAGTCTGATAACATTTTTGAAGCATTTTTACCACGTGTATAACTTTCTAATTTTTCACGAACTCGGCTTTCTTGAGAACGTAATTGCTGACGAATTGTTCGCAACTGTGTACTTGCACTATCTAAAACAGCTCCATTATCATCAATACACGCAATGATTTCATGTTCAAGAGATGTTAAGATTGGTAGTGCTTGTTTTCGTTCGATAAAGTACGGGATTTTAATATCTTCCGATTCTTCTACTGCTTCAAGAAATTGACGTAATATACGACTGGCACGAATGGTACTCGCTATTTCCATTAGTTCAGTTGGACTTAACATACCGCCTATTTGCGCTCGTTTCGCATGTCCTCGCACATCAAAAATGCCACCCATCGGTACGTTTCCACGTACGCGTAGAAGATCAAGACCTTCATCCATTTCATCTAACAATCGTTTGACTTCCTCTAAGACGATAGAAGGTTCAAGTAAATCTAATTGTGCTCGACCTAGTGAGGATGTACAAAAATTCGCAACTTGGTCTCTCACTTTATCAAATTCGAGTGTTTTCAATGCGCGTTTGGTAATCATTCAAAACACCTCCTTAATTTATATAATGACATTTAATCGTTTAAGTAATTCTTCAATTTATCATAAGACCATGTATTGACAATCAAGTCTTCTTTTAACCATGCTTTTTGTGCATATTTCACGCCGATTTCCATGAATCGTAACTGTTCTATAGCATGTGCATCTGTATTGATGGCAATCGGTACGTTTAAGTTTTGAGCTTCAATTAAATATTCAGTAGCTAAATCTAGTCGATGCGGGTTCGCATTTAATTCTAGAATTTTGCCATATTCAGCAGCCCACTTAATTAATTGTGAAACGTCTGGTTCATAGCCATTACGTTGACCAATAATACGCCCAGTTGGATGAGCAATCATATCGACATGTTTATTTTTCATCGCTGTAAATAAACGTTCCATTATTTTTTCTTGTGGTTGGCTAAAACTTGAATGAATCGAAGCGATAACAAAATCGAGTTCTGATAGAAGGTCATCATCAAAATCTAGCGAACCATCCGGTAAAATATCCATTTCAGTACCCGCCAAAATGTGAATGGATGGATACTCCTTTTGTAATTTACGAATTTCTTTCATTTGGTCGCGTAAACGTTCAGCAGATAAACCATTTGCTACACGTAAATAATGTGAGTGATCTGTAATCGCCATATGAGTGTACCCTTTTGCCACACATGCTTCAACCATTTCACGCAAGGTATGAGCACCATCTGAATGGGTAGTATGCATGTGCAAATCCGCTTTAATCGATTCCACATGGATGAGATCTTTCAACTCATCTTGTCGGTCAAACTCTTTTGAATCTTCACGGACAGCGGGTGGAAAATAAGGAAGTCCAAAATGCGCAAAGAAATCATGTTCAGACTCAAATGTTAGATTTGAACCATCCTCCTGCTCCACTCCGTACTCACTAATTTTCTTCCCTTGAGATTTAGCGATTTGACGGAGCTTAACGTTATGATCTTTTGAACCAGTGAAATGATGAAGCGCTGTTATGTATGCAGCTGGTTCTACTAAACGGAAATCAACATCAATTAATTCTTCTAAATCAATGGTAACTGAAACTTTTGTATCTCCTGCCGCAATAATTTCCTTAACGGGTAACTCTTTTAATAGTGCTTCTCTCACTGCAACTATATCCCTAGTGGCAATGATGAAATCGAGATCTTTACTCGTTTCCTTAACTCGGCGAAAACTACCTGCCACTGAAAATTTGTCAATCTGCGTGATTTTAGTTAAGATGTCTTCAATTACTAGCACTGCCGTCTCGAAACGCCAAATAGGTAAACGGTCTGGCCTAGATTCAAACTGATCTAATTCTTTCAAGATTTTCACTTGTGTCTTTTCGCCAAAACCTGCTAATGACGATACTTTTCCATCCACACAAGCTTGTTTTAAAGACTCTGCAGAATCTATGCCGAGTTCTTGATATAACTTCGCTATTTTCTTGCCACCTAAACCCGGAAGTTTTAATAGAGGCAATAAACCACTTGGTACAGATTCTTCTAAAACTTGCAGTTCTGAAGACTTTCCTGTTTCTTTCAATTCTTCAATAACAGCAGCAGTCCCCTTGCCAATGCCTTTTAATTTGGTGACATCTTCTATTTCTACTAAGCTTCTCGCATCAAGTTCGAGAGCTTGTGCCGCTTTACGGAATGCAGAGACTTTAAATGGATTCTCACCTTTTAATTCCATATATAAAGCAATTTTATCTAAAGTTCGGATAACGACTTTTTTATTCATCTCTATTCCTCCAGTCTTTAAGCCATTCTTAGAGAAGTGGACTTTTTAAACTACCTCTAAAAAAAACTCCTCTCGGGAAGAGAGAAGTTATCATTCAGTATAGATGTACCACCAATTTTTAACCGTCTCTGATATAAATGGAGTATTTGTAAGCATAGACTCAGCTAGATTAGAGTTTTCGATTAAACTTTGGAAAGGTTCGATTGGCAATAATGCCACTACATAAATTAAGATAAATAATAAAACATAAAATTCAATAAATCCTAAAATTGCTCCAGTGATTTTACTGATGAAGCCTAACACTGGTAAGTATGATAGGAAGTCAAACATGGATGCAACTAGTTGCAATGCAAATTTTACAACAAAAAAGATAAGTGCAAATGCAATTAATTGATAGAATGTTTGATCCAAATCAAGGCGATCAATTGCAAATGTAAGCCTTGAACTCGAATCTACTGTTGGATATGGAATCCATAACACAAATTTCTCTGCGAGTGGTTTATAATACGTGTAGGCAACTACAAGCGCAATGATAAAACCAGTCATATGTATCAGTTGGACAATTAGTCCACGTTTAGCACCTACGAATAACCCTATTAATAAAGCAAGTAAAATAATAATATCTAACATTTATTCAGCCCTTTAACCTTTTGATTTCTTCTTCTAGTTGTTCAAGTTGTTCTTTTAATTTAACATAATCATGCACCGAATTAATAGCAGTAAGAACTGCTAGTTTTGCGCTATCTAATGAGGGATTGTGCGAATTAATTTCTCGCATTTTATCATCAACCATTGAAGCAACTAGACGCATATGACCGCTCGTTTCAGAACCGACCATTTTATACATTTGCCCATAAATATCTACTGAAACTCGTATTTTATGTTGCTCTGACAAAGGGTAACCTCCTCATCAAAATCCTAGTATATATCATACCATGAAATAGCTAGACTTGGGAATACACACCATTAGAAAGGAAAGTGATTATGTCAAACGAAGTACTTTTGCTATCAACATCTCAAATGAAAAATGTGATGTCTCATTATGCTACTAACCGAATTGAGCGCAATGCGCCAGGAGTCATCTTTGCTGCCAAGCTATCAGACACTTCTATTACTGCTTATAAATCAGGTAAAGTTTTGTTTCAAGGTGGAGGTGCGACTAGAGAAGCGATGCGCTGGGGTACGACTCAAGAAAAATCTGCTAAAAAAATTAGTTCAGCAAAAGGCGATACCTTGCCAGAAGATTTTGCTTTGAAATCAGTACTTGGTTCGGACGAAACTGGAACTGGTGATTTTTTTGGTCCCATGACGGTTGCGGCTTGTTACGTGCCTGCGGAAAAAATTGAACTCATACAATTTCTAGGTGTAAAAGACTCGAAAATGTTAACAGATGATTTGATGCGCAAAATTGCTCCTGATTTAAAAGATGCTCTTACTTACAAAATTTTGGTACTTGGCAATGAAAAATATAACACGGTGCAAGCAAAAGGCTGGTCTCAAGGAAAAATAAAAGCCTTGTTACATAATCAAGCATTGAAACATGTGCTCACTAAAATTGCTCCTGAAAAACCTGAATTCATTTTAATTGATCAATTTGCTGAACGTGGTATTTACTACAACCATGTGAAAGCCGAAAAGGAAATTATTCGTGAAAATGTCTTGTTTTCAACGAAAGCTGAACAACTTCACGTCTCGGTTGCAGCTGCTTCCATCTTAGCTCGCGTCGCGTTTTTA
>NZ_JBATUX010000066.1:0-12291 GCF_049671445.1 Paenisporosarcina sp. | reverse complement strand
CAAGCAAGTTATCGACACGCATAATGGACTTAGTAGCACCTGTTGGTTTCGGTCAACGTGGACTTATCGTAGCACCGCCAAAAGCGGGTAAAACGATGCTATTGAAAGAAATAGCAAATTCCATTACAACGAATTATCCAGATGCTGACTTAATCGTTCTATTGATTGATGAACGTCCAGAAGAAGTAACGGATATCGAACGTTCAGTTAAGGCAGATGTCGTGAGCTCAACGTTTGATGAAGTACCAGAAAACCATGTTAAAGTGGCAGAATTAGTACTAGACCGAGCGATGCGTTTAGTCGAACATAAACGCGACGTTATTATTTTAATGGATTCCATTACACGTCTAGCACGTGCTTATAACTTAGTTATTCCGCCAAGCGGTCGTACACTTTCAGGTGGTATTGATCCTGCAGCTTTCCATCGTCCTAAACGTTTCTTCGGTGCAGCACGTAATATTGAAGAAGGTGGAAGCTTAACGATTTTAGCGACGGCATTAGTGGAAACAGGTTCACGTATGGATGAAGTCATTTATGAAGAGTTTAAAGGTACTGGTAACTTAGAACTTCATTTAGATCGTAGTTTAGCAGAACGCCGAATCTTCCCAGCATTAGATATTCGACGCTCAGGAACACGAAAAGAAGAATTGCTATTGCCAGCTAAACAACTTGAAAAACTGTGGGCAATCCGTAAAACATTCTCGGATTCACATGATTTCGGCGAACGCTTCTTGAAAAAATTAAGCCAATCCAAAACTAACGAAGAGTTCTTTGAACAATTAAATACAGAAATGAAAGAAAAAAGAGGCGGCAAAGGATTACTGTAAAGGGATCGTCTACTGCGCGTTTATTTAAACGAAACGCTTGATTTCTTAACAGGCATTTGCTATACTTTAAGTCGGTAGAATTACCATTCTCTGTTACATATCCGACCGAATTGACGGGTCGTGTAAGGTGACAGTCAAATAATAACATCTCTGTTCCAGATGGTTCAGGGCGGGAGGAGATTTAATATGAAAACAGGAATTCATCCAGATTACAAAACAGCTAAAGTTAGTTGCTCATGTGGTAACTCATTCGAAACTGGTTCAGTAAAAGAAGACATCAAAGTTGAGTTTTGCTCAGAGTGTCATCCATTCTATACTGGTAAACAGAAATTCGCTCAAGCGGATGGACGTGTTGACCGTTTCAACAAAAAATACGGTATCAAAGAAGAAATCAACGAATAATATCAAATACCCGCTAGAGCCTATGCTCATAGCGGGTATTTTTTTGTGAGTGTCAGGCTGAGCGGTCGCTCAGTCTGACTTTTTAGGGTTGACGTCTGAAAAAAAGGCGATGACGTCTGAAAAAACAGGCTTCACGTCTGAAAAATAGCCATCGACGTCTGAAAACGTCATTTCTTCCGTCAAAAGAATCCTCTCACAACAACAGAAAGGCTGCGGAGCAAAGCGAGCAGCCCAATTTAAGGTTTATCCTCGCTCTATTGACTGCAGACGATAATCATCGACGTCTAAAATCTCCATAGTCCTACTCAAAACCTTAAATGGCCCCACACGCTACGCTTGGTGGGTATTTTGTGGAAAAGCTATCACTTAAAGGAAGCATTTTTAACAGAAAAGAGTCAGTTGTAGCAACAACTGACTCCAATTTAAAAAGTCTTTTACTCACATGTCACAATAACTCCATATCACAATTCCCGATGAAAAAAAAGACGAGTAATCTAGATTTATTTTCTGTATGATAGGGAATAGAGAGTTTTGAAAGGAGTGACTTCCATGTATGTGATGTCACAATCCGGTTGGGTTGAAGTCATTTGCGGGAGTATGTTTTCCGGCAAATCAGAAGAATTAATTCGTCGTGTGAGACGCACGCAATTTGCGAAACAAAAAATTGCGGTGTTCAAACCACGTTTAGATAATCGATATAGTGAAGAAGAAGTAGTCAGTCATAACGGCACGAAAGTAATAGCGATTCCAGTCGAGCGTTCAAAAGATATTTGGGCGTACATTTCGGATGAATACGATGTGATTGGTATTGACGAAGCTCAATTTTTCGATGATGGCATTGTCGATGTTGTACAACGTCTTGCGAATCATGGTTTCCGTGTAATTGTTGCAGGTCTTGATCAAGATTTCAGAGGAGAACCATTTGGTCCAATGCCAACGTTAATGGCGATGGCTGAACTCGTAACGAAATTACAAGCCGTTTGCCAAGTTTGTGGTTCACCAGCAAGCCGCACACAGCGACTAATTAACGGAGATCCAGCAGGCTATGAAGATCCAATTATTTTAATTGGTGCGACTGAAGCGTACGAACCACGTTGCCGTCACCACCACGAAGTACCAGCAGGTGTAACTCATCAAACTTCATTAGTTTACGACAAAGAGTAGCATTTGCTGCTCTTTTTCTTTTTAAATGGCTCTGTTAAAGAAAGTTGTTGAGTAAGGGAGCCGATTCCAGTTTTTTATAACAGGTTCCGTTATACTATTCTGTTTTTCCGTAGATTTGGACTGGTCGGACGTTACGCATGGGACGCACATCAGTAACAGAATGAATTACTAAAAACAGGCGAAGCGACTGGAAACCTTAGTGAATACAATTAATCCCACGGAAGTGGAAAAGATTCCTATACGCACGTCCAACTAAGCTAGAGTGGCAATTTCCCCTCTTTTTCTATATAATTATAGTGTTAATCACATGAACGGATGAGGTGAAAGTATGTTTGATCGCTTACAATCGGTAGAAGACCGATATGATCGTTTGACTGAATTACTCAGTGACCCTGAGATTGTTACAGATATGAATAAACTACGCACGCTTTCTAAAGAACAATCGGACTTGCAAGATACGGTAAACGCATACCGCGAATACAAGCAAGTGAAAGAACAGCATGCTGAAGCGAGAGCAATGCTCGACGATAAATTAGATGGCGACATGCGTGAAATGGTAAAAGAAGAAATGCACGATTTAGCAGCTCAAATTGAAGAGCTAGAAGAACGCCTGAAAGTATTGTTAATTCCAACAGATCCGAATGATGAAAAGAACGTAATCATGGAGATTCGTGGAGCTGCAGGTGGCGATGAAGCTGCACTATTTGCTGGGAATTTATTCCGCATGTACAGCCGCTACGCTGAAACACAAGGTTGGAAAATTAATATCATGGACGCGTCTCCTACAGTAATCGGAGGATATAAAGAAGTCATTTTCATGATTAAAGGTCAAGGTGCATACTCAAAACTGAAATACGAAAACGGTGCTCACCGTGTACAACGTGTACCGGAAACCGAGTCTGGTGGACGTACTCACACATCAACTGCCACTGTAGCATGTCTTCCTGAAGTGGAAGAAGTAGAAGTGGATATTCATGAAAATGATATTCGTACAGATACGTATGCTTCTTCAGGTGCTGGTGGACAATCAGTTAATACAACGATGTCTGCTGTTCGTTTGACACATATTCCTACTGGAACAGTGGTGACGTGCCAAGATGAAAAATCTCAAATTAAAAACAAAGCGAGTGCAATGGTCGTTCTTCGCGCACGTGTTGCCGATAAGTTCCGTCAAGAAGCACAGGCTGAATATGATGCTGTTCGTAAATCTGCAGTAGGTACAGGAGACCGCTCAGAACGAATTCGCACATACAATTATCCACAAAATCGTGTAACCGACCATCGTATTGGTTTAACGATTCAAAAACTAGATCAAATCATGGAAGGTAAACTCGACGAAGTTATTAACGTGTTGATTTTAACTGACCAAACTGAACGACTTGAACGAATGAATGATACCAATGAGTAAATATGTATATGAGGCCCTTTCACGGGCTTCTTCTTTTTTATCGGGACACGGACGAGAAGAGCAAGTTGCACGCATGTTGTTGCAACACGTACTAAACAAAACGCACGTTCAGTTATTAATGGACATGCGAGAAGAAATTTCATCCGAACAATTTGACCATTACTGGTCGCTAATTGAAGAACATAGCACAGGAAAGCCTGTTCAATATATTATCGGATCGGAAGAATTTTATGGACGTACCTTTAAAGTAAATGAACATGTGCTCATTCCACGTCCTGAAACAGAAGAACTCATTGTTGCAACGATCGCTAGAATGAAACGACTTTTCACCGAACAAACTCACTTAAAGCTTGCCGATATCGGTACTGGAAGTGGAGCGATTGCGGTAACCATGAAAGCAGAAATCTCGACTTTGCAAGTAACAGCAACCGATATTTCATCTCAAGCATTAGCAGTAGCTCAAACGAATGCAAGTGACTTAGAAGCACAAATCATCTTTAAACAAGGTGATTTAACTGCTCCTATATCGAATGAAAAATGGGACATTGTGTTGTCCAATCCACCCTATATTTCTTATGATGAGGCTCAAAGTCTATCAGATACCGTAGTAAACTATGAACCTCACAATGCCCTTTTTGCGGATGATGAAGGACTTCATTTATATAAAAGACTAGCAGAGGAACTTCCAGAGTTAATGAACAGACCTGCATTGATTGGCTTAGAAATTGGCTATACACAAGGTCCCGCTGTACAATCGTTCTTCCAAAAATCGTTTCCGGCTGCACAAGTGGATATTGTAAAAGATATCAACGGAAAAGAAAGAATGATTTTTTGTGAGATTACGTGAATAAATAATCCACACCTTGTCCACAATGAGGGCAAGGGGGAGATAACCATGATAGAAGATTACGAGATTTTCAGAAATGAACAACCACAAATGAAGAGGTCTCCATGGATTGAACTTGTAATGGCACTTGTACTTATTCAAACTCTATTATTTCTATTACCAGTAGTAAGCGGAGCGGCTGATGCTGTTCCAGCTGATGCTATTCAAATAAGAGTTATTGCAAACAGCAACACGAAAGAAGATCAACAAGTCAAATCACTCGTTTATCAAGAAATTCAACCACTATTACAAAAAGCTGCTGACACGTTTCAAACAACAGCGCAATTAGAGCAAGAACTAACTCAAATATCCACAGAAATCTCACAAAAAGCAGGAATTATTACCGATCAAAGCATCCACATTAGCTTAGCGAAAGCATTGATTCCAGCTAAAACAGATGGCACTTACTTTTACGCACAAGATTTCCACAAAGCGCTCATTATCACAATAGGCAGCGGCAAAGGAGACAACTGGTGGTGTGCCTTGTTTCCAAAAGTATGTTACCAAGAAGAAGAAGAAGTGGTAGAAGAGCCAGTGAAGTTTTGGACATGGGATTGGATAAAAAGCAAGTTTTAGTCCAAGTTATCCCCATTATGACCACTAGTTATCAACAGTATGTGCATAACTATCAACAAATCACGATAGAAAGGAGATTTATCGCATGAAAACGACTCGAGTCATTGTGGATAACAATGTGAATAAAATTCGAATTTATACACAAGCTGTGGAAAAATTAAAGTTGGGTGAAGTTGTCGCATTCCCAACTGAAACAGTTTATGGGTTAGGAGCAATTGCTACGAATGAACAAGCAGTGGCCAAAATCTTTGAGGCAAAAGGTCGACCATCCGATAACCCTTTAATTGTACATGTGGGGGAATCACAACATATTTTAAAATACGTCAGTGAAATCTCTAAAAAAGCAGAAAAATGCGTCGACGCATTTTGGCCAGGACCTCTAACTCTTATTCTACATGCCAAACCGAACGTCTTTGCACCAAATGTAACAGCTGGATTATCAACAGTAGGGTTGCGTATGCCAGACCATCCAGTTGCTCTCGAATTACTAAAAATGCTTGGTGAACCAGTTGCTGCTCCAAGTGCCAACCGCAGTGGCAAACCAAGTCCGACCACAGCACTACATGTTGAAAAAGACTTGCAAGGACGAATTCCACTCATTCTAGATGGTGGAGCAACCGGCATTGGCTTAGAATCAACCGTCGTCGATTTCACCGTAGATCCTCCTGTCATCCTTCGACCAGGTGGCGTCACAGCACAAATGCTCAGCGCAGTAATTGGAGAAGTTATCGAACCAAGCACAACAACAGTGGACGAGGGAACAGTACCACGAGCACCTGGAATGAAATATGCCCATTATGCACCTGACGCTCCAGTGTACTTAATTGAACCACAACAAGATGTTGTGGATCGAGCAATTCAGTCTATACATACGCAAAATCAAAAAGTCGCTTTGCTCGCACCCGATGAATTTCAACATAACCAAGCAGACTGGTACTTTTCATTAGGCAATCAACAAAATCTTGAAGCATCCGCACACCATTTATATGCTCATTTACGTGCTTGCGACGATACGGCAGCCGATATTATTCTTGTTACGGCACCTCCCAAAACGGGTGTCGGTGCCGCAATTTTCAACCGTCTAGAAAAAGCAGCCGATGGCAATTGGTGGCACTCCTAATCTCTCTCTTTTTTGCATATGCTAGTAGCAATGCAAGAGAGAGGGGAGATTTTTTCATTGTCTACGGAACTGTTCGCGGGACTATTTACGGCACTGGACGTCGTTGCTTTGTACAGTGTACTCCCTAAAATTCGTTTCCCGCTGATGCTAGCCATTTGGACAGGAGTGTTACATATGGTCTTCCCACTTCTCGGGTTCCTTGCTGGAGAATGGGTGACATCATTTATCGTTGAAGGTGGCCGCTACATATCAAGCATCTTGCTATTTCTAACAGGGGTCCATTTATGTTTGTACCAACAAAAACCGACATCCACTGTCATTCCTCCTATACTTCTTGCAGTCGTTGTTAGCCTTGACACCTTTTCAGTTAGCCTATCTTTTGGTATGCTTCAATTACAAAAGTGGTTTTTCTTATGTAGTGCTGGTTTTTTTGCATTAGCATTCTCTTATCTTGCACTTAAAAGCAAACTCATAAAGGGACCTTTGTTGACGCGTCTTTCTGGAGTATGTCTCATGGCAATGGGATTACTCACTTTATTAAATAAATGAGGGATTCACATGAACATCTATTATATCTGTACGGGAAATACATGCCGAAGTCCAATGGCACAAGCCATATTTCATTCACACAATAAGGAAGGTATGGACGTTCGTTCAGCAGGAATATACGCCATGGATGGTGGCGACATTTCTGAGAATGCAAAACGTGTTATTCGCGATGCAGACATAGACTTCACACACTTTTCACGCCAAGTTAGCGAACAAGATGTGCGTTGGGCAGATTTAATATTAACGATGACATCCGCGCATAAACAACTGGTCATGCAAGCATTTCCATTCGCCGCAGATAAAATTTTCACCCTAAAAGAATACGTCCGACCATATGGTTCACACGATGTCTCAGATCCTTTTGGCGGCGACGTCCACATGTATCGCCAAACCTTCCAAGAACTCAACATACTAACCAATGAATTATTTACAAAACTGAATGATGAATAAATACTTACAGCTCCGTACCAATGGGGCTGTATTTTTTGGTTAATCAAAGAATCGCCACCTTTTTTAACAAATGGAAGCAGCCGAAGATACAATTTCGACTGCTAAGGCATTTCTTTATCTTGCGTCCAATTCGAGTGTGAATTTTTATGGTAACTTTTTTAGAAGGAGATTTAAACTGAGGAATACTTAGAGGTTCCATCCATCCTAATCTTGATATCAAATTTATTCTTATTCTAATTATAAATCCAAATCATGGATACAAATAATAGACAATTAGTTTAGGTAAGAACACCATAAATTGTGCCATTTAGGGGGTATGTCAACCTACTTTATAGTACCTATACAATGCAGTTAATTAAGTGAATCGACATTTTGCGGTTGGATCATCCAGGAGAGTTAAAGAAGGTTTTTATTAATAAGGTATAGAATATAAGGAATATCAATAAAAATTCAAAGGAGACGATGAATATGGAAAAGAGTCTGTTTTGATGTCAGAAGATAAAAAATATAAACAAAAAAAGCTGCAGGGAAATTACAGGAAGATTAAACAACAATACAGAGAAGATAAAGACATCGATAAAAAAGAGTTTACTATTCTCGCTATTCTCGTATTATTAATTTTTTTGCTGGATGCTACTTTTAAAACTTTTTAGAATACCACTTTCCCCTAACGGAAGCTCAGCATAACAACCAGCTGTCATCTAAAGGCAGCTTTTCTTATGGAGTAATGAAGTCGTAGCATTTTTTAGGGGTTATAGAGCATACCTTCTTTACGGGAGGGATTATATGTTAAAAAGGATTTTGATTATTGCTGGAATATTGATAGTGGGAATACCTCATTTAGCCTGTTATATAAGTCTCTAGACGTTGATACTGTTGGTGCAAATAAAGTGGAACAAAAACTGTTTGTTATTAAAGAAGAACTAAATATATCTACATTGAAGGTAAAAGAAAAACTTAATGAGAAATACGTGGTGGTTGATGTAAAAACCACTTCAAAGAAGGAATTGGTGATACAAGTTGTAGGGGATGAAAAGTATTTTAATTCCGTAAAAAAGGATATGGAGTCTATTGTTAAAAGTGTGATCAAAACATCCACATTAAATGATTATTCAATTGTTTTTGAGAGATGGGATTTATTTAAGCTTCCCGAAGAACTAGAAATTAGAAACAAAGAACTTTCACATTTAACATCGACTTTAATACAGGGTCTTAAAGATTATGACGTAGTTGGAAATATAGGTACTCATTATCAAGAATCCATTACCATTCATACATCAATAAAAGGTTCTGTTAAAAATGCACAGGAGTTAGCAATGGAAATTGAAGAGACAGTAAATGAAATCTTACAATCTAAAGAACTAAATTCAGTATCTCGCATTGACTCTTATGAAATTAAAATTTTAAATACCAACGGTAAAGTAGTAAATTAATCAAGCTATAAGGCTAAACAATATTGAAACCCCATCTTATTAGGTAACGGGTGCATTACATCAAGATGGAGTATAGCCTTTTCTTATGAACTAACGAAGAAAAGTGTCATCAAATAGAATAAGTAGGTGATTGTATGAGAATTTACAAATTCGAAACTACTAACGAATACTTTGACTATCTCGATTTTCATGATTGCTTTGTAGAAAAAATACAAGTGGGAAATGATGTAATCATTATTGATTTCGAATATGTAAACATCTCGGAACAACATCCTCTCAATCCTTACAAAGTTGCAAAGTCAACAGGACAATGTAGGCTGACTTTTAATATTGTTTCTTTTAGTAAAGCTTTACTCTATATTGTTGTAAATTCAGTTCTGATTGCCGATTGGGAAGAGGAAGGTGAGAAAGAGTCGGAATTTGTGGAAAAGCAAGTTCTGTTCTCAGATTTAGAGGAAATGGAATTTTTGACATTTGAAGAAAAGAAAGTAGAAAATAATTCCTTTATTTTTGATATGCAGGGATTGGATTGGAGAACACAAGATTTTTGTGGATTAATAATCCACGCTAAAAATTTCACTTTCCAATGGAATGAATTTACGGATGACGCCTGGTATGTAGGATGGGACAATCAAGAATAACTTATAAATTGCTTATAATTTTCAACAACGGGTGCTTAGGTTATATCCGCCAAACCATTTACAGGGCTGTCTTTTTTAAAATTCCACGACTTAATTAGATATCCATAAATTTCATTCTTATTCTAACGGGGCAATTTAGTTGAATAAGAAGCAATACAATCAAAGGGGGAGAAATATGAAAAAGGATAGATTATATCTTTATTGGGTTGTAGTTTTATTTATTGAAATGCTTTGGCTTTATAGTTTTACTAACAGACCAAGTTCACCCGCAGACCTTACATACGCTGTTACCTTAATAGCAGTAACACTAACCTTGGGGGTAGTTAGGATAAAATTGTTTAGGGAATCAGATGATTAGAAAAAATTATATCCAAATAACGGATGCTTTACTTCAAGAAGGAGTAAAGCATTCTTTCTAATTGAACTTAAGAAGCAGGTTATTTAGAAAAGGATAATGTTGAATTATAAATTAACAAATATAGAAATGGAACAATTCAGGGGTGGATGAAATGAAAAAGGTAAATTGGATTATTATTGCTGTTATATTAGTTTTGATTACCGTTGGCTGGTTTGTATATCAAAAAATTACCGATGACACTTATCAGGGGATGTCCATTATCCCTGAGCAACATGAAGATATCCCTTTATTCGAGGGATTAGAACCAAACGAACACGTTTATGTTATAGATGGAAATCGCTGGATAGAAATATATGAGTTTTACTTAAAAGAACTTCCTAACCTTGGTTGGAATATAGAATACGAAGGTTCAGCACTTAATGATAATGACCCAGAAAATGATTGGAGTGGATTTCATTCAGGGTGGAGAAAAGAAGGCTTCGATGGTCGATTAAGAATTTCAGCCCACTATAATCAATATGAAGAACAAACAGAGGTCATGTTTGACAAAAATCCCATTTATAACTCAACAACTTGGATTAGTAATGTCCCAAAAAGTATTTGCATTTATCAAAGTTTAAATAGTGAAAAATGTTCTGAAATAAAAGATGAAATTAAAATACAGCAAATTGTTGGTTTTATTAATGATGCTATGGATTGGCAAAAAGAAATATTGCCACGGGAAAAATCAAGTGTAATTGATTTCGGGGATATGAACATAAAAGTTCATTATGGAAGCGAAAAAGAAATTTATTTTCAATCAGAAAAAGGTACAAAACTGATGAAACCAGATCCTGATTTCTTCAACATTACCAATCTTTCTCAATAGTCTTCTTCAACTACGGTGCTTTACTTGAATGACCGGCTATCTATTAAATGTCAGAGCCTAGTTAAATATTTCCTAATAGTGGTGTTATGTCAACCTACTGTGTATACGTGATACATTCCAATTGAGTAAGTATATCGAGGTTTTACGTAAACCACTATTCAACATATATTTAATTTATAAGAAAAATAGAGAAAGAGAGAGTAGGGGATATTTATGTGGGATGTCGTAGGTTTTTGGTATGTTGGTTTTATATTTTGGTTGTTTTTACTTTCTTCCATCGTTACTTTTGTTATTGCAGTAGTAAAGGATTCTTGGAAGACTATGCTAATAAGTGTACTTATTTTTCTTCCGAATGTATTAGCTATAATTACAATGGATTTCGAGTATATTATGTATTTACTTTTAGTTTGGTTTATTATACAAATCCATATGTTACGTAAAATTTATTGCGATAACAGGAAATTTTGAAAAGGAAAATTACATTGGAATCGATTGAATTAAAACACGATAACTTTAGATTGTAGTGCATTCGGAGTAATTTTTCGCTTACGGGTTTAGTTAAAAAACCGGCTACCTTTACAGGATAGCACTTCCTCATTCATGTGTTATGTCAACCTACTTTGTAAAGAGCATTTTACGAATTAACGACTAATTCTTATTAAGCTCACGCAGCAGGTTAGTTACCTGAGGAGATGGAAAGTGGTAACGTTGAAACGAAGGATAGGGTGAAAAAGTGTTGTTGTTAATATCGTTTTTAATTTCTCTTGTTGGGCTTAGCATATTTGTTTACGGTGTAAAACTGACATTTAAAAAAGAGGAAACAAAGAGAAAAACAGTGGTCTCTATTTTAGCCACGGTTTTCGACTTACTAACGGGTACTTTCACTACTGAAGGAATATTGATTACATTTGGTTTAGCGTTAACACTAACTGGTTTTATTTTCTTGGTCCTCATATAAACTAATAATAGGTATTTATCAAAGTCTAGTCAAAAACTAACCTTTAGATCATTACGCAGTCCAAACTTATCATTGGACAGAGGCTTACGATGACTACAAAGAAAAGTGGAGTATTTCAAAGTAACTTCTTCCACTGACGGATGTTATGTCAACCAATTTAGTTAATGTATATAAACAAGATGTGAGGTAAACGAAAATGTTATCAAGAAAAATTATATCAGCTTCGGTTTCGGGTTCTTTATTTGCTATTTTATTAGGTTTTGTTATGCCAGATCCATTCGGAGAACAAGTTGTTG
The DNA here is from genome assembly GCF_049671445.1 of Paenisporosarcina sp. Lineage (GTDB taxonomy): Bacteria > Bacillota > Bacilli > Bacillales_A > Planococcaceae > Paenisporosarcina. The sequence goes on along the minus strand of NZ_JBATUX010000066.1, from coordinate 355 downwards.
AAAACTATTTTTATTCAGCTTCTACTATGGTAAATGTATATATGATGTATAGTTTTCCTGTGATTCTGCTTTATGGAATTCTAACTTCTATAATTGGTGATAAGGTAGCAGAGTTTATGTCAAAAAAAAGTAGAAATAAAAACATAGAGATATTTGTTTCTGCAATTTTGCACATTGTTTTCGGACTTGTAATACTCCCCTATAGTTTAGGTGCTTCCATCTTGTTTTTTGTTACGGATAGACTACTGCAAAAACAAAGGAAAAACTATCAGTGGTTGCAAGCATTTAAGAGTTTGGTAATTCCCTTAACAATTTGGATTATCTCTTTGGGAATTGTTTGGATAGAGCATTTTAT
>NZ_JBATUX010000065.1:0-24911 GCF_049671445.1 Paenisporosarcina sp. | reverse complement strand
TTGATCAAGGTATCGGGATTCCAAAAGAACGAATGTCTACACTTGGAGAACCATTTTATTCGACAAAGGAAAAGGGTACCGGTCTTGGACTAATGACCTGCTTTAAAATTATAGAAAGTCATAACGGTCAATTTATAATTAATAGTAAATTAAATGAGGGAACCACTATAGAAATCATTTTGCCTACAATCACCCAATCGTTATTGAATATGGAATTAAGCCATAACTAACAGGTGGTTATAAAAGAAAATTCATAAAACAGCGCAGTTTACTGGACTGTGCTGTTTTATTTTCAAGTTAAACTATGTTTCATTGAATAAATGTTTTGCGATAGGAATGGAATCTGTTAGTTAAATCTGCTCTTTTCAACTATAGTGATAAGCAAAACTGGTTGTGACACGACCGTATATTCATAACCACAATGAACACTAGACTGGCATACAGCTTATATATCTACGATTTTTTTTGCATTCGAAAACGGCCATCTCTAAAAAGCGAGATGGCCGTTAATTTTTCATTTTATTTTTGAATGAATTGTTGTGTCCAGTAATTACCGTTTGCATCGTATCCAATGCCAATATGAGTGTAGTTTCCATTCATAATGTTAGCGCGATGTCCTGGTGATTCCATCCATCCTTTTACGACTTCAGCGGCCGTTTTTTGACCCATTGCGATATTTTCAGCAGCAGCTTTGTATTGAATGCCTTTAGCTTTTATTTGGTCGAATGGTGATCCTAATGTTGGACTTGTATGAGAGAAATAATTATTTTTACTCATATCTGCAGATTTTGCACGAGCAGTGTTCATCACTGCCGCATCAGTAGCAAGTGGTTTTAGACCACCTTTTGCACGTTCTTGATTCGTCAAAGTTAGAACTTGTTGTTCAATTGATGAAACTGAACCTGATTGCTGTGTAGCAGGTGCTGAAGTAGCAGGTTTTTGTGCAACTGGTTGTGTATTAGTTGCGGGTTTTTGCGAGACAGGCTTAGTAGTTTCTACTGGTTTCTGAGCAACAGGTTTCGCTGCAACAGGTGTAGTAGTTTCTGCAGGCTTTTGAGCGACAGGTTGTGCAGGAACAGGGTTTTGTACAGCTTGATTAAATACTGTTTGTTTCCCTCCAGCTGATAGTTGTGCATATAGTTTTTCTAAGACTGAATTAGATTCTACCTGTTTTGCTTGTGTATGTGGAGAAACATTATATTTCTGAGTCTGACATGTGGGTGTATTTGATGAAAATGAAGCTTCTGCTGTTGTAGCTTGACCTACTGAGAACACCATCGCTCCCATAGTTAAACCTAGTAACATTTTTTTCATTTGTTATTCCCTCCTCTGCCACCTAGTCTATCTTTGGAATCTATCAAAAAACTGCCTAATCATTACCAATGTATCCAGTGGAAACGAAAAGGTACTCCTTATGAAGATTCAAGAACTTAATAATTGTGTGGTTTTAGAGAAATTCCCATCTATTTCAATTAATAAGGTGTTGACGTTATAAAAATAGATGGAATTCCGCATGTAAACTTAGACACTGGGATCCTATGATACTGTCAAAGCTCAAGTTACTAATAAAGAAAAATGGGTTGTATTCCAATGCGTTCGTGATGAAATTGGTGAACGAATTGAACGAAACATTTTGTTAGAACAAGGAATAATTAAAAGAAAAAAGCCAGGAGATTTCTTCCGGCTTTCTAAGTACGCTTGTTGTAAATAAAGCAGTGAATCAGATGCTTCATGAAAAAGCGTAGATGCATTTCGTTAAGAAATTAGAGAAAGTTGAATCCAGTACGGTTTGGGAAGTGATTCTTGGCATTACAGGATATACTCATGCACAATTAAGACATACTTTTGAGTTGGTAAGAGCGGAAATAATCTCATTACTGACTTTACTGAGTTTGCTATATATGTCAGTGCTATTAACATCCTCATAACAATGCCAATTTGAATAGTGGTTTTGTTATTTAATAAACGGAGAATGGATAGAAAAGCACTATTGATTGGCCTTAGTCTATTTTTAGCTTTTGTCGGACTTACAGCTTGGCCTGTAATTACAACAATTGGATATATGGCATATTAAATAAATTAGAAATATCCGGAAGTAAAACAAAATGGACAAAGAATCTAACGATTAATTGTCATATTTGAACGACCAGCTGCCCTAAAACGGCAGCTTTTCTTATGGTGTAATACAGTGAATTACTTACTGATTCGAGGGTTACATTAACCAAAGATGATAATCATAATATCCTGAAGTCAACTTCTATCTTTACATAAGTGACCAAAAATTCCTTAATTAGCATTTCATATTATCAAATCATTTAGTACATCTATAAATAATGCTCTCTAATTTGCGATAACCATCCTAATCGCTACTAGAAACCGATGAATCACCAACACAAGATTATCTGTGGATTATAAGGGTAGTATTATTATTAGTGAAACTATTACATCACAACTTAAGTTTAGAATGGAGAGATTTGGATGGAGTCTATCTGGATAGAGTATGCTTGGGCATTGTTAATTTTAATCGGATTAGAAGGCTTGTTATCGGCTGACAATGCACTTGTACTAGCAGTAATTGCTAAGCATTTACCCGAAGATCAGAAAAAAAAGGCGATAAACTACGGAATCATTATGGCCTTCTTTTTCCGATTTGCTGCACTTTTTGCAATTTCTTTTATCGCAAACGTATGGCAGGTACAGGCGATAGGAGCAGCTTATCTTCTTTACTTAGGCTTGAAGCATGTTATTCAGGCCCGGTTCGGGAAAGAAAATGAGAATATTCGTGAGGAAGTTAAAGAGGAATCTGCAGGGAAAAGTTTCTGGCCCACAGTAGGGAAGATTGGTTTAGCTGATCTAGCTTTTGCAATTGATTCGATTTTAGCTGCGGTTGCTATTGCCCTTGGTCTTCCGGATTCACCGCTCGATGACTTCGGCGGCATGGATGGAGGGAAATTTATTGTTGTAGTTCTCGGAGGGGTAGCTGGTCTTATCCTGATTAAGTATGCAGCAACCTGGTTTGTCCAGCTTCTTGATCAACGTCCAGCATTGGAAACAACGGCCTATGCAATTGTTGCTTGGGTTGGTGTCAAACTTGCTGTAATTACTCTTGCCCATGAAGATATTGGTGTCCTAGATCATGATTTTCCACACAGTACCGTTTGGACTATGATTTTTTATGGAGTATTAATTGGTATTGCTGTAATCGGATGGTTTGCGCCGGCCAATAATTCATTAGAGGATGAGAAATTATAAAAGGTGAAAATTGTTTCTGTATAACAAAAAAACCCCTAATGAGAAATCATTAGGGGTTCCAAGTCGTATACGTGTTATCGATAGTCTTTTTTTGCTGTTTTTCTCTTTTCCATTTCTTTTTTAACCAATGGGACAACTTTTTCTTTGACTGCCTTTTGTACTTTCGGATCATTTATTAATTTCTTGATTTTATTGATCACTTTCATCCCTCCGATTTATAAAGTTTGGACTTAATTACTATGGAGTTTTTTAAAAACCTAATTCGTCTTTCATGGCTATTGTATCTTACATGGTGGGTGAAGTCTTGTTTGTTGACTAATAACTCGTCCGGCATTTCAAGATATGGCCGTGTTTTTATTAGTATTATTTCCACTTAGTGTAACGTCTGTGGGAACCTTTTCTTTTACTTCAACTGGATAACTGACTCCTTTGGTACCCATAGAGAAAACACCTTTACGTTGAATTTAGGTAGTATATACCGAATTTCAACGTAAAGGTGTTTTAATTTGGTCAGTCCCTTTAGAAGGGGTAATTAAAATTAAAGAAAGGATGTGAACTTCTACGATTTTGGAGTGAGGAAGATTCTGCTTTATCATAGTGTTTGTCACTGTCAAAACTGCTTTCAATATCCTTAAATTCGTCTTTGTCTTTGTCTTTGCCTTTGTCTCTTTCTTTGTTTTTGTCACTGTAAACGTCATTATGTCTGTTATTAAACCTTTCAATGTCTCTTTTATTGTCACTGTAAACGTTTTTGTATGTGTCACTGCCAACGTTTCTGTCAATTTTTCTATTGTCCTTGAATTTGTCATTTTCTTCGTAACTGTATATCTCTCTATCCTTGTCTTTTTCCTTTACTCGAGATGAACAATCATTCGCAAAATCAAAAGGAATAAATTGTTTAAAGTCATCTGCAAAGAAATCAGCATTACGGTATCCTCTGTACGGGATATTAATAGGTGTACGATTTGGATTACGCTGTGTCTTTAAATGATCTACAACAACTTTTCCTATAAACCTTCCTAGTTTTAGCCCCTCGGTATTATCGATTGGAAAATGAACTCCTGCATATAAACGACTGACAGCATCTTCTTCAGCAAATTTGCGTAGTTTTTTTGCTTCTCGCGGAAAAAAATAACTTAATACCACTTCTGAACAGCCAGACATGCTAGCGTGACCTGAAGGATAGGTAGGGAATCGCGGTGTAAAGATTACCGTCTCCATCTCTTGGTCGTATTGATTGGGTCTCACTGTATCCCACTTGTATTTATAATCCCACACCACAATCATGGTGTCGTTTACAGCTGCTTGCACAGCCGATAATATTCGTGCAGCATAAACTGGTGTGACTCCATATGAATCAATTAAACGGTCAATCACAGGACTCGACTGTTTAGTCGGGACGCCTGTTCCGTAAAATATTGCGATTTTCTCATGTGTGGGGTTATTGTTTCTGAGAGTGCTTTGAACAATCTTTAATTCTTTCTCAAAGTCAATTTGATCTGGTTGTATGATTGGGAGATGCATCTTAGCTCCCTTTGGATTTAGAAAGTCGCCTTTTCTGTTCATAATTTGACTAATGAAGCATACTAAAATCAGTAAATGACTTTCTAATACAGATAAAATCGTGAATGGTGGGTAACATCTTTAAGTCATGCGTTCCCTAAAAGCATCAGCTAAATAATGAGAAAAAACCCACCTTGTGCGTCTACACAAGAAGAACATTTGATCAGTCACAGAGAAGAAACCGAGAACTAGAATTTGCAGAAATTAAAGCATTACACAAAATAACAAGTTGAAAAAGGTAGCATAGAGAGAACGGATAGAGAAAATAAACCCCTTCACTAATAGCAGTGAAGGGGTCATTCATTTATCAACGACTATGTTCTCGAATGATGAAACTCATCCACGACAATCAAATCAAATGTATCTTCATTAGATCTTTTGTTTGACTTAAAAGTTTTTTTGTTATTTATTTCCTCTTGAAACGGCTTTCTCTGCCTTTTCCCCTTAAATTGTTAACCTTATTAGTGATTTCTTCATGTAAGGTTGATGTTTCTTTTATATCGATGGTGAGTATGGAGAGTTCGTTATTTGTAATTTCTACATCGAACCAAGTTCCCGCATAACTGCCTTCGGGCAAATCACTCACTTGAATGATAAATTCTTTCCCTAATTCTTCAACTAAAATGACTGCATGTTTTCCTTCTTCAATACGGTCTAATACGCCTTTGTTTGTCATAGTTTCATCCTCCTACACAAGCCAATCCTTGTGACTTTATATCGTTTAATCTAGCAGCAGCTATTCCTTTGATTCTTCCTAAGTCATCTAACGAACTAAACGGACGAAGTTGCATCAATTGTTCTGCACGAGCCGGTCCAAAATGAATGATTTCTTGTAATTCAACAAGTGATGCTTTGTTGATGTTAACACAACTTTCAGAAACCGATTCTTTTGGCAAAGAATTAGCGTTGTTGATATTTGATGTAGTCTCTGAACTAGTTGAAGCTGTGTTTTTAGGTGATGGTGTAACGTTTCCATCTTGTTTTGTAGTTACCATGTACGTTTTTCCATCTGTTTTGACAATAATTGTCCCATTTATATGTGTAGAATAAAGGTCAATTCCTTTATCTTTCACTCTATTAACCACTTCATCATGAGGATGACCATATTGATTATTTTCGCCAACTGAAATAATCGCAACTTTTGGATTAACTTTATTTAAAAAGTCGGTAGTGTTGGAAGTTTTCGATCCATGATGTCCCATTTGGAAAATATCCGCTTTCAAGTTTTGACCACTGCTAATCATTTTTCTTTCGCCTTCTTCTTCTGTATCTCCAGTAAACAAGAAGACTATATCGCCATATGTGATTCTTAGTGAAACTGAGTCATTTTGAACATCCCCATTAGCGCCTGTAGGGTTTAATACTTCAATGACCATTGGACCAATGTCATACACTTCTCCTGCTTTAGGTTCGAGGTACCCCACGTCTTTTGCGTCTATCGCGTCCAACATTCGATTAAATACTTGAGAATTGGATGAGTTACCAGATAACCATACTTCTTCGACGTCGAAAGTATTAATGATTTTATCAATTTGTCCAATATGGTCAGCATGAGGATGTGTTCCTACTACAATATCAATGTTGGATACTTTTTGTGAGAGTAAGTAATTTACTGTACTACTGGAATTCCAATTTCCTGTGTCAATTAATACTCTGTATTCTTCCCCTTCATGAGAATACTTTAATAAGGTAGCATCTCCTTGTCCTACATCAATGTAATGAACTTCTAACCCTTCAAGTTTTTCGTTTTTTGGTCCACTAAGGGGATTTTCTTTTGTGTTTTCTATTGTTCCTTCGTGTTGTTTGGTTTCATCGTCATTGGTTTCGGTAGAAACTTCCTCAAGGGTTTCTTCTAACTTTTCTTCAACAACAACCGATTTTTCAACTTCTTGAACTTCGTTTTTTACATCTTTTACAACAGTGTTTGGTTTTTCTTCAACATTAGTATTGGTTTCAGGACCACAACTACCCATAAATAGAGTAAAAACAATAAATAAACCTAATAATCTTTTTTGCACACAAACCCTCCTTATTGTGACTCTATAACTTAACAACAAATGTTCCGTTCTTTAGGATATAATTCAATGTCATGTTTATTAATAGGATAACCAACCAATTTCTTGGAAAATTTTACGAAAAAGAAGCCTTTCCTAGATAGGAAAGGCTTAATTAAATAATGAAAATGAAAATTTAGTCCCAATCACAAGCATTACCGTCATTGTCTCTATCTAAATCATGAGGATCGCTTTCTGGACCTCCGGCAGCAATATAAAATTCTTGTGCCTCAGCACCACCACCAGGGAAATCGGAACAGTTTTTATCAGAACCAAATGGATCGTACAGGAGATTTGAAGAAGAAGCTTGTTCAGCCTCAGCTGCTTCTTGAGCTTCCGCCTCTTTTGCTATTCGAGCCTGCTCAGCAGCAGCAACTTTGGCATCTTCTTTAGCTTTAGCTGCAGCAGCAATTTTGGCATCTTCTTTAGCTTTAGCTGCAGCAGCAACTTTGGCATCTTCTTTAGCTTTAGCTTTAGCTTCAGCAGCAATTTTAGCATCTTCTTTAGCTTCAGCTTCAGCAGCAACTTTGGCATCTTCTTTAGCTTTAGCTTCAGCAGCAATTTTAGCATCTTCTTTAGCTTTAGCTTCAGCGGCAATTTTTGCATCTTCTTTAGCTTTATCGTTTTCGATAGTAGATAATTTGACGTCCGTTTCATTTGCAACACCCGTATCACTATCAGTATTAACAATTACAATAATAAACGCTAGTAAGATACCTGACCAAATGACCAAGAGAGGTCTTTTTATAGAAGACTTTCCTTTATTATTTTTTAAGTAGTGAAATACACCAAGACCAGCGACAAGCAATCCAATGATACTCCACAAAGATGATACTAGGAAAAGCATTGCTAATAAAAATAAAATAACTAAAAGTATAATAGACTTTTTCTTCATAATTGTACTCCCGACTTTCTAAATTAAATTGATGGTTATATATAGGAAATCAAATCCCATTAATCTGATATTAGGTGTATAAGGATACTTTTGCTATACTTTCGACAAAAATAGACAAATTCAGACAATACAAACCTTTGACTTCAGTTATTTTATGGAACCTTTTAATAAATTCTTCTGCAAGTACCTTAAAAAGAAGGTGTCGGAGCTTTAAAAATGCATACGATATCATAAATTTGAATTATATTATTTATTTTGATGGGTCTAATGTTATTATTGGGATAATTTACAAAAGAAAACATATCTAATTCATAAGATTTAAAAACATATCAAAAAAAGATCTGGTAGATGATAACTATTAATTTTTATCAAAGAATTTATTGAAGATACTATAAATTCTTAAAAGGAGATATTTATGAAAAAGGCTATTAGAAAGATTGATTCGGCGAATCGAGTGAGGATTCCCAAAAATGTGATTGAAGCTTTAGGTATTAGTAAAGGAGATTCGTTAGAGATTTTCTATGAAGATAAGAAATTAATTTTAAAAAAATTCATTATTAATAATTATTAACTAAAACTGATACTGCGAGTGTGAGTTATTATTAAAAATGGATTTAAAGCGTTTTTATTTGAAGCGAATGTAACACTTATAGGAAAACGTTACATTCGGCAAAAGGTCTATTCTTATATTTGTTCTGAAATTATAATTTGCTCGTCGATTTCACCATATTGGGTTGAAAAGTTTAAAACCTGACCAACTTATCTACACTTATTAATTTGATTGCTAAGAACTAAAGAAACTAATTCGCAGTACATCCATAGGTAGTAGGAGATTATCACGTACGTCGTTTCAAGTAAGAAAAAAACACTGCCAGTATTTGTTAATAACACAAGTACGACATTGCATTAAAAATGCAACTTATTCTAATTATAATTTTACTTTTTCGGTAGGCTCGAAGCTTGGATTTACCCAACTTCTTGCTCACCGGCAAAATTAACTGTCGTCTCTTGTGAAGCGTTCCGATTTGTTCATTTTGTCCCTGACATAAACTTTGATTATTTCGCTAAATATCGAACACACCACGAAGTTATAAACATTAAAAGCAGACGGAAAATGCTTGTTTTTTAATAATTGGTTCATGAATTTCTTTCTTAGTTCCTCTGGAAACACAATACGATTTGCCGATTCTTTATTCAAAAAGGGTATGGTGATATTTCCATATCGGAATTCATTATTCATAAAAAGCAGCTGCTGTTATAGTTACAGTTATAATATAAAGAGAAGATAACCATCATAAAATCCTGAGTAATTAAAAGTTGCAAATTTAGGTTACATAGGTGAATACTTAATTTTCTGTTAACTTCTTCCTGTTGATGATCTTTACGAAATATTAGATAGGGAGATTGTATTTGATAGAATTTAATAAAATTGATTTTTTAGTTAAAATTCCCTTCAACATATGCTGAAATTCAGTTTAAGTAGTCGGTAGATTTCAAAGGAAAAACATTTCTAGGAGCGATGTCATCCACATTTAAGTGTGAATTTTTCTAAATTTTATTCATTTAAAGGAGATGTAAATGAAAAAGTGTTGAAATTGGAAAAGAAAATTAAAAGACTAAGTGGCGTGGATTTTTTATCAAATATAGAGTTATGGACAATTTTTTTACAGTCTATATTATTTTTTCTTATATTTGTTACTTTATTTCAAGAGGATTTTAGAAGTCATATGATGTTGCTGTTATTATTTTTAGGTTTGGTACAATTAGTAGGATTTTCTATTCGAAGAAAGAAATCTAATTACACCAAGAAGTTTAAAATATATTTAATTTTTGTACTCTCTTATTTGTTTCTGTTTCTGGGGGTTGTAACTTATTTATATAAGACACAATCATTAACAATTTTTATAGAAATTATAACTGTTGGTTGGATAATTCTTTTCTTCACTATAGGATTAATAAATTTCAAAATGTCAGCACGGTACTTATTTTACTGGCGTTTGAAAAAAACTTTTCCTTCTGAGGGTGATAAGAAATATCGAGTAGAAGTCTCTTTAAAAAAATTATCTCCATACATATCTTTAGAAAAGCAAAAGGCATATTTAATCATAAACTATGGCTTGAATTTTATTACTTATGGATTTTATATTTATCTCTGCTTATTAATTTTTAAAATTAATGAATTTAATGCTATTCCGGTATTAGAAAAAGTTCAAAATTACCTAACTAACTGGAATTTTATTAATGCATCTAATACAATTGGACTTTTTTCGATTTTCCTTGCCTTATTAACAATTTGTGTTCCAGTTCAACAGAGAATAGTTGGAGAGGCTGAAAAAGAAATGTTTGAAGAATTTGAGGTATTTTAGATGTCTAATACTCTTTCTTTACACGCACGAGGCGAAGAACAAATATTAATGCGGCCCCTGACTCAAAGAGTAAGGGGCTGCATTAATAAAAATTAATAAAAATTAATAAAAATTAATAAAAATTCTCTTCTTACCAATATTGGTTATGACATGACCGGATTGTCCTAAGCAAAGGCCCGGGAACAAAAGATGAAAAGACAAAAGATGAGCAAGCTTTGCAAGGGTGCCGAGATTATCTCAAGAGACTGTAAAAACTCCACGATTATAATCGTGGAGTTTTTTGATTGTAAGCAATAGCAATATAGGGCATTACTCAAAAATCTGAAGATTTTTCGCATTGTCTAAAACATTTTCTGAATTCTCATTGTCCATAATCCAACTTTCGACGCCTTCCAATATAGCCTCGCAATATGCTTTTGGATTTAAACGAGCCGTATCTCCGAATTGAGAAAAAACTCGGTTAGGATTTGTTGAATCGAACTTCACCTTCTTAATCCCTAATGTTGCACTTTCGTATTTCTGCTGCTTATAAATCTTTTGAGCCCCAACCCTTCCATCACCATTATGAAGAAAAGCACAACGTAAAGCATAAGCATTAACACCAGAAAAATATTCTAACTGTACTTCTTCTATATCTTCACCGGATAGAGTGGAAGGACTTCGAATCCATTCTAAATATTCATCCACGGTATTCGCATTTTTAAGAGCCTTTGACTGATGTATTTTCGTTTTATAAAACGTAATATACTTATCAAACCACTCGACATAAAATCTCCTCCCCTGAACTCCTTCTAATGAAACGCATATATCGGGCAATGTACAAGCAGCCATGAGCGAAAGATACCAATTTTCTGTTTCTATTCCTTTTTTTAATGATTCACAATAGGGATCTAATACATTTCTCAATTCCATTTTATTCCCCCATCATAATATTCAACTAAAATTAAAGAGCTAAAAGAGTTGGAATAACTGAATCAAAAGTTTATGGAGTAGTTCCAATCTCATCAACCTGAATGTAGTTTCTAATATTAGGAATACCATCAAATCCTCCTGAATAACCTCTATCACTTTCAAATCCAGCAATCTTTTCTTTCAATTCTTCTACTGTTTCCACATTGAGTAAAATCTTTACATTTAAAAAATGACTTTCTGATTTTAATCTATTTATTAATTTAATAGGCTTTCTTTCTCCATGATAAATATAGGAAGTCGGAAACCAATTTTTACGCCATTTTGTTGCATCATTAGTAGTTAATTTTGAAATGAAATGCAAAATTAAGTCTGTTATTACAAGTTCGTTTCCGTACCTTTTATAAAATCTCTCTTTAATTAAGTCAGCGTGTATGCTTAATCTGTTGAGGTTCAACCGTTGTTTACGTATATCAAGTGATTTTAAATAGAATCTAAAATCAGTATAATTTAATGTTCTTTCAGAGTTATATGCCGATTCTACATAGAAATCCGCATTTAGAACTTGACTAGCTAGAGAATAATTTTTTGATTTGAGAAGGAGTGATATGGTGTAAAGGAAAAGCTCGGTTATTAAAAATTTGTGTTGATCTGTTTGATAATCATAGTGTCTGCCACTACCTTTAAACTCAGAAAATGCATATATTTTCTCGAAAAAATCAATGATTTGATCAGCATTTACTGTGTCTGTTTGAGACATTATCTCTAAAGCATCTATATAGTCATTTCTTAATGGAATTGTTCTATCAATCATCTCAATAATTGTATCATCTAGAATCACATCTTCTTTAATTTCTATTTCAAATACATCAAGAGAGTCCATAAAGCAATCTGTGAATTTAGTCCACAAATGTGGAAGTCTATTGGGATACTTTTCTAAAGCCAATCTCATTTCTCTTAAAACAAGTGATGTCTGAAAATGAGGGACTTCAGGTTGAAATAAATATTCTGGAGGCTTCCCAAGTGCAGGTTTTTTGAATAGAGGCACTTTAAAAATGTTCCGAATTAATTTATCATAATTTTCTTCGAAATATTCATTTGAGGATAAGTCAATATAAAGTCTTGATGCAATATATGTGGGTATAAAATTATTTCCCTGTTGATCCCTTTGTGCAACAATTGGAATAAACTTTTCCTGCTGTATGTCCTTATAAATCTGAGGCGTAATAATTTGTGCTTCTGTCCCTACGCCACCGACTCTTTTGTCGGATTTTTCTTTATACCCTTTATCACAAATTATCAGTACCTTGTCAATTGGATCAGAGTCCTTCACCATTCCTTCCATAAAGGCGAATACATCATGACCTTCTCTTAAATTCCATTTGTCTAGTATAACTTCAATTCCGTTGCCCATTAGGCGAGTGGCTAACTCTACTACCCATTCTTCATGCTCTGGTGTTGTCCAACTATAAGAAATAAAAACTTTGGGATTACTCAATCTAGATATCATCAAATTACTCTCCCATTCTCATGAAAACTCTAATATAGTAAATTATACCATTTAACTTCAATGTTATAATTAAATAGTTATTCTAGGACTCTGTTTATTTTCTTAATATGAGAAAAGTAGTAAATGATTAATTCTTTTATTTAAGTGGTTATGGAAATATTGGAGGAGCACAAGTAATTGTGAAACCGAAATATTTTTCTGGAAAAATACTATGCCATTTAGCAATTAAAATCAATTTCTTACGTTGTGGTTTACGAATTCACTTTCGTACTTCTTCTGCCACTCTACTAAGAAAGAATATGTAGATAAAGATCCGTAATAAATGTTCCTAAGCTATATTTATATTGATTTTGTTATCTAAGATCCTATCCCAAAAATATGTTCGTAGTAGAGGACTTCTTGAATACAGGTTGAAGTCACTGTGGTAAAATTATGGAAATACATTATAGGCCAGTGAGGGGGAAATTACGTGGCTTATCAATCTGAACAACAACTTGAGAACGAAATGATTCGTCAGCTCACTCAACTTGGCTATGAAAAAGTTTCAATTCCTTCAATAGATCACTTACAGCAAAATTTCCGCAATCAAATCAACCGCCTAAATAAAGAAAACTTAGATGGAACCCCATTATCAGATAAAGAATTTGAACGCTTGCTCTTGAAAATAGAAGGGAAAAGCGTTTTTGAGTCTGCCAAAATCCTCCGTGATAAAGAAACGATTACACGCGATGACGATAGCACGCTTTACTTGGTTCTATTTGATACACAAAATTACAAGAACAATCATCTTCAAGTAACGCATCAAACCACTATAATAGGAAGATATACAAATCGCTATGATGTTACGCTACTTATTAACGGGTTACCACTTGTCCAAATTGAGTTGAAACGACGTGGACTTCACTTTGCGGAAGGCTTTAACCAAATCATGCGCTACCGCAAAGACTCATACGGTGGTTTATTTAACTATCTGCAATTATTCGTGGTTTCAAATGGCCTGGATACAAAGTATTTTGCTAACTCTGATCGTGAACCGATGAAAAGTCATATGTTCTTCTGGTCAGATGATTCAAACAAGCGCATTGCACAGTTAGATGATTTCACAAAATCATTATTGCAACCCGTTATGATTCAAAACCTTATCAGCAAATACATGATTGTAAACGAAACGGACAAGCACTTAATGGTCATGCGTCCTTATCAAATTTATGCTGTGGAGCGTATCATCAAACAAACGCTTGAGAATGAAGAGAATGGCTATGTGTGGCATACAACGGGAAGTGGGAAGACCCTCACTTCATTTAAGGCAAGTGAACTTCTGTCACAAGAAGAGAAGATTAAAAAAGTGATTTTCCTAGTCGATCGAAAAGACTTAGACGCACAAACCATGCAGGAATTTAACAAGTTTGAAAAAGGCTCAGTTGATACAACAGATAAAACAGACGTATTGGTGAAACAACTTCAAGATCCACTTAGAAAACGAATCATCACTACGATTCAAAAGATGGCCAATGCGGTGAAGAATCCTAAATATGAATCTATCATGAAGCTTTATGAGAATGAAAAAGTCGTATTCGTTATTGATGAATGCCATCGTTCTCAATTTGGTGAGATGAACCGTTTAATTAAAAAGCATTTCAAAAAAGCGCAATATATTGGTTTTACAGGGACCCCTCGCTTTGTTGCGAACAAAAGCCAAGATGGTCGCACAACATCGGACTTATTTAAAGACTGTCTTCATACGTACCTGATTAAAGATGCCATCAATGATGGGAACGTATTAGGTTTTTCAGTTGAATATATTCGTACGATTAAAGGCAAAAAAGGGGTAGACGATGTAACAAAAGCCCCGGGTATTGATCAACAAGAACTGTGGATGGCTGATTCTCGAATAACCAAGATCGCTAAACACATTACTGATATTCATGGGAATAAAACAAGTAATAAAAAATACACAGCTATTTTCACAGTTGAAAGTATCCCGGCAGCCATTAAATATTACGATGCTTTCAAAAAACTAGACACTAAGCTTAAAATCGCCTCTATTTTCACATATGGAACCAATGAAGAAAGCGTTGAAAATCAAGAACACTCTAGACATTCTCTAGAGCGCATCATTACAGACTATAATGGAGGATTTGGCACGAACTTCTCTACGGATACGTTCTCCCAATATTTTGCGGATGTCTCAAAGAAAGTAAAAACTACGCAAATAGATTTGTTAATCGTAGTCGATATGTTCTTAACGGGATTTGACGCGAAAACACTTAGCACGCTTTATGTCGATCGTAACTTGAAACACCATAATTTGATTCAAGCCTTTTCACGAACTAACCGTGTTGAAGGCCCAAAGAAAATGTATGGCAATATCGTCTGTTATCGCAATTTAAAAGACGCTACGGACGAAGCGATTCGTTTGTTCTCCCAAACCGGAGATACAGGTGTAGTATTAATGAAAGAATACGATCAGTATCTGGCTGATTTTAAGGATCAATTGGAGGTTTTGCTGCAAGTTGCAAACTCGCCGCAAGCAGTTGATGATCTCGAAGGAGAAACAAAACAAAAAGAATTCATTTTAGCTTTCCGTGATCTTACAAAAGTTCTTACAAAACTTAAAACGTTTGTGGAATTTGAGTTTCAAGCAGAAGACCTGGGAATTGATGAACAAACATATGTAGACTATCGTAGTAAATATCTTCATTTATATGAAATCATTCATAAACCAGAACGTGAAAAAGTTTCCGTTATTGATGACGTGGATTTTGAAATTGAATTAATGCAAACAGATCGCATTGATGTCGATTATATTCTTGAGTTATTACGTAATATCAACTATGAAAATAAACAAGAACGTGATGCTGCAGTTCGAAGAGCGATTAAAGAAGTAAACGCTTCGGCTAGTGACGAAATGCGTTTAAAACGAGATTTATTACTTGAATTCTTGAAGCGTGTAGCTCCAACAATCACAAACAATGATTCCGTGGATCAAAAGTTCCATGATTTTGAAAATGACAGACGTAAACAAGAAATTCAACATATGTCACAGCAAGTCCAAGTGGCAGAAGAAAAACTAGAATATTTCCTGCGTGAATTTGAATTCAAAGGGGTTTCCCCTGACCAAGAAATCAATGATGCTATCAAGGCACCATTTAAAGAAAAGCGAAAACGAGTGCAAGCTTTGAAAGATTTTATTTATTCAAACGTACGCAAGTACTCATAAATTGAGGAGATTTTATATATGACAACTTCAGAAAAACAACGTCTGCAACAAGCAGAACTGCATAAAAAACTATGGACGATGGCGAATGACTTACGTGGTCAAATGGAAGCCTACGATTTTAAAAACTATATCTTAGGTTTG
The DNA here is from genome assembly GCF_049671445.1 of Paenisporosarcina sp. Lineage (GTDB taxonomy): Bacteria > Bacillota > Bacilli > Bacillales_A > Planococcaceae > Paenisporosarcina. The sequence continues at coordinate 9,001 of NZ_JBATUX010000065.1, read as the reverse complement.
ATTTTCTATCGCTACCTTTCTGAAAAGACAGAAGCACGTATTGAAAAATTACTGGAAGAAGACAACATCACTTACGAAGACGCATGGAAAGATGAAGAATATAAAGAAGGTTTAATCGAAACATTACTTGAAGAAATCGGCTTCGTGATTGAACCTGAATTTCTTTTCTCTTCGATGGTCAAAGAAATTCATATAGGCGAAAAAGGGAACTTCGACATAGAACTTCTACATAAAGCCATTAAAGCCATTGAACAGTCTTCATTAGGAACAAACAGCCAACAAGATTTCGAAAATTTATTTGACGATATGGATTTAACGTCATCTAAATTGGGTCGTGATGTAAAGTCACGCTCAAAACTGATTGCTAAAATTATGGTGAGCATTAACGAAATTCCATTCTTACATGATGATGTTGATATCGATGTACTAGGTGATGCCTACGAGTATCTCATTTCTCAATTTGCTGCTAACGCAGGAAAGAAAGCAGGCGAGTTTTATACACCACAACAAGTTTCTAAAATCTTAGCGAAAATAGTCACGCACAATAAACCTAATTTGAAAAATGTATATGACCCTACATGTGGATCAGGCTCACTTATGTTACGAGTGGCTAAAGAGTCAAATGTTCGATTATTTTACGGACAAGAACTCACAACAACCACATTCAACTTAGCGCGAATGAATATGTTACTGCATAATTTACGTTACACAGACTTTGATATTAAAAATGAAGATACTATAGAAAACCCTCGTCACATTGATATGCGTTTTGAAGCAGTCGTAGCGAATCCTCCATACAGCGCTAACTGGAGTGCAGATTCAAAATTCTTAGACGATGACCGTTTCAGTGCATACGGAAAACTTGCGCCAAAATCAAAAGCCGATTTTGCGTTTATCCAACATATGATTCACCAACTCGACGACAATGGTACAATGGCCGTCGTCCTTCCGCATGGCGTTTTATTCCGAGGAGCAGCAGAAGGTTTCATTCGTAAATATTTAATCGAAGAAAAGAATTATTTAGATTCAGTTATTGGACTTCCAGCAAACGTGTTCTTCGGTACATCGATACCAACGTGTATATTAGTGTTTAAGAAGTCACGAGCTGCTGAAGACAATGTTATCTTCATTGATGCATCAAATGAATTTGAAAAAGGAAAGAATCAAAATAACTTGACGGATGATAATGTAGAGAAAGTCTTCGATACTTATAAATCACGCGAGACTATTGAAAAGTATTCATATGCAGCGACGTTAGAAGAAATAAAAGAAAATGACTATAATTTAAACATCCCGCGATATGTTGATACATTTGAGGATGAAGAAATAATTGATTTAGTAGCTGTACAATCACGATTAAAAGAGATTGATCAGGAGATTGCTAAGATTGATTTGGAGCTTGAGAAGTTTTTTAAAGAGTTGGGGGTGTAGGGAGTGAATACACCGAAGTTGAGATTTGAAGGCTTTGAAGAAGACTGGAAAATTTCTAAGCTAAGTAATTTTCTTAATCACATTGGTAGTGGAGTTACACCAAGAGGTGGCAGTTCGGTATATCAAACTGAAGGTATCTTACTTATAAGAAGTCAAAATGTTCATTTCGCGGGTTTGAAATTAAAAGACGTTGCCTATATTTCAGATGAAATAAATGCAAAGATGAAAAACAGTCAATTAAGTGACTCAGATGTCTTGTTAAATATTACTGGGGCTTCAATCGGAAGAGTAACTATTGTTCCTTTAGATTTTCCAAAAGCAAATGTAAATCAACACGTATGTATATTAAGGGCAAATGAATATTTATTACCATATTTCTTGAAAACTTATTTAGAATCTGATTATGGTCAGAAAAATGTATTTAAAGATCAAGCAGGTCAGACTAGGGAAGCTTTAAATCTCGAACAAATTAAGTCTTTCAATATTGGAATTCCTTGCATTGAAGAACAAAAAAAGATGACTGAATTTTTTAGTTTGATAACTCAAAGAATTAATCTACAACAAGAGAAGATTAAAGATCTTGAAGAACTGAAAAAAGGCATGATGCAGAAGATTTTCTCGCAGAAGCTTAGGTTTAAGGATGAGGATGAGAGGGAGTTTCCGAAGTGGGAAAAAGCGTACTTGAATAACTTAGGTACATTCGGAAAATCATACTCGTATTCTCGCGCAGTTGAAGGAGATGGTATCTATCGTTATATTCATTATGGAGATATCCATTCAAATTATCCGTCAGTGTGTGAAAATGTTGAATTTCCAACTATTACAAACGTACAGCAATATGAGCTATTGATAGATAATGATATTGTATTTGCGGACGCATCTGAGGATTACGCAGATTTAGGTAAAGCTATATTAATCAAAAAAGTAAATGAACAACAAGTAATTGCGGGGTTACACACTCATAAATTCACACCCAATCAGCGCTTAAATTCTCTATATTTTATATACTTTACACAAACAAGAGTTTATGAAGAATTTATCAAAAGAATGGGGACAGGTGTTTCTGTACTTGGAATATCGAAAACCAATTTGAATAAATTAGAAGTTCTTTTACCCTCAGTTCAGGAACAAGAAAAAATTGGACGTATAATTTACTCATTAGATCAAAAAATCCAACGTGAAAAGGATAAAACAAAGATTTTAACAAGTCACAAACAAGGTTTTATGCAACAAATGTTTATATAGTAAATGGTGTTTTAGACAACATATGTTGATGAAGGTTTATCGCGAAATTTGGGGTTTTACTAATAGAAGCGTTACTGACATTTTGATTCATGATAAAGATGGCAGAAATAATTTTTCATTCAAAAAAGGGGCTCCAAAAATGACTTCAAAATCCGTCATGATTTATTTTCCAGAAGCGAAAAATGCATCTAATTTGCGAATAATTCAAGATCCAACTAGCCAAATAAGAGGGTTTTTCTTTACTAAGAGTCAATTTAGTAAAATAGAGAGAATGGAACATGCCAATAATTCAGGAATCTATTTTTTATTCTCAGAGCTAGACGAACCGAGTGTTTATATTGGACAATCTGTTAATGGAATCCACCGTATTAAAACACATATTAGAGAAAAAGAATTTTGGAAGTATGGAATTCTTTTTGTTACTGATAATAATAGCTTCGACAGGCTTAGCATCGATTTTTTGGAATACCATTTCATCCAAGAATTCAGTAAAACAGAATATAATTTAGAGAATCGGGATTTACGATCCACAAAACCAATAATGAGCATTTTTCAAGAAGCCACTTTAAATAGTTTTGCAAATCATCTTGAATTTTTGCTCGAGGCTCTTGGCATCTCGTTGCAAACTGCTATTGAAATTACAGCTACTATAATTCACTATTTTGATGCACCTGCTGGAATAAATGCTAGATTATTTCTACGAGATGGTAAATTTATACTTGCTACCAACTCGGTCATATCTAAACCTGCGGAATCTTCACGGGAATGGAGTGATTATGGTAAATTTTATTCTCGTTATACAAATCATTTTCAAAGACTAGTTGCATCGGGAAGTGCTGAATTAATTAATAACCAAGAAGCTAAACTGCTAAAAGATGTTGAATTTACAAGCCCAAGTACACCAGCAGCATTATGTTCGGGTCATTCTAAAAACGGATGGAAGTTTTGGATAGGATTAAAAGAATTACGAGAAAAAGAAGAAAGTTGATTACCGTTTCAACTGTATCGGAAATTGACTAGTTCTTACCTGTTCACGAAAAAACTGTTTTTACTAGGTGGACTTTTTTGGGTTATATATAAGTGACTTCGAATTTATTGATAACCTTGAGCTTTTTCGAACTCTTGTAACTCTGTGTGCTTTAGCAATTACTACAGCTGTAATAATAACTGTGTAATCAATTAATAAAATAGCTAATGCAAATAAAGAAACAAAGTTAGAGACAACAATTATGAATATGTTTAAATTAAATAACGATATACTTAAAGACATTGATAATGATATTTTTCCTAGAATAATTAAAGAAATAAAAAAGGATTTGAAAATTACGACTTTATGATAATAAAACCATAACAATTTTAATATCTAATAGAGAAACGTAAATCAAAGCAATTACTAAAAAAGAGCGTAGATTTCTACATAGATTAAGTAACAAACCAAATATATTTAAAGATTTACTCACTTCTATTTATACTCATTTTTATAAAAAAATTTTCTGAAACACTCATACAATAATTAAGATTTTTAATAATAAATGCAGAGTATATAGGAATACTCAGAGCTCAACTCACTGAAGAAGTTTTTTACTAAATCTTTTTTACAATCCCATCTATAAAGAGGCACAGGAACAGGAACAGGAATAGGTAGAGAATTAATAGGTAACAACTCTTTTGGTGATAATAAAAATTTACAATACTATATATTTCCATAAATGGATATTGAAATAATGGCTGCAATATTGACAATGCAAAAGAAAAAATGTTCAAAAAACTCAGGTACATATGATTGGAAGAAAAATTAGTTGAAGAGATCGAAAAAGTTAATAACTATTTCAAAGTATTTCAACAAGTTAGAGAAAAGTTTGAATTAACTAAAACTATATAGTATGACTACCAGAAATATTAAATTGATATTACATTTAATTATAGCTAGGGGCCAGAAAGATAGTAAGTTTATATCCTATACTTTCCAATATATTAGTATATAATTGCATTAACTAATATTACTTTAAAGGTGTGTTGTTATTGAAATTTCAAATATTAAATTTAGGTCATATTGAAGAAGCAACAATAGAAGAAAAAAAATTGATAGTCATAGCTGGAGATAACGGCAGCGGAAAAACTTTATTGCTTGAATCATTAGACTTAATTAAAAAAACCTTCACTAAAGAAATGGACACTATTATAAACGAAGCATCAGATGATTTTTCGAAGAATTTCACTTTAAATTATGACTGGGAAGGAATATTTAAAGATTATCAAAAGCAAAAAAGTAACGATACTCCATCTTTTATAAGTGATGATTTTACCCTTTCTGGAACTATTATTAATTCAAGTGATATTAATAATTTTTTCCTTAAAAACATTGAGAAGACTACTAAAAAAGTTAAAACTTTAATTGGAGAAAAAATTCTATTTAATTCAAATTCTAAAGTAGATGTGAAATTATTAAATGTTCCTAAATTTGATTTAAAAGACTTTGATATTAAGTTTGATTTTATGCTTCTTAATAAAGATGTATTTTTGATTACTGGAATAAAAGATGATATAAGGACCGATTCTCATGTAATATTTCGTGTGAAAAGTATTATAAATAAAAAAAATATATCTAGCCTGAAAGAAGATGAAATAAGAGGTCTATATGATATTGTGGATGAAAAAGAATTTAATCTAAGATTTCATAATAGTTTAGTTCAACTTCTTATGAAAATGTTCTTCGAACCCTATTTTGACGGCCATAACATTCTTTTTCTTCCATCTGAGAGAAATTTATACATGGATAATGCAATCTCGAAATTGATAGGTGAACAGAACGAAAATTATGGAATACGTTATAGTGAATTTATATTTATGACAGAATATCTAAAGTTCCAAGATACAATTAAAAGATTTAATTTTTTACAAGAAATCGATGAACAGTATATTCCTTTATTTGAAGGTACTCTTACTTTTGGATCTAATGGTGAAGTCGTAGGACTTGTAAAAGAAGACGATCAAGAAATTAAGAGAACTTTATTCTCTACAAAATTGAATAGAATGATTCCATATTTAATTCTTTCCAATCCCTTGGAAAGGTATAAGGATGTTATTATTGAAGAACCAGAAGCACATCTTTCTTTAAGAAGTATGAATACTTTATTAGACTTTTTTAAGCTATTACTAGAAAATAAGAGATTGTATATAACTACTCATAGTGACGTGTTTTTTGCACGGATAAATAATTTGTTGTTAAAAAACAAAGATATTTCAGCTGGAATTTACGAATTAATAATTGAAGGAAATAAATCATACTTAAAAGAAATACACCCTAATGAGTATGGATATAAGGTTGAATTGTTCGCTGAAGAATTAGAGGATTTATTTGATGAAACTCTTGAAATACAAAATGGAGAATTTGAATGATTACACTTGAAGATTTATCTATACTAAACGTTCAAGAATTTAAGGAAGAGAATTCAGATTTTATTATTAGAGAAAAAGATAATAACTTCATCATGGAGTTATCTGTTAATTCTGTTGAAAAAAAAATTTTTAACGTATTCAGTAAGAAAACGAATGGAAAAAAACAAAATGATAATTCCAAACTTATTTTTTTAAGTTTTTTAAATTTTCCAGATGGAGTATATTTGGAAGTAGAAGATAGTTTAATAAAATGTCATATATTTGAATTGAAAAAAACACCAGTTTCTAGTACAAAACTAAATTTAATATGTAAACAGTTTTTAAGTGCAAAGTTTCATTTAATATCACTTCTTTCTATTATAGAAATAGATATGAGTAAAGTAGAATTTTTGTATTATGTTGCTTATGTAAATGATATCGAAAAAAGAGATAGATTTAATTTAACACAACCTAGAAAAGTGGTCTCTGGCGAAAGCGTCTCTACTGTAAGACATATTGAAGATTGGCTCAATTCTAAATTGGAATTGAAATTAGGCAGATACATATTTAGCGAGGAAATTTCGAAGATTCAAATGGATCATGAACAAAATATAGATGGTATTGATATATATCGAAAAGAAACAGTCTTATTATAATAGAGCATTAGTATCGAGAATAATTGTACATCTTCGAAGCAGATGTTATATCATAAAGAGTACTAAATCTGGAAATATGAACTGAACCTGGAATGGTGGACACTTATAAAAAAGTGATCAACCCTATCCAGGTTTTTTTCTATTCATAAGCAATTTATATCTTGAAGATAACTATTACGTTTTAATTAAATCATTCGTTCTAAATAACGATATATCGTTGTTCGAGAAACACCCCATCTTTCCGCCACATCTTTGATTGGTGTGCCTCCATCAATAAGATTTTTCATCATTTCAATATCCTTAATTCCGTATTTCTCTGGTCGTCCACCAAGTCGCCCCCGTGCTTTAGCTGCCACTCGTCCTGCAGCAGAACGTTCTTGAATTAGATTCCGTTCAAACTCAGCAAATGCCGCAAAGAGATGAAACATCAGTTGACCGGTTGCATTACTTCGATCCATAGTTATATTCTCTTGAAGACTGTGAAATCCAATGTTCTGATCATTCAAATTGTTAACAAGATCAATCAAGTCCTGCATATTTCGGCCAAGACGATCTAATCGCCAAACCACTATGGTATCTCCTTGACGAGCATATTGAAGGGCTTCTTCTAATCCAGGTCGTTGTTTTTTTGACCCACTCATCTTATCGTGAAAAATTTTCACACATCCATATTGAGTAAGTGCATCTGTTTGTAAATCTAAGTTTTGTAAACCTGTCGAAACACGAGCATATCCAATTAACACAGTCATTCCTCATTTCCATTATAATCCTTTATCGATTGTAACATAAGACTACGAGTAAGTAGTTAATGAACGTAGATTAATGGGCAGAGTTTTGTTGAACTTTATTAAATCAAAACGATGAGTTTTTAACCATTTATGCAGTGTTCAGAAAAGGACTATTTTTGTTACATGTTCATATATATTCAACATTCTATAAAAAAATAATTTAACTGAATATTTGGATATTTATGTTAAGATAAATTAGAGTATGTGAAGGATTTTACTCAAACTAACCGAGATTCAGCATTATTAATCAGGTTTTTAAAAAGTAACTTTTCTTTTGATTGTCCCACTAAGTGTAGCCTATCAATTTGAAATATAATGAAAAACAATGGTTGCGTTTTTCATTAAAGAAGTAAGACAGCTTTTTATTGAAACAAGCAGGTGAAAAAATTTTAAAAAAGATGTCGATATAATCAATTTTCATTCGTTGTCTTTATAGAGACGAGAATCCTTTGCAGAAAGGAGAAACAAACACATGAAAGAGTCTTTAATCCACCAAAGGATTGAGTCGATTTGGAGAACGGAATCAGCTAAAGTAGTTGCATCACTTACTCGGATGGTGAGGGATATCAGTATAGCAGAAGATCTTGCGCAAGACACACTGATCATAGCGCTTGAACGCTGGCCAGTCTCTGGTATTCCGGATAACCCAGGTGCCTGGCTGGTGACTGTGGCTAAAAGAAAAGCCATTGACATGCTTCGCAGAAAAAAAAGGCTGGATCAAAAATATGAACAAATGGCTTACGAGATGAACACACATTTTGAGCCTGACTTGGCTGATGATATTGACGAAGATATTAAGGACAATTTATTGCGGCTGATTTTTATGACATGTCATCCGGTTTTATCAAAAAATGCACGTGTAGCTCTTACACTAAGACTGGTTGGGGGACTGACAACAGAAGAAATCGCAAACGCGTTCCTTGTACCTGAACCGACGATTGCCCAGCGAATTGTTAGAGCAAAACGAACTCTTGCGGCAGCCAATGTTCCTTTCGAGGTTCCTCAGAGGAGAGCGTATGCGGAACGGCTTTCTTCTGTATTGGAAGTAATCTATCTTATGTTCAACGAGGGCTATTCGGCTTCTTCAGGTGATAATTTAATACGAATGAATCTTTGTAATGAAGCATTAAGAATGGGAAGAGTTCTAGCAGATCTCATTCTTACAGAACCGGAAGTTTATGGTCTTGTAGCTCTAATGGAGATACAAGTATCCCGATTTAAAGCACGAACGAATTCTGAAGGTGAAATGATTTTGCTACAGGATCAAAACCGGTCGTTGTGGAATCAGGAGCACATCGGAAGAGGTGTTGCATCACTAAAAAAAGCAGAAGACTTGGGAGGCACACTCGGAATGTATGCATTGCAAGCTTCTATAGCTGCGTGCCATGCAATTGCAGACACTCTAGAAAAAACAAACTGGGAGCGAATTTCGATTCTGTATGATGCGCTTTCAGAAATTGCTCCTTCTCCAGTCGTTGAATTGAATCGGGCTGTTGCTATATC
>NZ_JBATUX010000064.1:0-151436 GCF_049671445.1 Paenisporosarcina sp. | reverse complement strand
AAACCGGCATATTGGCGAACTGTCCAAGGGCGCGATACATACATAGTAGGATATGGTCCACGAGTATGTGGCGCAATTCCAGGGAAATCTGACAAATGCTCAAGTGTTGCAACATCATCCTTCGCATATCTTGAATTTAGACGTATACCTTCATTTGTTAGGAAGGAATGATCAGTAGTTGACGAAGTCTTTTGTTGTGAAACAATCTTTTCTAATTCAACCGCTTTAAAGTTAGGCTTCATATCCCGACACCCCTTCCTTTTTAACCTGAATCAATTGTTGCATTTTTTTAATTACATCTTGTCCTGCAAAAATCGTACCGTTTAAACCTAGTTCTAACCATTGCTTTTCTTCAGCAAATTTTCCTGCAACATCGATAATCATGTGGTTTTTAGTGTGTTGTAAGAAGTTAGGCAAAATCTCTTTAGTTAGTTCATCTTTTGCAGCTACTACAACATAGTCGACATTGTTTGATTTTACCCAGTGCCAAGCGTCAGTTACTTCGGTAAAAACAGGACTCATTTCAGGATTTAATCCACCTGCTTGCAAAAACACTTGAACAAAGTCAGCTCTTGGTTTTACATCTTTCAACACTCCAAAAGAAACTACTGCCGCTTTTAGAGGATTTTCTTCAAAATGTGTACGTAGTAGTTCAAATGGCATAGCTAGTCGTTCAGTATTACTATTTGAAACTGTATCTAATACTGTATCATTCGGATTGGCATACATATTTGTTCCAATTAAAGACGCTTTGCGCTTAGCTAGAATTTCTATACGAGAAGACTGAACATCATGTGCCAGTTCCATTAAATAGCTTTCTTGAAGTTCTGGCGTCATGTCTATTACTTGTAAAAATAAAGCCCACGATTGACGAACAAGATCTGCCGTTAAGGTTTCGACATAATAAGATCCCGCAGCAACATCTATCATTTTATTAACCATCGTTTCTTCTCGAATAACTAATTGGACATTGCGTGCAATTCGTTCAGATGATGGAGAGCTACCAGTTAATACATCGTGCGGGTGAACAGTAATCATATCCGCACCACCGAGGACTGCAGAAAAAGCCGAGTTACCTGCGCGCAGTAAATTAACTGTTGAATCTAATTTTGAATAAGAGCGTAGTGAAGTTTCAGCTAACACTTGAATAGCTGTAGGTTCCACTTTATAGGCAGTTGAAAACGCTTTCCATAAAACGCGAAAAGCACGTAATTTACTAATTTCCATAAAGAAGTTCGTATCAACTGCAAATTGAACAGCTACTTTACTTGTGAAATCACTTTGCTTGTCAGCTAGTTTTGACATTTTCACTAAAGCAAATGCTAATTCATGTACTGCTGTACCACCTGCATGATGGATATCATTCGTAGTAACCATCGTTTTTAAGGATGACGAAGAAACGCCATTTATGTAGCCTTTTAACTCCGTAAGCTCTTGCTTAGTAAGGAGCTCAAAGACACCGATGATTTCATCGTCAGATGTAGACAATGATAAATAAAACGGATGTATTTTTAATAAGCTTGCTAATTCATTATGTTCTTCTTCTGACCATGTCCATGGAGAAGAACTTGCAACATAAACAATCATGTCATTGCCACGTTCCAACTGTTCTTTAGTTTTATGTAAAAACTCAGAAGCAGAATTGCTAGCCGTTGCTTGTGCAATTAGCCAGTTTCCATCTTGTTTGGCGTGCGATACTATTTCAGAGTAATTTAAAGTGTTATGTAAATGTTCAGACGTATATAAAGGCTGAAGGTCAATTCCTTCGAAAGTAGGCGTAATCAGTTGCTCAAACGGTTTATCTTTTAATGTTCGAACTGCTGCATCTTTCCACTCATCAAAACTCGCTTTGGGGAATGTCGTATTCTTCATTTGTTCGATTGTCATGTGGTCGCTTGCGCTTCCCTCCTTCAAATCTGTTGCATACTTCTAGTCTAACTGACAAATGGATTTGTTAAAAGTACAAAAAGCCCGATGTCCGAGAGTTTCGGCATCGGGCTTTTTGATTTATGTTTAGTTTCAAGCGCCATCACACATTTTAGCTTTATGTCCTCATGCGAAAGCATGCTTTCGCATCGAACCTTCCAGCACCGATGTCGAGCTGATTGCGCTTTACACTTTACTTAGTAAACTGATGTATTTTCTTTTGTCATGTTTTCTAAGATTTCTTTCACTCGAGCTAAGAAGCGGCCACATACAAGACCGTCTAATACGCGGTGATCTAGAGATAAACATAAATTAACCATACTACGAGCAGCAATCATTCCACCATCCATAATTACTGGACGTTTAACAATCGATTCTACTTGTAAAATCGCCGCTTGTGGATAATTGATAATCCCCATTGATTGGATAGAACCAAATGATCCCGTGTTATTTACTGTGAAAGTACCACCTTGCATTTCGTCAGATTTCAATTTACCTGCACGTACTTTGCCTGCAAGTTCATTAATTTCACGACCAATGCCTTTAATTGTTTTTTCATCAGCATTTCGGATAACAGGGACATACAATGCATCTTCTGTCGCAACTGCGATAGAGATATTAATGTCTTTTTTCTGTACGATTTTATCGCCAGCCCACATTGAGTTCATCATTGGGAATTCTTTTAAAGCTTGAGAAACAGCTTTAACGAAGAATGCGAAATAAGTCACATTGAAGCCTTCTTTTTTCTTGAATTCATTTTTGATGCTATCACGGTATTGAACAAGATTTGTTACGTCTACTTCAATCATTGTCCAAGCATGTGGTGCTTCATGTTTACTACGTAACATGTTGGCAGCGATGGCTTTACGAATTCCTGTTACAGGAATTTCAATATCACCCACAGCAACTGGTACATTTACTGGTGCAGTAGCTGATTTAGCAGCTGGAGCTGTGTTTTGAGCAGGAGCAGCAGTTTCTGCTTTAGGAGCAGCTTGTTCAGCTTTAGCAGTTGGGATATTCCCGCTTTCAATAATGGCTAATAAATCTTTACGTGTAATACGTCCCTCATTACCAGAACCATCTACAAGAGATAAATCAATATCGTTTTCTTGTGCGATTTTCAATACTGCTGGTGAATAACGAGCTTTCGCCCCTTTTTCACGAACTGGAGCCGGAGCTGCAGCCTTTTTAGATTCAGCAGCAGGCATTTCTGCAGCTGTTTCTTTTTCTGCAGGAGTATCTTGAGATGTCGATTCTTCAGTAGAACCGCCACCTTCTGTCTCGATTGTACAAACAACTGCACCAACTTCTAAAGTTTCTCCTTCAGTAGCGATCAGTTCTTTGATTACACCTGTAAATGAAGAAGGAATTTCAGCAGTTACTTTATCTGTATTCACTTCAGCAAGTGAATCATATTTATTCACTTTGTCACCCGGTTGAACCAACCATTTTTCGATTGTTCCTTCTGTTACGGATTCACCGAGCTGGGGCATTTTAATTTGTTCGATTGCCAATTGTAACTCCTCCTTTCAGGTTAAAATTCAGCTAATTCACGCATAGCTTTTTCGACTTTATCTGGATTAATCATGAAGAATTTTTCCATTGTTGGTGCATATGGCATTGCTGGAATGTCTGGACCAGCTAAACGTTTAATAGGAGCATCTAGATCAAACAAGCAGTTTTCAGCAATAATCGCTGCAACTTCACCCATGATGCTACCTTCCATATTATCTTCCGTAACAAGAAGTACTTTTCCTGTTTTCGAAGCAGCTTCAATAATTGCTTCTTTATCTAATGGATAAATTGTACGCAAATCAAGAATATGTGCAGAAATACCATCTTGCTCTAAACGTTCAGCAGCTTGAAGTGCAAAGTGGACAGCAAGACCGTAAGTGATTACTGTAATGTCTTCGCCTTCACGTTTAACGTCCGCTTTACCGATTTCAATTGTGTAATCCTCTTCAGGCACTTCACCTTTGATTAAACGGTACGCACGTTTGTGCTCGAAGAACATAACTGGATCGTCATCACGAATAGCAGCTTTCAATAATCCTTTTGCATCGTAAGGTGTTGATGGAATGACAATTTTCAAACCTGGTTGGTTAGCGAAAATGGCTTCAACTGATTGTGAATGATAAAGCGCGCCATGAATTCCTCCACCAAAAGGTGCACGGAAAACGATAGGACAAGACCAGTCATTATTTGAACGGTAACGAATACGAGCAGCTTCAGAAATGATTTGGTTCACGGCTGGCATGATGAAATCAGCGAATTGCATTTCTGCAATCGGACGCATTCCATACATTGCTGCACCGATACCAACACCAGCAATAGCAGATTCTGCTAAAGGCGTATCCATTACGCGGTCTTCACCAAATTGATCGTATAATCCTTGAGTAGCTTTGAATACGCCACCTTTACGGCCTACGTCTTCACCAAGAACAAAGACGTTTTCATCACGTTCCATCTCTTCTTTCATTGCGAGTGTAATCGCGTCAATATAAGACATAACTGCCATTATGCGTTCCCCCCGTCTTTTTCAGCATAGACGTATTTCAAAGCACTTTCTGGTGCAGCGTATGGAGCATTTTCTGCATAATCAGTTGCTTCGTTTACTTCTTTCATAATACGGTCATTCATATCTTTTTCAATTTCTTCAGTTAAAATGTTTAATTCTGTTAGATAAGCAGCGAACTTACCGATTGGATCAGCAGCTTGACCTTCAGCAAGATCTTCTTTAGTACGGTATTGACGTTGGTCATCATCAGATGAGTGAGCCGTCAAACGGTGTGATACAGCTTCGATTAAGCTTGGACCTTCACCATTACGAGCACGGTCAGCAGCTTCTTTAACCACTTTATAAACTTCTAAAGGATCTGTTCCATCAACTGTGAAACCAGGCATACCATAACCAATTGCACGGTCAGATACGTTTTTAGCAGCTACTTGTCTGTCGTAAGGTACAGAAATTGCATACTTATTGTTTTCTACCATAGTTATACAAGGTAATTTGTGAACACCAGCAAAGTTTAATCCTTCATGGAAGTCACCTTGGTTAGATGAACCTTCACCCAGCGTCACAAAAGTAATGAAATCTTTTTTCTTAATTTTCCCAGCAAGTGCAACACCAACTGCATGTGGAAGTTGTGTTGTAACAGGAGAAGAACCAGTCAAAATACGATTTTTCTTTTGTCCAAAGTGACCAGGCATTTGTCGTCCACCCGAGTTTGGATCTTCAGCTTTTGCAAAAGCTGAAAGCATTAAATCGCGAGCTGTCATACCGAAGTGTAAAACTACACCCATATCACGGTAATAAGGTGCGATATAATCCTTCGTGTTATCAAGTGCGAATGCAGCACCCACTTGTGTTGCTTCTTGACCTTGACATGAAATGACGAAAGGAATTTTCCCTGCGCGGTTTAATAACCACATACGCTCATCCACTCGACGTGCCATAAGCATCGTTTCAAAAATTTTCAGTGCGTCATCGTTAGACAACCCTAGTTCTTCATGACGATTTTTTGCCATCTGAACATCCCCCTTTTAATCTGTGATTATTACATGTGAATTGCTTTACCTTCAACCGCTAATGCCGCTTCGCCCATCACTTCAGAAAGTGTTGGATGAGGGTGGATTGTGTTTGCAATTTCCCATGGAGTTGCATCTAGTACCATAGCTAAACCAGCTTCAGAAATCATATCTGTAACGTGAGGTCCAATCATGTGAACACCTAAAATATCATTTGTTTTCTTATCAGCAATAATTTTCACAAAACCATCTGACTCACCATAAACAAGTGCTTTACCGATTGCTTTAAATGAGAATTTACCGACTTTCACATCGAATCCTTGATCTTTAGCTTGTTGTTGTGTAATTCCAACACTTGCTGCTTCTGGATTAGAATAAATACAACGAGACACTAAGTTGTAATCTATCGCATGTGTTTTTTGACCTGCAATATGTTCGACGGCTGTAATACCTTCGTGAGAAGCAACGTGAGCAAGTTGCAAGCCACCAATAACATCCCCAATTGCATAAATATGTGATTCTTTTGTTTGGAATGTATCTTTAACGTGGACAAAGCCTTTATCTACTAAAATATCCGTATTTTCAATACCAATATTCTCTACGTTAGCTTGACGTCCAACGGATACTAACATCTTCTCAGCTGTGAACGTTTTCGTTTCACCTTTTAACTTTGCAGAAATTGTTACAGAACCATCAGAAGTTTCTAATGTCTCAGATAACACTTTTGCACTTGTCGCAAAAGTAATTCCTTTTTTCGCTAAAAGTTTTTGCATTTCTTTTGAAACGTCTGCATCTTCTGTTGGAATAATACGATCTGCATATTCAATTACAGTTACATCCACCCCAAAGTCATTCAACATAGAAGCCCATTCAATACCGATTACACCGCCTCCAACGATTAAGATGGATTTTGGTAACTCGGTCATTAGAAGTGCTTCATCAGATGTCATAACTTGTGTTCCATCTATTGTTAATCCTGGTAATGATCGAGGGCGTGAACCTGTCGCAATAATGACGTTTTTCGGAATTAGCATTTCATTTTCTTCGCCATTGTTCATTTCGACAGAAACAGTTCCACCTGGTGATGGAGAAAAAATAGACGGTCCTAACATTCTGCCAGTACCTTCAAATACATCAATTTTACCTTTCTTCATCAAACCTTGAACACCTTGATGAAGCTGTGAAACGATGCTTTCTTTACGAGCTTGCACACGTGAGAAATCTAAGGTTACTTCTCCAGTGTTCACACCAAAGTCTGCAGCGTGATTTTTTGTTGTTGCATAAACTTCTGCACTACGTAGTAAAGCTTTACTTGGAATACACCCTTTATGTAGACAAGTTCCACCTAAGTTTCCTTTTTCAACGATTGCTGTTTTTAATCCAAGTTGAGCCGCACGGATTGCTGCTACATATCCGCCAGTTCCGCCTCCAAGAATAACGATATCGTAATTTTGAGCCATAACTTTCGGCCTCCTTTTATTTTAGGTTCGGGTACACTTTTGCTTGTTCTTCACCATTTAACACACGAATGGCACCTTCTGATAATGCTTGTAATTCATTTTCACCTGGTTGCACGACAACATCAGCAATCCAGTTAATGCGTTTTGAAATCGACTCAACAAAGTCTTTACCGTAAGCTAGTCCACCAGTTAAAATAATGGCATCGATTTTACCTTCTAAGACCGTGCTTGCAGATCCAATTTCTCGTGCCACTTGATAAGCCATAGCATCATATACCAATTCGGCTTCTTTATCGCCTTTTGCGATGCGTTTTTCTACTGCCACTGCATCGTTCGTTCCAAGGTAACTGACAAGACCACCTTGTCCTACTAATTTTTTCATGATTTCATGTCGATAATATTCACCAGAGAAACAAAGATCAATTAAGTCACCAGCAGGAACAGTACCTGCACGTTCTGGACTAAATGGTCCGTCTCCGTGTAGTCCATTGTTTACTTCTATCACTCGTCCGTTTTCATGGACACCCACTGTAATACCGCCACCCATATGAGTAACAATCAGTCTCATGTCCTCATAGGCTTTGCCGCACTTTTTAGCATATCGTCGTGCAACAGCTTTTTGATTTAATGCATGAAAAATTGATTTTCGTTCAATTAACGAAAATCCTGAAATGCGTGCAATCGGAGCCAACTCATCTACAACCACAGGATCGACGATGTATGAAGGTATATTCAAACCTGTTGCAATTTCAAATGCTAAAATCCCACCTAAGTTAGATGCGTGTTGACCTGAGTACCCTTTTTTTAAATCGACTAGCATTGCGTCATTTACCGCATAAGTTCCGCCTTCAATTGGACGAAGGAGTCCGCCTCTACCACAAACAGCAGACAACTTCGAAATGTTTATTCCTTCTTCATCCAATGCTTCTAAAATCGTTTGCTTACGAAATTCGTACTGATCAATGATAGAAGAAAATTTTCCAATCTCTTCAGAAGAGTGTCGGATTGTTTTCTCCATCAATAAAAAATCGTTTTCAAAAACACCAATTTTTGTAGATGTGGAACCTGGGTTGATGACAAGAATGCGATATGAATGTTCTTGCACAATGATTCCTCCCAAAAATTTCTTAATTTTGTTGAATACCAAACACCAGCTCGCCCGTTTGTTTTCGAAACTCATTCAACAAGAACAACCGGAGTCGAGCTAATGTGGCATTACTTTTCTAGATTAACGTCCGCTTAAAATGTGTTTTTCATTTTGTAGGAATTGGCTACGTGATTTACCTACACGAGCAATACGTTCTTCAGCCAAACGGTCAGCTGCAACATATGTTGGAATTCCTTGCGTACGTGAAATTTCCATTACTTTAGCAATGTTGTCATAAACAGTTTCTACACGTTTCATTGCGCGTTCACGGTTGTAGCCATTTAACTCATCCGCAACGTTAATTACTCCACCAGCGTTGATAACGTAGTCAGGAGCATAAATGATACCTAGTTCATGTATTTGATCACCATGTTTTGTTTCTTTTAATTGGTTATTTGCTGCACCTGCGATAACTTTTGCTTTTAATTGTGGAATCGTGTCGTCATTAATGATTGCTCCAAGAGCACATGGAGCGAAAATATCAACTTCTTGTGAGTAGATTTCATCTGTATTAACTGCCGTAGCACCAAATTCTTCAACCACGCGGTCAACAGCTGCTTTGTTAATATCAGTTACAATCAAAATTGCGCCTTCTTCATGTAAGTGACGGCATAAGTTGTAAGCTACGTTACCTACACCTTGAACAGCAATGCGCTTGCCTTCAAGCGAATCACTACCGAATGCTTCCATTGCAGCTGCTTTCATACCGCGGTATACGCCGTAAGCAGTCACTGGTGAAGGGTTACCTGAAGAACCGAATGCAGGAGAAATTCCTGTTACATAATTTGTCTCTTCATGAATTAAATCCATATCTGCTACTGTAGTACCAACATCTTCAGCAGTAATGTAACGACCGTTTAATCCTTGAATGAAACGACCGAAAGCGCGGAACATTTCTTCGTTTTTGTCTTTTAAAGGATCTCCGATAATAACCGTTTTACCACCGCCAAGGTTTAAACCAGCAGCAGCATTTTTGTAAGTCATTCCTTTTGCTAAACGCAGTGCATCCTCAATTGCATCTTCTTCAGAAGCATAAGTCCACATACGTGTACCGCCTAGTGCAGGTCCTAATGTTGTATCGTGAATTGCGATGATTGCTTTCAATCCTGAAGTTTTATCTTGGCAAAATACCAATTGTTCGTAATCGTAAGTCTCCATATATTTAAAAATTTCCATTATAAATTCCTCCTTGGTTTTGGTTGTACTTTAGTTACTAGATGAACAAATTGCTAATGCTAAAGAGTTTAATTTACTCTCTGCACTATCCGATCGTGAAGTTAAGACAATTGGCGCTTTCGCTCCTACAATAACCGCTCCAACTTTTGCTCTCGCAAAGTAAACAAGTGATTTATATAAAATATTGCCTGCTTCAATATTCGGTACAAGCAAAATATCAGCTTGTCCTGCATGTTGACCTGTTAACCCTTTATGATGGGCAGCCTCCACCGAAATAGCATTATCAAGTGCGACTGGTCCATCAACTACGCATCCCTTTATTTGTCCTCTTACATTCATTGCTACTAGAGCAGCAGCATCAAGAGTAGGTTGCATCGATGGATTCACGGTTTCAACCGCTGCAAGTGGTGCTACAATTGGATTTTCAACTCCAACTGAATGTGCTACCTTCACAGCGTTTTGGACTATTTGTGCTTTTTGTGCCAAATCTGGTGCAATATTCATTGCAGCATCAGTGACAAAAATCAAACGTTCAAAACCAATAATTTCAAATGCAGCAACATGTGAAAGCACACTTCCTGTTCGAAGCCCGAAATCAGGATTCAATACAGCTTTTAAAATTAAGGCTGTCGGAATATGCCCTTTCATTAATACGTTTGCTTCATTTAAATGAACTGACTTTACGGCTGCTATAGCCGCTTGTTGATCGTCTTTAACATGTTGTGTGAAGATTTTCGGATGATTCAATAAGTGCGGGAAATGTTGAACCATCATTTCTTTTAATTTTTGTTCCCTATCGTACAAACGAAAGCTTGCCATATCATGCTCGACTGCCATGCTCACAGCTTCTAGTACTTCTAAATCTGCTGCTGATGCTACTGCTACAACATTATTGTCTGAAGCTGAAGCTTGTTTGATTAAATCGGTTAATTTCATTTGTATTCACCCCAACATTCATAATTTAAGCATAAAGCGTGCCAACATTACAATCGTGAAAACGCTTTATTTGTCAACATTTCACCTTTTTTGCTATGCAAATGATTGCAAACCATGCAATAAATTGCATGCAAGGTTATACAAGCTCGTATTTTTCTAATTTATAATAAAGTGTTCGAAGAGAAATCCCAAGTTGCTTGGCAGTTTTAGATTTGTTCCCTTTTGTTATTTTAAGCGTGGAAGAAAGAATTTCTTTTTCCATTCGATCCATTTGGTCTACAAGTGGTAGTATCTCTTGTAAAGGAGGACTTAATTCCTGTTCTTGTTGATTCATCATTGATACTGGAAGATGATGATCATCCAACATCGATTCTGTCGGTTTCATAAAAATCATGCCCCGACTAATAATATTTTCAAGCTCCCTTACATTGCCTGGCCATGAATACACTCCAAGACGTTGCAAAGCTACTTCTGATATCCCTTCAACATTTCGACCATATTCTTGATTAAGCTTCACCAAAAGACGTTCAGCTATCGCTGGTATATCTTGTTTGTGATTACGTAAGGGCGGAATCTGAATAGGCATACGATTTAATCGATAATATAAGTCTTCTCTGAATTTACCTTCTAGCATTGCCTTTTCCATATGAATATTGGTTGCAGCGATTACTCGCACATCAATCGTGATAGATTTAGTTCCACCTACTCGAACAATTTCGCTCTCTTGTAATACCCTTAGTAATTTCGCTTGTGTATTACTTGAAAGTTCGCCAATTTCATCTAAAAAAATACTGCCGTGATTCGCTTCTTCAAATAAACCTCTTTTACCACCGCGTTTAGCCCCAGTAAACGCTCCTTCTTCATAGCCAAATAATTCACTCTCGAGCAAGTGTTCAGCGATAGCAGCACAGTTAACACGAATAAATTTATTGTATTTCCGGTCACTAGAACTATGAATTGCATGAGCAAACAGTTCTTTTCCTGTACCAGATTCACCTCTCAAAAGTACTGTAACAGGAGTGTTTGCAGCTAATTTTGCCTGTTCAATCGAAATCCTCATTTCATGCGAATCACCAATTATGTCGTCAAATGTGTATTTTGACTCCAATGTTCGAATGATGCTTCTAGCCCGGTCTAACTCTTTCATTAAAGAACGAATCTCAGTCATATCGTGAATAACACCGACACTTCCTTTTAATCGATTGTTAACAATGATTGGTGCTACGTTAACAATAACTTCTCGTTTCAAAGGACCAACACGCATATTTACCCCACGGATAGGTTTACGCATTTGCAAGACTTTCAAGTGAATACTTTCACCTTCACTAATATCAGTAGTTGCCGGTTTCCCAATAATATCGTCCGTCTCGAGACCCGTTATGCGAGTATAAGCTGGATTAATTAATAAGCCTTTTCCTTCTTCATCCACAACGGAAATAGCGTCGTCGCTTGATTGAATAATTGCTTGAAGCATTGTTTGGATTTCTTTTAAATTTGTGATTTCTCCCGCTAAATTGACAACTTCCGAAATATCTTTAAAAACAGAAAACGCACCAATACGATTTTCTTTTTCATCAATCACCGGAAACCTGGAAGTGACAATTTTCAAACCGTTATTTAGAGTCAGTTCGCGATTTAATTCAGTGCGCCCCGTTTCAAAAATGCGAGGTAATTCACTTGAAGGGATAACTTCATAAATATGCTTACCTATAGCTTGAAGGACTGAAATATCCGTCATTCGTTCTGCACTTTTATTGAAAAAATTCACTATTCCGTTGGCATCAATGCCAATCATACCTTCTTCTATTGAGTTAAAAATTAATTGTTGCTTATGTGATTCTTCACGAATCATTTGTATGAATTGATCTTTTTCCCGCAGTAAACGTATAAGCATGTTTGCAACTGCTCCAGGAATAAGCACAGTACTCCTAGGTCTAGCTTTAAGGAGTTCCTCAAAAACCGCTGGTTGACCAGTCAAATCAAAAATTATATGTAAGTCTTTTGTTAAATAAGGTTGCCACTCGGTGCTCGTTTCAATATTATATTGTTTTGCGATTTGAATAGCTTGAGCTGATTCATTTATATCAACAACGCGTTGTACGTGAAAAAAATCAGCAGACAATAATAATTTAAGAATCGCAGTTCCTCCGACCCCACCACCAATAATCAAGACATTTTGCAAAGACATTCAAACACCTCGCTAACTTTGTGCAATTCATTGCAAAACCTTTCTTTATCATACCTTATTTCGATCTTCTTGACAATGAATGAGCAGGTAGTAAAATGGGAGGAGATTTAGATTATCTTTAGAGAATTTCATAAGATTCCTAAGGATAGGTTTTTAGGAGATGAAAAAAATTGGCAAGAACTTTAGCGTTTCTTGTATTACTTATTCCTGGATTGATGGCTGCTGGTGGGATAAAACTTATACGTGACACAATCTTCGGCAAACTAATTGGTCCTATCCCCTTTTTAGGACTTCAGTTTGTATTAGGTATTATATTGTTAGTCATTGGGTTGGGTTTTTTTGCTGGATTCTTATTACATCGAGATCGAAAAAACGGCAAAGTTCAACCTAGATTTGCAAACAAAAAGGAATCCTGAATTTATCTCAGGATTCCTTTTTTATATGGTGTAATGTACATTTTCGCTTTCGCACGTTTCGCATGAGCTAAGAAAGATGAAAACTCCACCCTGCGCCACTCGCATATTCTCTTTATTCCCTAGAGTATTGTTCAACAGTTCATGCATCCGAAACGAAATCGAAACCTGTCATCAACTTAATTGTTTAATTAATACTTTGTCTGGATAATCTGTAATCCACCCTAAGACCACTGGATGTGGCTTAGTTATATACTTTTCAGTTCCATCAATTCCGTAAAATCGCAAAGGCATACTCGCTTTAAAAGCTAAATCTAATTTCTTTTGAACATAATGTCGTTTATGCACATGAAGTGCATCCGCAGCTTTTAATCGACCAAGTTCATCCCAATTGGTTTTTCTTGTACCAATATAAGCGGTTTGCAACATAGGGTTACATTTTTTAATTCGCTCAAGAACCTCATAATGAAATGATGAAAAATGGATATTTAGATGAGCGTATGTTCGTTTAAATAATAAGTCAACTTGTTCGGGTGCGTCAATAAACGTTTCTTTTAATTCCACATTGAGGGCTAATCCATTATTTGCTGCAAAGGTTAATACATCGTCAAATGTTAATATAGAATTCCCATTAATTAATCGTAAAAAAGAAGTTCCTAACTTTAACTTCCTAACTTCCTCGTAATTCATCGTCGATACATTTCTGCGAGTCCTTGCTAATCTCCAAAAATCCAAGTCATGAGTAACAATTGGCACTAAATCTTTTGTTAATTGCAAATCTATTTCTAATCCATCTGCGCCAAGCTCAATCGCTTTCATAAAAGCAGCTGATGAATTTTCAAGTGCATAAGCAGAAGCGCCACGATGTGCATATATCGGAACTCTTATCATGTATTTTCAACACCTTGTCTATATGTATAGTTTTTATTTACCCTCTCCTCCCCATTATATGCATAGTTTTGTCTTTTACTGGGTGAAAAAACACAGATGCTGTATTAGCATCTGTGTCCTCATTTTTCTATTATTAACTTGCCATGTTTTCCAAACGGATTTTATCAGCAATCATTGCAATGAACTCTGAATTTGTAGGCTTACTCTTCAAATGGTGAACTGTATAGCCAAATGTTTTAGAAATCGATTCGTAATTTCCTCGGTTCCAAGCGACTTCAATTGCATGACGAATGGCACGTTCGACTCGTGATGAAGTCGTGTTGAATTTAACGCCGATTTCAGGATACAAGACTTTTGTAATTGATCCTAATAATTCGATATCATCATATACCATGTGAATTGCTTCACGTAAGTATGCGTATCCTTTAATATGTGCAGGGACACCAATTTCTTTTATAACTGCCGTAATCGTTGTGTCAATCATCTTTTGGTTCGCTTTTTCTTGTGGTTGACCTTGTAAAATACTCGTACGTTGAGGAGTTTCTTGTTTATGTCCTGCAACTTGAAGAATTTGATTAATTAAACGATCAAATTCAAATGGTTTTAACATAAAGTATGAAGCTCCTAAGTCTACTGCTTGTTTCATCACATCTTCTTGTCCAAAAGCAGTTAACATAATAACTTGAACTTTAGATAATTTTTCGTTAGCTTGCATCATTTCAAGAACTGCTAGACCATCCAAGTGAGGCATGATGATATCTAATAATAAAACATCTGGCAATTCATTCTCCATCATGCTCAATATTACTTTTCCGTTTGGAGCTGTTGTTATTACTTCAATTTGAGGATGACTCGACAAGTATGATTCGAGTGTTTTTACCAATTCTTTATTATCGTCTGCAATTGCCACTTTTATTTTTTCCATTCTAATTCCTCCTCAGTACTAACTGCGAACATGGACGTTTGTTTTTTTATGGACAATCTCCCAATTTCACACTGCAATGTTAATTCGACATTTTGATTATAATCCCTTTATTCATTTTAAAAAAGGGTAAATAGTTAGAAGATTTAGACACTTTTCGACGAATGTCAAGTATTTCTAATTATTTGTCGAATAATCGTTATTATTAATAATAACAAAAAAACAAGAAAAAACCACACTTTTTAAAGTGTGGTTTAAAACTGCTTATGGCTGTCTTTTTATCATTTCCTGAATAGGGATGGCTGCACCTTTAACCGGATTATCAACCACCATATGTGTAATTGCTCCAGCAAATTTCCCATTTTGTATAATAGGACTTCCGCTCATTCCTTGTAAGATGCCACCTGTCTTTTCGATTAATACTTTATCCGTGACGATAAATTGAAAAGTCTTTTTATCGACTTTAATGATTTCAATTTGATATGGTTGCACATCATTACCTTCTATTGCTGTATATATCTCAGCCTGGCCTTTTTTGATGTGATCAGTTTTTAATGTAGGAATGGCTTGTCCTTTTTGTAAATTAGTATCACTTAACACACCGAATATGCCATACACAGTGTTTTCTTGAACACTTCCCGCTAGTACGTGAATCGATGATTGTTTTGCAATTTTGTAACCGGGTTTTCCAGGTGTGCTTTTGTGAATTCGCGCAATATCAGACAAAAAGATGGAGCCACCTAAAAATGGTGGTGTTTGTTCAATTTGCTGATCCACTATTTGATGTCCTAATGCTCCGTACTCACTTGTTGATGGATTTACATATGTGATTGTACCAATTCCCTCTGTATGGTCCCGTAAAAACGGTAGCATACTTTCTAATTGATTTGCCGATACTAATACATCTTGTCTTTTACTTTCACGTAAAAATTCGACGGAAACTTTCGCTTCATGGTTTTCTTTACTCGTTTTTTTCCAATCCGCAATGGACTCAATTGATTTTTTATTCAGTGATATAACTTGATCACCATTTTTAAACCACCATTTCTCATCAACCATGACATCATGAACAAATGTTGGATTTTCTAGTTTTAACTGCACTCCAATCGATTGGCCAAGTGGGATTAAATTATCACCACTTTTTGCTGCTAATGAGCTTGTTGGAAAGACAATCATTAATCCCAAAAGAATGGTAATAAACCGTTTATTAGCAACACATCGCATACTTCACCTCCATTTATCAGGATGTAATTAATATGTGTTTTAAGTGAGTTGTTATGAAAGGTAAAATTTCGAAAAAAAAAAGCACATGCTGATACAGCAGTGCTTCCTAATTCTATACATGAGATAATTTTTTTCTTTGTTCCGCAATTGACAGCAATTCCGTTGCATGCTCCAAAGTTAATGTTGTAATTTCAGATCCAGACATCATACGACTTAACTCTTGTACACGATTCTGGCCAGTAACTTCTGTTAATTTAGTCATTGTTCGTTTACCCGTAACTTCTTTTTCAATTAATAATTGCTGATCCGCCATTGCGGCAACTTGAGGTAGATGAGTAATACATAACACTTGGGAAGAAAGTGAGATATTAGCAATTTTTTCAGCAATTGCTTGAGCAACTCGTCCACTGACTCCAGTATCCACTTCATCAAAAATAATAGATGTTATCCCTTGATGTTTAGAGAATATTCCTTTAAGTGCAAGCATCATACGTGATAGTTCACCGCCAGATGCAATTTTCGATATCGGTTTTGCTGGCTCTCCAACATTTGTTGACATATAAAACGACACATCATCTTTACCATTTTTGTCAAATCCTGCAGATGCCTTAAAAATCACTTCAAACGTGGCTTTTTCCATAAACAATTCCCGTAATTGAAGAACAATAGCTTCACTAAGACTTTTCGCTGCTTTTTTACGGTAAATGGTCAATTCTTTTGCTTCAATTTCTAAATCTTTTTCAATCTGTTCCAGTGCTTTTTGACGTTGTTGAATACGTTCATCACGATTCATCAGCGCATCTAATTCTTCACCAATTTTATGACGATAAGCCAAAATTTCTTCAATTGAATTCCCGTATTTTCTTTTTAACGACTGAATAGCAGCTAATCTTTCTTCAATAACATTTAACCGTTCTTCATCAAATTCAGATTCGTCCATTTCACTTTTCAGTTGATATGACAATTCTTGAAGTGAATAAAAAGAATTTGATACAAGTTCAGCTTGTTCTTTGTATGATTCGTCAAAAGAAGCAATATCTTCAAGCTCACTCATGGCATTGCCAATCCAATCAAGACCTTTTGATTCTCCATTTAGAGCTTCATGAGCTGCAGAAATTCGTTCAAACGTTTTATGATAATTTTGAAACTTCTTACGTTCCGCTTGAAGATCTTCATCTTCGTTATCAATTAACTCGATCGCATCAATTTCATTGATTTGGTATTGATATAAATCAATTCTTTGTGCAATTTGTTGTTCATTGTCACTGACATCAGCCAGTTCCTTTTTTAATTTCATGTACTTTTGAAAGAGCCCAGTGTAACTTTCCTTAGACCTGTGAAGCTTACTTCCAGCAAATTGATCGAGTAAAGAAATATGTAGTCGTTCATCCATTAACTCTTGGCTTTCATGTTGTCCATGGATATCAATTAATGAGCCGCCAATTTCTCGTAAAATGGCAATAGTAACTAATTTCCCATTTACCCGACAGACACTTTTCCCATGATCATTAATATCTCTTCTTAAAATTACAGAATCTTCATCAGCTTCTATTCCTACATCCTGCAATTTTTGAAAAACAGGATGCTGTGGATTATGAATATAAAATAAACCTTCAAGTTCTGCTTTTTTAGCACCATGACGAATAAATTCTTGTGAACCTCTTCCTCCAGCTAATAAATGAACAGCATCAATAATTATTGATTTACCTGCCCCAGTTTCACCTGTCAGAACCGTCAATCCATCTGAAAAGCTTACTGATACTTCTTCTATTATGGCAAAGTTTTTAATAGATAATTCTTTTAACACAAAGTATCACCTCTTTTAAAGCATCTCGAGTAATCTGGTTTTTATTAAGTCACGTTCAGTAGTATCTTTGCAAATGATCAGACATGTGTCATCTCCACAAATAGTCCCTAATATTTCTTTCCAGTCTAAATGGTCAATTAACGAGCCAATGGCATGAGCATTTCCGGGTAAGGTTTTCATGACTAGAAAATGACTAGCTCCATCAATGCTAACAAACGCATCAGTTAGTGCACGGTGTAATTTTTGCATAGGATTAAAACGTTGATCCGCTGGCAAGCTATATTTATAGCGACCATCTTGCAACGGCACTTTTACTAAGTGAAGTTCTTTTATATCACGAGAAACTGTCGCTTGAGTAACATTGTATCCCGCATTTTTCAATATTTCTACTAAATCATCTTGCGTTTCAATCTCGTGATTAGCGATAATGTCGCGAATCCGAATATGTCTTTGGCCTTTGTTCATCAAAGTTCACTCCTAAAAATGAATAATTATACTTAATTATTCATATCGTACCATTTACTGAGCATCCGTACAAGAAAAAAACGGCCTATCGCTAGGCCGCTTCATGTTAACTGTTGATGTGCATCACGCACAATTTGTTTCAATTGCTCTTCAGTAAATTGCGTTTCATTTGTTTCAGTCGCAACTAAATGGAATAAAAATTCAATGTTCCCTTCTCCACCTGTAATTGGTGAAAACGAAGCATTTTTCAGTGTGAATCCTACTTCTTGAGAAAACGCTGCAATTGTTTCTAATACATTGATGTGCACTTTAGCATCTCGAACGACACCTTTTTTACCTACATTCGCTTTACCTGCTTCAAACTGAGGTTTCACGAGTGCGATTACATCACTTCCTGGAACAAGTAATGTTTTTAATACAGGTAGAATTAGTTTTAAGGAAATAAATGAAACATCGATTGTAGCAAATTCAGGCAAGCCTTCAGCTAAATCAACACCTGTAACATAGCGGAAGTTGGTACGTTCCATAACAGTCACTCGTTCATCTTGACGAATTTTCCATGCTAATTGATTGTATCCAACATCAAGTGCATAACAATGTCTCGCACCGTTTTGAAGCGCGCAATCAGTAAATCCACCTGTAGAAGCACCAATATCAAGCATTAATTTGTCTTTTACATCAATTTGAAAATAACTTAGTGCCTTTTCAAGTTTCAAGCCACCTCTACTTACATATGGCATTTCTTTGCCTTTTACTTGAAGTGGTGAATCGCTTGAGATTTTTTCTCCAGGTTTTTCAAGACGAACTTCATTTGTATAAACAGTACCGGCCATAATCGCCCGTTTTGCCTTTTCTCTTGTTTCACAAAGTCCACGTTCTACGAGTAAAACATCGACTCTTTCTTTTTGGGTTTTAATCATAATGCGTGTGTACCAGCCTTACCGATTTTTTTCATTTTTTCTTGTATACGTATGACTAATTCGTCTGCAGTAAGATGAATTTCATTTAATAATTCATCGACATTTCCATGTTCGATAAATTGATCTGGTATACCCATACGGTTAACAGAAATTCCTGTATAATCATGATCTTGCATAAATTCTAAGATACTGCTTCCGAAGCCACCTTGTAAAACAGCTTCTTCAACAGTGAACAACGGGAGATCCCGCTTTACTAATTGGTGCATCATATGCACATCAAGCGGTTTAATAAAGCGTGCATTAATTACTTCCACTTGAACGCCTTCTTTAGCTAAGCGATCTGCTGCTTCTAATGCTAATGGAATGGTTGTCCCAAATGTCAATATTGCTGCATCTATACCTTCTCTTAACACTTCCCAAGAACCTATAGGAATCACTTGTAAATCCTTGTCCATAGGTACACCTAGACCATTGCCTCTTGGGTATCGTAAAGCGATTGGACCATCATTGTATTCAATAGCTGTTTTCACCATATGTTGACCTTCATTTTCATCTTTAGGCATCATGATAATCATGTTAGGTAAGTGACGTAAAAAGGCAATATCAAATACTCCTTGGTGTGTTTCGCCATCTGCACCCACTAGCCCTGAACGATCGATACCAATAAAGACATTCAAATTTTGACGGCAAATATCATGAACAACTTGGTCATAAGCGCGCTGAAGGAAAGTTGAATAAATCGCTAAAAATGGTTTCATTCCCTGTGTTGCGAGACCAGCAGCCATGGTTGTGGCGTGTTGTTCAGCAATTCCCACATCAAACATACGCTCTGGAAATTCAGAAGCAAAGCCTTCTAACTTAGAACCTACAGGCATAGCAGGAGTAATTGCAACAATGCGTTCATCTTCACGAGCCAGTTTACGAACAGTCTCAGCGACTAATCCACTCCATGAAGGTGCCGTAGTTGATGATTTAACAAATGCACCTGTCTCCATTTTATAAGGTCCTGTACCATGCCATGTGCCGATTTTATCTTCTTCAGCAGGTCGGAATCCTTTGCCCTTTTTCGTAAGAACATGGACTAAAACCGGACCTTTCATTTTTTTGGCATTTAACAAAGTTTCTTGTAGGTCTTCATAATTATGTCCGTCAATTGGTCCTAAATAAGTAAAGCCTAGTTCTTCAAAGAAGATACCAGAAACCAGTAAGTATTTTAAACTATCTTTGACTCGTTCTGCAGTAGCCGCTAACTTACCACCAACTGCTGGAATTTTCTTTAACAAGTATTCTAATTCATCTTTTGCTTTGTTATATTTCCCTGCTGTTCTTAGTTTCCCCAAAATCGTATGAAGGGCGCCAACATTTGGTGCAATTGACATTTCATTGTCATTTAAGATCACGATCATGTCCGTCTTTTCATGACCAATATGATTTAGTGCTTCTAACGCCATTCCACCAGTCAATGCACCATCTCCAATGATTGGAATGATATGGTTTTTGTCTTTTTTAATATCTCGAGCAGCAGCCATACCCATAGCAGCAGACAGTGAAGTAGAACTATGTCCAGTTTCCCAAACATCATGTTCACTTTCGATACGTTTCGGGAATCCGCATAATCCTTTATATTGACGAAGTGTATCAAATTGATTGGCTCTACCTGTTAATATTTTATGGACATACGCTTGATGTCCTACATCCCAAATAAACTTATCATCAGGACTATTGAAAATACGGTGAAGAGATACTGTTAGTTCGACCACACCTAAGTTTGGACCAATATGTCCACCTGTGACCGATAATTTTTCAATTAAAAACGAACGAATATCTTCACTTAAGTTCAATAGTTCATCTTGTGATAAATTTTTAATAAAGGATGGATCGGTTATTGTATTTAAATCCATCTACATCACACACCTTTACGCATTACTTGCTGATTAATTTATTACCTTTCATTATATCAATGTCAGTCAATTGTACAAACATTAACCTTTACTCTACTTATTACGTTTGACGATATAAGCTGCTAGTTCATCTATTAAACCTGGCTCGTCTGATATTTGACGAAGTGATAATATGGCTTGGTCATAGTGCCAATCTCTTTTATCTTTTGCGCCATTTAGTGTTAACAGTGCAGGATACGTATTTTTTTCACTGGCTACATCTTTTCCTGCTGTTTTCCCTAACTCTTCAGTAGTACCTTCGATATCTAAGATGTCATCTTGAATTTGAAAAGCAAGTCCGATATGAAAACCAAAATCAGTAAGAGCTTTTCTAGTATTATCGTCTGCCTGTGCCAAAATAGCACCCGCTTCAATACTAAATGACAATAGCGCTCCGGTTTTATTGATGTGAATGGTTTCTAATTCTTCGACAGTAACCTTTTTCCGCTCACTCTCAATATCTAAAACTTGTCCACCTACCATACCTTCAGCACCTGCTGCTCTGCTTAATAAATGGATTAATTCTAATTTATTTTCAGCGTTTATCTCTTGCAAACGGGCTAATACTCCAAAACTATAGGTTAATAAGCCGTCTCCAGCTAAAATAGCTATCGCTTCACCGTAAACTTTATGGTTCGTTAATTTTCCACGACGAAAATCATCATTGTCCATACTCGGCAAATCATCATGAATTAGAGAATACGTATGAACCATTTCAATAGTCGCTCCAACTGTCCATGCGTCCTTATGATTCACTTTTAATAGGTCTAATACGGCTATTAAAAATAATGGTCGAACACGTTTACCACCTGCAGATAGTGAATAATTCATTGCCTCTTTTAACACGACAGGTGCTTTAATAGACAAGATTTGCTCCGAAAGTTGTTGCTCTATTTTTGGAACGTGATATTCTTTAAAACTTTTCAATGAAGTCATTTTGACGAATCCTCTTTTTCAGTTGCGTTAAATGGCACTTTCTCTCCACTTTCATCCATGATGGAAATCAATTGTTTCTCAGCATTATGCAATTTATCATGGCAAACAGATGATAATTCCATGCCTTTTTTATAAAGAGAAATCGCATCTTCTAGAGGGACATCGCCTTGTTCGAGTTGGCGCACGATTTCTTCAAGTTGTTGAATGGCTTGATCAAAAGATACAGTAGTTTTCGTCATGATGATTCTCCTTTAGACTGTTTGATTATAGAGTCTATAGATGCTATTACGACTCCATCTTGTAATTTGATATGTAAGGATTTAGTGGAATCAATATCTTCAATTGATTTTACAACTTGATCATTTTGATATGTTAAGCTGTAGCCCCTGTCCATAATTTTCAATGGATTTAACGCTTCTAATAATTGAATGATATTGCTAAAAGAACGACCTTTTGCCTGTAAACCTTTTTGAGCTGCAACTCGCATTCGTTGGTCTAAGTCTTGTACACCTTTTTGATGCTGATGGACTAGTCGCTGCGGATTTTGCAAAGTCAACCTCATCGTTTGTTGAGTGAGTAATTGTTGTTTTTGATTCACTAAGGTTCGACCACTTTTTTCTAACTGTTCAGTTACACGCGTTAAATTCTCTACGAAAGGTCGATACAGTCGCTCTGGATAAGCTAATGGGTATGCTGACATAACGCGAGATAATCTTTTTCGCTCTTGAGACAATGTTGCCGTGATAATCGAAACAATTTGTGACTTTCTATTTGTAACGCGCTCTAATAATTCTAATTGATTGGGAACAGCGAGTTCTGCTGCAGCCGTTGGTGTAGGAGCGCGTAAATCTGAAACAAAGTCCGCAATAGTAGTATCAGTTTCATGGCCCACTGCACTGATAATCGCTACAGAACTGTTCGCTATTTCGCGAGCAACGATTTCTTCATTGAATGCCCATAAATCTTCGATCGAGCCACCACCACGTCCTACGATGCAGACATCCAGATTAGGATAAGCGTTTGCTTTCTTTAGCGCTTTGACAATACTCGGCGCTGCACTTGCACCTTGAACAACTGCAGGGAAAATAATAACTTCAGCTAAGGGATAACGTCTACTTAAAGTCGTGACAATATCTCGAATAGCTGCCCCTGTAGTTGCTGTAATAACACCAATTGTTTGTGGGTATTTTGGGATTTGTTTTTTTCTAGAAGGATGGAACAACCCTTCTTTTGCTAACTTTTCTTTTAATTGTTCAAAGGCAATAAACAGTTCACCTATGCCGTCTGGTTGCATAGTTTGGGCATACAACTGATATTGACCAGAACCTTCATACACATTGACATCACCTTGTAAGAGGATGTTCATACCACTTTCAGGTTTGAATTTTAAGTGTTTAGCTTGAGCAGCAAACATAACAGCCGGCATTCTAGTTTGCTCATCTTTGATTGTAAAATATATATGTCCACTCGTATGTATTTTTACATTTGATAATTCCCCTTTTACATAAACATTACGCAAATGGGGATCAGCATCAAATTTTCGTTTTATGTATTTCGTTAAAGCTTTTACGGTTAAATATGAAGTTGATGTCAAGTGTCGTCAAACTCCTCACGAGAAAAATAGAAAAGCTGTCTTTCTCAAAGAAAAACAGCTTCTTGCCTTTATTTTACCTGTTTTAAGTTCATTTGTCTTGACGTAACTTATTTTCAGCGGATTGGACAGTGTTTGCCATTAACATCGTAATGGTCATAGGACCCACCCCACCAGGAACTGGAGTAATATATGAGGCTTTATTCTTAACTGACTCAAAATCGACATCACCACATAAGCGGTTGTTTTCATCTCGGTTCATGCCGACATCAATAACAACAGCTCCAGATTTCACAAAATCACTTGTTATCATTTTTGTTCTACCTACTGCAACAACGAGGATATCTGCTTGTAAAGTAATCTCTTTTAGGTTCGGTGTTTTTGAGTGAGCATATGTGACCGTTGCATCTTTTTGAAGTAAAAGCTGCCCCATGGGTTTTCCAACAATATGACTCCGCCCAATAACCACCGCATGCTTACCCGCAATTTCGATATTCGAATATTCTAGAAGCTTCATGACACCATATGGAGTACAAGGAAGAAACGTCTCTTGTCCGAGCATCATTTTCCCTACATTAATGGGATGAAAACCATCCACATCTTTGTCAGGAGAAATCGCAGCTAATACATTCGCTTCAGTAATTTGAATTGGTAGAGGTAGTTGGACTAAAATCCCATGAATGTCAGGATCATTATTAAGTGAATGAATAGCTTCCACTAGTTCATGCTCGTTTAAGTCTGATTCAAATGAAATTAAACGAGAATGCATGCCAAGTGCTTCACATGTTTTTTGTTTATTGGAAACATATGTTTTCGATGCAGAGTTGTTACCTACTAAGATAACTGCTAAGCCCGGTGTTATGCTCTGGTTTTTCAAGTTACTGATACGTTCAGTTAATTCATTTCGTATCTCTTGTCCAATTACTTTTCCACTAATTAATTCACTTGACATGTTAGTATTCCCCCTGTTATCAGTTAGAAGACTCAACAGCATATTTGGATAGTACGCCATTAACAAACTTGCTTGATTTGTCATCTCCAAATGTTTTACAAAGTTCAATCGCTTCATTCATTACAACTCTAGAAGGTGCATCTTGCATGAATAACAATTCGTACACAGCTAAGCGTAAAACGGTTCGTTCAATTTTAGGTAAACGATCTAGTGACCAATTTTCTAATTTTGTTTTCAGTGATTCATCTATTTGCGCTAATTGTTCAGTCGTGCCACGAACAAGTTTTTCATAGAAAGGATCGTTTTGGCCTTCTAATACATGGCTCATCGCATCTTCTATTGTCAACTCTGTGTTTTCTAACTGAAACAAAGTTTGCAACGCTTTTTCACGAGCTTCTCTACGTTTCATGGGATAGTCTCCTTTTAAATGCATTCGAACACATCATAGCATAATTTCTGCATACAAGACATACTCGACAGGAAGTTCGAATGTTCAGAAAAAAACATCGTTCGGACGTGCCGAACGATGTACTGAATTATTCCGTTGTAGTTTCTTTAGACTGCTCAAATTGAACACCAGTAATATGAACGTTTACTTCTTGAGTTTCAAGTAATGTCATATTCAAAATCGCTTGACGCACTTGGCTTTGAACTTCTTTTGCTACTACAGGAATAGATGCACCGTATTTTACTGTGCAATAAATTTCTACAAATAGACCTTTATCAGTCAACTCAGTTTTAATGCCTTTACCATGAACTTTTTTACCCAAACGTTCTGCCACGCCAGTAGCAAAACTACCACGTGTCCCGGCAACGCCTTCTACATCAGTAGTTGCAATTCCAGCAATTACTTCTAAAACTTCTGGTGCTACTTCAATCTTCCCTAACTCTTCTTTACCTGCAGGAGTCATTTGTAAATATGCCGTTGCTGTTTTCTCAGCCATTAAAATCATCCTTTCTTACGAATTCATAACATCATATTTTTCTAAAAACTTCGTATCGAAATCACCTGATTTAAATACTTCATGATCCATTAGTTTTGCATGGAAAGGAATGGTCGTATGAACTCCATCAATTACAAATTCACTCAATGCACGTTTCATTTTGGACACTGCCTCTTCACGTGTATCCGCAAAAGTAATTAGTTTAGCGACCATTGAGTCATAGTATGGAGGTATGCTGTAACCCGAATACATTGCAGAATCCACGCGTACACCATATCCACCTGGTGCTAAATACATTTCCACTTTACCTGCAGAAGGCATGAAATTTTTATTCGGGTTTTCCGCGTTTATGCGGCATTCAATTGCCCACCCTTTAATTTTCACATCATCTTGTGTGTAGGCTAATTTTTCACCAGAAGCTACTTTTAATTGTTGTTGAATTAAATCAATACCTGTCACCATTTCAGTTACAGGATGTTCAACTTGAATACGTGTATTCATTTCCATAAAGTAAAACTTTTGATTAATGTGGTCAAAAATAAATTCAACTGTTCCAGCGCTGCGATAATTAACAGCAATAGCTGCTTTTACAGCTGCATCTCCCATTTGTTTACGAATCTCAGGGGAAAGTGCTGGAGAAGGTGCTTCTTCTACTAGTTTTTGCATACGACGTTGAATTGAACAATCGCGTTCACCCAAATGAATGGCATTGCCGAAACTATCTGCTAAAACTTGAATTTCTACATGGCGGAAGATTTCAATAAACTTCTCAATATAAACACCCGGATTACCAAAAGCAGCCGCTGCTTCTTTTTGAGTGATTTGAATACCTTTTACCAACTCTTCTTCTGTACGTGCTACGCGAATCCCTTTACCCCCACCACCAGCTGTTGCTTTAATGATGACTGGGAAACCGATTTTACGGGCTATTTCTAAACCGTCGTTTTCATCTGCAACAATACCAGTAGAACCAGGTACAACTGGTACACCTGCTTTACGCATTGTTTCACGTGCTACGTCTTTCGTACCCATTCGGGATATAGCATCGGAAGTTGGGCCAATAAATGTGATATTACATTGTTCACAAAGCTCAGCGAAGTTCGCATTCTCAGCTAAAAATCCATAACCCGGGTGAATTCCGTCGCACCCCGTTAATTTTGCTACACTAATAATATTGCTGAAATTTAAATAGCTATCTTTCGAAAGATGTGGCCCTATACAATACGCCTCGTCTGCCATTTGCACATGTAATGCATCTCTATCGGCTTCTGAATAAACTGCTACTGTTTCGATATCTAACTCTTTGCACGCACGAATAATACGTACCGCAATTTCACCACGATTAGCAATTAATACTTTTTTCATCATGTATTCCCCCTCAGTTCGCTTTTACTAAGAACAGAGGTTGGCCGTACTCTACGAGTTGTCCATCTTTTACTAAAATTTCTACAATCTCGCCAGACACTTCTGCTTCGATTTCATTGAATAATTTCATCGCTTCTACGATACATACGATTCCATCTTCATTTACTTTATCCCCAACTTGTACGAATGCTGGAGCATCAGGAGAAGAAGATGCATAGAATGTTCCTACCATTGGAGATTTGATTTTATGAAGAGAATCATCATTTACAGCTGATTCATTCTGCTCAGAGTGTGCAACTGATTCATTTGAAGTTGGTGCGGCAACTGGTGCTTGTGTAGTTTCTACTGGCACCTGTGCCACAGCTACTGCTGCCTCAGGTTTAGCTTGAGATACGACTTGTTCAGTTGATCCATTAACACTATTCTTTTTGAGTTTAACTTTTGTACCTTCTGCTTCGTAACTAAACTCATCAATAGATGAATGATCAATTAATTTAATAATTTCACGAATTTCTTGTATTTTCAACATTCAAAACTCCCCTTACCATGTATCGAATTAGGTTCCTATTCTATTTTAGTCGTTATTGAGAAAATTTGAAATAGATAACCAAAAATTCTTTGTGAGTTGGTCTTAATACGAAATATAAAAAGCGTCCTTAAAGCTTAATTTAGAAGAAGGAATAGAGAAATCGGAAAGCATGAGGGTTTGTAAGAGGAAATGATGAATACAAAAGAAAAAGGACCAATATTGGCCCTTTTCAATAATTATGAAGCTGGTTGGAATGTTACACTTACTGTTTTTGCATCTTCCCACTCTTTTTTGACGATGTGGATAATCGCGTTTGCTTGCGATTTACCTAGTTCGTCCGCGATGACCATAACTTTAACTTTTCCGGTCTCTGTTTGAACTAGAGCATCTGAATACCCTAATGAGCGAATCAGCATTTCAAGCATGGCTTCTGTGGTTTCGCGAACTGTTAAATCTTCCATCTCACTATAAGCTTCATTAATTTCATCAGCATTCATTTCATTTGACGTAATTTTTGTAGTAAGTTGTTCTTTTAACTGACTACGTTCGTTTGAAGCTTCCATTCTCATTTCTTCAAATAACGCACTTTGAGCATATACTGGTGTCACTGACTCATCTTTAGCTCCATCATCGACTTTCATTTGATCAGTTGCTTCATCTGAGAAAATAGCTAAACCATCAAAGGGCATATTGTTGGGCTCTTGCACGTAATACACCGAAATTACTGCTACTAGACTTAATAAAGTTAGCATCCACACTGTACGTTTTTTGACTTTCATTTAGAAACCCCTTTCTCATCCATCGGGACGACGACAATTCGATGTTCCGGCAGTATTAATACAGCCGATAAATATTTTGTAAGCTTTAATCTGGTTTGAGCTTGATCCGCTCCTCTTGCGACAACTAATACAGATTGGATCTTTGTTTGTTCCTCTGTCTTCGGATCAAACAAGGCAAAACTAGGTTTTTCCGAAACTGTTTGAAGAGGCTCGTTCGTGCCTGTATAAAAAAATAATTCGACTTCACCTACCCCAGCCATTTTTTCCAACGCTTTTTCCAATGATTGTTCTTGTGTTGCCGGATCTTCTGACTGACTGGTTGTGTAAGATTGCTTGGTGAAAATGGTTTCATTAAATAAGAAAAACACCAAGAATACCAAGAGGCTTGCGAGCAGGAGTCCGCTTTTCATTCGATTCGTTTTAATGGATGGAATCACGCTCCTCTCTTAAGTGAGACAGGCATTTGATAAACTATATGAAACTCATTCCTCAACTATTCATAGAAAAATGAAGAGATAAATAACATCATGTATATGGCCAGTCCTAATTTTGTATATTGTTCCAAGTTATCACTGGAATCTGTGTCTGAGAAAACTGCCTGTAGGATTTCGCTTACCAAAATAATAAACACTAATCCCTTTAACCACTCGGACATCATGCACCCCTCATTAGAAGTGAAAATTTCACCAAAATAACAACAAAAATTGCGGTGTAGAAAAACGCAAACGCAATGAGAAATGACAAGATACTTAACACAAATATAGATTTACCTATATCATCTAAAAAGCTAGCTAAATCTTCAGGACCAAATGGTTCAATGATGGCAGCCACTAATCGATAACAAAAGGCCACGCTTATCGTTTTTAGTGTGGGGATTAATACCACGAGTAAAATCGAAAAAGCAATACCACCACCGGTAATCGACGTGATAGATGATGAAAACCGAGTAAATGTACTTAGACTTTCTGTTAAGAAGGATCCAACGAAAGGAATGTTTTGCTGAATGATTTTCTTAATTGGTTCGGTGACAACACTAGAAATATTCCATGAAATAAAGCCTTGGACTGAGATAAAAAAACTATAAATAACAACAACTGCAGAAACAATACTGAGCAAAGAGGTTCGAATAATATCTGTCAGTTTCGTAAAGGGTGTTGCTGGATGAAACCGACTAATAAAATCAAGCAATATTGTTGTCATTAACAATGGAATAAGAATTTTTTCAGTTAATACCACTGTAAACTGAATAAATACATATAAGGCTGGATTCCAAATTGAAAAAGCCATCGTTCCACTATTCATTAGCAAACCAGCCGTTAACACCGGATAAACACTCATAAATACAGTAATCATTTGTTTGGCAAACTGCTGCATTTCATGCATCGCCTCTATTGCCGGAGTAAGAGTATATAACACCGCTATGCAAAAAAGGGCTAGCCTTGTCCAACGCTTTCCTTGAGGAAATAAAATATCGAGTATCATACCAAAAATGATGGCAATAAGAAGAACGATAAAGTATTTGGTTACGCCAAAAATATAGGCATATAAGGGTTCAAGCATGAACCATCTCACCCCCTCAATTACCTGAATTAGTCGATCAAAAGCCGCGATAGAGTCGTAAACATTTGTTGGATAAGTGGCAACCAATACGTCAGTATTAATAAGTGGCAACTAATAGATATAAGTGGACTAAGCGCATTCAAATTTAAATTCTTGCTCCATTCAGACAGAGCTTCACCTATAAACGTAAGAAAAACAGATATAATTAAAACTCTTATTATGGGGAGAGCTTCTTTTGGAGCTTGCTCGAGAACTGTTCGCACAATAGGAATGAGCATTTGAAACAAAATATTAGAGAGTAAGATAAAAAAGAAAAAACTAAGAAGAAGAGGTGTGAACTGTGGAAGAATTTGTTGTAGCAACAGCATCAGGAAAATAATCACTATCGTGACTAGAATAATCTGCATAACTTACACCGAAATGGTGAGCCATTCGAAAAAAGCAGTGATTTCTTCAAAGAAATAACGAAGAAAACGCAACATTTCAACCGTCATGTAAAGATAACCAAAAACAAATAAAAAAAATGTAAATTCTTTTTTCCCTGTTTGTTCAAAGAAAAGGTGCAACAACGCAAGAATTAATCCAATTCCTGCCACTCGAATTACGTCCATAAATTCCGACTTGTCCCCTCCTCTGTCTCTTCATCTTATGCTCAACTAGCTAAATACATGAAAAAAAGTTGCCATTTGCATGATATGCAAATGGCAACTCTTGTTTTATTGTGCTCTTGAAACGTAAGCCGCTTCTGAAGTGTTAATGATTAGTCTATCGCCTTCGTTGATAAAGAATGGTACTTGTACTGAAAGTCCAGTTTCTAAAACTGCTGTTTTCGTACCACCACTTGATGTATCACCTTTAATACCAGGCTCTGTTTCAGCAACAATTAAAATAACTGAGTTTGGTAATTCAACTCCTAATGTTTCACCCTGGTACTGCATAATTTGAACTTCCATGTTTTCACGTAAGAATTTCAATTCATACTCGATTTGTTTAGAATCAAGTTCGATTTGTTCATACGTGTCAGTGTCCATGAAATTGTGAACATCGCCGTTTGCGTATAAATATTGCATTTTACGATTATCAATTTGAGCTTTTTCAACTTTCTCTCCAGCGCGGAAAGTTTTTTCATTCACTGCACCAGTACGAATGTTGCGTAATTTAGAACGTACGAATGCTGCACCTTTACCTGGTTTTACATGTTGGAAGTCTAGAACGCGCCAAATGCCACCATCTACTTCTATTGTTAAACCTGTTTTAAAATCATTTACTGAAATCATGTTTGTTCCTCCAAATTATAAGATAAGTAACTCTTTTGTAGAATGTGTTAATTTGCTATTTCCTGTTGAGGTCACGACTGAATCATCTTCAATTCGAACGCCACCGACACCCGGCAAGTAAATCCCAGGTTCAATTGTAATGACCATTCCTTCTTCAAGAACAACATCCGAACGGAATGATAAGCCAGGTCCTTCGTGCACTTCTAAACCAATCCCGTGTCCTAAAGAATGACCAAATGCTTCTCCGTACCCTTTTGATTTAATATAATCTCGAGCAACTGCGTCCGCTTCAATCCCTGTCATGCCTGGTTTAATTTTTTCCAAGGCTAACATTTGTGAATCTAGAACAATTTGATAAATTTCTTTCAAGTGATCACTTGGTTCACCAATGGCAACTGTTCTCGTTACGTCCGATACATATCCATTATACAATGCACCGAAGTCCAATGTAACAAAATCACCTTTTTCAATAATTTTATCCGTAGCTACACCGTGTGGTAAGGCTGAACGAAGACCAGATGCCACGATAATATCAAAAGAAGATGAAGAAGCCCCTTGTTTACGCATAAAGAACTCTAGTTCATTTGAAACCTCTAATTCTGTTTTTCCAGCAGTGATAAACGTAATGATATGGTCAAAAGCCGCGTCTGCAATGTCCGCGGCAGCCTTAATAATCTTAATCTCTTGAGGCGTCTTAATCAAGCGGATCTTCTCAATTAGCCCAGAAACAGGTACAAGCTCTGTTTTGACAGCTTTTTGATAGCTTTCAAACATGGCATAAGTCATGTCATCTTTCTCAAAGCCTACTTTTTTAGCACCTAGTTTTTCTAACTGCACACTTACTTCTTCAATAAGAGTCTTAGAATGTTGGACAATATCAAAGCCATTAATTTCTGATTCTGCTTGTTCTGTATAACGGAAATCTGTAATAAAAACAGCTTGTTCTTGTGAAACAATTGCAACTCCCGCTGTTCCAGTAAAACCTGTTATGTATCTGCGATTGTAGCCACTTGTAATTAACAAAGCATCAATCTGGTGTTCGACAAGAGCTTGACGTAATTTAGATAATTTCTCCATTTAAGATTCCCCTTTTCTTCTATGTAAAAATGTTTCTAGTGCTAACGTATAACCAAATGTTCCAAGTCCGCAAATTTGACCCTCACACACGGCTGCCAATACTGATTGATGACGAAAACTTTCTCTGCTATGAATATTCGAAATATGAACTTCAATAACAGGAATAGAAATAGATGCAATGGCATCCCTAATCGCATAACTTGTATGTGTGTATGCTCCAGGATTAAAAATAATCCCATCAATCTCAGTATCTTCTGCTAGGTGAAGCCAATCGATAAGCTCACCTTCATGATTCGATTGTTTACATTCCATCTGAACATTTGATTGATCAGCGTAAGTTGTTAACGAATGCTGCACATCTTCTAATGTTTCTGATCCATAAATTGCTGGTTCACGTTTTCCTAACCGATTTAAATTCGGTCCATTCAAACATAGAATCTTCACATTATTCCCCCTAGTTAAAATCGTTCCCCCTTCATTTTATCACAACAAAGAAGGGCGGCAACTACTTTCGTTCGTCATCATATACAGTTCTGTCGTAATATACAATTGTTTCAGCTAATGCTCGGCAAATTAATAAAATAACCGTTAACATCGGAATAGAGTGCCATTTGATATGGGAAAAATTTTTGTATATTGCCCATTCCAACAAAAGCCAAACGGCAAAGCCAACGACAATAGAAGTAGCGATGGCCGGCATTTTTTTGACTAGCAGAAATAATCCCGTCACAATATTTATGATGAAAAAAACGATTAAAAATGTAAGCATCCACTTGATTGAAACGTGAGAATGGGGAAATATTTGAAAATTATCTGTCCAGTTTAAAGGATGCCATTTAATGAATTTAAAAACATGAAGAAAACCTAATATACTTGTAAAAACGAGAGCATGTGCAGTTGATATCCATAGGAAATGAGTACCTTTCATTCAAATCACATTCCTTTCTATCATCCCATTTTTGACGGTTGTCACTCACTCTATTCATAGTTATCGTGATATTTCAAAAATAAATAGAAATAAAAAACGGACATTGTATCAAGTAGATACAATGTCCGTTTTTTATTTATCTATCGTTTATGTTAGCTTACAGACCACACTTAAGTTGAGCACCGCAACCTGTACAGGTATTACAGCCACCCATTTCTTCGACTGTACCTTGTCTACATACTGGACATCTGTTACCAGCTTCAGATCCAATTGTTACTGTCGTTGAACGTAGAGCTTGAATCGTATCTACTAATACAATCGGACGATTGTCCATAACTTTTTCTTCATAATGATGTTCATCCATTACATTTTCTTCAGCTTTTAGTGTCAACACTTGTGCATCTCGACTTCCATCAACATACACCGTCCCACCTTTAGCTCCACCACGATACAGTCGTTCGTAAACACCTTGTACTTGCTCTACTGTATAGCCACGTGGTGCATTTACTGTCTTGGAAATAGAACTATCAATCCAACGTTGAATAATACACTGCACATCAGCATGAGCTTCTGGTGCTAATTCCATCGATGCTTTAAACCACTCTGGCAAATTATTCGGATCTATATGTGGATTTGCTTCTAAGTATTCACGCACAATATCTGCTTTTACTTCAATGAATTTACCTAAACGTCCACTACGGTAATAAGTGAAAGAGAAATAAGGTTCTAATCCTGTTGAAACTCCAACCATTGTTCCTGTTGATCCAGTCGGCGCAACAGTTAATAAGTGAGAGTTGCGAATTCCATTTTCAATAATCGCTTCACGTACATGTGGGGCCATTTTTTTCATAAAGCCTGTATTAATAAATGCTTGGCGTAATCGATTTGTTTCTTCTTCCGTTTCACCTTGTAAGAATGGGAAACTGCCACGTTCTTTCGCAAGTTCAGCAGAAGTTTCATATGCTGCCACAGCAATTGTTTCAAAAATTTGGTCAACTAATACATTACCTTCATCTGAACCATATTCTTTTTCACAATAAATTAGTAGGTCAGCTAGTCCCATAACACCAAGACCTACACGACGTTCACCACGGGCTTGTACTTCGTTCTCTTCTAAGAAGTAAGGTGTTGCATCAATCACGTTATCTTGCATACGTACACCGACACGAACCGTTTCTTTTAAGCCTTCAAAATCGACTGTTTTAGACTCTTTTTGAGCAAATTGCGCTAAATTAACAGCTGCCAAGTTACATACTGAATATGGTGCTAATGGTTGTTCTCCACAAGGGTTCGTTGCTACAACCTGTTGTCCATAAGCTTTTGCATTGGTCATTTCATTCGCATTATCAATAAAGAAAATACCAGGTTCAGCAGAATAAGTTGCGCAAATGTTAATCAAGTTCCATAAGTCTTTCGCCTTCATCGTGCGATAAGTGCGAACACTATGACCTTGTTTTTCCCACTCACGAACGTCACCAATTTCATGCCACTTGCCATTGTAAATAGCCATTTCTTCAGAAGAGTATGATTCGACGGATGGGAATCGAAGTGCATGATCACCTTCTAATTCTACCGCTTTCATAAAGTCATCAGTTAACGTGACTGAGATATTAGCACCAGTTAAAAACTCTGAGTTGTTAACGCTATAAGTACCACCATCTAGTAATTTTGTTTCTGCATCACGTATAATTCCATCACTAAATCCGCCAAGTCCAGGAATATGTTTATAATTAACTATCCCTTGATACATAGCTTCTTCTTGTTGAGATAACGCTTTAAAGTTGAGTTTTTCCTTCGCAAGTTCTTTGATGGTTTCATCTTCTGTATTCTCGATTAAAAAGCGAAGAATTCTCGGGTTTTGCATTTTAGAAATAATAAATTCAGCAATATCTGGATGCCAATCAGCTAGCATAATCATTTGTGCGCCTCGTCGGCTGCCACCTTGTTCTACAAGATGTGTTAACTTCGCGATATCGTCTAACCATGATACGGAGCCTGACGATTTTCCGTTAACACCTTTCGCAAGCGTGTTTCTTGGACGAAGCGTTGAACCATTCGTTCCAACGCCTCCGCCTCGACTCATGATTTCCATCACTTGTTTGCGATGATCCGAAATACCTTCACGTGAATCGGGTACAAATGGCATTACGTAACAGTTAAAATATGTAACATCGGTACCTGCTCCCGCTCCATAAAGTACTCGTCCGGCAGGAATAAATTTTAAAGCAACCAATTGTTCATAAAACTTTTGGAACCATTCTCTTTTCTTTTCTTCTGTTGTTTCAACTGATGCTAAACCCGTTGCATTACGTTTGGCAATTTGTTCATAATAGACTTCCAGTGGTTTTTCAATTACATGAATTGAACGGCTAACGATTCCAAGTTGTTGTTCTGTCGGATCATCAATGGCACTACGGTAATCTTCTTCAATTAAAACTTTTGCTTTATTTGTGTCTCTGTCAATTGAAACGATGTAGCCTAATCCTCGAGCTGGGAATTTAGGATCTTCTTTTACTGTTAATACGACGAAGTCTCCTGCTTTCAAAGTTTCTTTTGACATGTCTTTAAACGAGTAGCGATCGAGCATGACTAAACGAGAAACACCTTTGTGTGTTAACTTCATGTCTGCCGTAATTGGATGTACTTGAGGGAATAATGCAATGTCTTTATTTAAATTCTCAATGTTTAACTTGACGTCTTCTTTAGAAACTAGTACCATACTTCATTCCTCCTAAGTATTCAAAAAAACACAATATGTAGTGTTGATACTTAAATATATTACTATATGTTGATGCTTAAATCAATTGAAGCGCATGTATGGTCGAACATACATACGCAACGTCTATAGGTCTTTATTATCAAGTTTATTATAAAAATAGTTCTTTGTAACTACTATTTTCTAAACGTCCAATCGTCATGCGCATAGCGTCTCGATTCTAGCGCTTTTACATATTCGATTTGCTCTTTTGTTAGAGCATAGGGCTCAAGATTAACATCTAATCCTTCTGCAAATCCCGTCTTAAAAGCTTCGACACATTCCTCCATCGACGCGGGTGTTTC
Source organism: Paenisporosarcina sp. (assembly GCF_049671445.1). Taxonomy (GTDB): domain Bacteria; phylum Bacillota; class Bacilli; order Bacillales_A; family Planococcaceae; genus Paenisporosarcina. Next base: position 115,495 of record NZ_JBATUX010000064.1, on the reverse strand, counting down.
ACGTAAACGATTGATAGCTACTGCTTTTTCGGGTAATCCTCTACGAACACGTTTTTTTACTTCTTCAGATGGATAATTAAATAGAGAAACGAGTTTATCTTCATCTAAATCAAGCAATATCGCCCCATGTTGTAGAATGACACCTTTTTGTCTTGTTTGTGCACTTCCGGCTACTTTTTTGCCTTCAACCACTAGCTCATACCAAGATGGAGCGTCAAAACAAACAGCACTTTTCGGATTTTTTAAATCACTTTTCTTTTCATCTGTATCAGGTACAGAGAAATAAGCATCAAGGCCAAGTTTTTGAAAGCCAATTAATAATCCTTCACTTAATACCCGATATGCTTCCGTAACTGTAGCTGGCATATTCGGATAATCTTCACTAACAATAATGCTATATGTTAATTCATGTTCATGTAATACACCTCGCCCACCTGTAGGACGACGGACAAAACCTAAGTTATGCTTTTTAACTTCTTCCATATTAATTTCTTTGTTCACATTTTGAAAGTAGCCGATTGATAATGTGGCAGGATTCCATCCATAAAAACGTACAATAGGAGGCATACGTCCCTCGCTATGCCAATCTAATAATGCTTCATCTAAAGCCATATTAAAAGATGGACGACAAGCACCGGAATTAATAAAATACCAGGTCGGTTTGGACATATAATTTCCCCCTCACAATGCTTTTCATATTAACAAACCAAATGTCTTGTGGCTACTAAATTATTTTTATAAACTTTGCAGGATATTTGTAAATATAGATCTTTCATTCATAACCTTTTCATACTTTATTTTCTGTATGTTTGAAATTCTATTAAGCGCATTATCTTGTTGTTTGAAATTATTTTGACTGTAAAATCCATCAATTAACCTTTAAAAAGATGGGTTTTCTCACAAGAAAATAGTATAATACAAACATAGAGAGAAAGGGGAAGTTGTTTTGACATTAATATATATTATCAGTGCTGCTTTAATTGGTTTAGTGGTTTATTTTATAATATCGTCACTTCGTTTGAAAAAAGCTGTTTCAGGATTAACTCAAGAACAGTTTATTGAGGGGTACCGAAAAGCTCAACTCGTAGACGTTCGTGAACCAAAAGAATTTGATGGCGGTCACATTCTAGGTGCACGTAACATTCCATCTTCACAAATGCGTCAACGTTTTAAAGAAATTCGTTCAGACAAGCCTGTTTACTTGTACTGCCAAAATAGCGCAAGAAGTTCACGTACGGCATTGTTTCTTAAGAAAAAAGGTTATACGCAAATTTATCAATTACAAGGCGGCTTCCGTCAATGGACTGGTAAAATTAAAGCTAAATAAATACCAACAAAAGTTCTTCCAATTGGAGGAACTTTTTTTCAACTTCAGCGTTATAATTGAGTCATATTAAATGGGAGGCCATTATGAAACCACATACGCTTATTTCACACCTTGAAGATACGAGACAAACTCTTCCCCATTACGAAGACCTAGCATTCGTATCCAAACGCATTATTGCCATGCTAGAAAAAAGGTTATCCGGACAATGGCAACATATCTATATTGGTGAAACCATTTCTCAACTTGATACCAACGTCCTTGAAATGATGGAAAAAGGCCTTCTTCAGTACGAGTCACTTTGTCACATATACGAGACTCGAACCCTAGGAAAAATAGGGACAACTTCCGAAGATGCAAATGAAAGCCACTTAAAAGTAATTAATACGTTTGAAAATCAACTTATTTATTTCCCGGATCATGAAGTAGCCCTAACAATTGTCACGTTTTATACTATCGACCACACCTGGCCAGAAATGCATTGTTATGCCCAGTCTCCTGAAAAGGCTTTAGCCTTCCTACAAGATATTAACGAGAAATTAAGACAGATGTTAATGCAGTCGGTTACATTTTTAGTGGATACGGAAGATGGTGTAAAACGACGCAATTACGGTGAACATTCTGTTGTAAGTCGTGAAGAGGTTATGCTTAAGGAGTCGGTGAAACAAGATATCTTCCGTTCAATTGATCAATTTTTCACAGCAGATGGCCAATTCTTTAAAGAATATGGCTTGCCTTATAAGCGTGGTATTTTACTTTATGGTTCTCCCGGCAACGGAAAAACAACGTTAGTGAAGTCTATCACTGGCTCAACAAACGCCCCTGTAGTGTATTGGCAGATTACAGAGTTTACTGGAAGTCATTCTATACAAGAAGTCTTTGGCATTGTCACAAGACTAGCACCAGCCATTCTTGTCATTGAGGACATTGACTCTATGCCTGAATATACGCGTTCTGTCTTTTTAAACACGCTGGATGGTACGCAATCTAGAGAAGGGTTATTTATTATAGGAACGACAAACTACCCTGAAAAAATCGATCCTGCGCTGATTAATCGTGCTGGACGTTTTGACCGAGCATACGAAATACCGGCTCCTTCCATTCAAGTACGTGAACAGTACTTGCGAAAACTTGATTTGAAGGATATCTTCTCAAAACAACAAGTCAAAGATATGGCTCGCTTGACAAAAGGCTTATCGATTTCTCAATTAAACGAATTATATATGTCAGTAGCCTTAAACTGGCATTATGATGGTGAACTGGCTTTCGAAGAGCGCATAAAAGAACTTCAAAAACAAAATAAACGATCCAAAAAGAACGACTGGGAAGACGATGAAGGTTCAATCGGCTTTTAATAATGCTATGGAAAAGATGGTTATCGGTGCTTTAACAGAGCCGTTAAAATTCACCATGTCGGTGACAGGTTTCCAGGCCGCTTCGGAGGCTTTACCTGCTGCACAATAATCTAGAAAATAAAGGGGATGGGCTTGTGACTACGTCACTCGCCCATCCCCTCTCTGTTAGATTATCCTACGGCGGGATTGCATCCTTCGCTCCCTTGCCACCTGAACGCACACATTGTCGTTGGTATGGTTAACTAAAGAATAGAAGGTTTCTTTAAATAAATATTCGGTCGAAGATGCAATTTCGCCCTCTTTCTGCTTCAATATTGATATTAAAGAATATAGATATTAAAAACATACAAAAGAGTAGATTCGCGACTACCCACAAGTATTTATTAAATGGTCGAAATATGGAATAGGTATTGTTTTAGCTGTAGTTATTTGCATTCATTTTGATTTTTTTCCACCAGCGAGTGTTTTATTCCCATTCACAGTCTGTTTAATCCTACTCGCCCATTTTTTATTGTTTTTCACACTTGAGTTCTCATGCTAAACGTGCGGCAAATGCGATTGGATGATAATAAAATAATCACATTAATTTAATAAATCCTTAAAAAAGTGAAACTAATCATAAAAAGGGGGCTGTCTCATAAGTCCCTAATATAAAAATAAGTGGAGAAACATGAGTCTTTTATCTACACCTATATTTGAACATTGTAACCATTAATAATTTCTGAATAGCACATGATGAACTTAAGGTTGATTGGAGTGGAAGACGGCGACTCCAGCGGGAATAGCATGAGCTGAAGACCCCCAGGCGAGCTTGCTCGTCGAGGAGGCTGAGGCATGCCCGCGGAAAGCGACCGGCTGTTTCTGCATCGCTTCGCTAGCTTCGAAACATGAAAGTACGTTGCAACGGAAATCTACCGCACTAAATATAAAAAAGGAACTGTCCTTAGTCATATTTATGACTTTTAGAACAGTTCCTTTATTGATTATGCTTTTTTATAACGTAATACTGGAGTACGAGCAGCTTTAGTCTCATCTAAACGTTTAATAACAGTTGTATGAGGTGCTTGCTGAACGATTTCTGGATTTTCTTCAACTTCTCTCGCAATCTGAATCATCGCATCAATAAATGCATCTAGCGTTTCCTTCGACTCCGTTTCAGTTGGTTCAATCATCATCGCTTCTTCCACATTTAATGGGAAGTAAATTGTAGGTGGATGGTAGCCAAAGTCAAGCAGACGTTTCGCCATGTCGAGCGTACGAACACCTAATTTCTTTTGACGACGACCACTTAATACGAACTCATGCTTGCAATGACGATCATATGGCAAGTCAAAATGTGGTTGTAATCGACGCATCATATAATTTGCATTAAGTACTGCATATTCAGTAATAGCTTTCAAACCATCTGGACCCATTGAACGGATATACGTATAGGCACGTACGTTAATACCAAAGTTTCCATAGAAAGGCTTAACTCGTCCGATTGATTGTGGACGATTGTAGTCGAAGTGATAACCTTCTTCTGTCTTCACTAAAACTGGTTTTGGTAAGAACGGGATCAAGTCTTTTTTCACGCCGACTGGACCTGAACCGGGACCACCCCCACCGTGTGGACCTGTGAAGGTTTTATGCAAGTTTAAGTGAACACAGTCAAAGCCCATATCTCCTGGTCGCGCTTTAGACATAACTGCGTTTAAGTTAGCGCCGTCATAATACAATTTACCGCCAACACCATGGATGATTGCAGCCATTTCTAAAATGTTTTCTTCAAATAATCCAAGAGTATTTGGATTCGTCAACATCAATGCTGCTGTATCGTCGCCAACTACACGTTTTAAATCTTCTAAGTCAACTAATCCATTTTCGTCTGACTTAACTGTTATCGTATCGAAGCCAGCAACTGTTGCAGACGCAGGGTTAGTTCCATGAGCAGAGTCAGGGACAATAACTTTAGTTCGTTGAGTGTCACCATTCGCTAAGTGGAATGCGCGAATCATCATAAGAGCAGTCCATTCACCGTGTGCTCCAGCTGCAGGTTGCAGTGTCAAATCGTCCATACCTGTTATTTCAATTAAATGCTCTTGCAAATCGTACATTAATTCCATTGCACCTTGAACTGTTTCTTCATCTTGAAGTGGATGAATGTTTGCAAATCCAGGGAAACGAGCAACAGATTCATTGATCTTCGGATTGTATTTCATCGTACATGATCCAAGTGGGTAGAACCCTGAATCAACACCATGATTACGCTTCGAAAGTGCTGTATAATGTCTCATAATATCAAGTTCAGATACTTCTGGAAGCTCCGCAGCTTCTTCTCGTAGTAAACCTTCTGGTAATAAAGTTGATAAATCTACTTCTGGAATATCAAGATCTGGCAAGCTATAGCCAATTCTGCCTGGTTTTGTGATTTCAAAAATTAGTGGTTGATTATCTTTATGCATGGAAAGACCCCATTTCTTGCACAAGCGCATCGATTTCTTCTTTTGTTCGTTGTTCTGTAACAGCGATTAACGCATGTCCTTCTAAGTTTTCATCTACTTTACCCAAGTCAAATCCACCAATAATACCTGCTTTAAATAACTCTTTGTTCAGTGCAGATACAGACCCCTTGACGTTAACAACGATTTCATTGAAATGTGCACCTTGATACAATACTTCAAATCCTGCTGCTTCAAACGCTTTTTTAGCATAATTGGTTTTTAAAATATTTTGTGTAGCAATTTCTTGCACACCTTTTTTACCAAGAGCTGTCATAGCCACTGAAGCAGCAAGTGCGTTTAGCGCTTGGTTTGAACAGATATTTGAAGTAGCTTTATCACGACGAATATGTTGTTCACGCGCTTGTAGTGTCAATACATAACCACGACGACCCACTTCATCAGTAGTTTCACCTACTAAACGACCAGGCACTTTGCGCATTAATTTTGATGTTACTGCGAAGTATCCACAGTGAGGTCCACCGAATGATTCTGAAATACCAAATGGTTGAGCGTCACCAACTACGATATCAGCCCCTAATTTTCCTGGTGAAGTTAAAACGCCAAGTGCAAGTGGATTTGAAGAAACAACTAATAAAGCTTTTGCTTCATGTGTCATCCCTTCCATTTTGCGTAAGTCTTCAACTTGACCATAGAAGTTTGGATATTGGACTAATACAGCCGCTGTGTTTTCATCGATCATTTCATTAAGTGCGTCAATGTCAGTTATTCCGTTTTTAGTAGGAATTTGAACGACTTCTATAGATTGACCCAACGCATACATACGAACAACATCTTGAGATTCAGGATTTACAGCCCCAGAAATCAAAAGTTTTTTACGTTTTGTATGGCCAGCTGCTAGAGTTCCAGCTTCAGCTAACGCAGTACCTCCGTCATACATTGAAGAGTTAGCTAAATCCATACCTGTTAATTCACAAATCATAGTTTGGAATTCAAAAATAGCTTGCAATTCGCCTTGTGAAATTTCTGGCTGATAAGGCGTATATGCTGTATAAAATTCTGATCGAGAAATAACATGATCGACAATAATTGGTTTGTAGTGATCATATACACCAGCCCCTAAGAAAGAAGCATAAGCCTTATTATCTGCATTTTTTGCAGCCATTTGAGATAACTCTTTTAATAAAGAGGATTCTGATTTAGCTTCTTTAATATTATATTGTCCTTGAAAACGAACTTTTTCAGGTATGTCAGAAAATAGTTCATCTATAGAAGAAACACCAATGGTTTCTAACATTTCTTTTTGATCTTGTTCTGTCATTGGTAAATAACGATGTTTCATTGGGTCATGACCTCTTTCCAACAATTATTATTTTTGGCGTTTATAAAAAGGTGTAGATACAGTAACAGCTTTCAATCGTTTACCACGAATTTCAACTTCTACTTCCGTTCCAAGTTCAATGAAATTACTATCAATTAAGCCGAGGCCAATGTTCTTCTTAAGCGTCGGAGATTGTGTACCTGTCGTCACTTCACCTATTTGTTGGTCATCTTTGTAAACCTTGTAGCCATGTCTAGGTATACCTTTATCAATCATTTCTAGACCGACTAACTTACGCGGTATACCTGCTTCTTTTTGTTGAACTAGAGCTTTTTGACCAATAAAATCATCTTCTTTTTTCAATTTCACCGCAAAACCGATACCCGCTTCAAGTGGAGAAATATCTTGTGAAAGTTCTTGACCGTAAAGGGCTAAACACGCTTCAAAACGAAGTGTATCTCTCGCGCCAAGTCCACAAGGAACAACACCGTCTTCTTTTCCTTCTTCGAGAATCAAGTCCCATAATGCGATGATAGATTCAGGAGTAGCGTAAATTTCAAAACCATCTTCACCTGTATAGCCTGTACGTGAAACTAACGCATCGAAGTCTCCAATTTTCACATCAGTTTTGAACTTAAAGAAGCCTATTTCGCTTAGGTCTTCTTTTGTCAGACGCTGAAGGACTTTTTCTGCATGTGGTCCTTGAATCGCGAGTTGACCATAAGAATCTGAAACATTATGTACTGTCGTATCACCAATCATAAACTTAATCATCCATTCAAAATCTTTCTCGATATTGGATGCATTTACAACTAGTAAGTAATCACCTTGATTAATTTTATATACAAGTAAATCATCAACTGTGCCACCATCTTCGTAACACATTGCAGTATATTGGGCTTGTCCATTTTGTAGCTTGGACACATCGTTAGTCAGTAATTTTTGAAGGTACTCGAGGCTATCTTCACCACGAACGATGATTTCCCCCATATGAGATACATCAAACAATCCAGCTTTTGTTCGAACAGCTTCATGTTCTTCTTTAATACTAGAAAACTGAACCGGTAATTCCCATCCGCCAAAATCGATAGTTTTCCCTCCGTATGCTTTATACGAATCAAATAAAGGTGTGCGTTTTAAATTTTCCGACAATTTAATTTCCTCCTCTTTTCATAACGGGCAAAAGTAGTACTTTTAGGTATAGATGATACGAGTGATAAAATAAGAGCGTTCTTCGCATGAAATAATTGCAAGAACATGTCACTCTAAAAAAAAGGACAGAGAATTCCCATTAAATGAGAATTCTCTGTCCTGGTACCTGAAAGTTTACCTGAAATCGGCTTTCCTCTTTGGTAGCTATAAATATCATAGCGTTCTCCAGAGATGCGTCCTATACGAGTTCTTTTTACCTGAGAGATTCGTAGCTACTACTTGCTCCTTCGGCGACGCGACTAGCGCGTTCTCTCCCCGTATAATCATCCGCCCAAAACATATGTTTTGGCTTATAAAGAAATCAATGTACGAAAGCAAGTATCGCTTCGTGTATATCTTAACATTGAATAGAAGTAAGCGCAAACTATTTTCTATTTATAGCTCAAACACGAACGTTTATATCGTTGAATTAAAAATCATTCGACTTTAGGCGATTAACTTGGAATGCAGCATATTCAGTTATTTGTCTTAATGTACGTCCTTCGGTTCTAATCGTTATGTGTGCGGTTGCTTTATAAAACCTTTTTCTCGTTGTATATAATGCTTCTAACTGTTCTCGAGTTGAAGCCTGTACAATGGGTCTGTTCACATCGCGCGAAATTCTCTTCCAAATATCAGGAAATGTAGCATCTAGAAATAACACTAATCCTGTTTGACGCATTAGTTTACTATTGCTGGGATTCACCGCTACTCCGCCACCAGTTGATACGATACACCACTCATCTCGGAACGTTTTGAGAAACTCATGTTCTTGTTGACGAAAGAAAGGTTCACCGTGTCTTTCGAAAATTTCTGGGATGGTCATGCCCATTTTTTTTACTATTTCCTGATCCATGTCGTAATAAGGAATTTTAAGCAAAAAGCTCAAACGACGACCTATTGCACTTTTTCCTGATCCCATGAAACCAATTAAGTAAATTCTTTTCATACTACTACCCCACTTACTTCACTACAAATCATAACAAAACCGCTACTATCTCTGACTTTCCATTTTTTTAATAGTAGCAGATATATAATGACTTTCCAACATCTCATAAATATTCATCTGAGATACGTAAGAAGTAACGAAGTATAAAAGCACGCCGGATACAATAAATAACAAGACAATAGCTACTGGAAGCAAGAAGCCAGATTCATTGCGAGGAAACAGAAACTTCATATGTACGTTCCTCTTTTCGTCCATTTTCAAATTCTACTTTTATTAATACTTGATTCTCTATCAATTGTATTTTGCATGAATTTAAACCAGTTAACATCGGCTCATGACCTAAACGGTTTTTCTGTTTGCGAATGAGGGATTGGTAGCATTCAATATCAAACTCTTCTCCATTTTTAACAAAACGTACACCGGTTTGATTCACTTGCTCGCCAATTGTTGTAACTGTCGATACGGAACTTTCTATATCGAGCGAAAACATTTCCCACTCAATTGGTTCAGCATGAAAGAACTGTTTTTCTATTTGTTTAAACCACATCGAATAAAATAAAATCAACTGTGAGAAGAGCATCAGAACAGAAAGATGAAGAATCGCATCAATAAATGTGTATCCCTTAGAACTTAGTAGGTATCGCATGATTCATGATTCTCTCCAAAAAACACATAATTCACACAAAGCGAAGGGTGACTCCAACTCCAAGAATAATCCACTGCATCGAGATTAACGACACCAGAAATTGTTCCATTTTGCAAAGCAGTTGCAGCTTGATTTTTGGCAATGGCAACATGTAATTCTAGTCTTTTTTCTGCTAATTGAAGCTTCATTTGATTTGTTAAAGGCAGCAACGTCCCAAAAACTATAAATAATATACTGACAGTCAGGATTGTTTCTACGAACGAAAACCCTTGATTCCTATTCAAGCACCATACGTCCCTTCCCTATAAAAACACGAACGGTTTTTATCCCATCAGGTGTAATAAAAGCCAATGTCCCAAACTTTACAACGGTACCATTTGGATGAAAAGACACCTCATTTAATGTACTACTTGATGACCACCGATATCCAGGAGGTAATTTCCTTTCGAAAATAGAATCAAACAATGATTTCCTTCCTACATATCGACTTCCTCCTGTTTCAAAAACCAATTTCATATACCTTTCTTCGGTTAATGCAATCATTTGAATATGCGCAACATCGAGTTTTAGTTGATTATAAAATAATTCAAATGTTCGATTTTCAATATAGCGATTATTAAAATGGACGGCACTTGAACTAATAATTAGAACGATCGTCAGCACAAGAAGTAATTCAACTAACGAATATCCTCGATTATCCAGGGACAACTTCTGTTACTAGACCTGCGGCATCTATCTGAATCCCAGCACCATTCGGACATGTCGTCTCACCTTCGTTTAAATAGCCATTATCAGTTAAGTCAGTAAGCGTCGGTACAGCTTTTACATCAATTCGATAAGCTTCAACTTGTCCTTGAACCATTTTGACATAGGCTTCGCAACCCTTATCATCGATTGTTGCTGAATGCTTCGTTACATTCGGAATAGCTATTAATATTAAGACAGAGATGATCAGTAAAACTACCATCATTTCAATTAAAGTAAATCCTTTTTGACATGTGAATTTTTTCATACCATCTTCCTCCTTTTATTTTCAATAAGTTTATTAAATAAAATCGATCATTCCATACACTGGCAACAAGATAGATAGGTAAGCAGCCAAAATACAAATAGCCAGGATTCCAAATAATATTGGTTGAATAAATGATAGCGACTTAGTCAAAGAAGCTTCTGTTTGTTCATTTAACAAATCGCTGTAAATTAATAATTCCTTTGCTAAGTGACCACTGCTTTCTCCATGCGAAATATACGTTGGAAAATCGTCTATGAAACATTCAGATATCTCTACGGCTTGTTTTAAAGATTCTCCAATTAACACCGATGAGTAGATATTTTCTGAAATCACTTGTAAATATGCCTGGAAATTTTGTTGTCTCAGTACATTTAGGGCAAGCTGCAAAGATAACCCACTAGCGAGAAGCGTTCCTAATTCTTGTGAAAAAGTTTTCGTCCAATACAATTTCATCCACTTAGATAATAATGGAACTTTTTGCAACTTCATGACTTGTTCCTCAAATGAATACTTTCGAATATTCCAACGAAAAGTAATAGTAACTAAAACGAATAAAAAACACATGATTAATAAAGCATCTGGTAGATGCAGTAATGCACTTGCTACATTCATCGTGTCATTGGAAGTTGTGCCTTGCCTAGATGAAGCGAGTATCTTCATATTAGGTAAAAAATAGGTACGAAAAGCAACAAACAAACCCGCAAGCATAGTAAATAGGAATAAAGGATACATGACTACTTTTTTCAAACTCGCCTTCGCTCGCTCCACCATAGCCACATGCGCATGAAGAACTAGTAAAGCTTGATGTAATTTGCCATGGGCTTCAGCCATTTGAATGGATAATAGATAACTTCTCGGAATTCCTAAAGACTGCAAAACAGAAGTTACTCCATCCCCATTTTTCATTTGAATTGACATTATGTCCTGTGCTTCTTTGCTCTTTTTGACGTGATGAGGCAGCAACATAATGAGTGAAGCATAAAAAGTGTACCCTTCCTGTAGTAAGGATGAGAGTCGTTTCAAAAACTGCGCTTGTTTTTTCTTAGGTATTTGAAGACCCTTATGATCAATACGTGATTGGAGATACTTGTATAACACCCATCTCAACTCCTCTTTCATATTGAGAGTAAAGGGTAGATTCAATAGGCATATTAAAAGTTTTACCTGCCTTAATTGCATCAAATGCTTGCTCAAGGGTGTTGCCGTATAAAATCTCATACAATGATGATCGATTTGGACTAAGTCGGTCATCTTCTCGATCAAAAGAAGTGATGACTAATTGCTGACTGGTAATTCCAAGAATGGCTTGTTTTAAATCATCGATTGGTATCCCTAAGTCCATTAATCGATACAAACACCCTAATGGATTTTTAGCATGAACCGTTGTAATGACTAAATGACCTGTTAATGATGCTTGAACTGCTGCTTGAGCAGTCTCCATATCACGAATCTCACCGATCATTATGACATCCGGAGAATGCCGTAAAATAGCTTTTAATCCTGTTGAGTACGTAATGCCTGATCGTTCGTTCACTTGAATTTGAAGTAAATGAGATTGACTGTTTTCCACTGGATCTTCTAATGAAATGACATGCCTATTCAGTTGATGCGCACTGTAACTCGTTAAGGAGTACATAGTTGTTGTTTTACCGCAACCAGTGGGCCCTGTTATACATAACAACCCTTGCCGAGCCAACATTAAATCATGAAGTACATGAGCCGTATCCTTGTTAAGTGATAGTTCATGTAACGGTTTTGAATCATCATGTAACTGAACTCTAATAACAAGACTTTCTTTATTTTGGACTGACGGTAAGGTAGAGACTCTAAAAGAACATGTTTGAGAATTGAAGGATTGTTGAAATGAACCGCTTTGAGGTTTTCGTTTTTCACTGATATCGAGAGAGGATAAAAACTTGAAGTATGAAATCATGCGATCCCCGATATCCAGGTGAAGCTTACCTGCAGGGATAAGTTTAGTGTGTAGACGAAAATATATGGTGTATAGGTCTGATGAAGGAATTAAATGAATATCTGAAGCACGGGCCAGGACCGCTCGATTTATTAACTCGTCACTTTTTTGTTCAATGATATTCAATAAATCGCTCATGAATAATACCATTCACCCTTACAGGTCAGGACCGCTCTTAACCTGTAACGCCTACTATAAACTCGAATTATGTATTTGTGAATATTTTTCCTCAAAATTAAAATTTCCCACCCTTTGCGGTAGGAAATTTTAATTTTGCCCTCTAAACTGCAGGGAATAATTTTCTTTTGCGGCAAAAGGTGCCCAAATGTTCCGGCTGGTACCCCACAACTAACTGCTTTCCGTCGGTTAATATTGGTCGTCTCAATAATTTGGGGTTCTCAACAATTAATTCAACAACTTTTGATAATGGCAAATCGTCTATTTCTAAATTTAAATCTTTAAATGATTGACTGCGTGTTGCTAAAATTTCATCTAAACCTTCAGATGTTAATGATAAAAGAAATTTTAGTTCTTCTACAGTTGGCGTTTGGCGAAATAGATGTCTTTCTTCAAAAATAATTTGATTTTCTATTAACCATTTTTTGGTTTTACGACAAGATGTACAAGAAGGATAGGTATAAAATTTTAATTCAGCCATTTGAATTCCTCCAATTTTCTTTTTCGTTATACACATTGTACAACATTTGTATAATGTTTGTCACCAGTTATGTAAAATCTTTTTTATATAGCATTATTCAGACTGATTTAGGGTTAAAATTGAAGTAACAATACATTTTTTTCTTATTTTCGGACTAGAATTATGAACTTCCACTGTTCTGTCACATTCTAAAGACATTCTAGAGTTTACATCTAGGAACCGAATCATCTATAATGAGGTAGAGATTATTGTATAGTTGTAAAAGGAGGGGACTACTCATGAACAATATGTATAAAGTGATGGGTTTCTGGACAGGAATTTTCGCAGTTATGTTTTATTTAGGTGATATGTATTCGGCATCATTATTATTTCTAGCAAACACAGGCTTATTTATTCTTTTAGGTTTCTTAAACCTTTCAGAACGTATGTACATTTACATCTTCGGAGCATATTTAACGGTGTTTTTTGCTGGCTTCACTTACTATACGACATTTATCCACGTACCTGGTGCAGGACATTAAAAACGATTATGAAAATAAAAAGACAGTCAATTTTTATATTGACTGTCTTTTTTGTATATTTTATAATCCGTTTAAAAATGGGTTTCGATCCATCTCTTCTTCGGGTGTTGTTGGTTCTCCATGACCAGGATAACAAATCGTATGCTCTGGCAATGTAAGAAGTTTATTGTGAATGGATTGAATTAACTCTTTATGGTTACCATAAGGTAAATCCGTTCTGCCGATACTTCCCTTAAACAAAGTATCACCTACTACGGCAAACCCATCTTCTTTGAACCAATAACTGATACTCCCCGGAGAATGACCCGGTGTATGGAACATGGTAAAAGTAAACGGTCCAATTTCTAACTGTCCTTCTTGATCAATCAAGATATCTGCGTCTTTTCCTTCAATTAAAGGTAACTCTCGATATCGAGCCGAACCATTTTTTGTTGAGTCTGATAACCAATTTTTTTCTGCTTGATGGATATATACTGGAACCTTAAATAAATCCCTAATGATATCAACTGCACCTATATGATCAAAATGTGCATGAGTTAATAGTATAGCTAATGGTTTTAATTTTAATTTACGTATCTCTTTAGCTAATGCTTCTCCTTGTTCACCTGGATCAATAATCAAACAGTGCTTATCTTTATTCGATATCACATAACAATTTGTTTGTAATGGTCCTAAGGGATATGTACGAATATTCAACATGTGCTTCACCTCTAAGTTATTGTAGCAGAAAGATAGCACGTGTACATCTCCCGTTCATATATCCGACACTTTTTAATCCTCGACAAACCCCTAATATAAATTTATAATAAGGTAGAAAACTTGTATTCGATATCAAATTTAAGATATCAAAAGGAGTGTCTTTCATGAACTTATTAATGGTTATTTTTGGCCTAGTTGCAATTTTAGCAGCAATTGGTACTTATCAAGCTTTTAAAGAGAAAAACCTTTTAAGCATACTCTTTAATTTTGGTACTTTCGCTATTTTCGGATTCTTCACAGTCATGACAATTGTGAAGCACGGCTTTCCACCAAGCTTACACTAATAAAAAAGCTAACGTTCAAATTGAACGTTAGCTTTTTTATTTATTCTAATATTTCAATCCACGGCTCTACTCTTCCACTCTCTACAACAAACATTTCCTCTAACTGCACACCTTTCAAACAATGGGTTCCTAAAGGTGAACATGTAAACGGCTCGTATGGTCCTTTCCAAACTGATTTCTTATCCGTTGCTTCAGATGTTAATTGAATAATTTCATAATCCGTTGGGATTGTATCCATTAATCCAGATTCCGCAGCTTGATATGTCATCATACTTCCGTCAGCGAGCCACTCAACTTCTGGAACAAACCACTGTGAATAGTTACTAACAGCTGGCATTTCATATGTTGCACTCTTTCCATCCCTTATATTGGTTAGCGAATATAAAAACAACTTCTGATCTTCAGAAATTCTGACAGTTAAAGTTATCTCTCTAAACGATTCCACATATATGATGTTTGAGTCTATAGAGTCTTCGAAGGAGTTTGTTTCAATAATCAATTCACGTATTGCCCCACCGCTTAATGCATCATTTTGAGGCCAAAGAATCGTTTGTATGGTGGAGTCATGCCCCCACTTGCCGAAAGGATCTGTCGTTTCAATTCGGTTTAGCTCTCTTTTGTCACTAGAATAAACAAAAGAATCAAATGTCCAATCTTCATAAAAAGCACTGAAGAACAATTGTTCATTATTAAGTGAATTCCAATCCCAGTACATTTCTGATGATTCGATAATTAATTCGTCAAAGTCTTCTCCTAATACAGAAAATATATGTATAGTTGCACTTAATGAGTTACGTGAAGTAACAACAGCTAACCTAGTTAGATCCGGATGAATTTTAACTTCTATTATTGGATCTGAGATTTTAGTGATTTCTTTACTCTCACCAGTGACTATATCATATGAAAGAAGAGAAAAATCTAACCCTTGTCGCGTTGCATAAAGAATTTCTTCATTCGATATCCATCCTATCACTCGTTCAAGGTTTTCACTTTGAATGGATAAAGTTTTAAATTCTACTAGTTTTTCTTCTTTAGTTAGAGATTCTTTTGGTGGTTTAGATATTTCCGTGGTCGTCGGTTGACAGCCTGAAATAATAATAAGTAGTATCAATATGGACGTTATACCACGCTTCATCTTCATGCCCCCTCTCTCTATACATAGTAGTACGTTTAATTCACCAATGTGTTTCAAAAAACAAAAAAATCGTCTAAAAGTGATTAAACACTTTTAGACGACGATTGGTTAATTTAAACTTATTTTTTCTCAGTAGTTTGATCAATTAAAAGGTTCCCTGTTTTTTCATCATAAAAACGAAGTAAATCACTATTTATGATTTCATCTGAGTACTCCAGTTCTTCAGCTGCACGCTCTATATATGGAGCACATGCTTCAGATTCTGTTTCTTCTCCAGTTTCCTTGTCATAACAAATATTTCCTGCATAGACCACTTTATCGGTTACAAATCGCCCATCACGGAAAACGACAAACTCTTCATGATCTTTAGAGAACACATCTGCACCTAATTGCATATCTTTACTAGTTTCAACACCAAGTAAATGTAATAAAGTTGGACGAATATCAATTTGTCCTGATACTTCTTCTACTACTTCACCTTGATCTGAACCTGGTATATGAATAAACATTGGCACACGTTGTAATTGAGCACTTTCAAAAGGTGTAATTTCTTTTCCTAAATATTGTCCCATTGCTTCATTATGGTTTTCTGAAATCCCATAATGATCACCATACATCACAATTATAGAATCTTCATACAATCCTTTTGCTTTTAATTCTTCAAATAAAACTTCAACTGACTCATCCATGTAACGAGCTGTTTGGAAATAACGGTTCAATGTACCAGAATTCGAATCATATTCAGGAATTGATTGATCCTCTTCTTCCAAATGGAAAGGATAATGATTTGTTAAGGTAATTAACCTAGAATAGAAAGGCTTCTGCATTTCAGTCATGTGATTAACTGATTGTTTAAAGAATGGAATATCTTTTAAACCCCAGTTAACTGCATCGCCTTCTCCAACTTCATAACTATCTACATCATAGAATTTATCTATGTTTAATGCGTTGTACATGATGTCGCGATTCCAGAAACTCTTGTTATTTGAGTGCATAACATTTGTGAAATAACCTTTTTCATTTAACTTTTCAGCCATCGAGTTATAAGTGTTTCCACTGTTAGTAAAGAACACAGCTCCTCCACCTAGAGGATACAAGCCATTTTCGACTATAAACTCTGAGTCAGAAGTTTTCCCTAGACCCGTTTGATGGTAGAAATTCGGGAAATAGTACGTATCTTTATCTTTAGTTAAGCTATTTAAGAAAGGTGTAACCACTTCACCATTCATTTCTTCGTTCACAACAAACGTTTGAAGCGACTCTAATGATACGACGATTACATTTTTACCTTCTGCAGTACCGAACACTTCATAATTGGGTTCTGCTTGGTTTGAACGTACATAGTTATTTACTTCGACTAATTCACTGCCATCCGCTAAAGCGCGTTGTGCATGTGATTTAGATTGAATATAAATATCGTAAATATGGTAGTTATATGTCCCAATATTTTTCACTAATAATTCACGATCAAAGCTTCGTGTAAGAAGTTGAGGACGCTCAGTTTCAGCAAGTCCTAAATTTAAAAACATAATAGCTGCAGCAATTACAAAATATGCTCGACGAATTGCTGGCTTAACGATTGCTGTTTCTTTAACATTTGGCAACCATTTCATTGCTACGAACAATAAAACAACATCAGTAAAGTAAAAAACGTCTGTAAAGAAAACACTTTCAGCTGCAGAAGCTCCTAAATCACTAAAGTTGCTCGTTTGGAACAATACCGGTAATGTAATGAAATCGCTAAAGAAGCGATAAAATGCAACGTTTGCATATAATATTACGGCTAATACTGAACTCGTAATTAATAAATATCGATTTCTAACTTTAACGGACTTAAAGAATAGTGAAATACCATACACAGCAAGCAAAAAACTTAAAGGGTTCATAAACAAGATGAATTGTTGCATGACATTTTCAATTTTCATATCAAAACTAGTATGATATACCACATATGTTTTAATCCAAGTTAGCAAAATGGCTATTGCCAAAATCGAATGTTTAGGGTAATTTTTGTTCTTCATTCCTAACATCCTCCTTATTACTTTCAATCTCTAAATTTTACTCTGCAAAAAGCAATCGTTTAATCACTGTTTATACAGAGTCAAACGACAGCCTTTGTTTGAATGGTACTTTTCTCGATAAAGCAATATTAAACACCTTATTGGCTAGAGCAACATTTTATTCAGCGAAAGAAAGAAACATTATTATATCTTAATCCTTTTTTAACAATCACGCAACTTTAGCTTAATAAATTCCATTTATAATTGATTGATGTCACCACTTCATTACTACCCCAAATTAGACGAATGAAAACTATAAAAGTTTCACTTTTCTTCAAATAAATTAATAGAGACTTCGATCACTTGTTGAAATCCCAAATAAAAAACAACCTAAACCACCTATTGGCTTAGGTTATCTTGAAAAGAATTACTTTATTTTTTTATCTACTAAACGAGACATTTCTTGTCTTAACAAAAGAATAGCCATCTGATAATCCTGCGTATCCATTATTTGAGATTTATAAAGCTCACGTATCTCATCTTCCATTAATAGAATATCCGCTTGGCGTTCCGTTGTATAAATGTATGTTCCGTTTCTTTTTAAAAACTGCATGACATCATATATTGAATTCATCTTTTTCACTCCACTTTCAAACATTGGATTCGTTGTGTCTCGGTTAGAATGTATTGTACAGGTAAATCGAATTGCTCTACCGGTATTTCATTTTCGATTTGGATATCGAAAGCAAGAGAAATAGTTACACCATTATATTCACTTAAAAACCGATCATAATAGCCGCCACCAAAACCAATACGGTATCCTTTATTATTAAAGACTACACCAGGCACAATCAACACGTCAATTTGTCCTCTTTCTATCCTCCTTGTCTGTGAAGGAATAGGTTCTTTTAATTTCATATAGACTACTTCAAGTTGATCAAACGAATTAATTTCATAAAATGTCATTCCTCGTGTTTTTGGTTCGCACTTTGGAACAGCTACTCTTTTACCTAACTTCCAAAGCTCTTGAATTAAATTCCATGTATCAACTTCTGGAAAAGAAGATACCGTGATTCCAATGATTTGCGCATCCATTACTTTTTCATCGACAATTACTTTTCTATGTATATGATGAGATAAATCATTGTGCACTTTATTGTCTAATTTATTTAATTTATTTAAAATATTTTTCCTTATCGTAGTCTTTTCCATTTCCATTCCTCCATGAAAAAAACCAAAACCTCAGGAGGTTTTGGTTAAATGGTATTATTTTGTTTCACGGTGTGTAGTCATTTTCTTTTCACGTGAGCAATATTTTTTCATTTCAAGACGTTCCGGGTTGTTACGCTTGTTTTTCTTAGAAATGTAGTTGCGCTCGCCGCAATCTGTGCAAGCTAGTGTAATGTTAACGCGCATCTTTATCCCTCCCACTTTATCAGGATTCAAGTTTAATTATTGAGCATAATTTATACGACTAACTTATTATAGCACAAGCCGTCGAAAAATCTACTATTAAGTTGCAATTATTTATCTACATAGAAAGAAAGAGACCTTGAATCTCTTTCATTAAAATTAGTTATTTAATTCGTAATGGCGTCCTTTTACTAAATAAAATAATTCTTCCGCAATATTTGTAGCATGATCAGCTGATCGTTCTAGATATCTACAAACGAAAGAAAGTTGTGTTACTTGGCTTAATAATAATGGGTTTTCAGATCCTACCTTCAATAATTGCTGAATCGTTTGACCATACAAATTATCCACTTTATCATCAAGTTCTGCAATCTTACGAGCTTGTTCAACGTTTTCATCAATAAATGCCTTCATTACTTCTGTTAACATGCCAATTGTAATGGTACGCATTTCTTCAATGTTTTTAATTGGAGCTACAAATTCTGCTTTCCCGATACGTATAGCTTCTTTTGCGATGTTTACTGCATAGTCACCCACACGTTCCATATCATGAGCTGCCTTTATCAAAACGATTAATCTTCTTAAGTCTGTAGCGACTGGCTGCTGTTTTGCTAATAATAAAATGACACGATCGTTAATCTCTTCTTCTAAACGATTAATATGAATATCGTTGTCAATTATTGATAAAGCCATTTCAACGTCTTGGCTTAACAACGCATCAATCGATTTATTTAAGGTAGTAATTGCTAAATTACTAAGTAATAAAAATTGTTCTTGAACACCATTAAGCTCAAATTCAAATTTTTCTCTAACTACCATCTTCGTTTCCCCCTTCTTAATTAACCAAAGCGTCCTGAAATGTAATCTTCTGTACGTTTATCAGAAGGTGTAGAGAAAATGGTATCCGTTTTATCGTATTCAACCACTTCTCCATTTAAGAAAAATGCCGTTTTATCAGAAATACGTGCTGCTTGTTGCATGTTATGCGTCACGATAATGATCGAATAGTTTTGTTTTAGTTCTTGAACCAATTCTTCAATCTTAAGCGTAGAAATCGGATCAAGTGCTGATGTAGGTTCGTCCATTAAAATTACATCCGGCTCAATCGCCAATGCACGCCCTATACAAATACGTTGTTGCTGTCCACCAGATAAACTGTAGGCATTTTCATTTAAGCGATCTTTGACTTCATCCCAAATGGCCGCTCCACGCAAACTTTGTTCAACTATTTCGTCTAATACTTTTTTATTTTTTATTCCATGAATACGAGGACCATAAGCAATATTGTCGTAAATCGATTTTGGGAAAGGATTGGGTTTTTGGAAAACCATTCCTACTTTTGTACGCAATTCTTCTACACCATAGTTCGCATCTAAAATATTCCGATCGCGATATATAATTTGCCCTGATGTTTTAACAGATGGTACTAACTCCACCATACGATTTAACGTTTTAATATATGTCGATTTCCCGCAGCCTGAAGGTCCAATAATTGCTGTCACTTCATTTTCTTTAATAGCTAAATCAATATTTTTTAACGCATGGTGATTGCCGTACCATAGATTTAGTTGACGTGTATCATACACAATATTGTTTTCAGTTTCTTGATTGTTTTTAATTTGTGTTGTCGCAGTTGGTTTATTTACTTTAAGTTGAACCATTTTGAAACCCTCCCATGCCACATTGGCTTAATAACGTTTTTGGTACTTATTTCGAATGAATACAGCAATTGAATTCATTAACAACAAGAACACCATCAAGACGATAATTCCAGCTGAAGCTACACTTTGAAATGCTTCCTGTGGTCGTTTTGCCCAGTCAAAAATCTGCATTGGCATTGCAGTAAATTGACTAAGTAAATTTTCTGGTACAAATTGAATAATAACTGGAATTCCGATTACCACGAGGGGCGCTGTTTCTCCAATCGCTCGAGAAAGAGCTAAAATTCCACCCGTTAAAATACCAGGAATTGCTGAAGGCAATACTACTTTGGCTATAGTCTGCCATTTAGTGGCACCCATTCCATATGATGCTTCACGTAAATCTTTCGGAACTGCACGAATTGCTTCTTGTGAAGACACAATGATTACAGGCAATATTAATAAACTCATCGTAAATCCTGCAGCTAAAATACTATTTCCTAATGCTAAAGCTCTTACAAAAATCGTTAAACCGAGTAAACCAAACACCACTGAAGGAACACCGGCTAAATTAGAGATATTCATTCGAATGAAATCATTGATTTTGCCCTTCTTCGCATATTCCTCTAAATATATAGCTGATCCAACACCCAGTATTAAAGACACAGGTGTCACAACGGCCATCATCCAAAGTGATCCAATAAGGGCGGCCTTAATTCCAGCTTTTTCAGGAAAACGCGATCCGAAATTAGTAAAGAAATCTAGTGATAAATAACCGATACCTTGTGTAATGATACGATAAAATAACACACCCAAGGCTAATAGAGCAAATAAAGTCGCTAAAAAGAATAGCGTTTTAAAGAATTTATTTACAATCATTCTCGTGCCCATTTTTTTTACTACAGAGCCATGATCGATATATTTCATTTTAATATTCCTCCCTAAAACGTTTTGAAATCACATGAGCTAATAAGTTCATGAGAAGCGTAAAGAGGAATAGTGTAAATCCGACAGAGTAGATCGAATAATAAATAGTTGTGCCATATCCAGCATCCCCAGTTGAGACCTGAACAATATAAGCAGTCATGGTTTGAATAGAATCTGTCATATCTAAATCAAATCGTGGCGTAGAACCACCTGCTAATGACACGATCATTGTCTCACCAATTGCACGTGAAACTGCAAGAACGATGGAAGCCATTATTCCAGATAATGCAGCTGGCAATACAACTTTGACTGCTACTTCTAATCTGGTAGCACCTAAAGCTAATGCTCCATCTCGTATCGAGTTTGGTACGGATGACATGGCATCTTCTGATAATGAAGCAATCATAGGTAGAATCATAATTCCCACCACAATACCAGGGCTCAATGCATTGAATATTTTTAGTTCTGGGATGAATTGTTGTAAAAATGGTGTCACAAATGTTAGAGCAAAAAAGCCATATACAATTGTTGGTACACCTGCTAATACTTCTAGTACAGGTTTGATGATCCGGCGTGTATTATCACTTGCATATTCACTTAAGTAAACAGCTGATGCTAAGCCAAATGGTACCGCAACCACGACAGCAATCAATGTTACCTTTAATGTACCCGCAATCAATGGCAAAATACCAAATAGAGGCTCATTATTTGAGAAAGGCAACCATTCAGTACCAAATAAAAAATCAGAGAATGGTACGCGTTTGAAAAACTCAAAGGTTTCAAAAATTAATGTAAAGACAATCCCAAAAGTTGTTAATACTGATATAGATGCTATGAAAAAAAGAATATATGGAATTGATTTTTCAAACCGCTTATTGCCCTTTTTTCCTTTGTGCTTCGCAATCATGTCTTGTACGGACATTTTTGCTGATTGATCATTTAAAGCCATTTGAAATCCCCCTTTTACCTAAAAAGAAGAGAGTAGCACCGCTGCTACTCGCCTCTCGAACCGCATTTAATTGGGTTGAATTATTTTAAACCTTCTAATGCGTCAAGATCTTCTTTATATTTTTCTTCCGGCAAGCTTACATAGCCAACCGCTTCAGCCATTTCGCCAGCATTTTCAAGTGAATATTGCATAAAGTCATAAACCGCTTCATTTTCTTTAACTGAAGAATTTTTCACATATATAAATAATGGTCTTGACAGAGGTGTGTAGTCTCCAGATTCAATTGTTTCATTTGTTGGTTCAACACCATCAATTTTCACTACGTTTAACGAATCTTTATTAGCTAAGTAGTAAGCATATCCGAAGAATCCAATTGCATTTTTATCACCTTGCACACCTTGTACTAAGACGTTGTCATCTTCAGAAAGTGTAGCTGCTTTTACAATATCAGCATCTTCAAGAATGATTTCATTAAAGTAGTCAAACGTTCCAGAATCTGTTCCTGGTGAATAGAAAACGACTTCTTCGTCAGGCCATTCAGGATTAATGTCAGACCATTTTTTTGTTTTTCCATCTTCTACCCATAATTTTTTTAAGTCTTCAACTGTTAAGTCTTTAGCCCAATCGTTTTCTTTATTTACTACGATCGATAAACCATCATAAGCTATTTCTAATTCCGTATAGTCAATGCCAGCTTCTTTTAGCTTAGCAGCTTCTTCTTCTTTGATTGGACGGGATGCATTAGAGAAATCTGTTGAGCCCGCTATGAATTTTTCAAAACCGCCACCTGTTCCAGATGCTCCAGAAGTTACCTTCACGTCTGGTTGTACACCTGCATACTCTTCTACTAGTGCTTCCATAATTGGGGCTACTGTAGATGAACCATCGCCAGATACTGACCCGGATAAACTTTTTGTAGCTTCTCCATTTTCTTCATTACCACATGCACCAAGTACAAGTGCTGATCCAATCATTGTTGACATCATAAAGAATTTCCAGTTTTTCATCAGTTTATTTCCCCCTAAGGTTGGTTGGTTTTGCCTTACAAACATAACTATAAAGTTTTATTGTTGAGCACATATAAATGCCATGTAAAGAGTTTGTAAATATAAAAAAGCCATGATATACATTCATATCATGGCTTTTAAAATTAAAATTATTCATTTGGTACTTTTTCGCTATCTTCTTCAATTAATGTTTCCGAAAACGCTGGTTTGATAGTTTGTAAAGTTGAAGACTCTAATTCTTCTACCGCTTCATTTTTCTTTTTGATTTCAAAATAAGCATCTACAACTTCACGAGCTAGTATTGTCCCAGTGCTTTCATACTGGCCATTATAATAAGGTGCCCACGGAATCACAACTGCATATGCGATTTCTGGATTATCAAATGGAGCGAACCCAATATGGGTAGAGTTAATTGCTGCGTCTCCCCAGTTATCTCGCTTTGGTCCATAATAAACCGCTTGGGCTGTGCCCGTTTTTCCAGCAGCTGCAAAAGGAAGATCTCCAAAATACGACCTTGCTGAACCTTGATTTCCAAAATAAACCCGTGACATCCCTTTTTTAATATGCTCAATTTGATTTTGTGAATTATTAATACGATTTAATATCGTCGGTCCCTTCTCAGAAACTAAGGAACCCATCGTTGTTCCATCGTATGATGGTTCCCTAATTTGCTTCACTACTTGGGGCTGAATCCGGTTTCCTCCATTTGCGATGGTGGAAACGTATTGCGCCATTTGTAATGGTGTATACGTATCATATTGACCAATGGTCATATCTAAGAATTTCCCTACTTCAAAGGGTCCCTTGATACCAGCTGTTTCACCAGGGAGGTCAATTCCTGTTGGAACGCCTAAGCCAAACTGTGCATATGAATTACGTAACAGACTAAAATCACCATTATTAATATCAATAGGTTCATCTTTCACGTAGGTTTCACCTGCTAATTTGAGACCAATTTTAAACATATATACATTTGATGACCTTTCAATGGCCTGTAAATCACTAATCGCCATTCTTGAATTTCGATTGAAAATCGAACTTTTCACTCTTGTATCTTTAAGCTTTATTGGTTCATCTATCAAAATATCATTCATACCAATGACCCCTTGATCATACCCTGTCAAGATTGTTGCTGGTTTGATAGTCGAACCAATCTCGTAAGCAGAGGTGAAGGTCCCATATGCATAATCATTTACAATACGTTTCCCAGTATCAGGATCTTGAATTAACTGTTTTCCTACCATAGAAAGTACTTCGCCTGTATACGGATCCATAATGACAACAAAAGCACGGTCTAATAAATTGGAACCATTTTTTTGTTTCATTTCTGTTAATTTTGCTTCTACCAAACTCTCTACTTTTGAATTAATCTCACTATCAATCGTTAGCACCAAATCCTTACCTGGTTGACCTTCAAATACAGTTTGCGTTTCAGTAACAGTTCCTTTACCGTCAGTAATATTTTTAACTACACTTTTTTGACCTTGTAAAATTTCTTCATATTCTTGTTCGATATAACTTCTCCCGACGCGATCATTTCGGGTATAGTCACGAGCTAAAAAATACTCTAGTTTTGATTTTGGAATACCTTCTTTTGGTGAAGTGGTACGTCCTAAAATGGCAAGTGAGGACATAGGTAAACGAACCCAGTCTGTTGTCGTGTTAACGCCTTTCATTTCAGTTAAGCGTTCAGAAACACGAGCAAATTCTTCAGGTGTTACATCATCACTTTTAATGATTTGAGGTGATAAGGCATAGCCAGATGACATTTCACGATAAATCGCAAGTACTTCAAGTTCTTCGTTTGATAAACTGGCAAGATCTTCTTCTGTAATTCTATCTCTTACTAGTTTATCAATCTGTTTTTGCATATCGGTCGTCGTCAAAGTTTCATCGGACAACATCTTAGCCTCTTCTTTTTTTGTTACTCTCTCATAAGCTTTGTCTCTATGTAACATAATCCAGTAATCCTGCTTGTCACGCAAAGTTACGTCATCTAGTTTCTTTTCAATGATTGACGCTAACATTTCTGCAATATTCAGCATTTCTTCTTGTGTAGTCGTTTGCAACTTCGTATAAGTTATAGCATTTTGAGGGTCGTTATCCACCAAAATTCGACCTTGGCTATCATAAATACGTCCTCTTGGAACACTCGTATTTATTGGTACTTCTTCCGTTCTTTTTAATTCACGAACATATTCTTCTCCTTGAACAATTTGTAAAAACCCGAGGCGAAAAATGAGGATTGAGAATAACAAAAAGATGGTGAAAAAGAGGATATTCATTCGAAAAGCGACATTAGCGCGTAGTTTAGCTTTAGCACTCGCGGCTCTTTTTTTTGATATTTTGCGCACGGCAGCAGTCCTCCTTCTAGCTTTCTATCTGTAAAGTAGTATATCATTTTGAGCAAAAAAACACACACTCAATTAACGAATTGAGTGTGTGTTTTGTTTCATTAATCGACTTATTTTGCTGATTCGTAACGTTTTGAAACTTCAGCCCAGTTTACTACATTCCAGAAAGCAGCGATGTAGTCAGGACGACGGTTTTGATAGTTTAAGTAATAAGCATGCTCCCAAACGTCTAAACCTAGTAAAGGTGTGTTACCTTCCATGATCGGTGAATCTTGGTTTGGTGTAGAAGTTAATTCTAATTCACCATTTTTAATTGATAACCAAGCCCATCCTGAACCAAAGCGTGTAGTTGCAGCTTTAGCAAACTCTTCTTTGAAAGTATCAAAACTTCCAAATTTAGCATCAATTGCTTCAGCTAATGCACCTGAAGGATTTCCGCCTCCATCTGCAGATAATAATTCCCAGAATAATGAATGGTTAGCATGACCGCCACCATTGTTGCGAACTGCTGTACGAGCAGATTCTGGCACTGCTTCTAAGTTTGCAATTAGCTCTTCAATCGACTTACTTAAAAGATCATCGTGACCTGCTAGCGCGTTATTCAAGTTCGTTACATAAGCATTGTGATGTTTTGTGTGATGGATGTTCATTGTTTCTTTATCAATATGCGGTTCTAATGCGTCATACGCGTAAGGTAATTGTGGTAATTCATAAGCCATGTGTCATTTCCTCCTAAAGAATCTCATTTTTAGATTTACAATTAATAGCGTAACAAAATTAGGTCATTCATTCAAATATTAGCAACGCAAATTTAGAAATTCAGCCTTTTGACCGAAATCAGACTACTAAAACAAAAATAACGATCATAACAATTTGAACTGTCCCCTTCGTAACGATTGATGTTAGGAAACCAATTACTGAACCAAAGCCTGTTTTTATTGCTTGTTTGAGTGAAGTTCGTGCAAATATTAACTCAGCAATAATGGCACCTAAAAATGGTCCGATAAGGATACCTGCAATCGGAATAATAAATGGTCCAACTAACAATCCAATGGTACTTCCCCAAATCCCTGCTTTACTGCCACCATATTTTTTTACACCAAAGGCATTTGCCATCATATCCGCACCAAATAGTAAGATAACGAATAATACTTCTATTAACCAGAACCACCAAGGCAGGTCAGCAAATGAGAAGAATACTCCGTATAACAAGAAACCACCTAAAATAAAGATGACTGACGGAATAATTGGATATACAAGTCCGATAAACCCAATGATAAAGCACACAATAATGATACTCCAACCAATAATTTCCATGTTTTACCTCCAAAAAAAAATCTCCTCTTAATCGTGCCTTACATCTATTAAGATGTAAAGCACTAGAGGAGAAGAATTTTATGCTCTTTTACCTAATACCGCTTCAGCAATATTAACTGCATGATCACCGATACGCTCTAAATTACTAACGATATCTACGAAAACAATTCCTGCTTGTGGAGAACACGTACCTTCATTCAGACGCAAGATATGTTTTTTACGGAATTTTCGTTCCATTTTATCAATTAAATCTTCTTGCTCAGCTACTTCACGTGCTAACTCGTGACTACTCATATCTAATGATTCTAATGCTTTTTCAACAGTTTGGATTGTTAATGTAAACATTTCAGTTAAATCATCCATCGCATCCTCTGTTAAAGAAAGTCGATTTACTTGTTGATAATCTATTAATTCAAGAATATTTTCAAAGTGGTCACCAACTCGTTCAATATCACGAACCGTTTCCATCAACATAATGTGACGAGCTGAATCTGCATTTGAAATAGATTCGGCAGATATTTTCACTAAATAATCCGTAATTTTATGATCTAAGTTATTAATCGCATCTTCTAATTGATAACCAGTTTCCGCGTGTTTTTTATTGTGTGTTTTCAAATATTCAAATGCCTCTTGCAACCCTTGTACACTAAAACGACCCATGCGAAGAATTTCTTCTTTAGCTTGTCCAATCGCAATTGATGGAGCTGTGTCAATAAAATGTAAATCTAAATGTTTAGGTTTGTATTCAATCGTTACTTCTTCACCTGGGATAAATTTAGTTACTAGATAAGCCCAAGCTCCGATTAAAGGGAATTGAATAATTGTGTTTGCTACATTAAATGTTCCGTGAGCAAATGCAATTTGCATTTTCGGCTCTAAACCTAACGCTCCAGATAACCATTCAACGTACATTGTGAAAGGACCTAAAATAATTAAAAATAGTAACGTTCCAACTACATTAAATAGTACGTGTGTAGCTGCTGCACGACGAGCTGCAATCGAAGCACCAATAGAAGCGAGAACCGCAGTAATCGTTGTACCAATATTATCACCAAAAAGTACAGGTAAGGCAGCATCTAAGTCCAAAATATTTTCTGCATATAATCCTTGAAGAATGCCAACCGTCGCACTTGAACTTTGTACGATTAACGTAAACACAGTACCGACTACAACGCCCAAAATACTATGGTCACTCATACTTACTGTTAGATCAATAAAAGATGGCAATTCACGAAGTGGTTTCATTCCCCCACTCATAAGTTCCATACCAAGGAATAGTCCACCAAAACCGAAGATTACTTCTCCTAAGTTTTGAATCTGATTTTTCTTAACAAAGAAAATTAAGAATGCACCGAGTGCCATAATTGGTAATGCAGCTTCTCCGACGTCAAATCCAATAATGAATGCAGTAACAGTTGTCCCAATATTGGCACCCATTATTACGCCAATTGCTTGTCTCAATGTCATAAATCCTGCGCTAACGAGTCCTACTGTAATAACGGTAGTTCCTGAACTGGATTGAATTAGGACCGTTACAGCAATACCAACTAACACACCCATAAATGGATTTGTGGTAAAACGATCTAAAATATCACGTAAACGGTCGCCAGCTGCTTTTTGCAGACCGTCACCCATATATTTGATAGAGAATAAGAAGATCCCTAGACCTCCAATAAACTGAAACAGCATTTCCTGCCAATTAAGTTCCACGATTCGTTTTCAACTCCTATTTCGACGATTTTCAACAATCCCCATTATGAGTAGTTCGACACGCATATGTAAAGCCCCTTCACATAAAATTTACAATAACTTAATATTTGAGGCAACTTTGTACTAATTTCGACCAATATTTTTTATAAGTATCTCTTGAAATAGTAGTATGATAGAGGAATAAGGAGTGATTTTATTGTCTTTAACTCAACTATTTCTTGCTTCTATTTCTAATCCCAAAAAAATAGCAGTGTTTCGACTCTTGCCGATTGGCAAAGTCCTTCAATATGTCTTTATTTTTGTAATTATGCTGTCATTACTATCTTTTGTCCATTTTATTACGGGATTTAAGACTGACTCTTCATCAATTGAAGGATTGCTAGATTATGTAGACGATATGGAATGGATTTTATATCCATTTGCCTTTATCATTCAATTTATTATGACCACTTTGTTGCTATTTGTCCGAATAAGCTTAATGGCTTTTGGTGGAATGTTGATTTTAAAGCTACTAAACCGGCGTGGCGATTATAGACATGTGTGGCGATCGACTGTATTTGCTTACACTACACCTACAGTCCTATCTATTTTCTTCCTATATACAGGGTTTACGGATGGATGGATTTTTGTTATTACTACTATTATTTGTGTAATCTATTTGGCTTTTGCCCTAAAATATTATCCTCAGAAAAAATCATAATCTCTCTTTATTCAGCATATGTTGAAAAAAGGGAGGTTTTTTTATGCGCATAATTGGACTAGCAGTCTTTATTTTAATTATTTCTTATATTATTAAAACCGATTTACTCGATGGTACGATCTCTCTTGCTGCATTCTCTCAAGTTGAATCTGAGTGTGTAAAACAAGAACAATATGAAATTTTCCCTGTTCAAACAATTGAAGGAGATACTTTGTTATCGCTGTTTGGTGTATATCCATCAGAAGTATGGGTTAGCTTCCCCGAACGGTTAGAAACTTTCTATAAAGAGAACCCACATTTACGCAATCAACAAATTCAAGCTGGTGAAAATGTGAAGATTCCTATATATAAAGATTCCACTTTATCGTGTTCTTAATAAAAAGTAATGTTTCTTCCTTGGCAATTCCTTTTCATCACTGCTAAAATAAAGAATAGTGAAGGCTATGAGCCCGAAAAAGGAGAGAATTTTCATGAGTGAAATTATTCACCGTTCCAAAACTCGCCCGGTTCGTGTCGGCGATTTAACCATAGGTGGTAGTAATGAATTATTCATACAAAGTATGACCACAACAAAAACACATGATGTAGAAGCAACTGTTGCTGAAATTTTGCGTTTAGAAGAAGCTGGTTGTCAAATCGTTCGCGTGGCTTGCCCAGATGATCGAGCAGCAGACGCAATTGCTGAAATTAAACAACGTATTAATATCCCATTAGTTGTGGATATTCACTTTGATTATAAGTTAGCATTAAAAGCCATCGCAAATGGCGCCGATAAAATACGGATAAACCCTGGTAACATTGGTCGTCGCGAAAAAGTTGAAGCTGTTGTTAATGCAGCAAAAGCAAAGGGCATTCCAATTCGTATTGGAGTTAACGCAGGTTCACTTGAACGTAAAATTATTGAAAAATACGGATATCCAACAGCAGATGGAATGGTTGAAAGTGCATTACATCATATTAAAATACTTGAAGACTTAGATTTTCACGATATCATCGTATCTTTAAAAGCCTCAGATGTTAGTTTGGCAATTGAAGCTTACGTAAAAGCTTCTCAAGCATTCGATTATCCTCTTCATCTTGGAATTACTGAGTCAGGCACATTGGTTAACGGCTCAATTAAAAGCGCAGCTGGACTTGGAGCTTTGTTAAGTCACGGCATTGGTAACACACTTCGAGTGTCGTTGAGTGCAGATCCAGTTGAAGAAGTTAAAGTTGCTAGAGAAATGTTAAAAGTATTCGGTCTATCGTCAAATGCAGCTACTTTAATTTCTTGTCCAACATGCGGACGTATTGAAATTGATTTAATCACGATTGCAAACGAAGTAGAAGAATACATTTCAACAATTAAAGCCCCAATTAAAGTTGCTGTTCTTGGTTGTGCAGTGAATGGTCCTGGTGAAGCTCGTGAAGCTGATATAGGTATTGCTGGTGCTCGCGGTGAAGGATTGCTCTTTATGAAAGGGAAAACTGTTCGTAAAGTACCTGAAGCAACAATGGTTGAGGAACTTAAGATTGAAATCGATAAAATTGCTCAAGAGTACTATGATAAACAAGAAATAGAAAAACAAAACGCTTAAGGGGCTGTTCACTTGTCAAACTACCGATTCGGAATAGATATTGATGGTACAGTCACTTGCCCTACTTCTCTACTTCCACATATCAATAAGGCTTTTTCGTGTAATTTAGTTCTAGATGATATTAAAGAATATGATTTAACGAAAGCATTTCCAGTGTCAAACGAAGATTTTTATAAATGGTTTAAACTAGCTGAACCTGAAATTTATGCGACTTCCCCTATACAAGTCAATGCACATGGGGTTTTGACTGAATGGAAAAAGGATCATGAGTTATACTTTATTTCAGCTCGTGGCCAAAATGTTCGTGACGTGACGTTGCAATGGTTTGTTGAACAAAATCTTGCTTACGATCACATTGAATTAATTGGTACTCACAATAAAATCCAAACTGTTAAAAACCATTCAATTGATGTGTTTTTTGAAGATAAGCACGATAATGCAGTGGGTATTGTAGAAGATTGTAATATTCCTGTATTGCTATTTAATACCCCCTATAACCAAGAAGCTGTCCCAGAAGGCGTTATAAGAGTGAATAACTGGCTGGAAGCAGATGCTTGGATACAAAATACGTTTCTAACTCAAAAAGCGTGAGGCCTATGCCTCACGCTTTTTTATGTTCTTGTTTCAAGCGTGGCCATCATTCATTCGGCAAAACACAATTTGGATTCCCGAATTATATGGATGGGAAATATTGAAATAGGTCTATTAAGGTGTCAGCTATAAAAGCCAATTCGCTAAAATTAACATATGGTTACATATTGTGATTTCGTTATAATATCTAATCCTCTTCATAGAGCGTTAGAAAGGAATCCGGTTCGGCAAGACCCTCTGCAATGCCGTTTACCTTATCAACGAACTCCAGTCGAATCAGGTGACGCAACGGCTGGTCTACTTGATTCAGATGTTCGAAAGCCTCTCGAGCCAACTTATCCCATTCTTTGTAGCGATTAAGATAATCATTCGGCATGACTATGGTGCTTGACGTCCCTTCTTCCGGTTCACACTCAAACGGTTCGTCTAATCCAAGCGTAGCATAGTCACATGTGATTTGTTCACCAGGAAGAATATCCCTCGACGCCAATTCAATCTCATAGACCGTCGATACAACATTTGGACTGAAGCTGTGATTCATGTATCTTGCATGATCCCAGCACAGCACGTAAAAGTCGTCATCGTTAAGATAAGCATATTTATAGACGATTTCTCTTCGCAGGGAATCAAGCGCTTCAATTTCCTCTTCATTGAGTATGATGTCCAAATCATCCAATGCCCATATAATCGTTCCTTTTGGAATCATTTTTGTGGCAAAAACACCTACACCAATCTTTTCATTAACAAATCGAATCTCGGTATCTGGATGTAACATCGAATCGAGTCACCCTTTCTCATAACATACTGCTACACTATTCAGCTGTTTCGTATAAGTGACCGTTAGATCGATTATTTCAACCAAGTTTAATCAGTATAATCTCCCCCAGCAAACGTTAAAACTATTTTTTTGTTCCACAATCGTTAAAACTTCACTATCCGGTGTATATACACCCCTTCGAATTGTAAGGTAGTGTATATCTGGGGATTTTTTTAATAGACTAGTGCATAATTCCTTAGATAATACCTTGAACCTATAAAAATTAACGATTAAGTCGACTTTTTAATTAGATTTACTTGGTAACTTCCAAATCGAATCTATATTAGCAAAATCTGAGCATGTTAAAAGTCCAAAAATAAACAAAGCCCGTCAAACTTTGGTTTGACGGGCTTTGCTTATTGACACGCTGGACATTTGCCGTAGATTTCGAACTTATGACTATCAATTTGATAGGCAGGTAATTTCTCCTCAAGCATATCCATTGGACATAAATGAATTTCTTTAATTTTCCCACAATCCATACAGATAAAGTGATGATGGTGGTGATCCGCCTCACACTGCATTCTAAAATGGCGTTCTCCAGATAACTCTGTTTCTTCTAATATCCCTATTTCAACAAACGTACTTAAGTTTCGATAAATCGTATCATAACTCATTCCAGGATAGTCTTTTTTCATCACATCAAGTAAATCCCGAGCTGTTAAATAACGTTCATTATCCTCAAATAAATCTAAAATTTGTTGCCTCTTATCCGTTTTTTTATATCCTTTTTCTTTTAAAAGGTCCCATGCCTTCGAAATATTCATGCAAGACGTCCCCTTTCAGTCTTTGTTACGACTGCTAACCAGATCTTTTTCCCCAATAATACAAGAAGTAAGATGATGATGGAAGTGACAACAATTGTCCCGCCTGGTGCAATATTCAAATAAAATGCACACACAAGACCAATTATCACTGCAGCTTCTCCAAAAATTACTGCATAAAAAATCGCTTGTTTAAAGCCCTTCGCTAAACGCATACTTGCTGCTACTGGCAAGGTCATTAATGAAGATACCAAAAGAATACCTACAATTCGCATACTTGCAGCAATCACAAGAGCTGTCACTATCATAAACAAAAGGTGAACCCATTTTGAAGGCAGTCCAGATGCTTTTGCGTATTCTTCGTCAAATGACATGAGGAATAGTTCTTTGTAAAACAGTACTAAAAAGATAACAACAATACATGCAATCGCAAGGACAATCCATAAATCCTGTCTACTTACTGCTGACACAGAACCAAATAAGTAGCCAAATAAGTCTGAGCTAAAGCCATTTGCCAATGAAATAAATATGGCACTAAATCCAATTCCCGCAGACATAATGATTGGAATTGCTAACTCTTCATAATGTTTGTACAAACGTCGTAAACGTTCGATTAAAACAGAGCCAGTAACAGCTGCTACAATACCTAGGTATAAAGGATTTAACAGTGCAAACACTGCTGTAGTTTGACTCAAGTACAAACTCCCTGCAATCCCTGCTAGCGTAACATGACTTAATGCATCAGCAATGAGAGAAAGTCTTCTAACGACAATAAATACCCCTAGTAGCGGAGCAATCAGACCAATGATAATACCAGAGGCAAAAGCATTCTGTAGAAATTCATAGTTTAATAACGCTTCAATCATTGCGTTCCCTCACTTTTCATATGGTGAATTTTACGAACGGAATGACCATACCATGCTTGACGATCTTCATCACTTAATTGATTAAATTCATTTTTAAAGCCATGGAAATGGATTGTTTGATTTAAACATGCGACATGACTTATTTTACTGGATACAGTATCAACATCATGCGTTACGAGAATCAACGTAAGATGCTGGTCACGATTTAACTCAGCAAGCATATTATAAAACGATTGTACGTGCTGATGATCAATACCGACAGTAGGTTCATCTAATATTAAACACTTCGGTTCAGCTACAAGTGCACGTGCAATAAATACTCGTTGTTGTTGACCACCTGATAGCTCTCCAATTGACTGATTAATAAAATCAATCATTCCTACTGAATTCAATGCCTTTTCAACACGCTCTAGTGAATCTTTTGGATAATTTTTGAATAATCCTGTTTTTTTCACTAGACCGCTTTGAACTACTTCATACACAGTTGCTGGAAAACCCGTATTAAACGCATTTGATTTTTGCGAGACATAGCCTAGCCATTCTCTTTTTTTGAAATCTCGACTTTTTTCACCAAATAACTTAATGGTTCCTGAAGTCGGTTTTAATAATCCCAATATTATTTTTAGTAACGTTGACTTTCCTGAACCGTTAGGACCTAATACGGCTAAAAAGTCCCCTTGTTTTACTTGTAGCGAAATATTTTTTAGGACAATATTTTGGTCGTATTGGAATGACACATCGTTAAGTTCAATATCATATGGCGCTTTCATCAAGCTCGCCTCTTTCTAATTCATAATCATTACGATTTACAATTAGTTAGTATAACGGAGATATTGTCAGAAGTAAACTCTATAATCTTGAAAGGATGAAGTTTTGGATATTTGGGAACTAGTTCAAGCGACGAAAGAAAAATCTGATGAAGAAATTGCGAAAATGACAAGTTCACTTCCCGTTCAATTATCACCTCAGGAAGTTAAATTAGTTCGACCAATCTTTGATAAGGCTTCCATTCAGTGGCTATTGTTTGGACCTCCAGCACATATTCAAAAACAAATTGCCGAGGTACTAGGAAAAAACCGCACCAAAAAGCTTTTTGCTTATTTTAATCTATAAAAAAAGACTCAAACAGGTAACTGCTTGAGTCTCTTAAAGTTTATGAACGTAATTTGTCAATGCTTTCTGGCATAAATGTTTGTGCTTTAAACATTTCAATTTCATAAAAATAAGGTGGTTTTTTATTTTTTGCATCTAACCCTACATATGGTGTTTCTAAGATTTTAGGAACATTTACTAGTTGTGGATGATGCACGATTTGATTAAGTGTTTGAAAACCAATCTCACCAAAACCAATATTTTCATGGCGATCTTTACCGGCACCACGAATATTTTTGCTGTCATTAATATGAAGCACTTTTAAACGGTCGACGCCAATCAATTGATCAAATTGATTAAGAACATTGTCAAATTCATCGACGATATTATAACCTGCATCATGAATATGGCATGTATCTAAACAAACAGAAAGTCGTTCATTATGAGTAACACCATTGATGATTTGTGCAAGTTCTTCAAATGAGCGACCGCATTCAGTCCCTTTACCCGCCATTGTTTCCAAAGCGATTTGAACCGGAAAGTCTTGCGATAACACTTCATTTAAACCTTCAATTATTTTTTCAATGCCTTTATCCGCGCCAGCACCAACATGAGCACCAGGGTGTAAAACAATTTGCTTTGCCCCTAATGCTGCAGTTCGTTCAATTTCTTTTTGTAAGAATTCGACTCCGAGTGCAAATGTTTCAGGTTTGAGAGAATTACCGATGTTAATGATATATGGAGCATGAACCACAATATTCGACATTCCATGCGTACTCATATGCGCATGTCCTGCTTCAATGTTCAACTCTTCAATCGGTTTACGGCGTGTATTTTGTGGTGCTCCTGTATAAATCATAAAAGTAGTCGCTCCATAAGAAGCAGCTTCCTCACTCGCAGCAAGCAACATGTTCTTCCCACTCATCGAAACATGTGAACCTAATAACATATCGAAAAATCCCCTTACTTTTTACGGTTTTTAATACGACGTTCTCTCTTTTTAACTTTGTCCATTTCCCAGCGCATATTACGTTTATAGCCAGGTTTTACTTTTTTAGGTTTACGAACTAATGATTTTGCTTTTTGATCAATTTCACTAATTTCAGTCTTTTTACGATTTTTACGTTCGTGGCGTTCTTTTAGTTCTGACCACTCACCATCTTTAATATCTACATGAACGAATGGAATTCCCATTTTTTCAATACGAATAATCGCGTCTTCATCTGTTGGTTCATATAATGTTATAGATGTACCTTTTAATCCAGCACGAGCAGTACGTCCAACACGGTGAATAAAGAATTCCAAGTCTTCAGGAAGCTCAAAGTTAATTACGTGACTTACTCCTTGGATATCGATACCACGTGCAGCAAGATCTGTTGCTACAATATATTGATACTCAAGTTCACGAACTTGTCTCATCATACGAGTACGTTCACGTGGTGCTAAATCTCCATGAATACGTCCTACGCGATAACCTGCTTCAGCTAAATAATTAGCTACGTCATCTGCATTCTTACGAGTGTTTGTAAAAATAATGGCTAAGTAAGGATTTATTCCTTCCATAACTTCTACTAACCGTTTCTTTTTAGACTTACTACGAACCGGTACTAGATTAAACTCAATACCTTCAGCTGCAGGACGCTTGTCTCCGATATGAATATGAGCCGGAGCCTCCATATACTTTTTCAAGAATGGTTGTAAGCGTTCTGGAATCGTCGCAGAAAAGACGTACATTTCCAAAGTTGCTGGCATTTTTCCTGCAAATGTATCAATATCCTCAATAAAGCCTAAGTCAAAAGCAAGGTCAGCTTCATCTACTACTAATATCGGTGCAGTATGAACAAGTAAAGCATTTTCTTTAACTAAGTCACGAATACGTCCAGGAGTACCCACTACGATATGTGGTTGTGTTTTTAGTTTATCAATCGAACGTTGTTTATCAGTTCCACCAATAAACAATTTTGATTGAATTTCTGTACCTTCAGTTAACTTACTTAGTTCTTCGAAAATCTGAGAAGCAAGTTCACGAGTTGGAGACGTAATAATAGCTTGTAATTCTGTTTTGTTTGATTGAATTCGCTCTACAATCGGAATTAAAAAACTATGTGTTTTCCCTGTACCCGTATGTGCTTGGCCAATCGCACTTTTACCTTTTAAAATCAAAGGAATAATTTCTTTTTGAATGGGTGTTGGTTCTGTAAAACCTAATTTACTAATGGCATCTTGTAAAAAAGGCTGGAAATCATAATCAGTATATTTGGACATTTTTGCCCCTCCTTACGTACATTCATTGTAGCATGTTCTTTCGTCTGTTTTAAAGACCATCAGTTTATCATAGTTGTATTATGGCCATTGAGTCAATTAACTATTTATTTCGAAAGGAGGATTTTATGCGTTATCAATCTTTTTATCCATTTTCTCAACAACAATCCCCACCTATTCCACAGCAATTTCAACCACCACGTAATAGCTTTTTAAGAGGACTTTCTCAATCATTCAGTGCAGGAAATATGAGTGGTCCACAAATGCCCAATGGCTTCCCCGGAGGTGGACCTTCTCAATCTCCCTTTGGAATGGGGAATGCAGGAACTCCTCAAGTGAACCGTATGGAACAATATTTACAAACTGCTGATCAATTTCTATCAACAGCACAAAGATTGACACCTATGGTTCAGCAAGTAGCACCTATGGTCCAAAACATTCCAGCACTTTGGAAAATTTATCGTGGCTTTCAAAGCATGCCAGACGCAACTTCTACTGCAAGTGCAGTAAGTCGTAGCGCAGGTGCTGCGGCAACTTCAGTTACTCGAACAACTGGCTCTTCAATTCCAAGGATTTTTCAACCACCTCTTTGATTTTTTGAATTAAGCACTTCTCTCCGTTATAATAGAGATTAACAACTTTTGAGAGGAGTGCTACATATGCAAGTACTCAAAATTACCCCACGTGGCTATTGTTACGGCGTAGTGGATGCAATGGTAATCGCTCGTAATGCAGCGATGGACACATCCCTACCACGTCCGATATATATATTAGGTATGATTGTGCATAACAAACACGTAACTGATGCATTTGAAAACGACGGTATTATTACGTTAGATGGCGAAAACAGAAAAGAAATTTTAGATAAAGTGGATGGCGGTACTGTCATCTTTACCGCTCATGGCGTGTCACCTGAAGTTCGTGAGTTAGCCAAACAAAAGGGCTTGGTATCTATTGACGCTACTTGCCCTGACGTAACGGTTACTCATGATTTAATTCGTGAAAAGACTGATGAAGGTTACCAAGTAATCTATATTGGGAAAAAGGGACATCCTGAACCTGAAGGTGCGATTGGCGTAGCTCCAAACGCTGTTCATCTCGTTCAAACGGTCGAAGACGTGGAACAATTGAATATTCAAGCAGAAAAATTAATTGTCACGAACCAAACTACCATGAGTCAATGGGATGTTGTCGAACTGATGAAAAAACTAGAACAAAAGTTTCCTCATATTGAAGTGCATAAAGAAATTTGTCTAGCAACACAAGTTCGTCAAGAAGCGGTAGCAGATCAAGCTGGCGTAGCTCAGTTGTTAATTGTCGTTGGAGATCCAATGAGTAATAACTCAAATCGTCTGACTCAAGTTTCTGAAGAAATTGCAGAGACTCCTTCTTATCGTATTTCGGATTTATCAGAACTCAAATTAGAATGGCTTGAAGGCATTGAAATCATTGCGGTTACTGCTGGCGCTTCGACACCAACACCTATCGTAAAAGAAGTCGTTCAATTCTTAGAAAAGTATGATCCACAAGATCCACAAACGCATCGTCTTGAAAGAAAAGTAACAATCGATAAGATTTTACCTAAAATCAAAAATCCACAACCCGTGATACGAATTGAACCATACTCTTTATCTTAACCAAAAGAGAGGCTATCCATTAAACTGGATAGCCTCTTTTCTATTTAACTCGAAATGGTTCTGTTGAAATACTTGAAGAAATGAATCTACATGAGTACTTTTTCTCTTCACATAAATTATTCATTTTAACTGAAACGCCTGACTTCATAACCGATTCTACATGGTGACCTGGATCGATGACAGACAAACCAAGCAATTGTGCTTCTTGTGCCACATGGAAATATAAATCACCAGTAACCAAGACATCTGCACCTGCTCGTTTAGCCGTTTGAATATATTTATTACCGTCTCCACCTAGTACTGCCACTTTGCGAATGCTTTTCGTAGCATCCCCTACAATACGAACAAACGGCACTTTCAACTGCTCTTTCACCTTTTCGGCAAATTCATCAAGTGACAACGGTTGTTCAAGCAAGCCAATTCTTCCTATGCCTTGATTGTTTGTTTTGGAATCAAGCTCCCATATATCAAAAGCTACTTCCTCATAAGGATGATATTCGTACATCGCTTTTAAAATCTTCGACTTCTTAGATGACTCAAAAACAACTTCTACTTTTTCCTCTTCCACTTGTTCTAAGGTATTTAATTGACCAATGGCAGGATTTGAACCATCTAATGGTTGAAACCGCCCAGTACCAAGTGAAGAAAAACTACAGCTATCATAGTTACCAATTTGACCAGCACCTGCCAGTGCTAATTGATGACGCAAAACTTCTGAATGCGTAGTTGGAACGAATATGGCTAATTTCATTACTGATTCGGCATACGTCTCATCTAAAATGCTAATTTTTTGTAACTCCAGTGCTTCTGCTAATAAATCGTTAACCCCTCCAGGTGCAACATCCAAGTTTGTATGTGCTGCGTAAACTGCAATGTCATGTTTAATACATAACTCGACTATATTTCCTGTTGGTGTATCGGTTCGAAGATTTTTTAATGGGCGATATATAGGGGGATGATGAGCAAGTATTAATTGACAGTTATGGTCAATTGCTTCTTGTACCACTTGCAACGTGACATCAAGTGTTACTAGAACGTTTTGAATTTGTCGATTCAATTGCCCAACCTGTAAGCCAATGGGATCTCCTTCTAGTGCAAAGAATTTTGGCGACCAGGACTCAAATAATTGGATGATTTCATGTCCATTCGCTGTTTTCATGCACTAAACACATCCTTTACGATTTTTAATTTCCCTTCAATTTCTGCTCTTTTCAATTGTACTTCAGGTGACATTTCTGCCACATTTATAGCATCTAATATTCGCATCCACTCTGAAGATTCTTTTTCCCACTTTAAGCGAAATACTTCATTTTGAGTATCCATTATTAATAATGGCCCCATCAAAGCTTCAGTTTCAGATAACTTCATTTTACCTCTTTCAAGAACAAGAATTTCATAAATCTTATCGTCCTCTTGTAATATTTCTTCGGCTACCAGCTTCCAGTCGTTCATGATTGCCCATTCCCGAATGGCTTTGGCATGAATATTGGGTTGCAATATTAATCGATTAACTGTTGCTAATCTATCTAAGTCTTGCTGTAAAATAGTCGCAATTAATGGTCCACCCATTCCTGCAATCGTTACCGTATCAACTAAATCTTCATGGTTAATTGCTTGCAATCCATTTGCAAAACGTACCGTTATCTTATCTTCTAATTGTTCTTCTACAATTTGATTTCGGGCTGATTCATAAGGACCTTTAGCTACTTCACCCGCAATTGCTTTTTCTGCGATTTGGTGGTGAATTAAGTAACAAGGTAAATATGCGTGATCACTTCCAATGTCAGCGACAATGGAACCTGGTTTTACATAAGCTGCTACACGTGTTAATCGTTCTGAGAGACGTTGTGCGTTCAACGAAATCCTCTCCTTTCTTTTATATCAAGATTGTACCATAGAACGGGAAAGACGCAGCAAGTTGAGTTATATCTACTGCTTTCTATAGGTGATTTTCAAGTTCAAAGTTTATTGTTTGATTGTCTCTTCAACTAAAGACAGTTCCCTTTTTATTTTAGTGGGGTTGATTTCCGTTTCAGCCGGACGCTTTCCGCGGGCATGGCCTCAGCCTCCTCGGCGAGCAAGCTCGCCTGCGGGGTCTTCAGCTCATGCTATTCCCGCCGGAGTCGCCGTCTTCCACTCCAATCACCCATAAGCTCATCATGTGCAAAACAGACAACTTTCACTGTTTACATTGTTCAATTGTAGGTACAGATAAAAGACTCATTTATCTCCATTTTTTATATTTAGGACTTTTTTGAAGACCCATTACAAAAATTATAAATATTATATTAAGATTCTTAATTAAAAAATGTAGTAGTATGTCGGTCATTTGCGTTTGCCGCATGTTCCAAGAAGCATTAAATAACGGATAAAAACGGGTGAATAGGAATTAATGAAGTTTGAATGGGAATAAATCAAGGGAATAATTACACTTAATACAATCACAATTACATATTTCGACCTTGTAAGACATACTTGCGGGGGTCTCCACCTCTAAAGTGCTGCTCCTGAAATTACTCGTAGCAAAATCTGTTTTTAGAATGTTCGTGCTTACATCCGGTTTGATGAATGATGAAATCGACTCTAATAATCTTCCTTAAAAAAACCACTAAAAAACCCTTATCCATGGTTAGGATAAGGGTTAGCAAAACTATTCTAATGTAAGAATGTATTCAGCCATTGCATCTACGTTTGCTTCTTCTACTAAACCAGGAGGCATTGCGCCTTTACCGTTTGTGATAACTTCAGCAATTTCTTCTTTAGAAAGTTTTGTATCCACTAATGATGGGAAGTTTCCTTGACCAGCAAGATCTCCACCATGACATGAAATACATTTTCCTTGAGCGACAGCTTCAGGATCAAATCCTTCTGCACTTTCGCCACCTTCAGTTTCTTCAGTAGCGCCTTCTTCATGTCCTTCAGCAATTTCTTTCTTTTTATCAACGCCTTGAATTGATAGGAAGAAAATAAGTGCGATACCAAATGCTGCAATTAAAATAAATGGTACGATTGGATTTTTTTGCATCATGTAACCTCCTTCTTTTCGTTCATTCTTTTTCTATAATAGAATCAGTCAACACTGTTATTGTACTGCATTCTACTTCAAACGAAAAGTCCTAACATGGAAGTTTTCATTAGATTGTCAGAAATTCGACAAATTAATGAATATTAAACACCAATTTGACGAGCAATAACCATTCGTTGAATTTCGGATGTACCTTCACCAATTTCGAGTAATTTCGCATCACGCATATAGCGTTCTACTTCATACTCTTTCATATAGCCATATCCACCATGAATTTGAACAGCTTGATCGGCAACTTGCATTGCAATCTCTGACGCGTACAACTTACACATAGAGGCTTCTTTTGTAAAAGGTCGACCCTGATCTTTTAACCAAGCCGCTTTATGAACCATTGTACGTGCTAATTCGATTTTCATCGCCATATCAGCTAATTTGAATTGAGTAATTTGGAAATGTGATAATGGTTTACCAAATTGCTGACGCTCTTTAGAGTAGCGTAATGCTTTATCAAAGGCCGCTTGTGCAATCCCGACTGCCATAGCCCCAATACCAATTCGTCCACCATCAAGAGTGATTAAGAACTGTTGGAAGCCTTCTCCACGTTTCCCTAATAAGTTCGATTTTGGAACTCTTACATTCTCTAATACTAGTTCAGTAGTATTTGATGCATTTAAGCCCATTTTTTCATAATTATCAATAACAGTAAATCCTTCAGCATCAGTAGGTACGATGATAGCACTTATTTCTTTCTTGCCATCTTTCATCCCTGTT
Organism: Paenisporosarcina sp.; assembly: GCF_049671445.1. GTDB lineage: Bacteria > Bacillota > Bacilli > Bacillales_A > Planococcaceae > Paenisporosarcina. The sequence goes on along the minus strand of NZ_JBATUX010000064.1, from coordinate 72,508 downwards.
ATTGCCGTAATTGCTAAATGCTTCGCATAACTTGCATTCGTAATATATACTTTGCTTCCGTTAATAATAAAATCATCGCCATCTTCAACTGCTCGAGTTTGTGTACCACCCGCATCAGAACCTGCATTTGGTTCAGTTAAACCAAACGCTCCGAAAGACTCTCCCGAACAAATCGGTGCTAAATATTTTTGCTTTTGTTCTTCTGTACCAAACAAATTAAGTGGAGCCCCACCTAATGATATATGTGCTGAATAGGTAATTCCTGTAGATGCACAAGCACGACTTAATTCTTCCGTTACAATTGCAAAACTAATCGTATCAGAGCCTGCTCCGCCATACTCTTCTGAAAACGGTACGCCCATCATCCCCATGTCGGCTAACTGTTTAAAGATTTCTTTTGGGAAAGCTTTCGTGCGGTCACGTTCTATCGCGCCTGGTGCTACAACTTTATCCGCAAACTCCTTCATTGTCTTGCGAATCATCTGATGTTCTTGCGATAAATCAAAATTCACTACATTCAACCCCTTTAATTTATAAAACGCTTTCAATTTTCATTATAAAGGTAATATTCTAACATTCACAACTATTTTGTTAGTATTAAGACTAGCAAGATTGAAAAATCTTTTTAATTTGATAAAAATACTCTTTAATAATACTTTAATGTCCAATGACTCTTAATCCATAATTTAAGGGCTCCGAACTGCAAACTTATATTTTTATTTCAAAAAAAGACATTCACAGAAGTGAATGTCTTTTGGAATTTCTATTCTAAAAAGTCTTTTAATCGTTTGCTTCGTGATGGATGACGCAATTTGCGTAAAGCTTTCGCTTCAATTTGACGAATTCGTTCACGAGTTACGCCAAATACTTTTCCAACCTCTTCTAAAGTACGTGTACGGCCATCATCAAGACCGAAACGCAAGCGTAGCACATTTTCTTCACGATCAGTTAACGTGTCTAAAACGTCTTCTAATTGCTCTTTTAAAAGTTCGTACGCTGCATGATCAGATGGAGATTGAGCATCAGAGTCTTCAATAAAGTCACCTAAATGTGAATCATCTTCTTCACCAATCGGTGTTTCAAGTGAAACAGGCTCTTGTGCAATCTTTAAGATTTCACGTACTTTTTCAGCTAGCAACTCCATTTCTTCTCCAATTTCTTCAGGAGAAGGCTCACGACCTAAATCTTGCAATAACTGACGTTGAACACGAATCAGTTTATTAATGGTTTCAACCATATGAACAGGAATACGAATTGTACGTGCTTGGTCAGCAATCGCACGAGTTATTGCTTGACGAATCCACCAAGTAGCATATGTGCTAAATTTAAATCCTTTTCGGAAATCAAATTTCTCAACAGCTTTAATTAGACCCATATTACCTTCTTGAATTAGATCCAAGAATAACATTCCACGTCCAACATAACGTTTTGCAATACTTACAACAAGTCGTAAGTTTGCTTCAGCTAAACGTTTTTTCGCTTCTTCATCGCCTACTTCAATACGTTGAGCAAGTGCGATTTCTTCATCTGCAGAAAGTAAGTCAACACGACCAATTTCTTTTAAGTACATACGCACAGGATCATTAATTTTAACCCCTGGTGGTACGCTTAAATCGTTTAAGTCGAACGTTTCTTCTTCTTGCCCTTTTTTCATTAGCTTCTCTAAGTCTTCTTCATCGCCATCTTTTCTACCAAGTTCAACACCTTGTGCTTCTAGTTGCTCAATAAACTCTTCGATTTGATCTGATTCCAATACAAAGACAGCTAATTTTTCAGCTATGTCAGCAAATGTTAACTCACCCGCTTTTTTGCCCATTTCGAGTAGAGATTTTTTTGCTTCTTCTAATCTGACCTCAGTTTCAGCCTCTTTTGAACGTTCAGACTTGTCCGCCATAAGTCTTCCTCCTTTAAAAACCAATCATTTACATCGTTGATAACGATTTCTTTAAATCGATTATTTGTTTTGCTAGCGCTAGTGCACTCGTCATATCTTGCATCTTTTCTGCCTCTTTTGACTCATGCATTTTCAATTGAATTTGAAGCTCGATTCGGTGTTTATTTATTTGTCGTAAGCAGTCAGAGACTTCTTCACGTGCATGTTCTGGGTCTCGTTCTGTTAACGTTGCTTCCATTACCAACTTACGTAATTCTGTGTCCTCTAAAATTTCTAGAAAACGATGTACATCTGCTTGCGGATAAGTGTCGTAGAAACCAATGAGACGAACAAATATCGCTTCATATGAATCATGAATAAAAACATGAAGTCCATGCTCTTGATGCAAACTATCGACAATATCTACTTGGTGTAACATATGAGCGAGCAACAATTTTTCAGCCCGATCAATTGCTTGGACAAGCTTACGACTTACAGGCAAGTTTTGGGCAATTGGTGGAGCTTGTTGTCTCTTGTTTTGCTTTATAGTTTTACCTTCTATTTTTCTGAATTGTTGATAAATCGCCTCTTCAGAAATATTGGTTTCTTTTGCTAGCTGTCTAATATATAAATCTCGTTCAACTGGTGAAGAGTTCCCTACAAAATGTTCGAGAACTTCTTGCACGTATTGTAACGTGTCGTTTTCAAATTGAAAATTCTTATTGCGTCTCGCTGCCATCATCATAAATGCTAAGTACGCATGTGGACGTTCAATGATTTGTTTCTCAAAGGCATCTGCCCCGTTTGTTTGAATAAAATCATCAGGATCCATCTGATCAGGTAACAACGCAATTTCAGTTTTAATTTTATCTTGCACTAAAAGCTGTGCCGCTCGTTTTGCAGCTTCAAAACCAGCAGAATCACCATCATAACAAATAGTGACTGAATCAGTTAACCGTTTCAACTTATTAATCTGTTCTTTTGTCAAAGCAGTACCCATTGTTGCTACAGTATTCATGATACCCGCTTTTGCCGCTGCTATAACATCCATAAAACCTTCCATGACAATCACTTTATGTTTTTTCCTAATAATAGGACGAGAAACATCTAGATTATACAAAACTTTACTTTTTTGGAAGATTGGAGATTCAGGACTATTCATGTATTTAGCATCTTGTGATTCTGTAGTTAAAACTCGTCCAGAAAATGCAATGACATGGCCCGCTTCATCTCGAACTGGAAACATGATTCGTTCTCTAAATCGGTCAAAGTATTCATTTCTATTTTCTTTTTGAATAACAAGCCCACTTTGAGCCATTTCAGCTAAACTAAATCCTTTACGTTCCAGTAATGTTGTTAAGGCATCCCAGTTTGGAAGAGACCACCCAATTCTATATTGTTCAATAAGCTCACGAGAAAATCCTCTTTCTTCTAAATATTGAAGAGCTTTTTCTCCTTCTTCGGTATTTAGTAGCAAGTGGTGATAATAATTCATCGCAAAAGTGTGTGCTTCTTTCATATGCGTTTCTTCTTTAGAAATCGTAGTGGGTTCACCTGTTTGAGGTTCGATATCAATTTCTATGCCCACACGGGAACCCAATTTGCCTAAAGCTTCTTGGAAAGACAAGTTATCTATATCCATCACAAAAGTAATGGAATTCCCTCCAGCACCACAACCAAAACAATGAAAAATCTGTTTGTCTTGAGAAACTGAAAACGAAGGTGATTGTTCATTATGAAATGGGCAAAGACCAAACCAGTTTCGTCCACGTTTCGTCAACTGAACATATTCACTAATGACATCAACTACGTCATTACTTGTGCGAATCTGTTCGATTGTTTCTTCCGGAATTCGTTGCACGTTGTCATCACCATCTTTATAGGCTATATATTGAATTCGAGATAGTTGAAGAAAATCCTGCAAGTTTCGACAAAAATAAAAAAAACTTGGGAAATGACAACTCATATTAAATATTTTTACCACAAATTTTCATTATAAAACGTTTCCATGAAAAAATCTACAAAATATTTGCTTTTTCAAAAGAAAAAACCTTCCCAACATCGGGATGGTTTTTCCTTACTGGATTTTGTTTAAAATCACATTTGCTGTTTCTTCTACAGCGCGATTCGTAACATCAATGACTTGACAACCAATGCGAGAGACAACTTTCTCAAAATGCACGATTTCTTGTTTAATGCGATCTAATTTTGCATAGCTCGCATCATCATTTAATCCTAACGCAATTAATCGTTCTTTCCTGATAAAATTCAACTTGTCAGGAGAAATTACAAGACCGAAGCACTTCTCAGGGTCTACTCTAAAAAGCTCTTCCGGTGGCTCAACTTCAGGTACAAGCGGTACATTTGCAACTTTATAACGCTTATGAGCCAAATATTGAGACAATGGCGTTTTAGATGTACGTGATACACCTATAAGCACGATGTCCGCCAACAGCAAACCTCTTGGGTCTCTTCCATCATCATATTTGACAGCAAACTCAATCGCTTCGATTTTTTTAAAATAGTCGTCATCAAGTTTACGAACAAGACCCGGTTCTTCAAATGGTACTTCATTTAATTCTTCTTCCAAAGTATCCATAAGCGGTCCCATTAAATCGATGAAACGAACTCCATGTAGTGCACATTCTTTTTTCAAAGTAGCACGCATCGTTTTTCGAACGAGAGTAAATAAAATAATAGCTTGTTGAATTTTTGCTAATTGGACGATTTCAATCACATGATCAATCGTTTCTATATGGGGTAAACGTTTTAATGATGTGTCTTGCAAACCAGGTCTAAACTGGCTAACTGCTGCTTTCGCAACTAATTCTCCTGTTTCTCCTACGGAATCAGAAACAATAAATATATGCAGTTTTTTCATGGTTTATCACCTCACAAATCGTGATTTTCTGCTAAGGACAGAAAAGCACCTGTTATGTTAGTTTTTGTTATTCGGCCAATTACTTCATATCCATCTGGATGTTCTTTAACAATTGGTAGCGCGTCAATTTGTTTATCTATCAATTTCTTCGCCGCATGAAGTAACGAATCATGTTTGAAGCAAAACGTAATATTAGGCATCCTCGTCATTATAATATGAACGGGAATTTTATTTAAATCCTGTTGACCTAAGCTCGTCCGAAGTAAATCTTTTCTTGATAATACTCCTGTTAAATACGCATTTTTATCAACAACAAACAAAGTGCCAACATCTTCTAGAAACATGTGACAAATTGCATCGTAAACAGTCATATCTTCGGCTACAACTATAGGGATTGATTGAAAGTCTCTTACTTTCATATTCATCATGCTATCTGTGACAGCTTGACCAGTTTTTTTACCTGAATAAAAATACCCTACTCGTGGTCTTGCATCTAAGAATCCAGCCATCGTTAAAATTGCTAAATCCGGTCGCAATGTAGATCTTGTTAAATTCAAACGTTCTGCAATTTGTTCTCCCGTAATCGGACCATTTCCTTTAACAATTACCAAAATTTCCTCTTGACGTTTGTTGAGTTCGATCGGACTCACCGCCTCAAAAATGTGTTATACTCAATGTTCATTATTATATACTATTTAAGTAATGTTATCTAGTGTACAGCTTGATTGGCGCTTTTTAATGTAGTATGCTATGATGTACTCAATTATATAGACGAAGATAGGAAAATAAGTATTGTTCACCGAAGCGAGCAGAGATAGTGGAAGTCTGCATCGAACATGAAAAGGCGTCCTGGAGTCATGAATTTTGAAAGTGGATTGCATTTTGGCAGTCAACTGGGGTGGAACCGCGGGTATTAAGCACTCGTCCCCGGACATTAATTGTCCGGAGACGAGTGCTATTTTTATTTTGGAGGGATTTTTTATGACGATTACAATGGAAAAAGTAGTTAGTTTAGCAAAACACAGAGGTTTTGTTTTTCCTGGCTCAGATATTTACGGTGGCTTAGCCAACACATGGGATTACGGCCCATTAGGAATTGAACTTAAAAACAATATTAAAAAAGCATGGTGGCGCAAATTCGTTCAAGAATCTCCATACAACGTTGGAGTGGACGCAGCGATCTTAATGAATCCTAAAGTGTGGTCAGCTTCTGGTCATATCGGAAACTTTAACGACCCAATGATTGACTGTAAAAAATGTAAAGCACGTCATCGTGCTGATAAGTTAATTGAAGATGCACTTGATACTAAAGGAATTGAAATGATTGTTGATGGGCTTTCATTTGAAAAAATGCAAGAACTAATAAGCGAACATGCGATTACTTGCCCAGATTGCGGCGCGCAAGATTTCACAGATATTCGTCAATTTAATTTGATGTTTAAAACATCTCAAGGTGTTACAGAAGCGTCATCAAATGATATTTACTTACGTCCTGAAACAGCGCAAGGAATTTTTGTTAACTTCAAAAATGTTCAACGCTCAATGCGTAAAAAAATGCCTTTTGGTATTGCACAGATTGGTAAAAGTTTTAGAAATGAAATTACACCAGGTAACTTTACATTCCGTACGCGTGAATTTGAGCAAATGGAACTTGAGTTCTTCTGTAAACCAGGTGAAGACTTAGAGTGGTTCGCTTACTGGCGCGATTATTGTAAGAACTGGTTATTAAACTTAGGTTTAACTGAAGATAACATTCGTTTACGTGACCATGATGTTGAAGAATTGTCTCACTATGCTTCTGCTACAACAGACGTGGAATATAAATTCCCATTCGGTTGGGGTGAATTATGGGGCATTGCGGACCGCACTGATTTCGATTTAAAACGCCATATGGAACATTCAGGTGAAGACTTTAATTACATCGATCCTATTACAAACGAGCGCTATGTACCTTTCTGTATTGAACCTTCATTAGGAGCTGACCGCGTTACACTTGCTTTCTTATGTGACGCATATGCAGAAGAAGCTCTTGAAGGTGACGATAAACGTACCGTTTTACGCTTCCATCCAGCTTTAGCTCCAGTAAAAGCAGCAATTTTGCCTTTATCAAAAAAATTAGCTGAGGGTGCTAACGAAGTATTTGCTGATCTAAGCAAATCGTTCATGGTGGATTACGATGATTCTCAATCAATCGGTAAACGTTACCGTCGACAAGATGAAATCGGTACACCTTTCTGCATTACGTACGACTTTGATTCAGTAGAAGATGGACAAGTAACCGTTCGTCATCGCGATTCAATGGAGCAAACACGTATGCCAATTGCTGATGTTAAGGCATACATTGAGAAACACTTAGAATTTTAATTCATTATAGTTTTAAAGCTAATAAGTACTTTTTGCGCTCAGCTATTATTCAAAATGATGAAAGTAAGGTCTGACTAATTCAGTCCCGAATATAACTTATTTCTCCACCGATCTATTTTTCTATATTTATTGTATGGATGCTTTACAAAGATGATGATTGATTGGAGTGAAAGACGGCGAGTCCAGCGGGAATAGCAGATGTTTTTCTGCACCGAAAGCGAAGCGGCAGGTGCATGAGCTGAAGACCCCACAGGCAACAAGTTGTGAAAAAAATGCACAACTTGTTTGCGACGAGGAACCGCAGGAGCAGATGTTTTTGCTCGTCGAGGAGGCTGAGGCCATGCCCGCGGAAAGCGTCCGTCTGAAACGAAAATCAAACTCTACTGAATATAAAAAGAGGGCTGCCCCTCGTCATATTTCACGCACGTAGACAGTCCCTCTCTTTTCTTACGATTAGTCAAGTTGTGCAACAATTGGTAAATGAACAAAGCCAATAAAAAAATCCGCCTACTCTTCTTCAGGAGGAGTAGACGGATTTTCTTTTTTAGGGAAATATTCTGGTGAACGATCAAGCTGCTCAATAAACGATCGCGTTTTTAATCGAATACCAGTTTGTTCTTCATAAATAGTACGTACAATCTTTTTAATAAATGTTTTCGTTTCTTTTTTTAATGTTAACTTCCCAACTTGCTCAATTGGTACTGTGTAAAAGGTTCGAATGAGCTTAACTTGCGCAGGAGTTAAACGAATAATATACCGATCAACACTAAAACAGCGATGACACAAGAAACCGATTTGTTGAAATGAAAATGCGAATTCACCCTCCGTTGCACCACAATTTGTACATTGATGTAAAGTTGGATAAATACCTGTGACCGGCAACATCTTCCATTCCACAAATAAAGCGATAGCTTCAGGATCATACTCATCTGAGATTGCATGTAAAGCATGTTGAAGTAAATTAAAAATGGAGGGTTGTGGAGAACGATCGTCCACTGCTCGATCAATCAGTTCCACTATAAAGCTTGCATAAGCTGTCGCTTCAATATCTTGACGAATATGTCGATAGGACTCCACTTGTTCACCTTGTTGCATAGTCCCCATACCACGACCCTGTTGAATTAAAAAAGAGCCATGTGTAAAAGGTTGGGTAATTGCAGCCAAACGACTTGCAGGTTTTTTTGCACCTCTGGCCATCGCAGTAATCTTACCACCTTCTCGAGAAAAAAGAGTGACAATTTTATTGGCTTCCCCATAATCTTGCGTTTTTAAGACAATGCCTTCTATACGATTCAGCAACTGCCCACACGCCCCTTATTAATACTCGTCGTCGCGGAATCCAAAATCACGTAAATGGACTTGTTTGTTGCGCCAATCTCTTTGAACCTTTACCCACAACTCAAGGTATACTTTACTACCTAATAACATTTCTATATCCTTACGAGCACGCACTCCTACTTCTTTTAATAGTGCTCCCTTTTTGCCGATGACCATACCTTTTTGTGATTCACGTTCAACCATAATCGTCGCGGTTACCCGAATTTTTTCACTGTCTTCTTCTCTTTTAATTTTCTCAATAACAACAGCAATTGAGTGAGGGATTTCTTCGTGAGTTAAATGAAGTACTTTTTCACGAATTAATTCCGAAATGATAAAACGCTCTGGATGGTCTGTTACTTGATCAGCAGGATAATATTGAGGTCCTTCTGGCAAATGTTTTGTTAACACTTCAAGTAACCCATCGATATTGATTCCTTCTAAAGCGGAGATTGGAATAACGTCGGCGAAATCATATTCTTTGCGGAAAGCTTCCGTGACACTCAATAACTTATCCGGATGAATTAAATCAATTTTATTCATCACTAAAAATACAGGAGTTTCATTGCCTTTTAACATTTCTAATATATACCGATCTTGTTTTCCAATTCGATCTACTGAATCTACCATCAATAAAATGGCATCTACTTCACGTAGTGTGTTTTTAGCCACTTTTAACATAAAATCACCTAGTTTATGTCTAGGTTCATTAATTCCAGGTGTGTCGATAAAAATAATTTGCTGTTTATCTGTCGTTAAAACACCTTGAACTTTATTCCTTGTCGTCTGTGGTTTATCGCTCATAATCGCAATTTTTTGTCCGATTACTTTATTTAAAAAAGTTGATTTACCAGCGTTAGGTCGTCCAATAATTGAAATAAAACCTGATTTATATCCTTTATTTGCTTCCAGCATAGGCTAAATCCTCCGGAGAAAATGCACCTGGTAACAATTGGGCAACTGTTGTTTCCTGTACATCTCCTTTTAAATTAATTAAATAAACAGGCATGTTTGGTTCGCAAAACTCTGCAATCACTTGACGGCAAGCTCCACAAGGCGATACTGGGCCGTCTGTGTCTGCTACAACTGATATAGAAGCAAAGTTACGTTCGCCTTCAGAAACCGCTTTAAACATCGCTGTACGCTCTGCACAGTTCGTCATGCTATAAGCGGCATTTTCAATATTACATCCGTGATAAACTTTTCCTTCTTTCGTCAATAAAGCTGCGCCAACTTTAAATTTCGAATATGGTACGTACGCATTTTCGCGTGCGATTTTAGATTCTTCCATTAATTGTATCTTTTCCATTGTTCAAACACCTCAATTAAATATTTCCATCCACTTAGGTAAAAAGATGAGTATTCCGATTATAGCACTTGCACAGGCAAATACAAGAACTGCAGCAGCCCCCATATCCTTTGCTTGCTTAGCAAAATCATGAATCTCTGGTGACGCTAAATCAACTACTCGTTCTATAGCTGAGTTGATTAATTCTAGACTAAACATGATTGAAATACATAATATCAAGATTACCCATTCAATCATTGAAACACGACTGATTGTACCTGCTATAACAACAACGAAGGCTGCAAATAAGTGGAAACGAAAATTCCGTTCTCCCTTACTAGCGTGAATCAGTCCTGCTAGAGCATACTTAAATGCTGCAAAAAAATTATTGTTTTTCATCCTGTTCACGTCTCAATCCAAAAGACTGTAGAATCGCCTCTTGTTTTTCAGTCATTTCTTTTTCATCGTCTTCTTCTATATGGTCATAGCCGAGTAAATGCAAGAAACCATGAATAGCTAGAAAACCTAATTCTCTTTCTTCACTATGTCCATAATCTGCTGCTTGTTCTTTTGCACGTTCGACAGAGATAATAATATCCCCTAAAACACGTGGCGCACCTTCTACATTAATAGCAATTTCTCCTTCACCTAGTTCTTCCATTGCAAATGAAATGACATCCGTGGGTACATTCTTTCCTCTGTACTCACTATTAATTTGCTGAATTTCTTCATTATTAACAAAAGTTACGGACAATTCACTGCCGGCTTCAATTCCTTGAGCCTCTGCAGCATGGTGTAACATTTTTTCGATTAAATTTAAGTTTTCGATCGATAAAGATTGTGTTTCATCATTTAAGTCCAATGTGAGGTACATAAAATTCTCCTTTATTGTGGGTATTCAATTCGCGAATGAAAAATACCGTTTAATGTTTCACACAAAACACGTTCGACTGTTTTGAGTTCTTTTAACGTTAAATCACATTCGTCAAACTGGCCATCGTGTAATTTATCTTTGATAATTGACATTACAGTCTCTTTTATTTTGTCGGCTGTTGGCTGTTTCATTGATCGTACCGCAGCTTCAACACTATCCGCAATTGCAATGATGGCTGTTTCTTTCTTTTGAGGTTTTGGACCAGCATAACGATATTCTTCTTCTTTTACTAATTTTCCATCCTCTTTTGCCTTGTGATAAAAATACTTTAATAAAGTGGTTCCGTGATGTTGTTGAGCAATATCAATTATTTCTTTCGGCATTTTATACTTCTGTAATAACTTTGCTCCGTCACTGCCATGGGCTAATATAATATCTCGACTAGTTTCAGGTGGTAAAGAATCATGAGGATTAGTATGGCTCATTTGATTCTCAATAAAGAATCCAGGTCGTTTGGTCTTTCCGATGTCATGATAATAGCAACCAACTCGTGCTAATAATCCGTCTGCTCCAATAGATTCACAGGCAGCATCTGCTAAATTTGCAACCATAACACTATGATGATAAGTTCCAGGCGTTTCAGTTAAGATTTTTTTCAATAAAGGATGATTTGGATTTGATAGTTCAATCAGCTTCATAGCAGATATCAACCCAAAAGCAGATTCGAAGAAAGGTAACAAACCAATCGTCAAAGCACCTGATAATAGACCAGAAGTAACAGCGGCTATGCCGTAAAATAGAAGTTCACTTACTCCGTAATCAGTTTGAGTCATGAGTAAATAAAATGCAATGAATACAATATTGACACCAACAACACTCATACTCGTTTGCAATAAGTGTGACCTTTTTTCTGCCCCTTGAATTACATACAAGCCTGCTAATCCACCAAATAGGATATATAACGTGATTTCCATTTGCAATACAACAGAATATCCGCCTTGGAAAACAAGGCCTGCTACTGCAGCTGTTAAAAATGCTGTTAAAATGGCAAAACGTTCATTAATTAAAGAACGAACGAGCATCGGTGCTAGTGCAGTTGGAAATAAGAACGCAATTGTGACATCAAAGTTATCGGACACTAAACTGATTAACTTCATGCCAACGACTGATAAAATGAATACGAGCATAACAACTAATAAAGCAGATTGTCTCTCCTCTTTATTAGATTTCCATTTCGCCATTTGCATATATACCAGCCACATACAAAGAGTAATGAAAAGAATTAATCCAAAAATAGGTTTAAGTGAAGATTGATTGGTTAACATACCTATTACTTCAAGTTGACGATACACTTCTCGATCAATTACTTGCCCTTCTTGGACGATAACTTGTCCTTGAAGTATTTTGGTTGGTTCAATACTCTCTCTAGCTTGAGCTATTCTAGCTTCCGTTAATTCTTCATTTAATGTTTCATTTTCATTAATACCGTAACGACCAATTAACACTGCGGTAGGTAAGATATTTTCAGGTATAGATGAATTGCTTCGAATTCGTTTTTCTATTTCGTTTTTTGCCGAGGCGACTTCCTCGGAACGAATGGGTTTGCTCATAATATCTCGAATCGATGTGGTAATTGAATCTCGCAAATTGGTTAATATAGATTCTTCTGCTAAAAGTAATGTAGTTAAGGCGTCGTCTGAAAAACGAATGCCTTCACCTTCTTTTTCCAACACAAGGAGGTTTTTCTTCAACATGTTTACTTGCTCATCAATTGGAACCTTTTCTTCATCAGGATCTAATTCTGATGTTTTTTGTGATTCTGATTTTACTTCCAATACATAATCAAAAACAGATGTGACGATTGCTGCACGATTTTTCCCGATTTCTTCTGAGAATTGATAGACACTCGTCACTTCAGAAGCTGCTCGTACACGCTCTTCTTCAGTCTTTACGGGGTCTTCAACAGTTTTTACTGAGCGAATGGTATCTTGCGATAAGGCAAACTGTTTGATGTCATATTTTTCGGGACGCACATCATTGATAAGTAGTAAGAATAATAGTAATCCTGTTACCACAATCGTTAAATAAGTAAAAGTTCGGTAGCCCACTAGTGACTGCATTTGTTTAAACCAGCTATTCACTGTTTCACCCCATCTTCTACCTATTATCATATCAAGAATTTTCAATCATTACACCGTATATTGTAAAACATTCAAGAAATGCGTAAAATACTAACACAATAAAACCTTCATTTATGAGTAGAGTGATAGAATAATGTTTTTGAATTAGTCTTTCATAGCTGTTGATACAGCCTGTAACGGAAATCAACAGAATAGTTTTACAGAGCTAAAATAAAAAAAAACAGCAGCCTTATTCAGACTGCTGTTCCTCATATGCTTGAATAATTTTTGCAACGAGCGGATGACGGACAACATCCCCTTGCTCGAGCATTTGAAAGTGTATCCCACTCACATTAGACAAAATTTTCTCAGCTACTTTTAAGCCGGATTCTATACGTGGAGGTAAATCAATTTGAGTTTTATCGCCAGTGATGACCATTTTCGAGCCAAAGCCTAAGCGAGTTAAAAACATTTTCATTTGAGCTTTCGTTGAGTTTTGAGCTTCGTCTAATATAACAAATGCATCATCTAAAGTACGACCTCGCATATAGGCAAGAGGTGCAATTTCGATGGTTCCTCTTTCTAAAAAGCGAGCTGTCTGTTCTGTACCTAATACATCATGCAGTGCATCATATAAAGGACGTAAATAAGGATCTACTTTTTCTTTCAAATCACCTGGTAAGAACCCTAAGCTCTCTCCTGCTTCAACAGCTGGTCGAGTTAAAATAATACGCTTCACTTGACCATTTTTTAGTGCTTGTGTCGCAAGTACCACAGCTAAATACGTTTTACCTGTACCTGCTGGACCAATACAAAAGACTAAATCTTTATGGCGCATAGCTTGAATATATTCACGTTGCCCTATTGTTTTGGCACGAATGGCTTTACCTTTTACATTTCTTGCTATTTCTTCATCATATAGTTCAGCAAAATATTCGATTGTACCAGCGCTATTCATTTCTAAAGCAGTGCTGACATCTCTCTGGTTAATATTAATCCCTTTTCGAATGACTTTTAAAAGCTGTTCGATTAGTTTTTTTGCAGTTTCAGTGTTTTCAACTTCACCAACAAGACGAATTGATTCGCCTCTAGTGATGACTTGAACACCAAGCTCTTGTTCAATTAATTTCATATTACCATCTGAAATCCCGAGCAGTAAGATGGCTTCATTTGGATCTTGAACGTGTAATTCCGTCAATTGTTCTTCCTGCATACTCAGTCTCCTTGATGTATAGGTCTTTTACCTGCGATGTTATCATTCACGTAGTACAATACTTTCCCTTTAACTGTATCATTTGTCCATGTCATGTGTAAAATCTTTTCATCCTTAATTTTCCCTTTTGCTGATAGACCAGAAGCTGTTCTCATTCTTAACATTGGCAGAAATGCTTCTTCAATCCATTGTTCATTAACAGTCACTGTAGATTTTTCAACAATGGTTTCATGCTCGATTTTAAAAACACTTTTGAATAACTCGAAAAAATGCTCTTTACTTGGTTGTTTCTTTAATTTCTTCCATGGTTTTGAAACTTGAAGTATTTTTACTTCTTCGGATATGAATTTGTCGTAAACGATTTTAGTTGGTAATTCAAAAGAAGTTTCATACCAAAAATCAGCAAAAACTTGCCCTTCTGCACCGACAAGCAAATATTTCTTTCCTTGTTTCAACACCCCAGTTACAAGCATATCTCCATTTTTAACTGTCGAGTGAAGCGGTGCCACACGCTCACCAGAGCGAAGATCATAGTGTGTGATAACACCTCTTCGCAGTGCAACTAAATTCGACGGGACCTTATGATCAGTTGGTTGTCGAAAGATAATAGGAGCTGGGACAGAAGTGATATTCATTTTAGAGCCAGTCCTTTTAATATGAATCCAGGAAAGATCATGGTTATTCGCTAGAAGAACTTGTCTAATTTGTGCATCGCTAACTAAACTAGTCAACAGTTTCCTTTCATTAACTTTTAATTTATGTAATTCTTGTTCAAGTCTTACCTGTCTCTCATCCGAAATATCTTCGATTGAGATTTGCCACAAAAATAAAGAACATAAATACGGAATGATAATAAATCCTAACAACCCTAATAGCATACTCCATTGAATTTGGATGATTTGATCTGTATCCGGTCTTGTAATATGAATAGGCAACTTATATTGTTTCCGAATTCGCCGAACGATTGCCAAATCTTTTTCATAAATGGTAAACATTGCACCTGATTGATTAGTAGATAATTTTATTATGTAAACTTTGTTTTCTTTTAGTGAATGAATAAATGGATATAACCGATCATGCGTCTTAATATGGCAAGTGATTTTTCGTCCATTATTAGCCATCAATCCATATCCATTTTCCGCAACTCAAGTCGTTTCAAGTCTCGGACCTTTATCGTAATTTCTTCTACATTCATGGAGTTAATAAGCGTGTCTATAGATTCAATCGTCAGCGTATAACCATTTCCACTAAGTTGACATAATTTCGGACTTAAAAGTTTTAATTCAAAAGGTCCATTAACACGGATGTTGTCAAAGTTGTCAATATGTATGAATGGAGTCAGTTGAAGATGATTGTTTAACAAATAAAAGACCTCCTTACCATTAGCATATGCTGATAGTAAGAAGGTCATGAGTTATCGTTTAGATTTTGGAGGAGCTAAGATCTCCGAGAAAATAATCGCTTGACGCAATTGATTCTCCGTTGATGGTACGAGACTAGCAGGATCAGTTGATTTATTGTATACAGCATCCGCTGATTGATGTGTAGAGAGTCTTCCTGGACGTCTAGTAGCACGTTGATCATCTTTCAACTGTTGGTTAGACGGTGAATTTTTCACTTGCTCCATTTGACTAATAACATCAGGTTTTGAATTTGTACGTGGTGATTGTCTTTCAGAAATTTGTTTTTGCACATCACCGTAAATTTCCTTAGCATAATCTTCGAGTTTCTTCATTTTTTGTTGATTTTGCTGATTAGGCATGAAAGGTTTTGTTTTCCCGCCGCCGTCATCTGGATTTTTACGTTTGGCAATAGCACTAATGATAAAGGTGATGATCGCAAAAATGATAACTTCCACTTTAAATCCCTCCTTCAAGGGCTAGCGAATCAGGATTAATCTTTAGTTAGATCATTTTTTGATTTGTCGCCACCGATTTTACTAATTGAATCACGCATACTTGTATCAGCTTGTAGATTTTTGTAATTCATGTAATCCATTACTCCGATATTACCTTCACGTAATGCTTCAGCCATAGCAAGTGGAATTTCAGCTTCTGCTCCAACCACTTTTGCACGCATTTCTTGAACTTTAGCAATCATTTCTTGTTCAGTTGCTACAGCCATTGCACGACGTTCTTCTGCTTTAGCTTGAGCGATTTTTTTGTCAGCTTCTGCTTGTTCTGTTTGAAGTTCTGCACCAATGTTTTTACCGATATCCACGTCCGCGATATCGATGGATAAGATTTCAAAAGCAGTACCAGAATCTAGACCTTTAGATAAAACAGTTTGAGAAATCATATCTGGGTTTTCAAGAACTTTTTTATGGTTCACACTAGAACCGATTGTTGAGACAATTCCTTCACCAACACGGGCAACGATTGTCTCTTCACCAGCACCACCTACTAGTCGATCGATATTCGCTCGTACTGTAATACGTGCTTTTGCTTTCACTTCAATACCGTCCATTGCGACACCTGCAATAAATGGCGTTTCAATTACTTTCGGATTTACAGACATTTGAACCGCTTCTAATACGTCACGACCTGCTAAGTCAATCGCAGCCGCACGTTCAAATGGCAATTCGATATTCGCTCTATGAGCTGCAATCAATGCATTAACAACACGGTCAACATTACCACCAGCTAAATAGTGGCTTTCTAGTTGATTATTTGTAACAGTAATACCTGCTTTATGCGCTTTAATTAATGGGTTAACGATACGAGATGGAATAACTCGACGTAGCCTCATCCCCACTAATGTTAAGATGCTAATTTTAACTCCTGCTGCAATTGCAGAAATCCATAACGCGATTGGTACAAACGTTAAGAAAATCGACAAAAGAATAAATGCGGCAATAATGGCAACTACAATACCAATTGTGCCTCCTGTAATTCCTTCAATCATGTTTTATTCCTCCCCTTCTTTAAACTCACGAACCACAGTACGAGAGCCTTCAACCTTAATAATTTTCACTACTTTATTCGAATCAATATAGCCACCTTCAGTGACTGCATCAATTCGTTCACCATCTAACATAATCGTTCCCGAAGGACGAAGAGGTGTCATACTTACCGCCATTCTGCCAACTAATTCGTAACGGTTGATGTTGGATACATAGCCATGCTCTGTATCTGTCGCATCGGTCAAAATAATTTTGTTAAAAAACTTAAGATTCTTTCCAAAGAATTTCACTATAATCACCATTCCTACAATTGCGACTAATAACGCGATTAACACGGAAATTCCCATGTGAACCACATTGCCTCCCGCAAGAAGTATACTGCCAATAATTAACGCTAAGCCTATTATACCCGCAATTGCCCCTGGTAGGAAAAGTTCGGCTATAATAAATGCGACACCGATGATAAACATAATGATTGATTCATATCCCGCAAGACCTGCGACCATATGTCCAAAGAAAAATAACCCAATAGCAGTTAACCCCATCGTGCCAGCTATACCGAAACCTGGCGAATATAACTCCACAATTAACCCTAAACTTGCTATTGATAAAAGAATAGGCACAATAATAGGATTCGTCACAAAACGGGCTACTTTCTCCGCAAACGTTTCATTTAAAGAAGTAACTGTCGCCTCCGAAAGATCTAATTTGGTGATTAGTTCTTCGAATGAAGCTACTGTTCCCTCTGAATATCCGACTTTTGCCGCTTCATTCGCTGACATGGTTAAGAGCTTTCCATCTGGCGCACGATAT
The DNA here is from genome assembly GCF_049671445.1 of Paenisporosarcina sp. GTDB lineage: Bacteria > Bacillota > Bacilli > Bacillales_A > Planococcaceae > Paenisporosarcina. The sequence continues at coordinate 54,863 of NZ_JBATUX010000064.1, read as the reverse complement.
TCAGGTAAATCTACTGATTTATCAGCCATGGCAAGGGCATATTCAGGATCTCGGTTAGATGACTCCGCTGCTGTTATCATTGCAGCAGACCATGCGCTAACCGCTTTATCTTCAGCCGCATTTCCTGCACCGTCTATAACTGCTGCAGCTCCGATACGTCCACTAGGAACCATGTAAATTTTATCGGCATGTAAGGCTATAAAAGCACCAGCTGATAATGCATCACTATTAATAAAAGCTATAGTGGTTAAAGATGTTTCATCCATTAACTTCGCAATATCACCAGCTGTATCAACAAACCCACCAGGCGTGTCGATATCTAATATAACAACATCAGCTCCCGCTTCTTCAGCTTCTTCAAAAGCTCGTTGCAAGAATGCATATAAGCCTTTTTCGACTTCATTTTTTATTGGAATACGGTAAACTTCTGATGCGCTAACGGGCAAGCTAGGCAAAATTAGTAGAACAGAAATTAAGAGCAATAAATAGCCACTTATAACCCGTGTCCACTTCATAACGATCCTCCTTATCTATGTGACAAATCGGCTTCCATTAGTATGTACGGATGAATAGACAAAAAGATTCATATTTAATTAAATTAAAATGATTTTATATATATAGAAGTTAAACTGCGGTTGAAAAAATAATACGAAGACTAGCGAAATTTGGTTGTTTCGATGATGATTTGTTGGTATTGGCCATCCCCGATGAAGTTATTAAATTCTCATGTATCCAATTACTTGATTATTTCTTTCATTCTCGTTAAGTTTTCTTTCAATCACATTCTCTCTTTTTAGACAAAATAAAATAAGCCAAGAAATCAATAGATTTCTCGGCTTACATATTGGCTTTCTTTAGTCATCAAGTAGTACGTGTTATGAACGTAGGGATTAAAGGAATTGATCACTAACGTTTACGCGCATCTTCTGATTTCTTATTACGCTTTACGCTTGGTTACCATGAAAATCGCGATTCAAGCTTTCGTAAAGTTAAAAATTAGAATTTACGCTTACGCGCAGCTTCTGATTTCTTTTTACGTTTTACACTTGGTTTTTCATAAAACTCGCGTTTTCTTACCTCTTGTATTGTTCCACTTTTAGAAACAGTACGTTTGAAGCGGCGAAGAGCATCTTCAAGCGATTCGTTTTTGCGAACGACAGTTTTTGACATCTCTTTTTCCCTCCCTCCGAACACACGTCATACATAACCTAGTGTTATGTACTCCAAAATTATATCGTATCATATCATTTAGGTCAATACATAATCACTAATTAATAGTCTGAATTAGAAGTTAAGCCTTGCATAATTTGAACGCCAGAGCTTGCACCAATTCTGGTAGCTCCTGCTTCGATCATTTTTTGAACATCTTCTAAACTACGAACGCCTCCAGATGCTTTCACACCTAAGTCTGGACCTACTACTTCACGCATTAGTGCAACGTCTTCGAATGTTGCTCCACCAGTTGAAAAACCAGTTGATGTTTTAACAAAATCTGCTCCAGCATCTTTAGAAAGTTGACTTGCTACTTTAATTTCTTCTTTTGTTAACAAACAAGTTTCTAAAATAACTTTTACAATTGCTTTTCCTTTTGCTGCATTTACTACTGCTTCGATGTCGCGTTTAACTAAATCAAGGTCTTGTGATTTTAGTGCTCCAACATTTAGTACCATGTCGATTTCGCCAGCGCCATTGTTGATTGCATCGGTTGTCTCAAATGCTTTCGTTTCAGGAGTTGATGCACCAAGTGGGAAACCAATAACTGTACATACTTTTACAGGAGTACCTGTTAAAAGTTCAGCAGAGATTTTTACCCAAGTTGGGTTTACACAAACAGATGCAAATGTATATTCTTTAGCTTCTGCACATATTTTTTCAACTTGCTCTTTTGTAGCATCTTGTTTTAATAATGTATGATCGATCATTGACGCAATATTTGTAGTCAAATGGGTTCACCCTTTCGGAAGTTGTCCGTACCTCTTCATTTTACCATGATTCACGTTTCTTTTCATTAAAAAAATCCAGTACACAAAGAATGCACTGGATAACTAGATTTTATTCAAATTGATAAGACATTGCTGAAAGCACATAAAGTGGTGCTGTCTCCGCTCTCAGTATTCTTGGCCCAAGAGAAATAGAATGGAAACCATTACTCATTAAAGCATCTATTTCTTTTCTAGATAGACCGCCTTCTGGACCGAATACGACAAGAATGGATTGTTTGTCCTCAATTTTCGATAACATTTCAACAAACCTAGTTCTTTTTTCAAGTTTTGCATCTTCTTCATCAGCCACAAACAATACATCATATTTCGAAGAGTGCTTAAGAAGCTCTTTAAAAGATAAAATATCATGGATATTAGGCACGACATTTCGATGTGATTGTTCTGCAGCTTCTTTTGCAATTTTTTGCAAGCGCTGTTGCTTCTTGCTTCCTTTTTGAGCATCCCATTTCACAATAGAACGTTCACCTTCAAAGAGAATCAATTCATGCATGCCAAGTTCAGTTGCTTTTTGCGTAATCAAGTCTAATTTTTCACCTTTTGGCAATCCACAACAAATGGTAATCTTTTTTGGCAATTCATTTGAACGTAAAGAATCAGATGATTTTTTTATACGGACATCTTGACCGTCAAAAGCATCAATAGTTGCCTCAAAAGCTTGACCTTCAGACACAGCAATTATCGTGTTGCCTACTTGCATGCGCATCACTTTTTGAATGTGTTTGGCGTCATCACCTGAAATAACTGAAATGCCATCACTAAATGGCTCGGGAATAAAATATCTTTGCATCGACCTTATTCCTTTTCCGGTTTTTTTGAAATAATGGTAACCCAGTCTTCCATCATCATTACTTCTACAATAATGAATCCTGCTGCTTCAAGTGATTGCTTAACATCCTCTTTTTTCGCTCCAATAATACCAGAAGTGATAAACATTCCGCCTTCTTTCACGACTTGGAATGCATCATTTGTAAATGACATGATGATTTCAGCAAGTATATTTGCAACTACAATGTCAGATTGTTGTTCTACACTATCAAGTAAGTTGCCATGAACAACATTTGCAATATGCTGGACTTTATTTAATTGGACATTAATTTCTGCAGAACGCACTGCTACTTCGTCTAAATCAAGTGCGTGCACATGTTTAGCTCCTAGTAATGCAGCTCCTATAGCCAATACACCTGAACCGGTACCCACGTCCGTTACGTAGTCATCTGATTTGACTGTCTTTTCAAGTGCTTGTAAACACATAACTGTCGTAGGATGAGTACCTGTTCCAAACGCCATTCCTGGATCAAGTTCAATAATTAGTTCATCAGTAGACACTGGCTCATAGGTTTCCCAAGTAGGTACAATTGTAAAACGTTCTGAAATTTTTACTGGGTGATAGTATTTTTTCCACGCAGTCGCCCAGTCTTCTTCGTTCACTTCACTAATAGCGATTTCATTTTCTCCAACGTTGATACCATAGTTGCTAAGGTTTTTGATCGCGAGCTTCACTTCTTCTACGGTTTCACCTAAAAAACTAGTAACAGGTAAATAAGCTTTAAGAATAACTCCTTTAGCTGGGAAATCATTTGGATCTAATGCATAAATTTCACCGAACATATCTTGACGTTCACGTGCAAATTCCATTGAATCCTCAATAACTACTCCACTCGCTCCTGCTTCGTGCAAAACATTCGAAACTGCTTCTACTGCTTCATGTGTCGTATGAATAGAAAGCTCTGACCATTTCACCTGCGTCAACCCCTTAATCACCTTTAATTGTGCGTTTAATTTTATCAAATAATGAACTACCTTGTTCTTCCGGAATATCGCCGCTTATTTCAGCAAAATCACGCAGTAGTTGTTTTTGTTTTTCGGTTAGTTTGGCTGGTGTCATCACTTTTACTACTACATGTTGATCACCTGTGCCGTATCCATGAACATTTTTTACACCTTTTCCTTTTAAACGGAAAGTCGTTCCAGATTGCGTACCCGCTGGAATTTTTAATTTCACTTTACCATTAACCGTAGGTACTTCAATTTCATCTCCTAATGATGCTTGTGGGAAAGTCAATTTCAATTCGAAATAAATGTCATCTCCGTCACGTTCAAAACGCTCATGAGCTTTTACGCGGAATACAACATACAGGTCGCCAGAAGGTCCACCATTTTTACCTGGTTCACCTTGTCCTGTAACACGCAATTGTTGTCCGTCATCCACACCTGCAGGAATGGTAACTTTGATTTTTTTGCGTTTTGTGACTTTACCTTGCCCATGACAAGTAACACATTTTTCTTTAATAAGTTTCCCTGAACCTTGACAATGATGACAAGCACGGCGATTAACCATACGGCCAAACGGTGTGTCTTGTGTCACGTTTAGTTGACCTGTCCCTTGACAGTGATGACATGTTTCAGGAGTTGTACCAGGTTTGGCACCATTTCCTTTACACGTTTCACACGTTTCATCTCTAGGAATTTCAATTTCTGTTTCTTTCCCAAAAACTGCATCCATAAAATCAATTGTCATGGAATATTGTAGGTCTTCGCCTTTACGTGGTGCATTTGGGTCACGTCTTCGAGAACCTCCACCACCAAAGAATGAACTAAAGATATCTTCAAAACCAAAACCATCAGCACCGCCACCACCGAATCCACCAAATCCTTGGTTCGGATTAGCATGACCGAATTGGTCGTATTGTGCTTTCTTTTGATCATCGCTAAGTACTTCATATGCTTCTGCGATTTCTTTAAATTTATCAACTGCATCCGCTTCTTTGTTGATATCGGGATGGAATTGTTTCGACAATTTTCGATAAGCTTTTTTTATTTCTTCTTTGGAAGCACTTTTCGTTAGTCCAAGTACCTCATAATAATCTCTTTTATTCATCCGTCACACTCCTGCTCAAACTTTCATTCATGTCGCTAACTAATTTAGTCGCAACCATTTGTTTTTATTTTTAATGTTGATACTACTGCGAGCCATAAATGCACGATACGTTATATTGTAACACGCAGTTATCTTCAATGCCAAAGACATTGAAAAAGCCAAAGCTGGAAATCCAGGCTTTGACTTTTCGGTTGTAATAGTAGAAATTACTTTTTAACTTCGTCGTCGTTAACTTCTTCAAATTCAGCGTCTACAACGCCATCATCTGTTTTTGAACCTTCAGCACCTTCAGCTGCCTGAGCTTCTGCTGCTGCTTGTTCGTACATTTTCATTGTCAACGCTTGAACGATTTCATTCAATTTGTCTTTTTTCGTACGAATGTCTTCTAAGTTTCCTGCTTCAAGTGCTGCTGATAATTCAGCTTTAGCATCTTCAGCTTGTTTTTGTTCTTCTTCAGTAACTTTACCTTCAAGATCTTTTAATGTTTTTTCAGTCATGAAGACCATTTGATCCGCTTCATTTTTCAATTCAGCTTCTTCTTTACGAGCTTTATCTGCATCAGCATTAGCTTCAGCTTCTTTAACCATGCGATCAATTTCTTCGTCAGTTAAAGCCGTGTTCGATTGAATCACGATATTTTGTTCTTTTTGAGTTCCTAAATCTTTCGCTTTAACAGTTACAATACCGTTTTTATCAATATCAAATGTTACCTCAATTTGTGGAACACCACGTTGTGCTGGTGGGATATCCGCTAATTGGAAGCGACCTAATGTTTTGTTATCAGTTGACATTGGACGTTCACCTTGAAGAACGTGAATGTCTACTGCTGGTTGGTTATCAGCAGCTGTTGAGAATGTTTGAGATTTAGATGTAGGAATTGTCGTGTTACGCTCGATTAATTTTGTAAACACGTTACCCATTGTTTCAATACCAAGTGAAAGTGGAGTTACGTCAAGAAGAACAACATCTTTAACATCTCCAGTTAATACTCCACCTTGAACTGCTGCACCCATTGCTACTACTTCATCAGGGTTAACACCACGATGTGGATCTTTACCTGTTTCTTTTTTGATTGCTTCTTGTACCGCTGGAATACGAGTAGATCCACCAACTAAAATTACTTTGTCGATTTGTGCAGGTGTTAAATCTGCATCTTTTAACGCTTGGCGAGTTGGTACCATTGTACGTTCAACCAAAGAAGCCGTTAATTCATCAAATTTCGTGCGGCTTAATGTAATTTCTAAGTGAAGGGGACCTGATTCACCAGCAGTGATAAATGGTAATGAAACTTGAGTTGAAGTTACACCTGAAAGGTCTTTTTTCGCTTTTTCAGCAGCATCTTTCAAACGTTGCATCGCCATTTTATCTTTAGATAAATCAACACCGTTATCTTTTTTAAATTCAGTTACGAAATAATCCATTAGTAATTGGTCAAAGTCATCTCCACCAAGACGGTTATCGCCGGCAGTTGATTTAACTTCAAATACACCATCACCAAGTTCTAAAATTGATACGTCAAACGTACCGCCACCAAGGTCATAAACTAAAATTGTTTGGTCTTGGTCCATTTTATCTAAACCATATGCAAGCGCAGCTGCAGTTGGTTCGTTGATGATACGTTCTACTTCAAGACCTGCAATACGACCAGCGTCTTTAGTTGCTTGACGTTCAGCATCGTTGAAATAAGCAGGAACAGTAATAACAGCTCTTGTTACTTTTTCACCTAAGTAATCTTCAGCGTAGCCTTTTAAGTATTGAAGAATCATAGCAGAAACTTCTTGAGGTGTGTATTCTTTATCTTCAGCTTTTACTTTATGGTCTGTACCCATATGACGTTTAACCGATTGAATTGTGTTTGGGTTTGTAATTGATTGACGCTTAGCTACTTCCCCTACTTGGCGTTCGCCATTTTTAAATGCTACAACAGATGGTGTTGTACGGTTACCTTCTGGATTTGGAATTACTTTTGGTTCTCCACCTTCAAGAACTGCTACACATGAATTTGTTGTTCCTAAGTCAATACCGATAATTTTACTCATTTATAATTTCCTCCTAATAGGTTTAAAAGTTTATGTTATTCGTTTACTTTAACCATTGAAGGTCGAAGTACACGATCTTTGTATTTATACCCTTTTTGTAGCTCTTGTAAAATCATACCTGATTCTTTCGTGTCGTCCGTTTCCGTCATGACTGCTTGATGAAGATTCGGATCAAACATTACATCGTTTGCTTCAATCACTTGCAAGCCTTCTCTTTCAGTTGCTTCCACGAGTGTCTTGTAAACCATATCTAAACCTTTACGAAGAGATTGTGATTCTTCCGACGCCGTTTCAACTTGCATGGCACGCTCGAAGTTATCGAGTACTGGCAATAAATTTGAAAGCAAGTTTTGTGCTTTATATTTATCCGCCGCTTCACGGTCTAAATGCGCTCTGCGTTTAAAGTTTTCATAATCAGCACGCAAACGTAAATGACGGTTTGTTTCCTCATCTAATTGTTGTTGTAGTAATTGAAGTTCATTTGGTTCTTCTGTACCCTGTTCAACAGTAACTTCTTCAATAGAAGAACTACCTTGTTCTTCTTTACTTGTTGCAGACTCCAGGTCTTCGTTGTTTAAAACTGCTTCTTTTTCTTCAGATTGCGACAAATTTAATTCCTCCTTCTTTATCGTGAACCACGCAATATCCGTGTTAACTCACGAGACAAATCGCCACTCATGACATCTAATAAAGTGACTACTCGTCGATAATCCATTCTAGTTGGTCCAATAATTGCAATCGAACCCATTTGTTCTTCCCCTATTGAATAGGATGCTGTAATAACACTACAGTCTTCCATTTCCAAAAGGGTATTTTCAGAACCAATACGAATATGAATACCCGCTTGATTCGGTGAAAACAAAGTTGAAATTTGGTTTGCTTGATCCATCATCGTAATTAATCCACGTGCTTTATGCATGTCTTTAAATTCAGGATGATGCAACAGTTTGGATTTGCCGCCGTAGAATACTTTTTCTTCCTGAGGACTTGTAATTGCTGCCCCAAATGAAGACATGAGTTCACCGTATCGACCGATATGTTGTTTTAATAAAGCGGCCGTTTCTTTTTCAAGAGCACGTTGAAGTTCATGTAAGTGAACACCGGTCAGCTGTTCATTTAAAATGTTAACCATTTTTTCAATATCAGATGCGGTTAACCCTTGTGGTAATTGGAATAACCGATTTTCAACATGACCTGAGTCTGTAATGATGATGGCAACAGCCGAATCATTCGACAATGGCACAATCGAAAATCGTTTGACGCGATGCTTACGCACATCAGGACCAAGGAGAATTGACGTGTAACTCGTTAAATCGGACAATATTTTGGCCGTTTTCTGAATTACTTGTTCGGTCTCTGTAATTCTCTCTTGAAAAACTGATTGAATTTGTTGCATGTCTTCGGATGATGCAAGTTGAGGCGTAAGTAAATGATCAACATAAAATCGATATCCTTTTTCAGATGGAATTCGACCTGACGACGTATGCGTTTTTTCCAAATAACCCATCTCTTCTAAATCCGCCATTTCATTACGAATAGTAGCTGGACTAAATGAAACTTCCTCTTTTTTGGAAAGTTGCCTTGATCCTACAGGCTGAGCAGTTTGAATAAAATCATCTACTGTTACTTGTAGAATTAGCAATTGTCGGTTCGTTAACATATTTATCACCTCTGTTAGCACTCATCTCTTGCGAGTGCTAATACTATACATAAATTATCAAATCCATAGACAAAAGTCAACGAATACGATTACTTATTCAATTAAAAAAGATTGAAAAATTTCATTCCCAATAAATCTTCCTCTTTTAGTTAACGCAACCGCTTCATTTGTAGTCTGCATAGAACCATTATTCAAATACTTCGAAAGGACTTGTCCATAGACATCTTCGATGGATACACCGAATTTTTCTTGAAAATGATGCTTATTGACTCCATCCACTTTTCGCAAGCCTAAGAACATTTCTTCTTCCATGCTTTCTATAGGAGAAACTTCGTGAGTTGAATTAATAGGGAAATCTCCAGATGTAACTGCGTCCATATACTTTTTGATTGGTCCGATATTGGCATAACGATTGCCTCTAGCATAGCCGTGCGCACCGGCACCGAAACCAGCGTAAGAAACATTGTCCCAATACAAGTTATTGTGCATGGAATGATATCCTGGCTGCGCAAAATTACTGATTTCATATTGATGAATGCCTTTAGATTCCATTGCATCCATTAATACTTCATACATATCCGCTTCTAAATCTTCTCCAGGTAAAATCAATTTGCCTTTCGTCATTAAATTATAGAAAACCGTTTTCGGTTCTACTATTAATGAATAGGCGGAGTAGTGAGGCAAATCAAGTTCGAGTGCTTTTTCTAATGTATGTTTCCACTGTTCCATCGTTTGACCCGGTAAACCATACATTAAATCGATACTGATATTCGTAAATCCTATATCTTTTGCCATTTGAATGGTTTTGTAAACATGTTCATTTGAATGAGTACGTCCTAAACGATTTAAAATGTCTTCATCAAAACTTTGAACACCTAAACTTAAGCGATTGATTCCGTTGTTTTTCATGACGACTAATTTTTCATAGGTTAACTCATCAGGATTTGCTTCGCTCGTAAATTCTTGAAGATGGAGTTGGGGTAGATGCTGCTTTATAAGCTCAAAAAGACGTTGTAGTTGTGGGGCACTCAGTGCAGTAGGTGTACCTCCACCTAGAAAAATAGTTTCAATATGTAAGTGATCGCGATACTTTTCAACAAACATTTCCATTTCCATTCCAAGCGTTTCAATATATTCGTCTACGGGTTGATTTTTAAAGAACACTTTATTGAAATCGCAGTAATGACAAATTTGATGACAAAAAGGAATGTGAATGTATGCTCCCTTGATCATTTAAATTCCTTCTTTCTTATAGAAAAAGGAGGCCAACTAGTAGCCCCCAATTCATAACTATATGAGTATCAATCTTCGTCCATTTTCAAGACAGCCATAAATGCTTCTTGAGGAACTTCAACTGACCCAACTTGTTTCATTCGCTTCTTACCTTCTTTTTGTTTATCAAGAAGTTTACGTTTACGTGAAATATCTCCACCATAACATTTAGCAAGAACATTTTTTCGAATAGCGCTTATTGTCGAACGTGCAACAATTTTTTGACCAATAGCAGCTTGGATTGGCACTTCAAACTGTTGTCTCGGAATCAATTTCTTTAATTTCTCAACAATAATTTTCCCACGCTCATAAGCAAAGTCATTATGCACGATGAAACTTAAAGCATCCACTTGTTCTGCATTTAACAAGATATCCATCTTCACAAGTTTAGAAGGTTTGTATCCGATTAATTCATAATCAAATGAAGCATAGCCTTTTGTACCTGACTTCAATTGATCGAAGAAATCATAAACCACTTCTGAAAGAGGAATTTCATAAATAATGCTCACTCGCGTTTTATCAATATAATCCATCGTCATGAAATTGCCGCGTTTCTTTTGACAAAGTTCCATTACGACACCAACGTAATCATTCGGTACCATAATAGTTGATTTCACATATGGTTCTTCAATACGGTCAATTTTTTGTGGTTCAGGCATCATAGATGGGTTGTCCACTTTTTTAATTTCACCGTCTGTCATATGAACATCGTAAATAACACTTGGTGCGGTTGTGATTAAGTCGATATTGAATTCACGTTCTAAACGTTCTTGGATGATTTCCATATGAAGAAGTCCTAAGAATCCACAACGGTAACCAAAACCAAGAGCTTGAGACGATTCAGGCTCAAATTGCAAAGCTGCATCATTTAGTTCAAGCTTTTCAAGTGCATCTCGTAAGTCATTATATTTAGATGTATCGATTGGGTATAAACCACAGTAAACCATTGGATTCAGTCTTCGATATCCCGGTAATGATTCTGTTGCAGGGTTTACGGCACTAGTAATGGTATCCCCAACACGTGTATCCCCTACATTTTTAATTGCAGCAGTTAAGAATCCTACGTCTCCCACTGTTAATTCGTCACGAAGAGTTGCTTTTGGTGTAAACACACCCGCTTCAATTACTTCGAATTCCTTACCAGTAGCCATCATAAGGATTTTGTCTCCAGGACGAACCGTACCTTCCATTACACGAATATAAGCAATTACTCCGCGGTATGGATCATAAAGAGAATCAAAAATAAGTGCTTTTAATGGTGCCTCAGGGTCACCCGTTGGTGCAGGCACTTTTTCAACAATTTGCTCTAGAATGTCTTCGATACCAATCCCAGCTTTAGCTGATGCTAGTACGGCTTCAGAAGCATCTAAACCGATCACTTCTTCAATTTCTGCACGGACACGCTCTGGATCAGCTGCGGGTAAATCAATTTTATTAATGACAGGTAAAATTTCTAAGTCATTATCTAAAGCCAAATAAACGTTAGCTAATGTTTGTGCTTCGATACCTTGGGCAGCATCAACGACTAGAATAGCCCCTTCACAAGCAGCCAAACTTCTAGATACTTCATACGTAAAGTCGACGTGTCCAGGTGTATCAATTAAATGTAATGTATAATCTTCGCCATCTTTTGCTCGATAAATCAATTGAACGGCATTCAGCTTAATGGTAATTCCGCGTTCACGTTCTAAATCCATTGAATCGAGAAGTTGTGCTTTCATTTCTCTTGAAGTCAATGCTTTCGTTTGTTCTAATATACGATCGGCTAAAGTTGATTTACCGTGATCGATATGAGCAATAATTGAAAAATTCCTAATATTCTGTTGACGTTTATTACGTTCTTCTCGATTCATGCGTTGTCCACTCCTAATTAAACTACTTAAAATTATAGCAGTGAACACGCTTCACTTCAATGTTAGGTTGCTGTGTTATTTTCAAATACGACAGAAACCGCCTTTGCAATAACTGCAAGGGTTCGATTTATTTCTTCTTGTGTATTTTGAATTCCACCTAATTCAATCAAAATCGACTTCGATGATAAGTCTTGATTGTATATTCCGTTCCCATCGTCCTTGGTCTTTGTCATTACTCCACGAGATATATTTGGTACTATTTTATTCACTTCTGCTGATAGTGCTTTTGCATATGCTTCATTTAACTTATAGTTGGAATGTCCAGCACCTACTACGAATGCAATTCGAGCAAAAGACTCATTATTCGATTCAAGTGTGGTTATTTTATGTTTTGCAGAATCTCGATGAATATCCAGAACTAGATCATATGGTTTAGTGTTTAATTGTTTTTGTAAAACCGGCCGTATCGCAGCATAAGCTTGATAAAACGGACGATTTGTCACTTTCATTTCCTTCATATTATCGTACTGCAACAGGTCGACTTGAGCATTATTTAATTGAAAATGATGCGTGATTAAATCGCTTGTGTCTGTAATGTTAGTAGACGGATCATAATTGGCATTCACACCAATTACCTGTTTGACTATGGGATGATAGGCTTCATGTGAATGTGTGAACAATAATAGAACGTTAATTGGAGATGATTCTTCAACGACTGGTATTTCTTTTGTCACATTTGCAGCATATGCAACCGGTTGTGTTTCAACTTGTTTTGGTACATCTACTCCAAAAGCGAGAATAGGGATTTTAATCAGCAATATTGGTAGTAAAAATAAAAAAAGATAAAAACTCATGACCTTCTGCAGTGTTTTGCGCATTATTCACCCCTCCTCCTACAACTTACGTAGGATTAAGGAGAGATAGAACCAAAAACATCATCTTGCAACCATCTAGTTACGCCCGATTGAATCACTTCAGCATGTCTAATCACCCAAGTATCCGTTTCTTTTGGCGTTACAAATAATTGTTGGTGATGTGGTGGTAAAACTTCTTGTAACAAACCTCGTATTTCTTCAGATGACCACCCTGACCATTCACCAAAAATCGGTTTAATCGCTTCTACATCAATCGGCGCGTCTGTACTTCTTAACCATGACCCTACTGAAAGTGCGGATGAAGGATTTGACGCATTCCCTATTTGGCTAGAGATAACTTTAAAAACAGTTTCGATTGCTTCTACTACAAGGACAGGAGCATCAACGACCATTGGAACACCAATTGCTGTTACTGGAACTCCCAGAGATTCGAATGATATTTCATTACGTGCATTTCCTACACCCGAACCTGGATGAATTCCTGTATTTGTCAATTGAATGGTTTTACATAAGCGATCTTGATTCCTTGCAGCTAATGCATCAATAACGAGGATTAAATCAGGTTTCACTTTATCAGAAATGGCTTTTACAAACTCACCCGTTTCTAACCCCGTCTGTCCAGTAACACCAGGTGCATAAAAAACAACTGAACCATGTTCAAAAGGTAAAGAGAACATATCTTCATGGAAACGATCGATTGCCAGAGGGCCAATTGCATCTGGCGTGATGGTTCGATTCCCTAGACCAATTACGAGGATTTTCGACTGTGGCGATAACTTTAACTCATGGTGAATATCGTGCAATGATAAAATAAACTGTTGTTCGAGTTGCTCAAAACCTTCTGAATCTTCTGCTGTCAAGGTAGGCACAGACAACGTAATGTACGTTCCTTCCTTTTTGCCGATCGTTTCAGCTCCACTTGCGTCTGTTTCAATATGCGTAATAAGCACTCGGCCTTTACGCTCTTCGTTCATTTGAATTCCAGGTGTTTCGTATAAGGTATCTTTCTCTTTTTCTGTTCGATGCTGAACCACTTCGGTTGCTTCATCTATTAAATCTGTCCGCATTAAATTTAAATTACTCATCATTATCACCTCAAGAAAAGTTTGCCCAAGGTGTCAAGTAAATATTCTTTGCGTTAATCTATTGCAATTTAACTTTCGATTTGATATTATAATGCTTGTTGTATTGAGAATATTATCTAATACTTAAAGCAAACAGCGCTATTTAATTGCGCAAAGTTTTCAACTCGAGAATCTATGTATCTCGGACCTTTTTTAGGAGGTGAAGAACATGCCAAACATCAAATCTGCAATCAAACGTGTAAAAACGAATGCTTCTGCTCACGCACAAAACTCTCACACAAAATCTACAATGCGTACAGCAGTTAAGAAAGCTGAAAATGCTTCTCTTAACAACGAAGAAAACGCAAAAGACCTTATCCTTACTGCTATCAAGCAAGTAGATAAAGCAGCTTCTAAAGGATTAATGCATAAAAACACTGCGGCTCGCAAAAAGTCACAGTTAATGAAAAAAGCTTAATTACATGAAAAACCGGATTCGAAATTTGAATCCGGTTTTTTTGTGCTTAATTTAGTGTGTTTTGATGATTTTATTAAATAAATTGGATTTGTGAATGATGAACTTTATATATGTAAATGTAGAGCTATTGAGGTGACTTTGCGCGGTAGCCGGTATTACCTCAACCTTCGTCATTATTGTCTCATCTTTTCCTCTTATTGTCTTAACTATCCCATTCACTCCTACTTTCCTGCCTTTACTAAAAGCCACTATGTAAAATTAAAGTTAGTGGTTGATTTCCTATAAAAAAATCTCTTGGAAAATTGATTTCCAAGAGATTTTATTTGATGGTAGACATATAAAAAAAGGAAAACCTGCTAATCGGGAATTCCCTTTTTAATTTACGAGATAAAAAAATCAAAAAAACTCCAGATTTTAATAGCTCCTAGACAATCTATCCCATATAAACGCTGTCACACGTTCCAGCTATTGGTTCATAATAACAATGATTTTTAAATTGACCTGCAAAAGGTTGATTGTACCATGTTGGAGGGCAAGGTCCATATGGATTAAAGTACCAAAGAGCATATTTTCCTGGATGTTGTCTCCAAGAATCCAAATTCTGTTTTGCTAATCTTTTTTCAACTTCTCTCGCTCTCTGATAAAATAGATTCCCTTTTTGAACAGCTTCAAAAGAATAATTATTTCCTTGTACCTGAAAAATGACATCATTAATTGTTCTTACATCCTTAAAGTCTAAACAGTCTGCAACAGCACGGTTAACAATTACATTTCCAACATATAACATTCCTTGCTTTCCTTCACCTTCGGCTTCTGCTCTCATCATCCTAGCCATTAAGTCAACATCTGAACTCCGGTAATTTACTCTTGGCATTTATTCACCCCAAAATATTGTATGCAAAAAAGATTATTTTGATGTCATTGTTAATAAAATCAGGGTGCTTAGTTTTAAGTAAGGCGACAACTGTGGCATTCTTTTTATATCTTTCATCGGGAAACGAATCCTCATATTCTTTAACGATTCATTAACCTTCCTTTAACAAAGGCTAAATTTAAAAAAACGGTCAAAGTGCACCCTTTTAAGAAGAGTAACCATAGTAGCCTGTTGATTTCCGCTACGGTGGACGCTTTTCGGTGGCTGACTTCAGTCTCCTCGTCACTGCAAAAACATGTGCTCCTGTGGTTACTCGTCGCCACCTGCGCTTCAATCAACAAATATAGATGGCAACTAAGATATATGTTGGTTCTATCTCAGCTTAACTTAGAATCCTTTATTCGTGACTTAACAATAAGCAATTTATAGATTTTCTTGTTGGTTACTACTCACTTCATGGATTGTAGTGGAAGGCGGCGACTCCAGCGGGATTAGCGGGACAGGTGAGACCCCGCAGATCGCGAAGCGACCGAGGAGGCTCACCGCCCGCCCCGTCCAAAGCACCTGAAACCCTGGGTTTATGGAACTAAAATTATATACTTATCTAAAAAAAACGACCTGACTCGCCTTTAAAGCGAATCAGATCATTTTTCTTTATAGTCTATTCATCAAAAATAATTCTAATATTCGTTCTCGTCTGCCGCTACTCGTTTTCAATTGATAGTCTGCACCAGCAAGTCGGTGTAATACTTCTAGTAAACGATCTTCTCCAACCTTTTGTCTACTTTCGACAATTAATTTTACACGATATGGATTTACTTTTAATTGCTTCGCAATCGCTTGAGCGTGATACCCCTTTTTTTGCAAATAACGTACGTTGGACATTAAACGTATTTGAGAAGCAAGCAAGGCTGTTAACATAATCGGTTCTTCCTTTTGTCGTAACAAGTCATGATACACGGTTAATGCAGTCGCCGTATCTCCACGTAAGTAAGCATTTAGAAGTTGAAACGCATCTTGTTCTAAAGTGCGTGTCATTAACAACTCCACATCACTTTTCGTGATTTCTTGTTGCTCACCAACATAGGTAGCCATTTTATGTATTTCTGATTGCAATTGTACAAGATCTTGGCCAACAGTTTCGATTAATCTTGCAACCGCTTCATCTGTCATTACTTTTTGCTCATTCCCAACTGTAGATTTAACCCACACGACTAAATCATTGCCTTCCAGTGGTTTTGCTTCGAGTAATAATGCTTTTTCTTTCATTAGCTTTGTTACTTTTTTTCGCTCGTCTAATTTTTCATATGGCGCAATAAAAATTGTAATGGCTGTTTCAGACGGATGTTGCACCCAGCTTTCGAATGCTTTTAAATCATGATCTATTTTTTCTTTCCCTTTTTCCGTTGCTTTTAAAAAAGAGGCATTTTTGGCGATAATTAATTTTCTGTCCGTAAAAAATGGAATCGTATCTGCTTCTTCAATTACGTGTTGAACCGGCACTTCATCTAAATCAAAATAAAGGATATCCGTTTCTCCATCTTTATTGAGCGATTCTTTTATCCGACGAATGGTTTCGTCGAAGAAGTAATGCTCTGTGCCGACAAGAAGATAAATAGGACTGAAATCACCTTGCTGAATCTTTTTCCATACTTTTGAAAACATATTAAACCTCCTAATAACACATGCTTTACTAGTATACCTTAAATCTTATTACACTGGGGTTTGAACAAAATGTGTCTTTCTTCTGAAATCACGGAAAAAAACTCGTTGTTAATGGATTTTTTCTTAGTAATCACTTATAATTAATTTTGAATATAGGAGGGGTAGCAATGAACGAATTTGAAAAGAATGTCCAAACTAGACGTAACGATGTAGTGGACTCAGGTATTGGTTTCGTCGCATCTTTTGTCTTCTTCGCAGCGATTTTCACCATTGCGACTGTAATTGACTTCATAACAAAATAAGTAAGTAGAAAAATTCACAGCTTGCCCCCCATCGGAGCAAGCTGATGTTTTTCTTTTACGACCTAAGAGACTCGTCATTGCGATAAGTCTCTTTTTATTATGTCTTTTTCTAATGTCGTACGTATCGTCATTTCCTCTTTATGAAAACGGACATGTACGGAACCTACATCTGCCGTAGTCAAAGTAGGTAAGTTGTTTTCCTTAAACCTATCAATGATTTCCTGATGTGGATGGCCATAGCGATTATTTTTACCAGCTGAAAAAATGGTTATAGTAGGGGTTAGTTTGGTAATAAAATCGAGAGAGCTAGACGTTTTACTCCCGTGATGTCCCGCTTTTAACATTCCTAGGTTTTGCATTCCTTCATACTTTCTTAATATGTCCTCTTCCCCATCTTTTTCTAAATCACCAGTAAACAAAGCAGTTAATAGGCCGTGTTTCATATATAAAACAAGTGAATCATCATTGCCTTCATAGTCCCTATCTTGAGGTGAAACATACATAAATTGTGTATTTCCTACTTGCCAAGTAGTATCCGCTATTTGTTCTTTTATGTTTATATTTTGGGTTACTGCTGTTTGAAAGGCATCTTGTAAAGTTGGTTCATGAATCGCACCTGGTGTAACATGAATCTCTTCCACTTTTATTTCCTCTAAAATTTCTTCTGCCCCTTCGATATGGTCACTATCTGCATGTGTCCAAATAAATGTATCAATTCGGCGAATGCCACGACCTTTTAAAAATGGCACAATCACTTCGCGGCCAACTTCAAAAGGCGTGTCAGATTGTTTCCAAAATTCTTGGTCAAATCTTAGTAAGCCCCCTGCATCAATCAGAACCACACCTTGCTGATGTGGAAGTTCAATAACCGTCGCATCACCTTGCCCCACACTTATAAAAGAGACTTCAATGGAGGGATCGAGATAAGGCGTAATGTGAATAAGAAAAACCGGCACACCTAGAGTTAGTATGAGTTTTCGCATTGGAAGTCTAAGTTCTAAAACTAGGAAAGAAGTCATAACTCCTAAAAAAGACAAGATAAGTTGCCAATTAGACAATTTCCCAGGATTCCAAAGTTGGTAAGGAATCGACGCGATTTTCATGATGAATGTTGTCAAACTCAAGCGTGATGGTTCGTAAATCATAAAAAGAGGGTCCAATAAGAAAGGCATGACAAACGATAGAAGGAAAAATATTAAATTGACGGGCAAAATAACAACAGAAAATAGTGGCACAAAAACTAAATTAACGACAAAAGAGGATAATGAGATTTCATAAAAGTGAAAGAGAAGAATTGGGAATACCCCAATCTGACAAAGAAATGTAATCCAAAAAGATTGTTTAAGAACTGTTGTTTGAGATTTTAAGAAAGATGATGAATAAAGCAATGCAGCGGCAGCGACGTATGATAGTTGGAAACCAATTTGTAAGATAACACCTGGCTGTAAGAGTATAAATATCAGTATACTCAGTCCAAATGCATCTTCTATTGACAGCCGTTGATTCAATTGCTTAGAAAGAAGCAAAATTTCAACTACACCTACCGCTCTCCACACAGATGGCGCCCCACCTACTAAACACGCATAAATAGGTAAACAAATTAACAAACACCAAACGGCAATTTCTTTCCTAATCAGTAGTCTTAACATCGACTGATAAAAAATAAATGTTAAAAATGCCACATGCAAACCTGATATTGCAAATAAATGAGTGATTCCAAGTATTTGATAGGCACGTGTTTGTTGTGGATCCACATCATCTCGCAAGCCGAGTAATAAAGACTTTGCTTCTGGTTGAAGTGATAATGGAAAATAGGTCTCAATCTGCTTTTCCATTTGAAAACGTCTTTCAGCAATCCAGCCCACCACTCCAGTGGGCTCCGTGTTTTTTTGAAAAGAGGTAGCTTGCAACATCCCTGATGCCCCGTGGCTTGTCAAATACGTCTGCATGCTAAATGCATAGTCATGTGCTGGTGATGGCACTTCCGCAGCTTGTCCAGTCCATTTAAACGTCGTACTTGTTAAAGATTGTTGTTGAAACAACAACTTCTCTTGTTCTGAAGCAAACGTGTAGGTGATATACCATTTATCCTTTTTATCAGACATGACAAACCCACGTAATTTAGAACCGTTAATGGAGTGTGTAGAAGTCAATTTCATTAAACTGTTCTGCCCGACTTCACGTCGTTCAGGAAACAGTTGATGTTCACTATAAATTAAGAAAAAAATAGCTGTCAGTATGTAACTAAATATAAAGACGACTGGCCAGCGTTTCCAAACAAATAACAGAATAATAAATAGGTGTAATACTAAAATTAAAAGTGAACCGATTGCTGCAGTTGTTGAAAGGATTGCCGCAATTGCTAAGTATATTAAACGATGGTTCCAATAGTTTTGCCAAATAGATCGTTCACCTGCGCTTCGTATGAAGCCAATTCTTCAGCAGACACTCCATTCTCTCTTAATTTTTGAAGCATATCTAAATACAAAGTAATTTTTTTATCGCTTAAGAAATCGATTTTTCGTTCATCGAAAGGAACATGGACGACTTCTACATTTGCTTGCGCCAATAATTGAATCGCATATTCATTGTTCTTATAATTTTCCGCGTAATATAAACGTCGAATTCCTGCTTGAATAATAGATTTCGTGCAAGGCAAACATGGAAAATGAGTTACATATAGGTCAGCTTCATTTGTAGAAATACCATATTTCGAACATTGAAGTAAGGCATTCATTTCCGCATGAATCGTACGTACACAATGATGATCTACTACGTAACACCCTTGATCGATACAATGATCTCCACCTGAAATGGAACCATTATAACCACCAGCCATAATTCGTTTATCACGAACGATTGTCGCACCTACAGCTAACCTTGTACATGTGCTTCTCAGTGCTAGTAAATGGCTTTGTGCCATAAAGAATTGATCCCATGTTATTCGCTCCATAAAAACGCCCCCTGATTGTAAACTCTTCTATAGTTTAGTAGGAACACGTTTCTTACGTCAATTGATTGTGGTGTTAATTGACCGAAATAAAATCTTTTAAGTTTTCAAATGTCGAATCACCAATTCCTATTACGTCTTTAATATCTTCAATCGTTTTGAAAAGGCCTTTCTCTTCTCGGTAAGCAATAATTGCTTTAGCTTTAGATGGACCAATACCAGACAAGGTCATCAAGGTCGATTCGTCTGACGTATTAATATTGACGAGTGCAGATTGAGATTCTGAAGTACTCGGCGTAGTTGCAATAGTCATTGACACGTCAGATTCTCCGATTAAAGGCACATAAATAACCATTTCGTCGACTAATTTCGCAGCAAAATTCAATGCCTTTTCTTCTGCAGTTGGAAGTATGCCTCCAGCAAGTTGAAGCGCGTCTTGAACACGACTACCAGCAGGTAAAGTATAAACACCTGGCTCTTGAACTTGCCCTTTTACATCGACGACAACTGTTTGATTGCGTTCTTTTTCGATTGAGTTTGTTTCAGATGATTCTTCAGTTGGGATTGTACTTGCAATTGGGTTTTGGATGGTTTCAAGCGTACCGGCAATTGGGGGTGCCGGATTGTGGGAAAACGGTTTAAACAACAAAACAAACAATACTAAGGCAACACTTATCAGCGAGAATTTAGTTGAATGTTTTTTTAGCCATGCAGGATTCAGACTGGGTCATCCTTTCCTACAGGGAGCAATTCTTATAGAGCTACCCATACTATAAACGAAATGCGATTAATTGGAAAGTTTTTCTTCGATTTATAGATTAATAGGGCCAATTAAACAAAAAATCCCATGCAACAGTATATTACTTAGTTGCATGGAAAAAGATTCGTTCGCTATTCTCTTTTGGAGATTCAGTCGTCCAGTCTGCTGTTACGTTCACTTGCGAAAAACCTGCTTGACGTAAGCATGCCAGATAAGTATCTATTTCAAATGAACGTTGAAAATGACTTTCTTCAAAACGGTCATAAGAGCCCAGTTTATTTTTCATGAAGAATGTTAAATCGTGATAAACAGAATGCGGATGCTCTCCTTCTTCTGTATGCCAAATATAGGCGATTTGTTCATCTTCATAGGTAAACGGTCCATCTAGAAATAATTCATCCATTTTATAAAGTGAATGAACATCAAAGAATAACTGTCCACCAGGAGATAACGACTGATAAATGCCTTGTAATGTTTGCAGAACTTGATCTTCATCTTCTAGATAATTCAATGAGTCAATCGCAAGAATAGCTACATCCACATCGTGAAAGCCTTCTAAATCAGTCATAGATAAATGAAATAATGGGATATTATAACCTTCTTTTTGAAAACGGTCAGATGCCATCGCTAGCATCTCTTCTGACAAATCTACAGCCTGAACAACAAAACCCTGCTCTGCAAATTTTGCAGACAGGACTCCGGTTCCACAGCCAATATCTAATAAAGATTTGCCTCTAGCATTTTCAACACATGAAACTACCTTATGTACATAATCATCATAAGGAATATCAGTCATTAAAGCATCATAAATGTAAGCAAATTCTTTATAGCTAGACATTACGCTTCTAAATCGACTTCAATTATTGGTGCATCTCCCCATAAACGTTCCAAGTTGTAAAATTGGCGTTCGTCCTTATGGAATACATGTGCAACAACGTCACCCATGTCTACTAATACCCAACGTGCTGCGTCAAATCCTTCTAGACGTTTCACGTGGTAGCCTGCTTGTCCTGCTTGATCTGCCATTTCTCTTGCGATAGATTGAACTTGGCGATCTGAATTTGCATGACAAATTACAAAATAATCTGCAATCAAAGATACACCTTTCATATTTAATACGATAATATCTTCTGCACGTTTGTCATCTGCTGCTTTATAAGCTATTTCTAATAAAGTTGGTTCTGTCATTCAGTCATTTTCCTTTCGTAACCAAATCATTGTAACAATGAATGGAATCCGGATATACCGGTTGATTTTTTTTTATTAAAAATTGAATGGAATGCTTTACACAAGCCTTCATTAATAAATCGAGTCCTTGTTCTGCTTGTTGTCTTAATTCATCGACTCCTAGAAATTGTCGATTGGGTTCGATCATATCAGCACAATAAATGATTTTCTCAAGTTTGGACATGTATTTACGACCAGTGGTATGGTAGCAGATTGCATTTAAGACATCTTGATTTGTCACTCTAAATTCCTGTTGGGCAACATATGCACCTACAGGAGCATGCCACAATTCATGATGAAATGTTAAAAGTGTTGGGTCCATTTGTTGATCGATAATGGTTTGTTTCATCCAGTCTCGATCAGCAAATTTCACGACATCATGCAAAATAGCAGAAAGTTCTGCTTCTTTTTCATCTACCTCATACACTTTAGCCAAACGAATGGCCGTTTCCATTACACCTAAAGTATGCACAAAACGTTTTTCAGGCATTCTTGTACGTATAGCATTTAACAAATCGTCTTTATTCATACAATTTCTCCTGACGAATATAGGATTGTACACTTTCAGGAATAAGCAAGGAGACATCTTTGCCTTCTTTTACACGATTCCGTAGCATCGTAGAAGACAAATCAATTAACGGTGCTTCGATTAACGTGACAGGATATGTCGACTTTTCATCGTAGCCAGGACGACGAACACCAATCAATTGAATCTGTTTCACCAGCTCATCAATCTTGTACCACTTACTCAAAGAGGAAATCATATCTGCACCAATCAAAAAACTGAATTGCGATTGAGGTTCTTGCTTCTGCAATTCCATCATCGTATCGAACGAAAAAGACAAACCACCACGTTCTATTTCGATTGGTTCTACAGAAAAATAAGAGAACGACTCAATAGCAAGCTCCAACATATGAAGTCGCTGCTCACCTGTAGCAAGCTCAGCCGCTTCTTTATGTGGCGGTTTTGCATTTGGCATAAAACGGATTTCATCATAATCAAGTGCATGATACACTTCATTTGCCATAATTAAATGTCCAATATGTGGCGGATTAAATGTTCCTCCAAAAATGCACACTTTTTTCATCGTCAGCCTTTTGTAGGCAAGACGATTTTTTTATTGTTTTTAGATGGTTTATATAACACAACTGTTAAACCAATCAATTGAACTAAAAATGATTTTGTTTCTTTTGCTAATTGATCTGCGATTTCTTGTTTATCATCTTCACAATTTTGCAAAATGCTGATTTTGATTAGTTCACGAGTTTCGATCGCTTCTTCAATATGTTTGATTAAATGTTCATTTACTCCACCTTTACCTACTTGGAAAAGAGCTGATAAATGATGAGCTTCGCTTCGTAAAAAACGTTTTTGTTTACCTGTTAACATGTGGACCTCCTAATAGTTGTTCGACTTGCTCTATAGTTTGCTTCGTATCTGGTTTGCGATTTGTCCACTTGTGAAATGACAATGCTCCTTGGTGCACAAACATGCCTACTCCATTTAAACAACGTGCTCCTCGATCTTTTGCTTCACCCAAAAACGGCGTCAATAATGGATTATACACAATATCTGCAACAATTGCTGAAGATGTTACATTTTCCAGTGACAACGGCATGTCCACATTAGATGAAATCATGCCTGCAGGCGTGGTTTGTATGATGATTTGAAAGTTTGCAAGTTCCGCTTGTGCTTGCTCGAGAGATAAGGCTCGGCCATTCTTTAAATCATCGATTAACCGTTGTGCATTTGAAAAACTTCGGTTGGCACACGAAAGATTTACATATCCTCGCTCTTTTAAAGCAAAAGCAATGCCTCTCGCAGCACCACCTGCACCAATAATCAGAATCTGCAGTTCATGAAGATTTGGCCCCATTGCTTCTTCTAAAGAGTTTACAAAACCAGTGCCATCGGTATTGTAGCCAGTTAATGTGCCATTCTTTTCGACAACGACTGTATTCACTGCACCCATTAGTTCGGCTGAAGAATCAATATGATCTAAAAGTGGCAATATCGCTTCTTTATGAGGGATTGTTACATTCCAACCACTTGCACCGAGAGATTTTAAAGATTCAACAGCATCTACTAAGTTTTCTTTTTTGACATGCACCGGAATGTAAGTCGCATCGATGGTTAAATCGGAAAACCACTGACAATGCATACTTGGTGACATGGAATGAGAGATTGGATCACCGATTACAGCGTACCATTTTTTCAAAATCAACTGCCTCCTAAATAAGAGATGGACGAATTTGAATTTCCACACCTTTAGGCGCATAGGCTGCTATAACCACATTGGGTTGATTGACAGTAATCCAACCTAAGCCTGAAAACACAATATCAGTCTTTCCAGCTTTAATCGAAAACTCATGGCGTACTAATGGTGGGAATTGATCTTTAAATTCAGCAGAAGGTGGTGCTAACATTCCGCCTAGATGTTCTGCATATAAGTTATCCGCATTGTCCAGTTTAGTACGATGAATATTTAGCTCATTTGAAATATGAACTGTAAATGATGCTCGCTCACCTTGTATAAAATCAAATCGTGCTAGACCACCTAAAAACAAAGTTTGTCCTGCATTTAATTGGAATATCTTCGGTTTAATTTCATTCTTTGGCGTAATCCACTTGAGTTCAGATGAATCTAAGTAATGCGCCATTTGGTGGTGATTAATAATGCCTGGCGTATCATATAATGATTGGTTATCATCTAAAGGAATTTCGATTAAATCAAGAGTAGTTCCTGGGAAATGAGAAGTAGTTATAACTTCTTTCTCGCCGGTTACTTGTTTGATGATACGGTTAATAAATGTAGACTTACCAACGTTTGTACAACCTACTACATAAGCATTCTTACCTTCACGTAGGCGATCAATTGCTTCCATTGCTTCTACCATACCAGTACCTTTGTGAGCACTAACTAACATCACTTCGACCGGTTTTAAGCCTAGTTTTTTAGCTTCTTGTTGTAACCATTTAATAACGCGATGTTTCTTAACTGATTTAGGTAGTAAATCTACTTTATTGGCGATCAGTAATATTGGATTATTCCCCACGAAGCGGTGTAATCCTGGCAACCAGCTACCATTGAAATCAAAAATATCGACGATTTTTACGATTAGTCCTTGTTCATTGCCAAGGCTATTTAAAATGCGTAAGAAATCATCATCTGTTAATGAGACCGGCTGTAATTCATTGTAATTTTTCAATCGGAAACATCGTTGGCAAATCATTTCTTCTTTTTCTAATGATGATGGTGGTGCATATCCAGGTTCTTTTGGATCTACTGTTTGTATTTGAGTACCGCATCCGATACAAGTTGGTATAGTTGTCAAACTTCTTCCTCCCAAGTCACAAAGCCTCTTCTTTTTAATGCTTTAAATATTCTTCTCTCAACCAAACGATTAAATCGTGTGAAAAAACCATCAGATTTAGCAACAGGTAACACTAAAATGGTATGTAATTTTATGCGATTACCACCTACAACATCCGTTAATAGTTGATCGCCTATTACGACCACTTCTTCACGTTTTACATCCATTGTATTAAGAGCTTTAATAAATGCTTTACCCATTGGTTTACGGGCTTTATATATGAATGGAATTCCGAGTGGATCTGCAAAAGATTTAACTCGTAGTTCACTGTTATTAGATACAATTGTTACTTGAATCCCAGCATCTTTCATACTTTTGAGCCAGTTCACCAATTTCGGTGTTGCATCTGGTCTGTCCCATTCGACAAGTGTATTGTCTAAGTCTGTTATGATTCCACGAATTCCTTTTTCAATCAATCGTTCTGGTGAAATATCAAATACACTTTTCACAAATTCACTTGGTAAAAATTTTTTATACACCGTGACACACTCCGTTCAACCTTTTTTCTGTAATGATTATAACATACTACCGATTTTCTCACCCACTCGTACTCGACTTCCTGCAATAATGGCTGAATCCATTTGAAAAGCATTTTTTTCGAACAGCAAAACTACGGTCGAACCAAATGTGAAATAGCCTATTTCTTCACCTTTTTTCCAATCTCGAGATTGATTAGTCAGTTGAATTGAATTTACAAGCATGGCTCCAACACTTACGACAGCGCAAGTTTTGGAATTTGGACACACCAAATGTGTAATTTGACGATAATTCCCACTGATTGGTGTTTTTCCATAAGTTAATCCTGCTTGATTCACAGGATATGATTTTTCTCCGAGTGTCACTTGTTGTTTAACATGACCGTCAACAGGGCTATGTATTCGATGGTAATCTGCGGGACTCAAATAAAACACCATATACGTGCCATCTATATATTTAGAGGCATGTTCAACGTTGCCGAGAAGATCAGTCAGTGTATACGATTTTTCTTTCACTAAAAATGTCCCATTTGACGTAATGGCACCGGCAGATTCTACTTTAGCATCTACAGGACTAGTAGCAACCATATCTCCCTCAACAATTGGACGATGTTGAGCATCAATTTTTCTAATAAAAAAATCATGTAATGTTGGAAAAGCCTCAACAGATTGTGAAACTTCTCCCATATGTATTCCGTATGTACGTATATATGATGGAATAATTTTGCGACTTATTGGTGATTTAGCAAAACGTTGTATCGCTAGGGAAGACCATTTCCCATTCGTTAATTCAATAAGTGATTGGTACACTCTCTGTCTCACTTAATCCCTCCTGTTCTAAATATGTTCTACCTTTTTTTAGTTGAAAGAAGTATAATGAACTAATACTGTAAACACGAAGGAGTCTCGTCCATTGTTTCTATTTCAACGACTGGATCACACAATTAAAAAAATGAAAACACAAGCAGCAAATATGATCACCATTGGTAATTTATCATTTGGTGGTGCCTCCATCATGACCACTTTAAATGAAAATTATAGTTATAGCGTTTTGTTTATCTTTATCGCGGCTCTTCTCGATCGATTCGATGGGATGGTTGCCCGTAAATTAGGGCAAGAATCCGAGCTTGGTAAACAACTCGACTCCATGAGTGATATTATCTCATTCGGCGTTGCACCTGCAATACTTATCTATATGGTGGATTTATATGAATTTGGAACAGCTGGAATGGTCCTTACCATCATTTATATTGCATGTGGAGCATTTCGCTTAGCACGCTTTAATATTATGGATTCAGATGGCTACTTTACTGGACTCCCTATAACAGCTGCAGGAACGATTCTAACACTGTCGTATTTTGGATTGTCCGTATTCGCACCAGTTTTTTATATGTTCCTCATGCCGATTTTGGCCATTTTAATGATTAGTACATTCACCTTGAAAAAAGTGTAACGACCGCAAATTGCGGTCGTTTTTTTCATGCATTTAGAAGCTCAATCATATAGTGACAAAAGACGACATGGAGGTGCACGCATCATGAGTAGTTTATTGTCTGCTGTCCTACAACTATGGATTGAAATCCCTGCTGTTCTTGGTTACTTGAAAGGTCAGGCGTTTAGAAAGCCCCTCTCACTTGAAGAAGAAGCCATATATGTGGAGCGTTGTTTAGCTGGTGAAGAAGAAGCGAAACATGAATTAATTGAGCGTAATATGCGATTAGTTGCACACATCGTCAAAAAATTCCATCCAAAACACGAACAACTCGATGATTACATTTCTATTGGCACAATCGGATTAATGAAAGCTGTAGCAAGTTACACTCCTGATAAAAAAACACGCCTGGCTACCTACGCAGCACGGTGCATTGAAAACGAAATTCTCATGCATCTTCGTTCACAGAAAAAAGTACAAAAAGATGTTTCACTCTATGAACCGATTGGGACCGATAAAGACGGCCATTCTCTCCAAATTACAGATCTCCTACAAACCGATGAAGATACCGCACAACAAACCTTAGAACAAAAAGAGCAAATGGCAAGACTATATCGGCATTTGGATCGGCTTGAAAAACGTGAAATTGAAATTATTGAGCGTAGGTATGGCTTACATCAATTCGAACCTATGACTCAAAAACAAATTGCTAAACAATTAAATATTTCAAGGAGTTATGTCTCGCGAATTGAAAAGCGTGCTTTAGTTAAACTATACCAATTGTTTAAACATGAAAAAAACTCTTTCGATTCACTGGAAATCGAAAGAGCCTCCAATCAACAGTCTAAATATTAACATGAACTCTATAATTTGCTAATCACATGTAACACGATTTGAGTTGAATGTTCAGCAGCAGTTGGTAAGAATTCGTCAAAACTAATCGAAGATTCTTTTCCTGCGATATCGGACAAAGCACGGATAACAACAAATGGTACGTCAAATTGATGACACACTTGCGCCACAGCGGCTGCTTCCATCTCCACTGCCTTCATGTGAGGGAAGTGTTTTCGAACGCTCTCAACACGTGCAGGGTCGCCCATAAACGAATCCCCTGTTGCAATTAGACCAGATGCAGATTGATGTTGGCCTAATTCTTCAACTGCCTCTTCTGCAAGTTTACGAAGTTTAGCATCTGACATGAAAGCTGCAGGAAGGTCAGGAACCTGTCCCATTTCATAACCGAATGCCGTTACATCCACGTCGTGATGACGTACTTCATCAGAAATTACGATTGCTCCAACTTCTAATAGAGAATCAAATCCACCCGCAGAACCTGTATTGATTACGGCTTCAGGTTTGAAATGGTGTAGTAAGATGGCTGTAGACATCGCTGCATTTACTTTACCAATACCACTTTTTAGTAATACGACGTCATGACCTGCATATGTACCTTCTGTATATTCACTATTTGCAATGACTGTAGTGTGTGGATTTTCAATGGCTAAACGTAAAGCTTCTACTTCTTGTTCCATTGCGCCGATAACTGCTATTTTCATTAAT
Organism: Paenisporosarcina sp.; assembly: GCF_049671445.1. Lineage (GTDB taxonomy): Bacteria > Bacillota > Bacilli > Bacillales_A > Planococcaceae > Paenisporosarcina. The sequence continues at coordinate 26,120 of NZ_JBATUX010000064.1, read as the reverse complement.
GTCCGCCTCTTTTCTGGTTAGAAACACAAATTAAACACTTGAAAGTGGAACCTATGTTTTAAAAAATTGTTCTTCGGATAATTTCTGACTCTTGCTGTGGAAAAACACTTCCCTAAAAATAATAAAAGCGGCGCCGAAAGTCAATAGGCGCCGTCTAATGTTTTTAAAGTTTCCATTTTTTCAGGTTTCCAGCCTTCACCGTCAACCCACTGTAAATATACTCGATATTTTTCTTCTTTATTTTTTGAAGAAACAACACCTATGGATTTTTGAGGACTACCACCATTTTGAATAATCCATACAATCATGTTGTCCGCAGATAATCCAGTTGTATAAGATATTGCTTGCAGTTTTTCTGTCCAGTCAACATGCCCTTCACTGTACACTGACGTATGTTCACCAGATTGTGAAGTACCAACTGGTTTCCATGCAGTGTTAACCACTCTTTCAGCTACAATTGGGTCATCTGAAGGAGTTGAAGTAACGGTACCACCAGTAGTTGGATCTTCTTTCTCAGATTCCTTTTCTTTTTCTTTTGCTTCGTCTTTTTCTTTAGCTTCTTCTTTAGCTTTAGCTTCTTCTTCCTTAGCCTTTGCTGCTTCTTCCTTAGCTACCTCAGCATCTTCTTCGTCAGATTCAATTTCTTTAGAACCTACTTCTTCTGCAGACTCATCTGCCTCGGGAACACCTGTTGCTCCTGGTTCGTTCTGAGCATTGCTCACTTCTGACTCAGATTCTTTTGTATTAGCTTTTTCTGCATCATCATTACCAAGAAAAATAAATCCACCAGTAATAACAATTAAGACAAGTACTAGACCTATAAGTACATTTAATATTTTGTTCGTGCTATTTGGTTTATTTGGTCGATTACTTCTTGAGGTATATCGACGCTGTGTGTTTGCCATGTGCGTACTCCCCCTTATATACAGCATAATAACATAAATGGTCATGACAAATTAGACGTAGAGATTAAAGAAATGTTTCATTTTCGTGAAAATTTGACCGAACTCGGCTATCTTTTCTTGAGATTGGGATTTCATCCAAATACTACCTCGTTGATTTATTGGAAAAAGCATTTTGGTTGCAACTTTCGTGATTTCGTTGCAACTTTATCGATTTCGTTGCAACTTTCGTGATTTGGTTGCAACTTTTGCGATTTAGTTGCAACTATCCAATTACCTCCTAAATTTTAAACGATCGACTTAATTTGAATCGTTATTTTCCCGCTCGGTATTGTCACTTCAACTTGGTCTCCAACACGTTTGTCTAAAACTTTTTGAGCAATGGGTGAATTACTTGAAATGCTTCCTCCTAGAGGGTTTGCTTCAGCCGATCCAACAACGGTGTATGTTTCAAGTTCCCCATCAGGCATTTCTTTAATGGTTACTGTACTTCCTATCTGAACAATTTGTGAGTCAAGTTTAGAAGTATCAATGATCTCTGCATTACGAATGATTGTTTCTATTGCAATAATGCGACTTTCTACAAACGCTTGATCTTCACGAGCTGTTTCATAATCCGAGTTTTCGATTAATCCAAAACAACGAGATGCTTTTATACGGGCTATTACTTCTTTTCGTTTAACAGATTTTAAATGGTCCAGTTCTTCTTGTAAATTTGTCAGACCAAACTGAGTGATTGATTGTTTCTTTTCAATTGTCATAATTATTCTCCTTTACTATGGAAAACGATAAGTGAAACAGATTGAAAAAACCCACTCCCGTTTAAAGGAGTGGATTAAGAATTCATATTAATTTATAGACGTAATTTTAACGTCCATTTCGCCGCCTGGTGTTAGTACTCTTACTTGATCACCGACTGAACGGCCGATTAAGCTTTTAGCGATTGGTGAATCGTTTGAAATTAAACCTTCAATTGGGTCTGCTTCCGCTGATCCAACGATTGTATAAGTCTCTTCTTCACCATCTGGAACTTCAATAAAGGAAACCGTTTTCCCTAAAGATACGATATCGTTGTCTTGCCCATTACCTTCGATAATGACCGCATTACGAATCATAGATTCTAAAGTTACAATACGTCCTTCAACGAATGCTTGGTCTTCTTTTGCAGAATCGTACTCAGAGTTCTCAGATAAGTCTCCGAAGCTTCTCGCAACTTTAATACGTTCCACAACTTCTTTACGTTTTACAGTTTTCAAAAAATCTAATTCGTCCGCTAACTTTTGCTTTCCAGCAACGGTCATTGGATATTGTTTTTCAGTTGCCAATTACTTTCACTCCTTCAACTACTTGCTAGCTCATAAAAATAATATGCCTGGTCGAGTCTGAATATGAGGCATAATATTTAGATAATATTGTCAGTCTGTCACCATCATATTACACAATGATATCAGATTCAAGAATTGTTTTAATTTTTGTAACCATCAAATCTATTGCTACTTGGTTCTGTCCACCCTCTGGAATGATGATGTCTGCGTACCGTTTTGTTGGTTCAATAAATTGATTATGCATTGGTCTCACTACTGATAAGTACTGTTCCACTACAGATTCTATAGAACGTCCACGTTCATTAATGTCTCTCATTATGCGTCGAATGATGCGTAAATCAGAATCCGTATCCACAAATAATTTGATGTCCATTAATTCGCGCAATCGCTCATCTTCTAAAACCAAAATACCTTCTAATATAATAACATCTTGAGCTTCAATTACAATTTTTTCGGGCGAACGTGTATGAATCTCGTAATTATAAACAGGTTTTTCAATGGCTTGTCTATTTAAAAGTTGATTAATATGTTCAATAAGTAAATCATTATCAAATGCATGAGGATGGTCATAGTTCGTTGCTAGACGTTCCTCAAAATGTAAATGACTTTGATCTTTATAATAGTAATCTTGTTCGATTACTACAACTGATTTTTCTTTATAGACGTCATAAATAGCCTTGGTAACACTTGTTTTCCCTGAACCAGAGCCACCAGCGATACCAATAACAATCGGGCGCTTAAATGTCATCGTACAAGCTCCTTTCTCATCATGTTATTTGGTCGTACGGGGATGTCGGATTTAAATCGCACAATTTGCAATGGGTGACGTGCTACATCCAGGTTGTTTCCCTTTTCATCCCATAAATCTGTAATAGTCATGCGGAAATTTTCGATACCTGGTCCGAAAAATTCTACTTCCTGACCTTTTGTAAAATAATTTCGTTGTTGCAGCGTGATCATTTTTGTTTCGTAATCATAATCCATCACAAGACCAATAAAGTCTGTGGATGTCTTTCGACCATGTACACCATACATTTGCTCTTCAAACGTAGGTTCTTCTTCAAAGAAAGCAGTTGCTGCATCACGGTTTGCGCATTTTTCAAGTTCTTCCAACCATTCGCGTTTAATACGGAATTTTTCTGGATCAGCACAATATTCATCAATTACTTTTCGATATACGCTGACAACAGTTGCTACATAATGAATAGATTTCATTCGACCTTCGATTTTTAGCGAATCGATCCCTAGCTCAATCATCCGTGGAATTGATTCGATTAATTTCAAATCTTTAGGACTCATGGCAAAAGGTGCGTCCCCTTCAGCAAATAAAGGGTCTTGTATACCGTCTTTCATTTCATACAAATCATAATCCCATCGACAAGATTGGCAACAGCCACCTCGATTTGAGTCACGAGCAGTCATATGATTTGATAATGTGCATCGGCCACTATACGCAATACACATAGCTCCGTGTATGAAAGCTTCAATTTCAATATCAACTTTTTCTTTCATTTCCTGGATTTCGTCTCCACTTGTTTCACGAGCAAGGACGACACGGTGTAATCCTTCATCTTTCCAGTATTGCACCGCTTTCCAGTTCGACAAAGATTGTTGTGTACTTAAATGAATTTCAAGTTTAGGTGCGTAACTACGACAGGTTTCGATAATTAATGGATCAGCAACAATAATACCTGTCACACCTGCAGTCTCAATATCTATCAAATACTCTGCTAAACCATCCATATTTTCATTATGAGCAAAAATATTGGTTGTCACATAAATTTTCGCATCATAGTTTTTGGCAAATTCAACAGCTTCACGCATTTCATCTATAGAAAAATTACCTGCATTAGAACGTAGTCCAAATTCACGTCCGCCGATAAACACCGCATCTGCACCATAATGAATGGCAATTTTTAGTTTTTCTAAATCTCCTGCAGGAGCAAGGAGTTCAGGCTTTTTGACTATGACGCGTTTGCCATCAATAATTTTACTAATTCGGTCATGTTCTAGAATTGCCATTTCGACTTCTCCCTTTCCTTAATACACGGTCTCTTTGAAGAAGAATCCGGTATCAAGTGGGCGAATTTCCGGTTGTATTTCTTCAACTTCCGCTAATAAATCATTTTTCATTTCATCATATACCTCAGATGATTCCATATAGGCATCAATTGCTTGTCTATAGAGATTTGTCACTTTCGTCACATATGGAGCCTCTTGCAAAACACCGTCAATTTTAAATGAGTCAATTCCCGCATCAATTAGCTCACCCAACTCGTCAATGATGCACATATCGTTTGGACTGAAAATATGCGTGCCATTTGCATCTTCAAAAATTGGGTATTTATTTGCTCGTTCTTTATCGTGTAAAAACATGTTTTTCTGACTAGTGCGATTCTCAATTTCCATCGCTTTATCTTGATATAAAAAGTAATTACCTAGTAGTGACCGTTTAGATTGAAACATGCAGGTCATGCCATGTACTTGTAATTCTATAGCTACTTCAGCATTTTCTTTAATCTCTATTACTTCATCCATGCTTAATTCTCGAGCCAATACAGCACGATTTGCACCGCGTTTCCCCCAATAGTTAGCTGTGAACCAATTCGTTGCAGTCATTTCTGTGTTCCAGTGAAGTGGAACTTGTAGGTCTGCTTCACGTTTAACCATCACCACTGCAGGGTCTCCATAAGTAATTCCATCCACACCGCAAGACTCTAGTTTTTCCATGTATGGACGTAATAAATCCACACGATTATTATGATAGAGTGCATTCATAGCCACATATACTTTCTTATTGGCAGCGTGTGCAAGGATAACTGATTTTTCAATATCGTCAATAGTAAATTCTCCCGCTAACCGCAAACCAAACTGTTGCTCTCCAACTAAAAAAGCATCTGCACCAGCCTCAATTAATTGTTCGATATGGGCAACAGATTGTGGTGTTACCAGTAATTCTGGTTTTTTCATGATTGTCACCTCTTTATACTAATCGTAATTCCATCACCAATAGGTAGGAATGTTGTTTCATATTCTTCATGGTTCATTAGCCACTTTGTAAAGTGTTGCAAATTACGGACCATCGTTCGTTTTCTTCTAGGAACTTCTTTAATATCTATTTCTGTAAACCCATGCATGAGCATATTATCACAATAAATAACACCACCGCTTGGAACGAGTGGTGAGTATTTATCAAAGAATCGTTGATATTGACCTTTTGCAGCATCTATAAATAACGCATCATAGTGACTCTGGGAAAAGCTATTGATATCAATATCAAGTGCATCGCCATGCAATAATTGAATTCGGCTGGTCAATGCGGCTTGTTCCACATAACTTGAAGCTAACTGGAAACGACCTTCATCTTTTTCAATGGTAGTTATAACAGATTCAGGCAATGTAAAGGCCATTCTAATTGCCGAATAACCAATAGCTGATCCAATTTCTAAAATAGATTTCGGTTGTTGCATACGCAAAAATTGCAAAAGCGATTCAATCGCAACCAGTTCCATTATAGGAATGTGGTGCTCTTTAGCGAATTGTTCCATATTAGAAAGAAAATCTGATTTTTTCTTAATATAAGTAGTGATATAGGAATGTGAAGTTGTCATGTCCATTTTAACTCCTTTAATGCACAAAAATTACACCCCATCTTATCATAAAAAAAGAAGGAAAGCGATAGGCTTCCCTTCTGGTTGTGACAATCGTGTCACGTTTAACGCAAATATTTTTCGATTTTCGCTAAATGTTCTTTATATGTTACGGAAAAATGATTTTTCCCTTGTTTGTCTGCTAAGAAATACACATAGTCAGTTTCCGAAGCATTTAACACAGCGTTGATTGATGCACTCCCTGGATTTGAAATTGGACCTGGTGGCAAACCTTGTACTTTGTATGTATTGTAAGGATGGTCTATTTCTAAGTCATCATACAGTACGCGATCCTTATGTTCACCAAGTGCATAAAGAACCGTTGGATCTGTTTGCAAAGGCATTTTCTCTTTCATTCGGTTATTAAATACACTAGCGATTGTCTCTCGATCAGTATCTGCTGTCGCTTCTTCTTCAAGTAGTGAAGCAAATGTCAGTAACCAGTGGACTGATTTCTCTTTCTCTTCAAGAGTATCCATATGTGTAGTCATCGTTTTAGCTGTTGTTTTCAACATTTCATCAACAATAGCTTCCAAAGTTGGGTTTTCTTCATAATAAGAATAAGTTGCTGGGAATAAGTATCCTTCTAAATCATGACGTAATTTTTCTCCTTTAATCTCGTCAGTCAGTAGATCAGGATATTTAGCAATCATCTCATCGATAAATTCTTGATTTGTTACTAGTTCCATAAACTCTTTAGCACTATACGATGTTTTTTCTTCCACCCTTAAAGAGATTTCTTCAAGAGTTCGTCCCTCAGGAATAGTCATGCTAAAGACTGGCTCTCGATAAACTTTACCAGTTTTCAAACTTTTAATTAACTCGTCAAGTGTCATAGATTTAGATAAATCATATTTACCTGCTTGGAAATCAGATTCATTATTAAACTTCGCATAATACTTGAATACTCGAGCATCTTTAATAATTCCATTTTTCTCAAGTAACCCTGCAATCGAATCAAGATTCGACCCTATTTCGACATTTACCGGAATTGTGTCTTCTGCATTTTTGTCGACAGGTTGTAATGCACTTTTAACATATTTGTATCCGCTGTACCCAGCAATTCCTCCAACTATTAATACAATTAGTACAATAACGAGAACAATTCTTCTTACAATTTTTACCTCTTTTTTCTTTTCTTTCATACGATTAAACATAATGTCTTTTTTTGATTCTTTTTCCATGGGTTACCCCCCTCTATCTGACATTTATTATACAAGATTTTTACACAAAAGAAAAAGGCGGAATGATTTGTCATCATTCCGCCTTATTTTTAGTGAAGATTATTTTTCTTCTTCTTCTTCATCTTCTTCTTCTAAGAATGTGTTTAACATTTCTTCGATCATTGCCCACTCTTCGTCAGACTCGATTGGCATAAGTTCGCCGTCGTTACCGTCTTCAGATGGTGTGAAAGCAGAAGCATGAATTTCAATTTCTTCGTTTTCATCTTCTTCAGCACCTATTGGATAGTAAAGTACATAAGATTTGCTGAATTCTTCAGATTCAAATGTAAATAGAATCTCGCATAATTGTTCAGTACCGTTATCATCAACTACTGTAATGTTTTGTTGTCCGTGGTCCATGTTCGATCACCTCTTAATAGATTGACTATCTAAATAGCCTTGTAAAATCATCATTGCAGCCATTTTATCAATGACTTCTTTGCGTTTTTTTCGACTGACATCTGCACTAATAAGCATTTTTTCTGCAGCAGACGTAGTTAAACGTTCGTCCCATAAAATTACAGGTTTATCGAATGTTTGACGTAACAATTCTGCATAGTGTTCAGATGCTTCAGCACGGGGGCCAATCGAATTGTTCATATTCTTTGGATATCCAACCACAAAAGACGATACTTCGTGCAACTTCATTAATTCAGCGATTCTTTCGATGCCAAATACTTCATTTGCTTCGTCAATTTTAATAGTTTCAATCCCTTGGGCTGTCCAACCGAATGCATCACTAATTGCGACGCCTACGGTTTTAGTCCCAACATCTAAACCCATTACTCTCATACACTATGCCTCGTTATTCTTCTTGATGTAAAACTTAACAAGTTCTTCCAGAATCTCATCTCGCTCGAGCTTTCGGATTAAATTTCGTGCATCCTGATGGCGAGGAATATATGCCGGATCACCCGAAAGTAAGTAACCGACTATTTGATTAATTGGGTTATACCCCTTCTCTTCAAGCGCCGTATGGACATGAAGCATAACTTGCTTCACTTCTTGTTCCATAGACTCTTCCGGAAAATTAAACTTCATCGTCTTATCAAATGAATTCATGATCAGCACCACGCTTTCGGAGTTAAATCTAATTGTCTTGTACAAGCATATTTATAATACTTGTTAAGTATAACCGATTTCAACTATTTATTAAACGGATTCGACATAATCATACACAGAATGTAGTGCACCTTCAAGTTTCGACGAATCTTTTGCGCCAGCCATAGCCATATCTGGTCGACCGCCACCTTTACCATCACACTGTTCAGCCACATGTTTCACAATATTTCCTGCATGATATTTTCCACCACTTAAATCACTTGTGACACCTGCTATTAGCATTACTTTATCGCCTTCAGATGCACCTAAGACGATAACAGCTTTAGTCATCTTAGATTTTAAATCGTCCATCATTTGACGAAGTTGGTTATTGTCTTTTACTTGAACGCGTGATGATAACACAGTAACACCATCAATTTGTTGTGTCTGTTCTAAAATTGAAGACGCTTGGCTATTCGCAATCTTAGCTGATAATGATTCATTCTCTCGTTGAACTTGTCGAAGTTCTTGTTGCAACCCTTGAACGCGAGCAACCAATTCTTTTGGATTAGCTTTCAATGAAGCTGAAGCCTCTTCTAAGACACTTTCTTCCTCTTTAACGAGTTGATATGCCGCTTTACCAGTTACAGCTTCAATTCGTCGTGTACCAGCACCAATACCGCTTTCACTTACAAGTTTAAAGAAACCAATTTGTGAAGTGTTTGTCACATGACATCCTCCACAAAGTTCAAGCGAATATTGATCAATTGAAACAACACGCACTATTTTCCCATACTTTTCACCAAATAGTGCCATCGCACCCATTTGTTTTGCTTCATCAATTCCGTGGAAACCAGTAACCACTTGAATATCTTCCCATATCTTCTCGTTTACTTGTCTTTCAATTGTCACTAGCTCTTCTTTCGTCACTTGCCCAAAATGAGAGAAGTCAAAACGCAAGCGATCTGGACCAACATATGAACCTGCTTGATTCACGTGAGTTCCTAACACATCTTTTAATGCTTGGTGCAATAAATGTGTAGCTGTATGATTTTTAACCGTTGATTTGCGTAATGTTTGATCCACATTCGCCGTAACTTCAGCACCTGTCGTCAATTCGCCAGACTCAATAATCATGGTATGAAGATTTTGACCATTTGGAGCTTTTTGAACATCTTTGACAAAGCCTTTGAATAAGTCATTTTCAATGTGGCCGTGATCGGCAATCTGTCCACCACTTTCAGCATAGAAAGGAGTTTGATCTAGTACAACTTTAACTTCATCACCTTCTTGTGCTTGTTCCACTAGTTCTCCGTCTTTTACGATGACTAAAACTTTAGCAGAAGCAACAACTGTGTCATAGCCAATAAATGTACTTGTTTCTTTAATATTACCTAAAACTTCAGACTGTACTTGCATAGAGTCTACATCTTTACGAGCTGATCTAGCACGAGTTCGTTGTGCTTCAAGCGAAGCCTTAAACCCTTCATGGTCAACAGTCATGCCTGCTTCTTCAGCATATTCTTCCGTTAATTCTACTGGGAAACCATACGTATCATACAAACGGAAAGCGTCACTACCTGGGATCACCGTTAAGCCTGCAGCCTGTTGACTAGAAATAACAGTTGATAAAATTCCAAGACCATCTTGTAGAGTTTCATGGAAACGCTCTTCTTCATTTTTAATGACACGCATAATGAATTCTTTTTTTGCTGTAACTTCAGGGTAAAAGTCATTCATTATTTCCCCAATAATCGGCACTAATGTGTACATAAATGGGCGATCAATACCTAAATTTTTACCGAAACGTACAGCGCGACGTAACAATCGGCGTAATACATACCCGCGACCTTCATTTGAAGGAAGAGCGCCGTCCCCTATAGCAAAAGCAACTGTGCGAGTGTGATCTGCAATGATTTTAAATGCAAGGTCATCCTCAACGCTGTTACCATATTCTTTACCAGAGACTTCTTGTGTTTTGTTGATAATCGGCATAAATAAATCTGTATCAAAATTTGTCGGTACATTTTGTACGACACATGCCATACGCTCAAGACCCATTCCCGTATCGATGTTTTGCTTAGGAAGTGGCGTGTATGTGTGATCTGGATTGTGGTTAAATTCCGAGAAAACTAAGTTCCAAATTTCTAAATAACGATCATTTTCTCCACCTGCATACATTTCAGGATCTGTTAAATCATTGCCATAGCTCTCGCCTCGGTCATAAAAAATTTCTGAGTTTGGACCACTTGGACCTTCACCGATATCCCAGAAGTTACCTTCTAAACGAATAATACGTTCTTCAGGAATCCCAATTTCATCGCGCCAAATTGCATACGCTTCCTCGTCTTCAGGGTGGACCGTAATAGATAATAATTCAGGATCAAATGCCATCCATTTTTCGTCAGTTAAAAATTCCCACGCCCAGTGAATTGCTTCTTTTTTGAAGTACTCTCCAATTGAAAAGTTTCCTAACATCTCAAAAAATGTATGGTGTCGAGCAGTTTTTCCTACATTTTCAATGTCATTTGTACGGATCGATTTTTGAGCATTCGTGATGCGTGGATTTTCAGGAATCACGCGTCCATCAAAATATTTTTTTAATGTAGCGACACCACTATTAATCCAAAGAAGTGAATTATCGTTGATCGGCACGAGCGGCGCACTTGGTTCTATTGCATGCCCTTTTTCAATAAAGAAATCTAAATACATTCGTCGAATTTGTGCTGCTGTTTTCATTATTATTCCTCCTTAAAATAGAAAAAGCCCTCAATCCCTAAAAAAGGGACGAAGGCTTCAATTCGCGGTACCACCCTAGTTACAGCAGAACGTTCTCTGCTGTCTCTCGATTATGCCTTAACGCGGCTTACGACAGTGATTAGCTGCACTCAAGAGTAGCTTTCCATCCATAAACTTGAAGGTTCTTTCAGCCAAGGAACCTTTTTCTTTTGCAAGCCTCAAAGATGTACTTTCTCCATCAACGTTTTCATTCATTTGTTTAGAAGTATAAAAAATAAATGGCTTTGTGTCAATTCTCTTTTGCAAAGCACATGAAAATACTCCATTTTTTCGTTATTGCAATTAAACGTGAGCTCTATTTTTTACTTAACTCTTTAAGAATATACGCCAAAGGTCGTTCTGCCATCGAAGACAATCTCAGACTGTGATCTTCAAATGCTAAATTGGTTGTTACCGGGTTAGGGAAAATAACACATTTCAATCCAGCCGCTCGTGCTGCTTTTAATCCATTTAAAGAGTCTTCAAAAGCGACGGCTTCATCTGGGTTCACACCGAGTGCGTTTATGGCTTGAAGATATAATTCTGGGTCTGGCTTCACAGTCGTAACATCATCTCTTGTTTTGATTACTTCAAAGTAAGAAATAATGTGAAGCTGGGTTAAATATTTTTCTACCCAATCCCGTTTTGAACTGGAAGCCAATCCAATTTTCAATCCCGATTCTTTGGCTGCGATCAAATAATCTTCGACACCTTCTCTTAAATTAGGCTGACCAATCTTTTCGTGAAATAGTTGTGATGCCAACTCTCTAATTTCAGAAATCGTTGACGATTCTTTTATATTGTCCAAAATATATTTATCCAATACCGTATCATCTGTGCCAATGACTAATGCAAATTGTTCAATCGTCAAGTTCACTTCATGCTGGAATAAAGCTTCCTTATAAGCTTCATACCACACTGTTTCTGTATCAATAATCAGTCCATCAAAATCAAAAATAACTGCTTTTAACATTCTGGGCACCTCGTTTGAAAGTTTAGTCAATTTTACAAAATAATTAATTTCCATAAATCCACTCTCCTACCTCGGATTCCCAATTAATTATCAATAGTAATCATAACAAAAACACACGTTTAAATACAATTCATGTAAATAAACGTGTGTTTTTTATACAACTTTTCATCATTCAGCCATTTCTTCTAAAAAGTCATATGGCGTAGTCCCATTCATACCAACCAGCGGATGAATTTTCAAGTGATTGCTGGCCGTCAAGGATACTGGCCCTTCATTTTCACTCGTATCTTCGTCTTCGACAATCGGTTCGGTGACTGGTACATTTTCTTCACTCAAACGATCCTTAAGTGAAGTTAAACGTGCCAAATCATCAGTCCGTTCGATGCCGAATTTAAAAACATCTGCGTCTCCGCAAAGAATCAAGAAATTCTTCGCTCGCGTAATGCCTGTGTACAACAAATTGCGGCGAAGCATTTTCATGTAACTACGGACGACCGGCATTATAACAATAGGAAATTCGCTTCCCTGAGATTTATGAATCGAACAACAATAAGCAAGGGTTAGTTGACCTAAATCATTACGTTGATAGGTCACTTCAATGCCTTCAAATGACACAACCATCATATCTTGTTTTTCAACATTTTCATTCGCTTTAGAAATACTAATAACTTCACCCATATCGCCGTTATACACTTGACTTTCCGGTTGGTTAACGAGCTGCAATACTTTATCGTTAATCCGATACGTGGTTTCCCCGAACACTAATTCTTTACGTTTTTGCGTATCATTTGGATTAACCATCTGTTGGATCATTTTATTTAATGCATCAATTCCAGCCGGACCTTTATACATAGGAGCTAGGACTTGTAATTCTTTAATTGTATGGCCTTTGGCTAAGGCACTTTTTATGACTTGTTCCACAACTTTCGGTATTTGTTCCGGTCCAGCTTTAATAAAGGAACGATCGGTCGTCTTTGCGGTAATATTAGGCGGCAATTGACCCTTTTTCATTTGATGCGCTAGTTCAATAATCGATGAGCCGGCAGATTGCCTGTAAATATCTGTCAACTCTACAGTTGGGATGCGTTTTGAAGCGAGTAAATCCTTCAAGACTTGACCCGGTCCAACCGGGGGCAATTGATCTTGGTCACCCACAAAAATAACTTGAGCACCTTCAGGAATAGCTTTTAATAATTGATGTGCTAGCCATGTATCGACCATCGACATTTCATCAATGATGATGAGTTTGCCATTAATATCTCTTTCAGATTCTTCTTCCTTTTCCTGTCCGGTAAAGCCGAGTAAACGATGTATCGTCATAGACGGTAGACCTGTCGATTCATTTAGACGCTTCGCGGCACGACCCGTTGGCGCTGCTAAAATAATCGGGAAAGGTTCTTGCTTTTTCGCATAGTCTTTAGGATCGAGAGTTAAGCCATGTAATTCTGCGTATACTTCCACTAGTCCACGAACAACCGTCGTCTTCCCTGTACCTGGACCTCCAGTTAATAGCATGACTGAAGCGTTCATACCGAGTTCTATCGCAGCAATTTGAGTTTCTGCGTACGTAACACCTAGTCGCTCTTCAGCATCTCCCAATGCTTTTCTTATTTCAGATGTAGGAAAACCAGTTCTTTCTTGTTGTTCCGTCAGCAATGTTTCGAGTTTCGAGGCGATTCCAACTTCTGAAAAATACAATGATGGTAAGTAAAAACGTGACATTTCGCCAGCTAATTTTCCTTCTTCAACCAATTCAATACATGCGTTTGAAATCGCGTCAAAAGGAACTTCTTCAAATTGACTAGACTCGAGTAATTGTTTAACGTTTGGCAAAATCTGTTCTGCATGTAAATAAACATGACCGTCACTAAGAGAAGCTGCATTTAATAAATGGAAAACAGCCGCTTTAATACGATCAGGATGTTTACCAGTAAGACCTAATTTTGAACCTAGTTCGTCCGCACGATGAAACCCAACACCTTCAACGTCTTCAATAAGTCGGAAAGGATTTTTCATTAGCACATCGATTGTTTCTTCGCGATAAGTTTGGTAAATACGCATAGCAAGCTGTGGTCCAAAACCCCATCCATTCAATTGAATCATGACACGTTCTAACCCAAGATTTTGTTCAAGTGTATAGCGAATCGTCTCTTTTTTCTCTTTTGCAAGCCTAGGAACTACATCAAGAGCTTCAGGGTCATCTAAAATTAGTCGAATCGCATCTTTGCCAAGCTTTTTAACAATGGTTTCAGCTGTTTTTCTACCAATTCCATGGAACAAATCACTCGATAAATAATGAATAATGCCTTGTTCAGTTTCAGGAACGTCTTTTGCAAACGTTTCAACTTGAAACTGTGTTCCATACTTTGGATGTTGCTTAATTTGTCCTGTAAATCGATAGCTGTCTTCATTCATTAATTGAGGGAAATAACCGGTTACGATAATTTCTTTGTCTTCGTAGGTTGAATTTGTCTCATCGATTTTGAGTTTGACAATGGAGAATAAGTTAGTGGAGTTATGAAAAATAGTGACGACAGGTTTGCCTTTAATAAACATCTCTTCTTTTTGAAATAAATCGATTTGATTTGGCAAAACTGTCGCCTCCTAAAATAGTAATCGTTATTTTCTTAATGCAATCATGTCATGTACATAACGAGCTTGATCGAAGTTTGGTTGCAAAGTGAACGCTTGTTTTAAATGATATAGCGCATCATCAGTGCGATCTGTAGATACCGCATATAAAACACCTAGATTGTAATGTGCATCTGCATTGTTAACGTCTTCAAGAATTACATACATAAATTCAGGTTCAGCTTCTTTAAACATTTCTAAAGCAGCTAATCCAATACCATAAGATAAGCGGATTTGAACGTCAGTTGGGTCAAGTTCAGCAGCTCGCTGTAAATACGGTAGTGCAAGTTTCGGATTTTCTAAACGTTCGAAACATTTACCTAACATAAAGTAAGCATCTGCACCTTGAATTTCAAATTTAATTGATTTTTCATAGAGTTTTGCTGCCTCTTCATAACGTTCTTGTTCATAATACAAATTGGCTAGCCCATAAAATGCAGTAGCTGCCGTTGGGTCAAGTGTAATTGCCTTTTGAAAAAAACGCTCCGCTCGTTCTGTTTCGTTCATTCGAGCTAACAAATTCCCAAAGTTAATATAACCTAGTGGATTATTTGGTTCTTCTTCAATAGAGTTATTAAAATGCACCACTGCTTGTTCATAATCCTTATTTTGAATGGCTGCAATGCCAAGTTCTAATTCATTCATCGTCTCACTCCTAATCCATTAACCAACGTAAGTTAATTTTTTTCCGTTTTTCATAACCTCATCGATTGTACCGCCACCTAAACAAATGTCCCCATCATATAAAACAACAGCTTGACCTGGTGTAATAGCGCGCACTGGTTCAGCAAATGTAATAATGGCTCCGTTAGAAGGAGTTAATTCTACTTCTACTTTAATGTCTTCTTGGCGGTATCTGAATTTAGCTGTACATGAGAATGTTTTGTTTTTTGGTTCAGTTGTTGTAAAGCTCATATTTACTGCCGTTAATTGATCAGAAAATAACGCTTCATGGTGTATATTTTGCCCAACAAGTAATTCGTTTTTTTCGAGATTTTTCCCAAGAACAAACCAAGGATCTCCTGCTCCGCCAATGCCTAAACCTTGACGTTGACCGATTGTGTAATACATTAATCCGTCATGACGTCCCATTTTCACGCCATCCATCGTTACCATTTCACCAGGTTGAGCCGGTAAATATTGGCTTAAGAATTCCTTGAAATTGCGCTCACCAATAAAGCAGATTCCAGTAGAATCTTTTTTAGTTGCTGTTGCAAGTCCCGCTTCTGCAGCGATTTCACGAACCAATTTCTTTTCAAGATGGCCAATTGGGAACATAACTTTTGATAATTGGTCTTGAGACAATTGATTTAAAAAGTATGTTTGATCTTTGTTATTATCAAGTCCACGAAGAAGTTGAGTTTCCCCATCTACTTCTTTTACTTGAGCGTAATGGCCAGTCGCTAAATAATCAGCGCCTAAACTCACCGCGTGCTCTAAGAACGCTTTAAACTTAATTTCTTTGTTACACATTACGTCAGGATTTGGCGTTCTACCGGCTTTATACTCTTCTAAGAAGTAAGAGAATACTTTATCCCAGTACTGTTTTTCAAAGTTTACCGAATAATAAGGAATACCGATTTGATTACATACTTTAATAACATCATCATAATCTTCAGTAGCTGTACATACACCGTTTTCATCAGTGTCGTCCCAGTTTTTCATAAAGATTCCGATTACATCATAACCTTGTTGTTTTAATAAATAAGCCGCAACGGATGAATCAACACCACCCGACATGCCAACAACGACACGTGTATTTGCAGGATCTTTTAGTTGTTGCATGATTTTCACCTTTTCTATTTTATATTTTTTTATTAAAAAGGAGCATCAAAATAAATCAACATGCTATTTTGAGCGGACTTTTGAAGATTCTTTCTATTTCACAAGTCGTTTGACTATAGTAGCTGTTATAATAGCCGCTTCTTTTACTTCCGCATCCGTTATCCCGTAGCCAAAGCTAAAGCGAATAGAATTACGTAATTCACTTGCCTCTTCGCCGTACATAGCGACTAGCACGTGAGAAGGATTAATTGAACCCGCTGTGCATGCTGAACCACTCGAAACACTCAATCCCGCCATATCTAAATTAACGAGTAGTGATTCGACGTCGGTACCTACAAAGCTAATATTCAGGATATGTGGAAGCATTAATTGTTCATCACCATTTACTTTAAAATCAACTTCAGCTTGTCCAAAAATTGAAATCATTTCATTTTTATAGCGATGATATTGTTCGCGTTTTTCTTCCATCGATTGTTGCGAGATAGAAACTGCTTCAGCAAACGCCAAAATACCCGGAACATTTTCAGTTCCAGCACGACGCTTTCGCTCTTGTTGCCCGCCAAAGAATTGCGGTGATAACTTCGTTCCTTTTCGTTGATATAAAAACCCAATCCCTTTAGGACCATTAATTTTATGTGATGAAACTGATAATAGATCGACTTGTAATTGATCAACTGAAATTGGTAGCAATCCGTATGCTTGAACAGCATCTGTATGGAACGTTGCCTTGTGATCTTTTAATAATTCGCCAATTTCTTGAATTGGTTGTATAGTACCCACTTCGTTATTACCAAGCATGATGGTCACTAATATGGTATCGTCACGTAATGCTTGTTTCACATCTTCGACAGAGACTCTTCCCTGTGGATTTACAGGTAAATAAGTGACATCAAATCCTTCCTTCTCAAGCTTTTCACATGCTGTAAGAACCGCATGATGCTCAATCTGAGAAGTAATAATATGTGAACCTTCATGTTTTCTAGCAAATGCGGTACCAAAAATCGCAAAGTTATCGGCTTCCGTCCCGCCACTTGTCAAAATAATATCCTGGTCTTTCGCACCGATGCTACTTGCTAACAATTGTCTTGCGTTATCTAATTGTTTCCGCGCTTCACGACCAGTCGCATGAATGCTCGAGGGATTGCCATACGTTTGCTCCATGGTTTCCATCATTTTTTTAATTACTTGTGGATGTACGGGTGAAGTGGCTGCGTGGTCTAAATAGATTCTATTCATGTCGTACTCCTTTATTAATTATTCAAAAAGTCGCCCATTACATTTGCAAAAGGAAACAGCAGGATTAGCTTGTTATTGTCATAAAGATCCTATTTCCGCGTCTCTTTTCTTTTTGAATAAAAATTTAAATATAAAACATATAGCCATCATCAGACGGGGATTCACTGTATTTGGCTAAATCTTCGATTGTCGTCGTATCTAATACAGTCTTCACTGCATCTCGAATGCGTGACCATAATTCTCGTTGTGGAGGAGCTTCGTTCTCAATGCCTTCAACAGGTTGAATCGGTCCTTCTAAAACACGAATAACATCCCCAGCAGAAATTAAATGTGGGGGTTTTGATAGCTTATATCCACCGTGTGCCCCTCGGACACTCTTTACAAGTCCAGAGTTACGTAGTGGAGAGACTAATTGTTCTAAATACGCCTCGGATAAATCATTTTCTGATGCTATTTTACGGAGTGGCACAGGACCTTCTCCAAATTGTTTGGCCAGTTCAATCATGATCGTTAAACCATATCGACCTTTTGTCGAAATTCTCACGTTATTCACCTCTATAAATCCTCTAAATTCATTTACATAGTATAGCACATTTCCGACTAATCGCCTTTGAAATGACTTTTCACAAGTGACCACGTATAATAGAGAACAAATGTACGAATTTAGGAGGTGCATCGATTGCAAAACGAACCACTTGCTTATCGAATGAGACCACATAAAATAGATGAAATCGCTGGTCAACAAGACATTATTGGTAAACACACACCCTTATATAGAATGATAGAAAATGGACATGTTCCGTCCATGTTGTTGTATGGTGAACCAGGAATTGGCAAGACATCTCTTGCTTATGCTATCGCCGGAACTAGTAATCTTCCATTTATTGCGCTCAATGCTACTCGTTCAGGCAAAAAGGATATTGAAGACGTTGTTAATGAATCACGCGTTACTGGAAAAGTGTTATTGTTTTTGGATGAAATTCATCGTTTCAATAAACTACAACAAGACACCCTCCTCCCTCACGTTGAAAATGGTTCGATTGTGTTGATCGGAGCGACAACTGAAAATCCTTTTCATGATGTGAATCCTGCCATTCGTTCTCGTTGCGGGGAAATTAAACAACTGAAACGATTAACGTCAGATGATTTATTAAAACTTATACAACGTGCTTTGAGTGACGACAAGCGCGGCCTTGGACGACAGAAGATTGAAATATCACAACAGCAACAATTAAAAATTGCGGAATCCGCAAATGGCGATGCTAGAAAAGCGTTAACCATACTAGAATCTGTCGTTTCTGCTTCTGATGAAGAAGACGGTGTCACCGTCGTTGACGATGCATTACTTCAAAACTTGGTGGACCGTATCGGGGTCTTTGGAGACAAAAAAGGTTCTCATTTCTACAACTTATTGTCCGCTTTGCAAAAATCCGTACGAGGAAGCGATGTAAATGCAGCGATGTATTATTTAGCACATCTGCTTGAAAATGGTGATTTAGTTGCTGTGTCAAGACGTCTACTCGTGATGGCATACGAAGATATCGGGATTGCGAATCCTGCTGTAGGTCCTCATGTTCTCGCAAGTATTCAAGCTGCAGAAAGATTAGGACTTCCTGAAGCCCGTATTCCATTAGCAAATGCCGTTGTTGAAATGTGTTTATCGGAGAAATCAAACTCTGCATACAAAGCAATTGATGCCGCTATTGCTTCCATCCATGCAGGTAAAGTCGGCGATATTCCAAGTCATTTAAAAGATACACATTACGCCGGAGCGGCCGCTCTTGGTCACGAAGGATATCAGTATCCACACAATACGCCGATTGGTTCGTTCGGCGGTTGGGTCAATCAAACGTACTTGCCAGATAACTTGGTCGGAACGAAATACTATGACCCGGTTTTAGCTGGCGAAGAAAAGAAACTCGCTGGTATTTATCAAAAGTTAGAGAGCTTTAAACAAAAGAAGAAGTAAATCGCTGGGAGTAGCGATTTACTTCTTTTTTTGGTTTGGAAAGGCGGCATGGAATTAGGAGGGAATTAGGAGGGAATTGGATAGTTGAGAAAATAAACACAAAAGTTGCGACTTTAGAGCAACAGATTAAAAATGGACGTTGATTAAAACATCAGCTTCATTAACAATTGGAGAATCTTAATTTGTCAGCCCAACGCTTACGCGATGGCCTGCTTTTTTGCGAGAGAATCGAGTGGGAATTAGGAGATATTTGGATAGTTGCAACGAAATCTTGAAAGTTGCAACGAAAAAAGAAAAGTTGCAACCAAATCGTGAAAGTTGCAACCAAATGAAGAAAGTTGCAACGAAACCACAAAAATAGTCCTAACTATTTGAACCCGCTCCTTTTAACCAGTCATTTCACATGAAATCAACGAAAAAGACGACCATTTCTGGTCGCCTTCCATTAGTTCTAGTTCGTACGCACTCGATTAACTGGAATTTCTTTTGTTATGTCATTTATTACCCAGCTCGCTGCTACTAATCCAGCTACAGAAGGAACAAAGGCATTTGATGATGGTGGCATCTTCGCTTTACGAATTTTTGCATCTGGTTTTCCAACCGTCTCTACGACATCTTCTCTGACTATGATTGGACTTTCATCTGAAAAGACAACCGGAATCCCTTTGTAAATTCCTTCTTTACGCAGTTTTTTGCGAATGACTTTCGCTAATGGATCTGTATATGTTTTTGAAATATCTGC
Organism: Paenisporosarcina sp.; assembly: GCF_049671445.1. Classification (GTDB taxonomy): domain Bacteria; phylum Bacillota; class Bacilli; order Bacillales_A; family Planococcaceae; genus Paenisporosarcina. The sequence continues at coordinate 5,865 of NZ_JBATUX010000064.1, read as the reverse complement.
AATTTTAAATCGAGTAGGATCTGTCTTGTTTGCTGCACCCATACTTGAAATAATTTTCACACCACGTGTTAAACATTCTTTCATTAAATGTATTTTATAAATAATCGTATCGGAAGCATCAATTACATAATCCACATTGTGGCTGAAGAACTCCTCATATGTTTCTTCGGTATAAAACATGTGTAAATCATGTACTTCACACTGAGGATTAATATCTAAAATTCGTTCTTTCATGACTGCTGATTTCGAACGCCCTACGGTTGAAGTGTACGCTACTAATTGGCGATTAATATTAGTAATATCGACATTATCTTTATCTACCAATATGATCTTTCCAACACCGCTTCTTGCACATGCTTCGGCTGCAAATGACCCAACGCCACCTATACCTAAAATGGCAACTGTTGTATTTTTAAGAAGATCAACACCTTCTGAACCTATTGCTAATTCATTTCGAGAAAACTGATGTAACATGTAATGCCCTCACAATCTGTATCGTTTTAGTCGGGATTATACTCAATAAAAACCCCCTAGCTCGAAAAAAGCTAGAGGGATTATACATAATGTAGGACGAATCCCAATCGTGCCGTCATTATGAAGCGTATCGTTTTGAACCCGCACACAGCAGGTGGGTATCCACTTTATAACTTTAAAGGTCCCCTGGGGGCATGTTTGCCATTACAAAAGGAGGATTCCCTACGATAAAATAGTTCGGTCAAAATCGATGTGGCAATTAACGAACACATCAGGATTCGTGTTACCTGTATAGTATCATATCCATTTTTAGAATACAACTATCTAATCCTATTATATTTAACTTTTCTGAATACTTACTTTTAAAGATAAATCTTTCAATTGAGCTTCTGAAACAGCACTTGGTGCCTTTGTTAAAATGTCGCTTGCACTAGCAGTTTTCGGGAACGCAATCGTGTCACGTAAGTTTGTACGTCCTGCTAATAACATGACAATTCGGTCAAGACCTAATGCAATACCACCATGAGGAGGCGTTCCATATTCAAAAGCCTCGAGTAAGAAGCCAAATTGAGCGGTTGCTTCTTCTTTAGAGAATCCAAGGATGCTAAACATTTTTTCTTGAATGTCGCGTGAATAAATACGTAGTGATCCACCACCGAGTTCATAGCCATTTAACACCATGTCATATGCTTGTGCGCGTACTTCTGCAGGATTAGTATCCATTAATTCGATGTCTTCTACAAATGGCATTGTGAATGGATGGTGAGCTGCGTAGTAACGACCATCTTGCTCGTCATATTCAAACAACGGCCAGTCAATTATCCACAGGAATGCAAACTTGCTTTCATCAATTAATTGAAGTTCTTTTCCTAATTTCAGACGAAGAGCTCCCAGTGAATCAGCTACAACTGATTTTTTATCAGCTACAAATAATAATAAGTCTCCTGCTTCAGCTTGAAGTGCATGAGCTAATTTCTCTCCTGCTTCGCCCTCGAAGAATTTCGCAATTGGTCCTTTTAGTCCTTCTGCATCAACTTTTAGCCAAGCAAGACCCTTCGCACCATGTCTTCCGGCAAACTCACCTAGAGCATCGATGTCTTTACGTGAATAGTTGTCAGCTTTGCCTTTAACATTAATTGCTTTTACTTGTCCGCCACTCTCAACAGCTCCAGCAAACACTTTAAATGATGATTGTTTTACTAGAGCAGAAACATCTTGTAACTCTAAACCAAAACGGACATCTGGTTTATCTGAACCAAAACGGTCCATTGCTTCAGTGTATTTCATGCGTTGGAAAGGAGTTTCAATGTCAATTCCTTTAACATCTTTTAAGAGTTTTTTCATCATGCGTTCGTTCATTTCTAAAATGTCATCCATAGACATGAAACTCATTTCCATGTCTATTTGTGTGAACTCAGGTTGACGGTCTGCGCGTAAATCTTCATCGCGGAAACAACGAGCGATTTGGTAATACTTATCAAATCCAGACACCATCAACATTTGTTTAAATAATTGAGGTGATTGTGGCAACGCATAAAATTCTCCGTCATGCACACGACTTGGAACTAAGTAATCACGTGCTCCTTCTGGTGTTGATTTCGTTAAAATAGGTGTTTCAACTTCAATAAATGTTTCTTCATCTAAAAATCGACGAATCGATTTTGATACATCAGAACGCATTTTTAAAATGTCATACATCACTGGACGACGTAGATCTAAATAACGGTATTTTAAGCGTAAGTCTTCCCCAACATCACTTTGGTCTTCTATAGCAAATGGTGGGTTTTTAGCTTCATTAATAATGGTCACTTGTGAAGCTTGCACTTCAATTCGTCCAGTTTTCATGACTGGATTCACTTGAGATTCTTGACGAGCAACTACTTCACCCGTTACTTCAACTACATACTCATTGCGTAAGCTATCTGCAACTGCTAATGCTTCTGCTGAAATGGCTGGATTAAAAACGATTTGTACGATTCCTGTGCGGTCACGAAGATCCACAAAAATAAGTCCACCAAGATCACGTCTTTTTTGAACCCATCCTTTTAATACGACTTGTTGCCCAATTGCTTGTTCTGCTACTTCTCCACATGGATGTGTACGTTTTGTCATGCTAATTCCTCCGTTGCTTTAGATGCGATTTCAGTAAAGTTTTCGACTATTTCTTCAAACGTCAATTGTTGTTGATTACCATTCGCTAAGTACTTTAATGAAATTTTGCCCGTTTCAAGCTCATTGTCCCCGATTACAACCGAAAACTTAGCATTTAAACGATCAGCTGATTTCATTTGGGCTTTTATTTTACGATCTAAATAATCCATTTCTGCGGAGATATTGTTTTGACGTAGCTGTGAGACAAATGACACTGCTTTATCTTTCGCTGCTTCACCCATTGCCACTACATAGACATCAAGTGTAGGAAGGTTTTCAAAATTCCCTCCTTCTGCTTCTAAAGCTAATAACAATCTTTCAATGCTCATACCAAAACCAATACCCGGAGATTCTGGACCACCTAAATCTTCAACTAAACCATTATAGCGACCACCACCAGCAAGTGTAGTGATAGCACCGAACCCTTCACCCTCGCTCATAATTTCAAAAGCAGTGTGATTATAGTAATCGAGTCCGCGAACTAAATTTGGATCGACTTCATATTTAATGTTTAAAATTTCTAGGTAATGTTTAACTTTTGCAAAATATGCAGCAGAATCTTCATTTAAGAAATCTGGTAAATTCGGCGCTGTAGCCAGTAAAGGATTATTACGATCCACTTTACAATCAAGAATACGTAATGGGTTTTTTTCTAATCGATTTTGACAATCCGAACAAAACTCTTCAATATGCGGTGAGAAGTGCGCAATTAATGCACCACGGTGTGCTTGTCGACTTTCGGTATCACCTAGCGAATTGATTACTAACTTTATCTTTTTCAATCCAGCTTTTTGATACACACTCATTGCTAGTGCCATGACTTCTGCATCTATACTTGGATCTTTACTACCAATTGCTTCAACTCCAAATTGAACGAATTGACGATAGCGACCTGCTTGTTGACGTTCATAGCGGAACATAGGTCCTGTGTAATATAGTTTTACGGGTTGATTTGCTAAACCAAATAATTTATTTTCGACAAAAGAGCGAACAACGGGAGCTGTTCCTTCAGGACGTAAAGTTAATGAGCGCTCTCCTCTATCGGTAAATGTGTACATTTCTTTTTGGACGATATCGGTTGTGTCACCAACACTTCTCGTGAAAAGTTCAGTATGCTCGAAAATCGGCGTTCGAATTTCTTTGTACTGAAACAATCGACAAGTATCACGAATAAGTTCTTCAACTGCTTGCCACTTTTCAGTTTCACCTGGTAATAAATCTTTTGTTCCTCTTGGCACATTAATCGACATATTAATGGCTCCTTTCTTATATCAATATAAAAAAGCTCCCGCCCCTTGCGCACATACGCAAGGGACGAGAGCTTTTGTAAGCTTCCGCGGTTCCACCCTAGTTGACACAAAGTTCGTGTCCTCTCAAATCCGGATAACGGCCGGTCCCGTTTTCGCCTACATTACTTCAAAGAGTATTTCGACGAAAAGCCTTTCAAGTGTTGTTCACTGAGTGCTTCTGTAGGAAAGATTTCAGCCACGTCTTTCCCTCTCTTAACAGCGTGTTAAACAGTTACTTTCTTGGTCATTGGCACTTTGTTTGATTCAGATTATACCTTATCTTAATGACTGAACAATAAGATGTCAACCTTTTCTCAAAAAGTTATAGTCTTTTTGCTGAACAGTCTTTACAATGTACACAAGGAGGTATTTTATGCGAAAATTTCAACTTCGACAAAATGCACAAATTTTTATTGGACTTATTCTATTATTATCTCTAATTCTCCCTTCACTTACACATGCCAATGGTGAAAATATTCAATCGACCGTATCAAACCTCCATATGAGATCTGGCCCTGGTCTTGCGTATCCAATTATTGGCTCTCTAAAAATGGGAGATCAAATGAGTGTTCTCAAAAAACAAGGTGAATGGACTAAAGTGCGTCGTGGATCTGCTGAAGGTTGGGTGGCTTCATGGTACACCAAACAACTAGGTCAAAAAGCCAGACAATCTGAACAACTCATTGTGTCCAAAGTTGACCGACTAAATGTTCGTTCACAAGCCTCGGTTGGTGCTGCTGTGCTTACACAAATGTCAGCTGGTGATCAAGCGAAACTTATCGCGAATCATGGCAAATGGGTCGAAATTTCTTATAACCAAATTAAAGGTTACGTCGCAAAAGAATACATAACTATTCAAACGAACAAGACACAGACTACTACACCAAAAGTGAACAATAGTAATCAATTTGAAGTCTCTGTGAATAGCTTAAATGTTCGCTCTAAACCTGACTTGACAGCAAAGAAAGTGATGATTGTAAAAAAAGGTGAACGTTTTAAAGTCCTTGAAAAGCAACATAACTGGGTAAAAATCGAACTACCTGGTAAAAAAACAGGTTGGGTTTATTCTTTCTATGGAACTCTAGTTGCATCTAATGGGAATACTCCTGAAAAATCGCAGGAAAAACAGCCAAAAAATTCAATATCGAAAAAAGTTTCAATTGTATACAATGGTACAAACTTACGATCTTCCCCTTCCACTTCAAGTGAGGTAGTCTATCGAGCGAATGCTGGTGAATCATTCGAAACCATTGCACAAAGTGGTGATTGGTACCAAGTTAAATTACCGAAGGGTTCAAAAGCATTTGTAGCTAGCTGGGTTGTTTCTACAAATGCACCTAAAAAAGAAACTGAAAAACAACAGTCGAAAGTAAACCGAAAAAAAGGCACTCTAAATGGCCTAACACTTGTTATTGATCCTGGCCATGGTGGCAATGACAGTGGAACGACTGGCGCACGCGGCACACATGAAAAAGGTATTACGCTTCGTACAGCTGAATCATTAGCTAGTAAACTTCGTTCTGCAGGCGCTAATGTCGTCATGACACGAGATTCAGATGTCTATGTTGATTTGCGTAAACGTGTCTCAATTGGCCACCAATTAGCAGCAGATGCATTTATTAGCGTTCATTACGATGCTACTGATAGCAGTTCAATAAATGGATTCACTACGTATTACATGCATGGCTACCAAAAAGAACTTGCAAAAAGTGTTCATAGATCTCTTGGAGAAAAAATCAATTTGCGTGACCGCGGAGCTCAGCCTGGTAACTACTTAGTTCTTCGGGAAAATCGTCAGAAAGCCATTTTGATTGAACTTGGTTTCTTAAGTAATCCCTCTGAAGAAAGAACGTTAACAACTGAAAAATTCAGAGAGCAAGCGACTCTAGGGATTTATAATGGTGTCGTCAACTTCTTTGATACTCAAGCAAACTAAAAAACTCGTCCGAGA
>NZ_JBATUX010000063.1:0-15438 GCF_049671445.1 Paenisporosarcina sp. | reverse complement strand
TTAAATTATTTTCGACAAGAATAACCGAAGAAGTAACAGAAAAGAAAGAAACAATGCTTCAAAATATGAAAGCGGGCATTACCTATGTAAAACAACATCGCATTTTGATCGTTATCGTATGGGTAGCTCTTGTTATCAACTTTTTCTTCGGAGCATTTACTGTGGGCTATGCCTTTATTCTTGTAGATGGGTTGAAAGTGCAATCCACCCATTTTGGCATAACAGAAGGATCACTTGCCGTTGGTATGCTCGTTACTTCCATTTTTTTAGCTACACGGAAGGAAGTTAAGTTTCCTCTAGTTGTTGTGAAAAGAGGTATTTTAACTATGGGAGCATTAATGGGTTTAGCCACTTTTCCATTACTTATCCAGTTACCATACACGTCAGTTGTGATTTTTTATATCGTACTTATGTTTACATTTGGTGTGAGCATAATTTTCGTTAACACGCCAATCGGTGTAATGATGCAAAAACGCATTGATGAAGAATATCGAGGTCGCGTATTTGGACTACTTGAAACCATGTCAATGTCATTAATGCCTCTAGCTATGGTGCTTTTCGGATTCCTGTATGATGTCGTTCAAGCTCAATATGTCCTATTAGGTTCTAGTATTGTTTTATTAATAGCTGTCATCTACATGCTTCGTCCAACCATTATGAAACAAGCACATCCAGAGCTTGAGGACAAAGAAATTGTAAAAGAGCCAGTTAAAGTAGTGCCATCATAAAAAAAGCACGGATCTGTCATTTCTAATGTTAGTTGATAAACACAATGTAAATACAATCGAGAGTACATTTGGCAAATGCACGAACAAAAATATGGTTTTACTTAGCTTTATATAAATTAAAGGGAATCGTCTCCCTTTCCGCGGACGAACAGGCAAGCCTCCTCACTCGTGCCTCGCTGTGGGGTCTTGCCAGCCCGTTATTCCGCAGGAAGGGCAAATTGTAAATTGCCTTTAATCTTTGCGACAAAGCTAGCGACGCGATGCAGGAGCACATGTTTTCTTTTTGAACCGATTCCCTTATTACCTATGCAATGCAATGTACAGAGATTTTCGATCATTTGATTGGAGTGAAGGGTGGCGACTCCAGCGGGAAAAGCGTGTCCAGGTGAGACCCCGCAGTCGCTTGCGACGAGGAGGCTCACGGACCGCCCGCGGAAAGCGTCCGCCTGTAACGGAAATCAACAGTATAGTTTAGCAGTGCCATAAAAATAAAAGAGCTCATTTGTGTCAAGTAACCGTAAGATTGAGAAACGTCAGACCAACGCAATGTACGGAAATCAACCATTTAATTTAACCGAGTCATAAGAAAAAAATCCAGCTCCTCACATTATGAGGGAGCTGGATTTTCAGTTTTTAATGATTGAGTAGATTTACGGAACAATACAATCAAACTAATTGAAGCGAGAGCAACGATCGAAGAAAGAACATAGACGTTGTCCGGTTGAACGGTGAAAATCCAAGTAAACAGTAGAGGACCAATGATCCGTCCCATATTGTCCATTGAATACGTCATTCCGGCTGCAGTGCCGAACATTCCACCAGATTCTTTCGTTGTTAATGAAACCAGCACTGTTCGAGCAAGTGCGTTACCGGCCGTAAATACGCTAAGTGCGAATCCTGCCCATAGTAAGCTTCCTGTAAATAGCAATAACACTAGACCAATCGCGGTTACAACTTGTGCTGCCATAATCCATTTTGTTTCTTGACCATTCTTTACTCGACGAACAACTCCGCCTTGGATAACCGCATCAACGAGCCCACTTGCCATAAACAAGTAACCAAGTTGAAGGGGAGTGATAGAGATTTTATTGATTTGGAATAGTTGGAATGTAGCCTCTAAGCCAGCAAGTAAAAAAGTTACCATAAATGAAAACATGAACAAATAGCGAATGCGGTACTGCCATAGTGTTGTCGCGCCTTTTGGCAATAATGCACGTTTTCGGGCCTCTTTTCTAGCTTCAGGCTCTTTCAAAATAATAGTAGCGTATACCACTAAGAGAAGTGTCAGTAAAGCTGAAGCGATAAACGGAAGCTGCAAATTTATGCCTCCAAGAATGCCGCCAATTGCGGGACCAAAAATAAATCCGAGTCCGATCGACATACCAAGCAAGCCCATGTACTTATTGCGTTCCTCTTCAGTTGTCATATCAGCAACGAAACCTGTGACAGCTGTATACAATGCGCCAGAGAAAATACCTCCGACGATTCTCGAAACATATAACATAGGAAGAACCTCAATAAAACCGGCAAAAATAATAAAACTCATACTGAATCCTATTAAACCTATGAGAATCAGCTTTTTTCTACCTGTACGATCTGATAATGCACCCCATAGTGGAGCTGTAAAGAAGGAAGCAAGTGCATAAATCGTCAATAATCCACCTACGTGAATCTCACTATATCCCTGATCTAAAATGACTTCTGGCAAAATCGGAATAATGATTCCGAAACCCAGATATACAAAGAATTGCACAGACATTAATAACAAAATGGCTTTCTTCATTCTGTAAGAACCCGCTTTCTTAACCGATACATATGGTTCATTTTACTCGGAAATAACTATTCAAACAACAACAAGTAAGAAAAAAGAAACACACTCTATAGGAAATGACCTAAAGAGTGTGTTTCAAGTGTATTTTATTTAACTCGTTGTAAGCGTAGAGCATTCAAAACAACAGACACGGAACTAAATGCCATTGCTGCGCCTGCTACCCATGGGGCTAATAGTCCTGCAGCGGCGATCGGAATTCCAATCGAGTTGTAAGCTAAAGCCCAAAATAAGTTTTGTTTGATGTTGCGAACTGTCAACCGACTCATTTTTATTGTGTCAGGTATACGTAATAAATCTCCTTGCATTAATGTAACATCCGCAGCTTCCATTGCTACAGCGGTTCCAGTACCCATAGCGATTCCGATATCGGCGACGACCAGAGCAGGGGCGTCATTGATTCCGTCACCTACCATAGCAACTTTACGTCCTTCACTCTGCAATGCAGTAATTACATCAGCTTTCTTCGTTGGCAATACACCCGCAACAACGTTGTCAATTCCGACTTGTCGTGCAATTGCTTGTGCTGTAGCTTCTTGATCACCAGTTAACATAACAACATGAATGCCCATTTGATGTAACTTGGAGATCGCTTCTTTTGAAGAGTCTTTTACTTGATCGGCAATCGCAATAGTTGCTACGTGAACTTGATTTACTGCCATAAACATGACCGTTTTTCCGTCTTTTTCAAACGCATCAGCAACATCCAGTACACTGTCTAATTTGATATTCCGGTCAAAAAGCAACTTACGGGTCCCCATGATTACGTCTTTCGAGTCAACAGTACTCGAAATACCATGGCCAGGAATAGCTTCAAAAGAAGAACTGTCTTGAAGTACAAGATTATTATCTTTACCAAAAGCAGTAATCGCATGCGCCACTGGATGTTCAGAGTTATTCTCGGCGGAGGCTGCTAAAAGAATCAAATCTTCACGGTCCTGTTCTTTATGAGCAATAAAATCAGTGACAGAAGGTTTGCCTTTTGTAATGGTTCCAGTTTTATCTAATACAACAGTATCTATCGATTTTGTAATTTCCATTGATTCAGCCGTTTTAAATAAAATGCCAAGCTCGGCTGAACGCCCTGATCCAGCCATTATTGATGTAGGTGTAGCGAGCCCAAGGGCACATGGACAAGCAATGACGAGAACCGCAATTGTACTTTCTAAAGCAGCTGCGAAGTTTCCAATATCCACAATAAAATACCACACTAAAAACGTAATCAAAGCAAGACCTACAACAATAGGTACAAAAATACCTGAAATACGATCGGCCAGTCTTTGTATTGGAGCTTTTGAACCTTGAGCTTCTTCAACTACACGAATGATAGAAGAGAGGACGGTTTCTTTACCAATCTTAGTGGCCGTAATACGTAATGAGCCATTCGTATTAATTGTTGCAGCGAACACTTCATGGTCAGGTCCTTTTTCAATCGGCAGACTTTCACCAGTTAACATCGATTCATCGACTGCCGATGAACCCGAAAGAACGACTCCATCAACCGGGATGGAAGAACCTGGTTTAATGACTAAGATGTCGCCTTTCTGAACCAATTCAGCTGCAATCTCAAGAGTCTGACCATCACGTTCGACAAGAGCGATAGCAGGTTGAAGATTCATCAATTTTTTAATGGCATCTGACGAGTGTCCTTTAGCACGTGCCTCAAATACTTTTCCTAGTAAAATCAATGTGATTAGCACGGCACTTGTTTCGAAGTACAAACCGAGCATATGGCTTTCCCCGTGTTGCAAACTCTCTAATACTAAATAAACACTGTAAAAGTAGGCTGCGGATGTGCCGAGTGCAACCAAAACGTCCATGTTGGCACTCTTATTACGAAGCGCATAATAAGCTCCTTTATAAAACATCCACCCAATCCAGAATTGTACAGGTGTTGCAAGTGCCCACTGAACAAATGGATTCATTAAAATCTCCGGAATATAAATATTTGATGTAAACGTGAAATGTCCGACCATCGCCCAGATAAGTGGAAGAGACAGAATCGCTGAAATCCAAAACAAGCGAGTTTTCTTTTCAATATCAGCTTTTTTATAATCGATTGCTTCAGCTTTTGCATCATCTTTAAATGTTGCATCATAGCCCAAGTCTTGAATTTTTTTCACAATAGCATGTGGCGTCGTATGATTCGGATTATAAGAAACTTTACCGGTTTCTAGTGCTAAATTAATTGTTGCTTGGTTGATGCCACTTAAACGATTTAATCCTTTTTCAATTCGAGTCGAGCAAGCGGCGCAAGTCATGCCTTGAATTCTTAAATCAACTTCTTCATTAAGAACGTCATAACCAAGTGATCGTACTTTATCTTCTAGCTGTTTCGGCTGTATGGTTTTTTCGTCGTATCGAACTTGCGCTTTTTCATTGGCATAGTTAACGGTCGCAGAAGAAACACCTTCCATTTTCTGAAGACCTTTTTCAATACGATTAGCGCAAGCGGCACAAGTCATGCCAGTTATTGAATATTCCTTTTGAGTTTCAGTCATAAGGCTCACTCCTTTCACATACCTTAACGGGGTATGTTTAATTGAAAAAAAAGACTGCGAATACGCAGTCTTTTAATTCCCGATTGTATATCCTTGTTCTTCAATTGTGTTTGTAATTTGTTCAACAACTACAACATCTTTATTAAATTCTACATTCACTATTCCAGAATCTAATTGAACTTCAACTTTATCAACACCTGAAATTGCTGAAACACTATTCTCGATTGATTTAACGCAATGTCCACAAGACATGCCTTCTACTTTTAACGTAACGCGATCTACCATTATAATTTCCTCCTTTTTATTTACGCATTAATTTTTGGACGGTCGTTAGTAATTCGTCTAATACTTCATGTTCACCTGCGGCTAATCGTTCTTTTACACAGCCTTTTAAATGTCCGTCGAGAAGAACTTTGGCCACACTGTTTAATGCTGATTGAGTTGCTGATAATTGGGTAATAATATCATCACAATATACGTCTTTATCTACCATGCCTTTAATGCCTCGAATTTGACCTTCAATTCGATTTAAACGTGTAGTCAAATCTTTTTTTACGGAATCTGGATGATGACTTTTTCGACAAGTCGTAGGATTCAGAGATTCTTCATTTGGTGAAACGTTTGATGCAAATATGGTCATGAATTAGCACCTCCAGATTTTCTATAGTATAAAGTACCTTCAGGGGGTATGTAAAGAGAAGACAATCAGAAAACCCCAAACCTTGAAAAAAGTTTGGGGAGTTCATCACAGATGTCTTGGTTCTGAAATTTCATGCAGTGCTTGTGAAGCTTCGTGAGCCGTTTCACTTGGAACTGATAAATCAGCTAGTGCAACAAAACCAATAAGGGCATCATTTTTAATGACCGGCAAACGGCGTATGCGGTGTTGAGCCATAATTTCTGCCGCTTCTAATGAAGTAGATTCCGGACCGACAGATATAACTTCTTCGGACATAACGTCTTTAACGAGGCGTTGCCCATTTTTAGCTACCGATCTCGTTACGATATCCCGATCAGTAATCATACCAATGACACGAGTTCCTTCAACGACTGGCATACACCCAATATCCAAGGCACGCATGCTTTGAGCAATCTCTGAAATTAAATCAGTTGGGGTACATGTCACGATATCACGTGACATAATGTCTTTAATTTTCATAAAACTCCTCCTTTAATATTGCTTAGTATGATTTACAAATGATTAAAATATGTAACAAAATTGAAAGAATTAAAAGTGGATAAACGTGGTATAGTATGTATATAAGATAAAAAGTCAAATTTTTTAAACGATTTGCTTGAAACTTTTAGTGAAGAAATGCGTTCCTATAAACTAGAGGAAAGATAGAGGTGGATTGTATGACGAAAGAAGTTGATTTGAGAAAAATCGTTTCGAACTTGTCTAAGTTAGGTGTGACAGTTACTCTGACAAAATCTCGTCTCGAAATGTTAAAAGCATTGGCATCACCTGCTCAAAATCCACAATCACAAGGTTGACTCAACAACATAGATCATACATTCGAAACACCTACCATTGAGTAGGTGTTTTTTTGTAGATATTTTAGATGCGAAAACCTGCATGATTAGAATTCGGTAGATACAATAGTCGGTAAGTAATTCCGAGATAATTAGTCCCTAAGAATCATTAAAAAATAAATAATTAGAATTTTCAAATCTCCCGTTGTAATTGTTAAAGTTTTGTAATATGCTCTATTTATGAAAACGATTTCATACACGTTTATTTGGAGGTGTTCCTATAGGAGGGTGAGCGCTTGTATACGATAAAAGATGTTGCCTTGAAGGCTGGTTTGTCACAGGCTACTGTATCAAGAGTGATAAACAACCATCCGTATGTTAGTGGAGATAAGAAGATTGCCGTGAAAAAAGCTATGGAAGAACTTGGATATGTTCCTAATTCTTCTGCTCAACAAATGCGAAATGTTAAAACAAAGAAAATCGCTGTTCTTGTTTCCCGCATTGCCAATCCTTTCTTTAGTCATTTGGTTGATGCAATGGAAAAAAGGGCTGCCACATATGGTTTTCAGTTAATTCTTTGCAACACAAGAATTGATAAGGCAAAGGAGCTTGAGTTTTTTAAGCTTCTCATATCTAAGCAAGTAGATGGCATCATAATGGCTTCAGTTGAAAATCATTGGTCAGTGATTGAGCCTTTTACAAAGTACGGTCCAATCATTTACTGCAATGAATATGATCCTGATGCTAAAGTCACCAGAGTCAGACTAGACCAAATTGAAGGCGGTTACATTGGGACAAAGCACTTACTTGAAAAAGGACATCTTAAAATTGCGTACTGTCAAGGAAATGACAGTAGCGTGTCTGTTAATCGACGTAAAGGTTATTTAAAAGCAATTGAAGAAGCAGGGATTGAACAAGTAAACGAATGGATGTTTCGAGATGTTTTCACGATTGAAGACGGACGAAACATTTTCAGGAGAATTCAACTACTTGCTAACCCACCGACTGCTGTATTCAGCGGAAGTGACGAAGTAGCTGCCGGCATCATCCATGAAGCTAAAAAACATTCATGGCATGTGCCAAATGATCTCGCCGTCGTAGGTTTTGATGACCAGCCCATTGCAGAACTACTCGATCCACAAATCACGACAATCAATCAATTCACCACAGACATTGGCTATCAAACAATGGATGTGATGATAGAAATCATTAACAAAACGAGAGTAAATGATGCACAGGACATATTATTACCTATTCAATTAATCGAACGTCAATCAACATAAAACACTTAGGGGGCTTTATTAATGAAACTTTGGAACAAAAAAGTGGCAGGTGCTACGATTCTTTCGATGAGTATGCTCTTAGCAGCGTGTAACGGATCGGAAAAGGAAACAACGGATACAAAAGATGGTGACACATCTGACAAGAAAGTAGAAATCGTCTATGCAAGTGGTGTGGATGTCACTGGCGCAACGGATAAACTAATTGCAGCATTTGAAGAGAAAAATCCAAATATTACGGTTAAACGACAAGAGATGCCTGCAGATACTGGCGCATCTCACGATCAATACGTAACAACTTTCAGTAGTAAAAGTGCTGAAATAGATGTTTTCGATGCTGATGTTATCTGGCCTGCTGAATTTGCACAAGCTCAATACGCGCTTGAACTAGATCGCTTTATTGAAGCAGACGGTATCAACATGGATGATTATTTCCCTGGTACGGTTCAATCTGGTAACTTCAATGGTCGTCAATACGCAATGCCTAAATACACAGATGCTGGACTTCTTTTCTATAGAAAAGATATCGTTGAAACTCCACCTAAAACATGGGATGAGCTTTTCGATATGGCAAGCGAGTTAAAAGGTAAAGAAGGTACTGAGTTTGGTTACCTAATGCAAGCAAACCAATATGAAGGATTGGTGTGTAATGCGGTTGAATTTATCGCTGCATACGGTGGGCAAGTTGTAGATGAAAACAATGAAGTTGTGGTAAATACTCCTGAAACTGTGGCAGGTATTACGAAAATGGTTGAATTCGTTAACTCTGATTTCGTACCTAGTAATATCTTAAGTTTCCAAGAGACTGAAACAAATAATGCATGGGTTGGTGGTCAATCAGTATTCGCACGTAACTGGCCATACATGCAGTCTACTTCTGAAGATAAAGAAGCTTCTAAAGTTGCAGGAAATGTAGGTTTTGCTGTTCTTCCTTCTGGTGATGGCACGAATGCTGCTACACTTGGTGGTTGGATGAGCATGATTAATCGTTACAGCGAAAACCAAGAAGCTGCTTGGGAATTCGTGAAATTCATGTCTGGCCCTGAAGGTCAAAAAATTAGTGCTGTTGATGGCGGACGTGCACCAACAATCGAAGCACTTTATGATGACGAAGAAGTAAAAGAAGCAGCAGTACTATTCTCAAACGAAGAGTTCGTAGCTACACTTCAAAATGCTGTACCAAGACCAGTATCACCAATTTATCCATTAATCTCAAACATCATGCAAGTTGAGCTTTCAAAAGCACTTGCAAAAGATATCACTCCTGAAGAAGCTGCGAAGAACATGCAAGATAAAATCGTTGCAGCGATGGCAGAGTAATAGAGAAAGCTTTCAGATGGTTAATTAGTAACAATTGAGTCCGAATAATAAGGGGAGGTGGAACGCTCGCCTTCCCTTATATTATTTAATAAGAGGGTGACACAGATGAAGTTTGAGTTGAGTGAAAAACAACTTGGTTATTTAATGGTCGCACCTGCTCTAATACTCGTTATTATGATTACGTTATGGCCGGTTGCTCAATCTTTTTATAACAGTTTGTTCGACTATCGTTTGAATGATCCTTCTCGCTCAGAAAGGTTTGTAAAATCCAATGTTGATTTGGAGCGTTATGCGAACGATTTCTTTTACTTATCCCGAGATCTTGAAGGCTTAGCAGGTCAAGCGCCAAACCCAGAAGCAGCAGAAGCTACAACAAAAATAAGTAATGAGATTAAAGCTTATCATGAAGATATGTTAGCGAAAGATGGTCTGAGTGAACAATATAAAGAAGTTGAAAGTAAACTTGCTTCTTTTACTGCTATTTCAGATGGAGAATTAAAATATGCAAATATCGATAAAGACTTTGCAAGCGACTATAAAGATTTCTTAACGAATGCTGAAGAAGAACTAACGACGCTTTCTCAGAATTCAGAAGATGAAGCTTTTAAAACGGCTACTGCAAATGTTGCAGGATCTATTAATTCGTCTAACCGTGCGATTATTGAATCTAACTTTATTGGTTTGAGTAACTATTCACGTTACCTACAAAGTGAACGTATGTGGAAAGCACTCGGTAACACGTTCTTCTTCACAGTAGCATCAGTTGGGGTAGAGCTTGTTCTAGGATTACTAATCGCCTTACTTATAAATCGAACATTTAAAGGCAGGGGTATCGTTCGGGCATCCGTACTTATTCCTTGGGCGATTCCAACAGCTGTTGCAGCCATGATGTGGGCTTTCTTATACGATGGTCAAACAGGTATTGTTGCACACTATTTTGAACAGTTTGGATTAATTCGAGATGCATCTGTTCTATTGTCAACGGGTACAGGTGGAATGTTCTCAGTTATCTTTGCAGATGTTTGGAAAACAACTCCGTATATGGCTCTTCTATTACTTGCAGGACTTCAAACGATTTCGGGTTCTTTGTATGAAGCAGCTGAAGTTGATGGAGCGAATAAATGGCAACAGTTCTGGAAAATTACATTGCCAATGTTGAAGTCAGCTATTTTAGTAGCTTTATTATTCCGTACTTTAGATGCCTTCCGAGTGTTTGATCTAATCTTCGTTCTTACTGGCGGGGGACCAGCTAACTCGACGGAATCTATTTCAATTTATGCTTACATTACATTATTCTCACAACAAAACTTTGGAGCAGGTTCAGTTCTGTCGGTCATCGTGTTTGCTTGTGTAGCGATTATTTCAACACTATTTATAAAATTCATCGGGTCTGATCTTTTTGCAGGACGATCGAGTCGATAAGGGGGAATCAAGATGAATAAACGTCCAGGCATTTGGTTTTACATATTTCTAGTCGTGTTTGTATTTTTCGTGATGTTCCCTTTCATCTGGGTCTTCCTCACATCGATCAAACCGCCGGGTGAAATTTTTAACAATTTTAAATGGTTTACATCGAATCCATCGCTTGAATCTTATGAAAATGCGTTAACGAATCGTCCTTTAGTACGCTATATGATGAATAGTTTTATCATCTCTAGCTTAACCACTATTATTGCAATTGGATTCGCTTCGATAGCAGCATATGCACTGACTCGACTTCCGATTAGATTTAAAGGGCTGATTTTAGGTGTAATTTTAGCGGCATCCATGTTCCCACAAATCGCGATTATTTCCCCAATCTACAACTTTATTACAGCAGTGGGTCTTCGTAACAGCTATATGGGACTCGTGATTCCTTACATAACCATCAGTTTGCCACTTGCCATCTGGATTCTTGCGACATTCTTCCAAAAGATTCCGTGGGAACTTGAAGAATCAGCAAAACTTGATGGAGCAACACCTTTTCAAACTTTCCGTAAAGTGATATTCCCGCTTGCAGCACCTGGTGTATTTACGACAGGTATTCTTGTATTTATTGCCGCGTGGAATGAATATTTATTTGCATTAACCATCAACACAGAGGATACATGGCGCACCGTGCCAGTTGGAATCTCCTTCTATCAAAGTCAATTTACGATTCCTTGGGGAGATATCTCAGCTGCCACTGTCATTGTGACAATCCCTATTGTTATACTTGTGTTGATTTTCCAAAGAAGAATAGTCGCTGGTTTAACATCCGGTTCAGTCAAAGAATAAAGGAGTGTAATAAATGAAAGTAACAGTATGGAATGAATATCGTCATGAACAACAACATGAAGAGGTCCGAAAAATTTATCCTGAGGGAATCCATCAGGTCTTAGCTTCTGCACTAGGCGAGCAAGGCTTCGATGTGAAAACAGCTACATTAGATGAGCCACAACATGGTTTAACAGATGAGGTATTAAATAATACAGACGTTCTTCTTTGGTGGGGACATCTTGCCCATGATGAAGTAAGCGACGAAATTGTTGAGAAAGTTCAAAAGCGCGTATGGGAAGGTATGGGACTTATAGTTCTGCATTCTGCTCATTTCTCTAAAATCTTCAAAAAATTAATGGGAACTGGTTGCGATTTAAAATGGCGTGAAGCAAATGAGAAAGAACGTCTGTGGGTTGTCGATCCAAGTCATCCAATCGCTGAAGGAATTGGTGAATACATCGAGCTTGAAGAAGAAGAAATGTACGGCGAGCATTTTGATATCCCAGCACCTGACGAGTTAGTTTTCCTAAGCTGGTTCCAAGGTGGAGAAGTGTTCCGAAGTGGAGCAACGTTCAAACGTGGTAACGGCAAGATTTTTTACTTCCGTCCAGGACACGAAACGCACCCTACTTATTACAACAAACAAATTCAAAAAGTTATCGGCAATGCTGTAAAATGGGCAACGCCAACAACAAGAGACTACCCAGTCTATGGAAATGCGAAACCACTAGAAAAGCTTGAAGGCTACAAGGAGGAATAGTGCATTATGGCAAAGTTAAAAATCGGAGTCATCGGTACAGGAAGCATTGCAAAACATCGCCATTTAGTTGAATATGCAGGAAATGATAATGTTGAGATTGTTGCGGTATGTGATATTAATCAATCTAGAGTAGAAGAAGTTGGAGCAAGTTTTGGAGTTGCAAAAACGTACACTGATTTCAATGAATTATTAAAAGAAGACCTTGATGCAGTAAGTGTGTGTACTCCAAATTACTTGCACGCGCCAATTTCAATTGCTGCATTAAATGCGGGCAAACACGTTCTATGCGAAAAGCCAATGGCTACAAGCGAAGAAGAAGCAAATCAAATGATTGAAGCTGCTCAAAAAAGCGGTAAAACATTGATGATTGGACATAACCAACGATTTGTTAAATCTCATCAACTAGCTAAAGAATGGATTGAGTCAGGTAAACTCGGCAAAGTATACAGCTTCAGAACTGCTTTTGGACATCCAGGACCTGAAACATGGAGTGCAGAAGGAAAAGACAGCTGGTTCTTTAAAAAGGATCAAGCCTTCATTGGGGCAATGGGTGACCTTGGTGTTCACAAAACCGATTTAATACGCTATATTTTAGGCGAAGAAATCGTTGAAGTTGCTGCAATGGTTGAAACTAGCGCAAAGAAAAATGCTGACGTAGACGACAATGCCGTACTTATTTTAAAAACACAAAGTGGCATCGTAGGCACGCTTGCTGCAAGCTGGTCATATAACGGAACGGAAGATAATTCAACCGTTATATATGCTGAAAACGGCGTTTTACGTCTAGAAGACGACGAAACTTTTTCAGTTGTATTCCATAAAAGTGACCGCACGAAAGAAGAACTTAACCTTGGACAAATACAATCCAACGATGAAGGTGGTCAAGTCACTTCTGGTGTCATTGACCACTTCGTAGAATCAATCTTGACGGGTAACTCGCCTCTTATTACTGGCGAAGAAGGCAAGAAATCATTGCAAGTTATTTTGGGTGCCATACAATCAAATGAATCGAAACAAATTGTAAAGCTATAGGTGATAAAAATGGGAAAACTAAGAATTGGATTTATAGGAGTGGGAGGAATTGCTGTTTCACGGCATATTCCCTCCTTTTTGACATTAAGCGATCATGTCGAGTTGACTGCTGTATGTGATGTGAATCAAGAGCGGGCAGAGTCGGTGGCAAGTGAATTCTCCATTCCTTTTCACACGTCACAATACACAGAAATTTTTGACCATGTGGATGCTGTTACCATCTGCACACCAAATAAATTCCACGCTGAAATTGCCATTGCAGCCTTCAATGCAGGCAAACACGTGTTATGCGAAAAGCCAATGGCGATGACTACAAAAGAATGCGAGTCGATGATTGAGGCGTCTGAGGCTGCTGGAAAAGTGTTAATGATTGCATACCATTATCGTCATATGAAAGAAGCGCGTGCAGCTAAACGATTTATTAATGAAGGCGAAATTGGACGTCCACTTGTATCTCGAGCACAGGCCATTCGACGACGAAAAGTGCCAGGCTGGGGCGTTTTCACGAATAAAGATCTTCAAGGTGGCGGAAGTTTAATCGATTTTGGCTGTCACTTCCTAGATTTAGCCCTTCATTTAATGGATTTCCCTGAAATTGCAGAAGTCTCAGGTTCTACATACAACGAGTTAAGTAAACAACCAGAGGTAGTGAATCAATGGGGGGTATTTGAACCTTCCACTTTCGAAGTAGATGACCATGCAACAGCCTATATTAAATTCAAAGATGGTGCCACGTTATTATTTGAAACTTCATGGGCTGCTAATCTGGCAGATGACAAAGAATCAGTTAGTATATCAGGTACAATCGGTGGACTTGATGTGTTCCCGTTAGTCATGTATCAATCGAAGTACGGTATGTTATTAGATCAAAAAGCGTACTGGATTTCCGATGAAGATAATCCAGGCATTCCTCAAGCAATGAATTTTATTGAAAGTTGTAGAGGAACTCAAGTACCACTTGTTAAGCCGCAAGAAGCGCTAATTGTTTCCAAAGTCATCGAAGCTATTTATAAGAGTAGCGAAACCGGTAAATCAATTTCGTTCACGTAAGGAGGAAATGGTAATGAGATTAGGCGTATTTACAGTATTATTTGCACAAAAATCATTTGAAGAAATGCTTGATTATGTAAAAGCATCAGGCTTAGACGCAGTTGAGATTGGAACGGGTGGCTATCCAGGTACTGACCATTGTCCAATAGATGAACTGTTAGAGGATGAAGGCAAACGCAATCAATATTTGGATGCTGTTGTCTCTCGCGGATTAACAATCAGTGCATTTAGCTGTCATGGAAACCCAGTTTCTCCAGATCCAACTTTAGCTAAAGATAGCGATGAAGCGTTAAGAAAAAGTATTAAATTGGCTCAGTTAATGGGTGTTCCAGTTGTTAATACATTCTCTGGAACTCCAGGTGCAGACGAAGATGCTAAACATCCAAACTGGCCTGTGGCACCGTGGCCAAATGAATATGGTGATATTTTAACGTGGCAATGGGAGAAAAAATTAATTCCATACTGGAAAGAAATTGCCGAAATCGCGAAACAAGCTAACGTTAAAATTGGTCTTGAATTGCATGGTGGTTTCTCAGTTCATACACCATATACCATGTTAAAACTTCGTGAAGCAACGAACGAATACATTGGTGCCAACCTTGACCCAAGTCACTTATGGTGGCAAGGTATTGATCCTGTTGGGGCCATTAAAATTCTTGGGAAAGAAAATGCCATCCATCATTTCCATGCTAAAGATACATTTATCGACCAAGATAATGTAAATATGTATGGTCTGACTGACATGCAAGCCTACAGCAATATTCGCACGCGTGCATGGAACTTCCGTTCAGTAGGGTGTGGACATTCTGTGCAAGAATGGTCAGACATCATTAGTGCTCTTCGTACGTATGGCTATGATTATGTTGTCAGCATTGAACACGAAGACCCAATTATGAGCATCGAAGAAGGTTTCCAACGAGCAGTGACTAATTTGAAATCAGTGGTGATTAAAGAACAACCAGCTGATATGTGGTGGTTGTAATAGCTACGGTTGATTATTAACCTGAGATGTAAAATGTGGGGAAGTGACGCTGTCACTTCCCCACATTCCTTATATTGGTCAATCTTACGGTAGGATTCAGTCCTTCGTATTCGGAAATCTGTTTTGCGACGAGTAACCGCAGGAGCACCATGTTTTCCCGCCGCCTTCTACTACAATCATTCTAGTGAATAAGTATATGAGATAGCTTTCGATTTAGTGATATGTAGCAAAACAGTGAAGACTCCA
>NZ_JBATUX010000062.1:0-4124 GCF_049671445.1 Paenisporosarcina sp. | reverse complement strand
CGGCTTTATTTTTAGTGTGACAGCCATTGTTCTTGATTGGTTTAAAGTGATTGATTATCACTTAAGTATGAAATTCTTACGCTATGAACATATCGTGTTAGATTTAGTTATTCCACTGGCAATGACTCTCGTGTTTGTCGGGGTATTTCAATTTATTGCCTCTCATATGTCGTTGAAATGGTTACAACAAATCGAAAAGCATTCGATTTCCATTATGTATTTACACATCTTTACCGACATCGTGTTAAATGATTACTTCAAATATGGCATTATTGGATTTACCGCGTTTGGATTAGTTGTACCAATCGTAGCATCGATCATCATCCAAAAGCTGGTTCCTCACGGCAAGTTATTCCTTGGAGGATTTTCACCGAGAAAACGCAAAGAGCCTAAACCTGATACAACTAAACCACTTATTAACTAAAAAAGCTGAACCTCGCATGTAGAGGTTCAGCTTCTTTTTTATACAGTTGCATTGTTTAGCATCTGATAATACAATCCTCTTTGATCTATGAGGTCTTGTTGACTGCCCGACTCCATTAGTTGCCCCTGGTCCATAACGTAAACGACGTCTGCTTGTCTGACTGTGTTTAAGCGATGGGCAATAACAAAGCTTGTGCGACCTTCCATTAAGCGTTCCAATGCTTCTTGAATCTTCATTTCCGTCACCGTATCAATGCTGCTTGTTGCCTCATCTAACAGTAAAATGACTGGGTCCGCAACAAGAGCGCGTGCAATTGATAGCAATTGCTTTTGCCCTTGGCTGATTTCGCCACCATCTGCGGTTAATACCGTGTCATAGCCTTCTGGCAGTTTTTCGATGAAGTCATGTGCATTGGCTTGTTTTGCCGCTTCCATTATTTCTTCGTCCGTAGCATTCAACCTACCGTAGCGAATATTTTCGTATACAGTCGCTTCAAATAAAAATGGATCTTGCAAAACAAAAGCAATTTGACTACGTAACGTTTGTCGAGGCAATTCGTGTATAGGGATGTCATCAATCCGAATTTGTCCTTCATTTGTTTCATAAAAACGAGCGAGCAATTGCATAATGGTTGTTTTTCCTGCACCCGTTGCACCGACTAGTGCAGCAGTTTCTCCAGGTTTCAACGTAAAGCTGACATTGCGAATCGTATGTTCATCATCTGATTGTTCATATTTAAACGATACTTTATCAAATTCAACTTTCCCTTTTAATACGGTGTCCAGTTTAGAGGTAGCTTCATCTTTTTCAATCTCTTCATCCATGATAGAGAATACTCGCTCCGCTCCAGCAATTGCGGATAACACTGTGTTAAATTGGTTGGCTAAGTCATTCAAAGGACGCGTGAATTGGCGCGCATACTCCGAAAAGATGACGATGGTCCCTATTGTCACATGACCATTTAAGGCAAGCAAACCTCCTACGCCAGCCACTATCGCAAAGCTTGCGTTGTTTAACATGTTCATGACTTTTGGGATGAAACCTGAATAAGTTAATGCCCAAAACCCTGTTCTTCGCAACCGCTCACTTTTTACAATAAATTCATCCGTTACACGATCTTCTTGTGAAAAGGCTTTGACAATTCGTTGTCCTGAAATCGTCTCTTCAATCATACCGTTCAAGTCACCCACTGCTCGTTGTTGTTCTTTAAAAAGCTTACCTGTCCTTCTCGTGATCCAACGCATGGAGTAAAACATGACAGGAATGATAGTCATCGTCAATAGCGTCAGTAGTGGACTTAGCAAAAGCATGACAATGACGGTTCCAGTTAGTGTCAAAATACTTGAGAACACTTGGATAAACGAGCTATTTAATGTAGCACTGACGTTTTCAATATCATTTGTTACACGGCTCATTAGTTCGCCATGTTGTCGTTTATCGAAAAACGACACAGATAACTTTTGGAAATGCGCAAATAAATTAGTTCGCAACCGATAAATAACTTGCTGAGCAATGCCAATCATCCAATAGTTTTGTAAAAACATCGTCAGAGATAAGAAGAAATAAATTCCGATGAGCCAGAAAATCATTGTTTGGAAGCCTTCAAATTGACCAGGTACTATGTATTCGTCAATAATTTTCCCGAGTAAGAAAGGTCCAATCAGTGCCAAAGCTGAACTGATAAAGACAAGTATAAGGACAGTGACTAACAGAGCACGTTGCTCATCGACGAGATGCCAAATGCGTTTTAATACTCCTTGCCAATCCCCAGCACGGTCCCCTTTTTTCTTTTTCACAGGAGTAATATCTTCTTTTGTCAAAACAGGATCGTAGCCAAAGGGTTTAAATGGAATCTGTCGCATGTGCAGGCACCTCCTGTTCTTGTTGCGACTCCGCTATTTGACGATACAATTCGGAGGTTTCGAGTAGCTCTTCATGTGATCCATAAGCTGCAATTTCACCGTTGTCTAATAACAACACACGGTCGGCACCTTTTGCTGTACGAATTTTTTGGGTCACAACAACCATTGTTGCTTCTTCTTTATCTAATGCTTCCCAAAGTGCGGCTTCGGTCTTCACATCTAATGCACTTGTACTGTCATCAAGCAATAAAATTTCAGGCTTTCGTACCAATGCACGTGCAATTGACAGACGTTGTTTTTGACCACCAGATAAATTCACACCTTTTTGTCCAACTCGCGTGTCATATCCTTTTGCAAACTGTTCAATTGATGTATGAATTTGTGCTTGTTTAGCGGCATGTTGCAATTCTTCTGTCGATGCTTCGACTTTACCCCATGCTAGGTTTTGATAAATGCTCCCTGTAAACAACAATGACTGTTGTGGAACAAGTCCAATGGCTTGCCTTAATTGATCCAACGACCACTTGTTTACGTCTTTTCCATCTACTTTTACGGAGCCAGATGAAGCTTCGAAGAATCGGGGAATAAGTTGCAATAAAGTAGATTTCCCAGCTCCAGTTGCACCCATAATCGCTAATTTTTCACCCGATTTAATGTTAAACGAAATATGCTTCAACACGGGTTCTGACGAATTTGGATAGGAGAACGTAACATTATGAAAGCTGATTTCTCCTTCAGCAGCTTCATGCATTTTCCCTGTGTTTTCATCTCGTTCAAGCCCTTTATTTACCAGTAATACTTCTTCCATACGTTCAGCAGAAGCTTTTGCACGTGCAAATGCCATAATGATAAAAGCAAACATAGAGAAAGCCCCTGTCATACGTAGAGCATAGTTGACGATAGCTACTAACTCTCCAATTTGAGCGTTGTTTGATTTGATTTCAGAAGCGCCAAACCATAATACAGCAAGTAAACTGATATTCATGACGAACAATAATAGTGGCAAAATGATTTCCATCACTCGCAAAGCTTTCACAGTATCCATTTTCAAAAGATTTGATACTTTTTCAAATCGCGAGGACTCAAACTTGCCACGCAAATAAGCTTTGACTAATCGAACTGCTTGCAAATTTTCTTGCAGCACTCGGTTCACACGATCAAGTCGAACTTGAACTAACGCAAAGTAGCTAACACCCTTCTTAACCATGAAGTATAAGAAAAAGATGAGGAAAGGAGCACCAATAACTAAGAACATAGCGAGGTATGCATTGACGATAAATGCCATAATCACACTACCAATAACGAGTAATGGCGCACGTAACATGATACGCAAACTCATAAAGAGCACGTTTTGAACCATCGTGACATCGCTTGTCAGTCTCGTGATTAAACCAGCTGTTGGAAATTTAGTAAATGTAGCTACTGTAAACTGTTGAACTTGTTTAAACAAAGCAGTCCTTACATCAAAACCAAAACTTTGGGACGCATGTGAAGCAAAAAACGAGTTTGTTGCTCCGGATAAGAAAGCAAGAATAGCCATAAGCATCATGACCCCTCCCCATGTCCAAATAACCGACACGTCTTCTTTCATGATGCCATCGTCAATAATTTTAGCGATGATGAGCGGTTGAATAAGCTCGACAGAAAGCTCGATAAGCATAAGGACAAGAGCTATTGCAATCGGCCATTTATATGGTTTGACATAGGAAAATACGGTTCTCACGTGACGTCCTCCTGAAACTTCTTCGTTAAACGAATTAATAATCTGATTGTTCACTATTATGCCACAACGGAAGCATTAAAGGTATCATTCGATATACTGAAATGTTCAATATGAT
>NZ_JBATUX010000061.1:0-32108 GCF_049671445.1 Paenisporosarcina sp. | reverse complement strand
AATCCATAAAACAGCCAAAAACCCAATTATAAAAAGCCCGATAATTAACGTAACTAAATAACGAGAGGTCCAATAAGCTTGTATCGAAGGACGTTTAGTTGGTTTCGACATGAAATTCATACCCCATCCCTCGAATCGTTCGAATCTCGCCTTCAGATTTCGGCCACTTCTTCAAGACGTGTCGAATGCGTTTAATGGCTAAATCCACTGCACGATCACTACCAAAATAGTCCATACCCCAAACATGTCCAAGTAACTGTTCACGATTGAAAATCTGATTTGGGTGTTTGGCTAAAAACAACAGCAGTGCACGGTCTTTAGGCGTTAAAGGAACTTCTTCATTATGTAAAAAGATTTGCCGTTCTTGTGGATGAATGCGTAATTTGCCAAAGTGACGAGCATCGATTTCATTTAATAAACGCGTCGGTCTACGAAGAACAGCTTGAATTCGAGCAACCACTTCTTCTGCAACAAACGGTTTGGACATATAGTCGTCCGCTCCGCTTTGAAGACCTCTTAGCCGATCAGGAACTTCTCCTAAAGCGGTTAACATGATAATAGGACAAGGGGAATGTGTTCGAATATTTTGTAGAAAATCCCATCCTGTTCCGTCAGGGAGAAGTACATCTAGCAATACTAAATCGATTGACTCTCTGTCAAAAAGCATGGAAGCTTGTTCAATTGTATATGCTTGATATGTTGCAAACCCATGCTTCTCTAGATAGGCACTCAGAACTCGTGAGATGGGAATTTCATCTTCCACTATTAAAATTCGTTTCACATCAGTTCACCTCATTTTCAATCTGAAGTGGGATACGCCACTTTTCTTACAAGTATAAAAGAAGGGACTCGAAATGGATATATTCGAGTCCCTTTAGATTAAGCTTCAGATGTTGTAAAAGTCGCTTGTGGTTCGTCATCAGCAGGCTCATTATTTTGCTGTGGGAAGTCACCTCGTGGTCCGTGGTGGCCGCGATCACCATGATGACCAGGTCCGCCATGTGGTTTGAAACCAAGCTCATCCATTTGAGTACGTGCTTCTTCTTCTGTTAATGTACCCGCTTCAACTTGGTCGCGAATGGAATCAAGTTGTGCTTTTTGGTCATCTGTTAATTCTGGATGTGGTCCACGAGTTAGGAATTTAGCGTCGAAATCTAAGCCAAGTGCTGCTACTTTTGCTTGTGCTTCCGCTTCGGTTAAGTCGCCAGCGACGAATTGGTCACGAATTTCAGTTAATGCTACTTTTGTTTCTTCATCTAAATCTTCAAAATCCACATGTGTTAAAAAATCTTCTGGTAGGTCAACGTCTAAGTCATCAAGTTTAGCTTGAGCTTCTTCTTCAGTTAAAACACCATCTTTAAATTGGTTACGAATATCTTCGATAGTAGCTCTAGCGTCTTCATCGATGTTGCCAAATGGACCTTTTCCGTGATGTCCACCTCGACCAAATGGACGGTCAATTCCTAATTCCACTATTTTTGCGTGTGCTTCTTCATGCGTAATTTCACCTGCTTTTTCTTGCGCACGAAATTCATCTAACGTCGTTTTGGTTTCTTCAGAAATTTCTTCGTTTGTACTTGAGGCAGTGGTGGCGGCTAAAATAGAAGGTACAGCAATCGTTCCTAAAGTTAATGCACTTGCTAAAAGCATGCTACTTGTCATTTTCTTCATCTTCTTCATCCTCCTAAAATTGACTGTGGAAATCTTCCACACACTTACAATAAACCGTCAATGTGTCAGGAGAATGTCAAAGAAAAAAAGAGTGCGAATTCCACACTCTTTTTAATCGACTCACCATTCAATTTCTTCAGGATATTCCTTTGTAATCGATAAATCATGAATGTCACTTTTCGTTTCATTGGCAGATTTGAGGACTTGAGTTCGAAATGCATGGTAGTCTTTGTCTTGAACAGCTAGCTTTAAAGCAATCATCCCTAAATTTTTTTCACGTTGTTCTTTCGTTGAGTTAATATGATTTAAATTCAGAATATCCACAAATTGAATGGCATATTCTTGGACGTTCGTCTGGTTTTCACTCAATAAGTTCATAAATTGATCATGGTGTTCTTTTGGAACAACGGATTGCAAAGCTTCGCCTACAACTGATTGAAATTTACGAATGGTTGATACATGTACATCAAGAGTAGCATAAGCATGCTTTTTACTATATAAGCGGACAAAATCATTTAAGGCAATCACGGTGAAAATAAGCTCAGGCCAAAGAACCTCAACGGAATAATAGATATTCTTCTCAGAACCGACAATCTCATGCTGCTTCATGGTTTCTTTGTTTAACCCATTTCCTACAAAACGGACATGACGATTTGCTTTCGATGCATTCTTAATTTCAACCATGACTCCAAGTAATCTTTTACGTGGACCTTCCCAGTCGTAATATTTGTTTTCATCGCCAACGACCGCATATACTGCTTGATTTATTTCATCTAAATCCCAAAAGTCTCCACTAATTAACGCGCCGGTGAAATTTTCAGTATGAGTAATTGATAACATGTAAATCGCCTCCTAATACTCTATTACCTTTTTGGAGTATAGTTAAGCTTTTTAAATAGTACGTCTAACTCGGCTTTAGATAAATCACGCCATTCACCAACAGGTAGACCATCGATGTGAATATTCATAATACGCACTCTTTGCAAGCTCTTAATTTCATAACCAAGTGCCGAACACATGCGGCGAATTTGACGATTTAATCCTTGAGTTAAAGTGATTTTAAAGATATTAGAAGAAAGTTGTTCTACCTTACAAGGTAGTGTCTTCGTATCTAAAATTTCTACGCCTTCTGACATTTCTTTAATAAAATCCTCTGTAATGGGTTGATTTACTTTAACAATGTATTCCTTTTCATGCTCATTTTCAGCACGCAAAATTTCATTCACAATATCCCCATCATTTGTTAATAAAATAAGCCCGTGAGAGTCTTTATCTAATCGGCCAATATGGAAAATTCGGAGCGGGTGGTTAACGTAATCCACAATGTTTCCTTTTATATGACGTTCTGTTGTGCTCGTGATTCCAACTGGTTTATTAAGAGCGATATAAACATATGGATCTTCATGTTTTACAAGGTTTCCATCTGCACGGACATCGTCACCAGGTGCTACTTTACTCCCTAGTTCTGCTTGGACTCCATTAATTGTAATACGTCCATCTTCAATCCATTTATCAGCACCGCGTCTTGAGACGATACCAGCTTCACTTAAAAACTTATTTATACGCATATCATCACCTGCTTTATTTAATATCACTAGTATAACGCATAACGATAGATGATAAGCATATGATGGGGTTCAAAACATCTATAGTTTGAGGTCACAATATGATAACCTTACTATAATAATCATCATTCGGAGATCCATAAAGAATAGGAGGGTCGAAATGAACAATGTGAATGAATGGTCAACGGATTTGAAGGAATTGCTAACGATTCAACATACGATAAAAGAATACGAGAAAGATGCTTATTTATTTCGAGAAGGAGATCCAATCAATGCCATTTATCTTGTCCAGTCTGGCAAGGTCCAAATTGGTAAAGTGACTCCAGATGGCATGGAGTTAACACTACGGATTTGTGGTCCGCATCAGCTCGTGGGAGAAATCACGCTTTTTTCACCGACCGCTAAATATATGTTGGATGCCAAGGCGCTTGAAACGGTGCGATGCGTCAAAATCACCTCTGAATCAATAGAAGATGCACTCCTTTATAAACCAGAGATCGCGATTACCTTGATGAAATGGATGGGGCTCAATCACCAGAAAACACAAACTCGATTCCGCGACCTGCTATTGCATGGCAAAAGAGGAGCATTATTCTCCACGCTAATTCGAATGTCCAATAGTTATGGAGTTGAGCATGCAAATGGCATTCTCATCGATCAGGTATTCACAAATCAAGAGCTTGCAAACTTTTGTGGTATGGCTAGGGAAGTAGTCAACCGTTTGCTCAGCGAACTGAAAAAAGAAGGTCATATATCTATGTGGGAAGGCAAAATCATTATTCATGATTTAGCACACTTGAAAAATGAAATAAAATGCGAAGACTGTCCAATCGCCTTTTGTAGAATTGACTAATTAAACGGTTACCCCTAATAGGGTGGCCTTTTTTTGTGGGGAAAATAGTGTGAGTGAATGAGTGAAGCCGAATAAATCACGAGCGAAGCGGAATAAACACCATTTTTATGAAATAACCATTAATAGAACTTAAAGAATTTTCCCGAGACATTCTTTTTGACAAAAATTTGACATTCTTTTTTATAAAACTTTCAAGTGTGATAAATGTCACAGTGTTTCATATGAGAATGCATTACGCTGAACGTAACCTAATTACATTTAAGGAGTGAGAATAATTGAGCAAACCGAAACACAACCCAGAAGTAAATTTAAAAGGAACATTAGTTAGTGTTTTATTGGTTGGGGTCATTATCATCGTCATGTGGTTAGCTGTTTATTTAATGTACGTAGCAAGATAAAAAGGAGAGGATTAGTATGCATTTACATAAATACGAAAAGATTTGGCTTGTATTTGGTCTCGTTTCTTTGATTGTATTTTTAAGTATTGTGGGAGTTAGTGCATTTTCTCATGGTCACACACCAGCTGGAGGAATGACAACAATTGATCCGAAAAAAGTAAATGAAACTGCGCCGTTCGATAAGCCAGGCGTAACCCAGCTGGATGATGACACGTACCAAGTAGCAATTGTGGCAATGGCTTTTGGTTATACTGCACCCGAACTAAAAGTGCCGGTGGGGAAAGAAATCTTGTTTAAACTTACAAGTACAGATGTCGTTCATAGTTTTACAATTGATAACACAAAAGTCAACATGATGGTCGTCCCTGGTCAGATTACAACGAAGTCTTATACATTTGACAAACCCGGGAAGTATTTAATTCTTTGTAATGAATATTGCGGAGCAGGCCACCACTATATGTTTACAGAAATTGAGGTGTACTAATCATGATTGCAATAAGAGATCGTAAGTTAGCATTATGGAATATTGGTGTAGCATATTTAGCATTCTTAATCGGTACGTTATGCGGACTATTGCAAGTATTTATTCGAAATGATGCGCTGACATTACCTAGCTGGTTGGATTATTATCAAATATTAACGGCACATGGCGTGCTACTTGCACTTATTTTTACTACATTCTTTATTTTTGGTTTCTTTATTACCGGTATGAGTAAAAGTCTTGGAAGTTTCGGTCCGAAAGTTTATCTTTTCTCATGGATCGGATTTGCCGTAACAACAGTAGGAACCGTTTTAGCGACTGCTATGATTGTTTCGGGAGAAGCATCCGTTTTATATACGTTTTATGCTCCGTTGAAAGCGAGTGGCTGGTATTACGTAGGTCTTGCTTTATTTGTAGTAGGTACATGGATTAGTAGTTTTGCGTTAGTTGGTCACTATATGGTTTGGCGTAAAAAGCATAAAGGTCAATTGAGTCCATTGTTTGCCTTTATGACGATAGCGACCATTGTAATGTGGATTATTGCGTGTTTAGGCGTTGTGGCAACTGTATTGTTCCAATTCATTCCTTGGGCATTTGGATGGGTTGATACGATAAATGTGGAGTTAAGTCGTTCATTATTCTGGTTTTTCGGGCATCCTTTGGTATATTTCTGGCTGCTACCAGCCTACATGGCATGGTATGTTATCGTACCGAAGTTAATTGGAACAAAGGTATTTAGTGATTCACTTGCACGTTTATCATTTGTGTTATTTATTCTCTTTTCTATCCCAGTTGGATTTCATCATCAATTAACAGAACCAGGAATCTCTAATTTTTGGAAATTTCTTCAAGTTGTTTTAACGTTTATGGTAATCATCCCATCTTTAATGACTGCGTTCTCAATGTTTGCAACGTTTGAAATTGCAGGTCGTAAAAAAGGTGGCAAAGGACTATTCGGATGGCTTACAAAACTTCCATGGAAGGACGTTCGCTTTACATCCATATTTGTAGCAATGGCTTTCTTCATCCCTGGGGGAGCTGGAGGGATTATTAATGCTAGTTTCCAATTAAATGAGATTGTTCACAATACATTATGGATAGTAGGACATTTTCACATTACAGTTGGAACACCTGTAGCAATGACATTTATGGGACTGACATTTTGGATTATACCTTATTTAACAGGTCGTAAATTTTCAAAATCCATGCAAAAACTAGGATTTATCCAAATTATCACGTGGGCGATCGGCATGTTGCTTATGTCAACATCACAACATATTTTAGGGCTTCTTGGAGCACCAAGACGTACCGCATATTCTGGTTATAATAATCACCCATCCGCAATGGAATGGTTTGACGGAATTCTAACGAATCATGTAACGATGGCAATCGGTGGAAGTATATTATTTTTATCAGCAATGATACTCATTTATATTGTTGTTATGACCATGTTCCTTTCTCCAAAAGCTGTTAAAGAAGAAGATTTTGTCGACTTCCCATTAGCTGAAAGTGATGTTGAGAACACACCGAAATTCTTAGAAAACTGGTGGATTTGGATCGGCATCGCTTTCGTCCTTATCATTATTGCTTATGCCATTCCGTTGAATGCTATGATTCATCACGCACCTCCAGGTTCAGAAGGTTTTAAAACATGGTAGGAGTTGAGTAAAATGGTAGTCTTAATGTTAATTTGTTTATTTGTTGTCATCACGTTGGTGACAGGTATGATTATCGATTTAAATAGTTTAGAAGATTAATGTAACCAAAAAGGTTTGTGGCGAGAGTTTTCGCTACAAACCTTTTTTAATGTTTATTTTGACGAGTTCATCGAGGAAAACAGGGCGCTGTGGATATTTTCTTTGTAAAGTAACCACTAAAATTGCGTGGTGTGATAATA
Organism: Paenisporosarcina sp.; assembly: GCF_049671445.1. GTDB lineage: Bacteria > Bacillota > Bacilli > Bacillales_A > Planococcaceae > Paenisporosarcina. The sequence continues at coordinate 25,243 of NZ_JBATUX010000061.1, read as the reverse complement.
AGATTCCCCACGGTTGAAAATACGGGAAGGCACAAATTTCTTCAAGTAGATAAGGTTCAATAATACCACCCACCTCTCTATCGTTACCATAAACGATAATCTAGCTTCTGCCAACCATCCTATTAGCATATTATAACAATAAATATGTTGTAATTTTCGGTGTAATCTGACAATATAAGAGGTACGGACTTCCTGTTTTGTAATTCTGCTAGATATTATGAAAGCGCATACAAAAAAGAGGGGTCAAATAAAGGGAGGAATTTGAGAATGGTATATGCATTTCCAAACACAGAAGGTTCTATTGTAACTTTTAAAGAAAAATATGATAACTATATTAATGGTGAGTGGACTGCTCCAGTAAAAGGGCAATATTTTGATAACGTAACACCTGTAACGGGTCAAAATTTCACTCAAATTGCTCGCTCAACTTCAGAAGATATTGAACTAGCTCTTGATGCAGCACATGCAGCTAAAGATGCTTGGGGAAAAACGTCTGTAGCTACACGTGCTAATATTTTAAATAAAATTGCTGATCGTATGGAAGAAAACTTAGAAATGTTAGCTGTTGCAGAAACATGGGATAACGGGAAAGCGGTTCGTGAAACTTTAAATGCTGACTTACCTCTTGCTATCGATCACTTCCGCTACTTTGCTGGAGCAATCCGAGCGCAAGAAGGATCATTAAGTCAAATTGATGATGATACAGTTGCGTATCACTTCCATGAACCAATTGGTGTAGTTGGACAAATCATTCCTTGGAACTTCCCACTATTAATGGCAGTGTGGAAGCTTGCTCCAGCACTTGCTGCAGGAAACTGTGTAGTGTTAAAGCCTGCTGAGCAAACACCAGCTAGTATTCTAGTATTTGCTGAACTAGTAGGAGATTTATTACCTGCAGGTGTATTGAACATTGTGAATGGTTTTGGATTAGAGGCAGGGAAGCCACTTGCATCGAACCCACGTATCGGAAAAATTGCCTTCACTGGTGAAACAACTACAGGTCGTATGATCATGCAGTATGCTTCTCAAAACTTAATTCCAGTTACTTTGGAACTTGGCGGTAAGTCACCAAACATTTTCTTCGAAGATGTAATGGATCATGACGATGCGTTCTTAGATAAAGCAGTAGAAGGATTTGTATTATTTGCATTGAACCAAGGGGAAGTATGTACATGCCCTTCACGTGCATTAATCCAAGAATCTATTTACGATAAATTTATGGAAAAAGTATTAGCACGCGTTGAAGATATTAAAACAGGTAACCCACTAGACCCTAATACAATGATGGGTGCTCAAGCTTCTAACGAACAATTAGAAAAAATCTTGTCTTACCTGGATATCGGGAAACAAGAAGGAGCAGAATGCTTAATCGGTGGAGAACGTAATAATATTGAAGGCGATTTCTCTGGTGGTTATTACGTGAAACCAACTGTCTTCAAAGGAAATAACAAAATGCGTATTTTCCAAGAAGAAATCTTTGGTCCAGTTGTTTCAGTAACAACATTCAAAACTCAAGAAGAAGCTCTTGAAATTGCTAACGACACGTTATACGGACTTGGTGCAGGTGTTTGGTCACGTAACATGAACACAGCATACCGTTTCGGTCGTGCGATTCAAGCGGGCCGTGTTTGGACAAACTGTTACCATGCGTACCCAGCACATGCTGCGTTCGGTGGATACAAAATGTCAGGTATCGGTCGCGAAAATCACTTAATGATGTTAAATCACTACCAACAAACTAAAAACTTACTTGTTAGTTACAACGAAAACAAATTAGGATTCTTTTGATTGAAAGGGGAATGACCAATGATTGAACGAGTTACTGCTACGGACGCCACGCTTGAATTGATCGAGTTATTGAAAAGCAAGCACGGTCCTGTCATGTTCCACCAATCAGGCGGTTGCTGTGATGGATCTGCACCCATGTGCTACCCAGATGGCGATTTGATTGTGGGGGATCAAGATGTGCTGCTCGGTTCAATCGGCGACAGTCCTTTCTATATGCACAAAAGCCAGTATGACTATTGGAAACATACACAACTCATCATAGATGTAGTTGATGGAAGAGGCGGGATGTTTTCATTAGAGGGAGTAGAGGGCAAGCGATTCTTAACTAGATCACGTGCTTTCACTGCTGAAGAAAATAAAGAAATTCAAGCAAGTTCAAACTAAGAATTGCTAAATGCCGTCATTTCACTTGTGAAAACTTGTGGGGTGGCGGCTTTTATATGGAACAAAATGGGTGAAAGGGAATAAACACCTTGCGAAAGGGAATAAATCGAATTGAATGGGAATAAAACAGCAACGAATGGAAATAAACACCTTCTGAAAAGGAATAAATCAAATTAAACGGGAATAAACACAGGAATGTAATGCAACAAAGGAAATAAAGGGTTATGAATAGGGGATAGAGAAAGGTAAAGGATAGCGAAACTAAGTGCCTACTACTTTCTAATCCTGTGTAAGATACAATTAAAGAAAAGGAGTGAGTATGATATGGGATACATTATTTTTGCACTTTTAATTGGTGTCATCTGTTGGACGCTTTGGCGATTAGTCACAATTCGCCGATTGCCGTTAAATCATTTCACACCATTTGATGACGCGATTGACGGAAAAAAAGAAGACAGTAATACTACATCTCTTCATGATACGAAACACGAAATAGAGTATGAAGAAACAACACCTAAAAAAGACTAACTGCTCATAAATGAACATCTAATAATAAATGAAGGTGGAGAATTGATGTTATTTCGAAGAAAATCTTACACAATAAAGCCTCAAATGTACGATACGTTTACCCATTTTTTTCACACGTACCTCTTACCAAATCAACTGACGCATGGTGCAAGCCTTGTCGGTCGTTGGGTAAATGAAAGCAAAACGGAAATTATGGCAATGTGGGCATACCGAGACCGAGCCGATTTTGAGCGAGTGGATGCTGCTATTCGTGAATCAGAACTTCATCAAACCGCTCAAAACTATCGACAGACATTACCGCCTTTATTCGAGACAAGTTCAGAAGACTTTATGGAGTCGACAGGCGATTATTCAACATCGACTTATGTAGCAGCAGTATCTGGTTTTATTCAAAACGAAGCAGGGCAAGTTCTACTTGTTCGAAATGAACATCGTTCCAACACGTACGAGATGCCAGGTGGACAAGTAGAGCCAGGGGAGAGTATGACGGTTGCTTTAGCTCGCGAAGTCTTAGAAGAAACAGGAATTATTGCGGAGATTGGAGATTTGGTGGGGGTGTATCAAAATGTCACGACTGGAGTCCTTTGCCTTGTGTACAGAGGGAAATGGATTTCAGGAAGCCCCACTCCGAACCCGGGAGAAACAATCGATGCGCAGTTTGTTGAACTAAATGAAACGAATGTGATCGATTGGGTTACAAGAGAGCACTTTGCATCGAGAGTCTATGATGCCATGAACCAAGGAAGTATAGCCTATGAATCGTATGAAGTTAGACCATACCGATTACTTGAACGTGTGCAGGGCTAAATCAGATGAAAATGAACCATATCTTATTTTCAGTTTCTGACTTGAAGCAATCAATCGACTTTTACCATTCCGTATTTGGTGCCAAGTTAGTAGCAAAAGGCACAACAACCGCTTACTTTGACTTAGATGGTTTGTGGCTTGCATTGAATGAAGAAAGAGACATACCAAGAAATGAAATTCGTGAATCTTATACACATATGGCTTTCTCAATCACTCTGAGTGAATTTGAGGAAACTCTTGAGAAATTGAAGAAATTAAACGTTTCGATATTGCCTAGTCGAGTTAGAGATGCTCGGGACAAAAAGTCCATTTACTTTGAAGATCCAGACGGACACAAATTCGAATTTCATACGGGGACCCTAAAAGACCGAATGGATTTTTACAAAAATGATAAGGGACATATGGTGTTTTACGACGATTAAAGAGCCTAGAAGGGATGAAGTAAGTGAACGTCTATATAATCACTGGTGTGTCAAAAGGAATTGGGTTCGAACTTGCCAAACAACTGATTGAAGCGGGTCATCTAGTTGTCGGAATAGCTCGCACAGAGTGCGAACTGAATGGGATGAAATTCATTCTAGCAGACCTCTCTAAAACGGACAAACTTGATTCGCTAATGAATGAAATAATCGAGGCTGCTCCACGACATGCGGGTTCATTTACACTTATTAATAACGCAGGGATGATTGATCCAATAGGGTTAATAGGTTCTGTAAATGTAGAAGAAATAACGAAAGCAGTTGCAGTCAATTTAACGGCACCCATGATCATTTCTAGTGCATTCATCTCTAAGTTAAAGGATTTTCCAGGATCAAAGCGTATCGTCAATATTTCCTCCGGAGCTGGTCGAAATGCATATGAAGGATGGGGAATATACTGTGCGACAAAAGCTGGGCTTGATCATTTTTCACGGGTCGTGGCACTTGAGCAATTGAAGGCTACGCAACCTGTAGAAATTGTTTCAATCGCTCCAGGTATTATCGATACAGGCATGCAAGAGGCTATTCGGGCAAGCAACGAAAATGCATTTCCACTTCTCGATCGTTTCATTGACTACAAAGAACAAGGATTACTAAGTAGTCCAGAGCAAACTGCACGAAAACTTATTTCGTTCATAGAAAATAAAGACTTCAAAGAAGTTGGTCCAATAGTGGATATCCGAAATTTTTAGTTTACTATTCGATTTATAAGGAATGAACTTTACCATAATGAAAAAAGTGATTTTGAAAAACTTTAAGTATAATTTGTTCGAGCCATTCTTACGTAACACGAATGTCTCAACTATTATTTTATATCATGGTTGGGGAACAGATGCTGATAGCTACAGCAATTTTGCTGAGGACATTGCAAATAAGGGGTTTAGGGTAATCGTTCCGGAAATACTTTATCACGATACAAGAAACATAGTAGACAATCATTTTAATAAAGAGGTTATACAGAAATATTTTTGGAAAACGATTGTTGAAAGTATTGAAGAGTTCGATGAGTTTACAGAAGAATTAGGGATTCCATTGGAACAAATCATCTTAGTCGGAAGCTCGATGGGAGGTTTTATAGCTAATGGTATTTTTGCATCCTCAAAAAACTTAAGGGGCTTAGTAAATATTAATGGGTCTGGATCTTTTTTGTTCTCAGAAAGACTTTTTAGAAAGATGGACAACCGACCTGATATACCGCTTGAAGAAGAGAAGATGTTAAATAAATATAATCCAGTTAGACGAAAAAATTGTGATTCACCCGTACTTCTTATGCACGGTGATTCCGATCGAACAGTTCCAGTAGACGGGCAAAAAGATTATTTTAAATACCTGACTGAAGTTGAAGGTAGAAATGATGTCGTTTTATTGATTTACGAGAATATCAACCATCAAGTTTCCTCAGAGATGTTAAAGGATTTAATGGTTTGGTTAAATAAGTTTCAAATAAAGAAATGACTTCTTCACAGTAAGCGAAAAAGTCATTTCTTTTGGAATTCAACTAAGCTTTTATCTTGATTAGCACTAAATAGCTCCATGAATATTTCAGGCACTCTTTTGCGGAAAAATGAATAATTATGTTCAGCGTTTTCCACGATATTAAATCTAGTATTTGGTATTTTCCCTGAAATAATATCATATATTGCTTGGTTGGATTCTAGAAACCCTTTGCTTATTCGCTCGTCAACGCTTTCTTTCGTGCCGCCATCCATGTAAAACTTTTCTATAGAAGACAAATCTGATTGAATTAACAACTTTTCTATTTCTTCTTGATTACGCCAAAAAGCAGAAGAAATGGTTGCAACTTTTGTAAATACGTGAGGGTATCTACAAACAGCATACGTTGAAATCAAACCACCCAGTGAAACACCCGCAATACTCGTTGAGTCCTCTAGAGTTCTATATTTTGAATCAATAAAGGGCTTAAGTTCATGAACAATAAAATCAACATAAGCCGCACCTTTACCACCGGTAGTACTTGCCATCCCAATCAAATTCTTACTATATTCCCCATCAACCCAAGGACAGTACTCATTTTTACGTTCATCACCTAGCGTATTTGTATCAATTCCTACGACAATTAGCTTTAATTTACTTTTATCTAAGTAATCTTTTAATCCTAATGAAACCCCTTGAATTGCATCTTGGTCTTCAAAGACATTTTGTCCATCGTGCATATACAAGACAGGGTAGCGTTTAGATGGTTCAGTTTCATAATTGGTTGGTGTATAAACACGTATCGTTCTTTCGTGATTGAAAGCCGAGATAGGAATTGTGAATTTTTCTAGCATGTTGAAACTCAACCTTTCACTTTCATTGTTATGCATTCATCATTTTTAAAGCCACCATTTTTGTTGTGGAAGCAAGACGGGTTTAATATTAAAACATCTGGAATAAATCGTTTAAACGCAGAATCAATTCCAAATGCTTCTATATCTAATTCAGTATTAAGTTTATGTACGACTTCCTCTAGCTCTACCATTATTCATTTCCTTCCCAGTGCATTCATCAGAATATCGTCATATACTTCATGCCAATCTTTACAATAGTGAGCTGCTTTGCTAGGCTCAATAAACATTCTTTGAGCAGATTCGAAAATTGCTTTAAATGGAAGTGTTTTTGTAATATCCATACGATATAAAACTTGGTAACCAATTAAAGGATAGGGACTATCACTATTCCAATTTGGATTATCGCTATGGTCCACTTCTACGTATCCAAGATATGAACAAATTCCTTCCACACAACCTTCTTCCATTACTTCACGCTTGAAACACTCCTCAGGGGTTTCATTTGCCTCAATATGTCCACCAGGGAAATGCCATCCTCGGTTTTTAATATCCACTAAGAGCAATTGGTCGTCATGGAAGCAAAGTCCGTGAACACTGGTTATTAATTCATGATGAGGTAATGTTTTTGATGGAGTCCAAGTTAGCTTTACACGAGATTGTCCCCAGGTTACATAGGTTGTAGTCATGATGAAATCCTCCATTTATAGATACACTTTTGACGTTCTCCTTCTAAGTACATATCGCTATCAATAGGTAAATCTACGATTTCAATGAATTTTGCTCCAAGTCTAGTGCACGTTTTTTGAGATGCGATATTTTCGGGGTTACACGTAATAATTAACTCGTTCATACCATGAGCAAGCGCAACTTTTCTTAGTAATTCACACGCTTTCGATGCATAATGATGACCTCTATATTTCTTATCTATGCCGTATCCAATATGTCCACCATAGTAAGTCAGTGTATTGTTACCTATACGAAGATCGATGGTGCCAATGGTTAAATTTGTTCCTGTCAGATTGATTGCATAACAATAGGTTGGGACAAATCCATTTACTTTATTTTCACGAATTTTTTGTTCAATTATTAAATCGATTTCTTCCCCTTTAATAAAATCGAAAGGAAGAAACTTGAACCTTGCCTTCTTCAATTGGAAAACACCGCCATTCTATTTGTATACAATTTAGTTTATTCAATGAAATTGAATGTACGGTAGGCGAGTTCGCACAAGACTTGTGTTCAACAATCGTCGTAATAATTGTAATTTCTTCTTTATAGCAGGAAGGGTTTTCATGGACTGGGAACAATAAATAAAAGCATCTCCTAATTTATCTTTTAAACAAAATGTACAACGACACCATGCCTGATTTCTGTTCCCTAATATTGGTTTAGAGCAGCCTCATCAAATCCATAAAGACTTGCCAATTTAGCTATACTCAAATAATAAGCGCTAACGGTGAATAATTGGTTAATTTCACCAGACTTTATCATGTGATTCATTCGCTTTAAATCAACCAAGTGTACATCGATCATTTCAGTATCATCCAAGTCTTGCTTTGTTACTAATTCAGCATTTGTAATAAGGTAGCTAATGACTTTATTTGTTTGGGTAGCTGGATTAACAAAAAATTCGCCTAGTAAAATAGGGGGAGAGGTTGAAGTGAATCCTGTTTCTTCTTTAACTTCACGTAAAACGGCTTCTTCGAAAGTTTCATTTCCCTCAGGTTTTCCAGCCGGGATTTCTAAAAAGCTTGAGTTTGCTCCATGACGATATTGTTTAACTAGAACAAGTAGCTGATTTTTGGTAATGACAACGGCATTTACCCAGTCACTATATTCAGTTACATAATAATCTTGAATAATTTGTCCAGAAGGTAATTCACAAGTATCTTTTCTCAGGTTTCCAAATGGAGTTTGATAAAGATAGCTAGAGTTTAAGGTTTTCCAATGTTTCAAATGATTCACGTCCTCTAGTCGTTCTGTTTCATGGTTGTAAAATCTTGAACCTGTTTTAACGCCTTCCAAATCTGGACATCCACGTGGTCGACAGGTCCGATACCACTGGTTAAATCCCATAGTATAATTCGTTCCATTTCGTCATTTGGAATAAAAGGAGTTAAGTGAGAGACCTTACTAAAGTAGATGGGGTTATATTTTACATGGTGTGATTCTAGATTTTGAATTTTTGCTAAACCTTGAAACGTTAAACTTTCAACTTTTTGTCCCGTTTCTTCGTGTAGTTCACGAATCGCACATTCTTTAGGCGATTCATTTAATTCTCTTCTTCCGGCAGGTAGTTCCCATCGTTTACGAAAGTGATTAAACCCAAAGAGAATATCATGTTCAACTTGAACGATTGCATAGGAACCTGCTAACGGCTCATAGTTATGTAATTCATCTTCTGTTACAGTCATAAATTCGATAAATTCTAAGGAAGGGTCTACATTCACTCCACATTCTCCTTTGAAAAATTATTATCTTATACTATTCGATAACTAAAAAACTAATACCTTCTTTTTCCATCTTGTTAAAACGAAAAACCCCATTAAACCTGGCTATTTTCCAGATTCATGGGGTATGAATTATGAGTTATTTCGCATAATGTTCAACACGAGTTTGATTCATGATGGCCAGCGTAACAATTTCAGCCACGTCTTGAAGCTTTGCTTTGCTGATTTTATCAATTTTATCTTCGGGTTTGTGATACCAAGGCTCTGCTGGATTATGAATGAATAAAGCAGCAGGTATGCCTGCTTTTGCAAAAGGAACATGGTCACTACTGTCACCTTGGTTAACGGGTGTTGGTTCGCCATTTAATTTGGTACTTGCTACTTGAGTAAGTTCGGTGACCAAATTCGGCTTGTCATCCATTGTTTGCAAAATTAATTTACCAGCATCTTTACTACCTACCATATCTAAATTGAAATTTGCAACCATACGATCTATTTCATTAGGGGATAACTGATTGACGTAGTGATTAGAACCAATTAATCCTAATTCTTCAGCTCCAAAAGTGATAAACCGTATTTCTGTATCGCTAGGAATGGTTTTAAAGACGCGTGCGAGTTCAAGTGTCATGGCAGTTCCTGAGGCATTATCGTTTGCTCCAGGGGCATTTGCAACTGAATCATGATGTGCACCGATGACGATGATATCATGCTTTGCTTTGGTTTTAGAATTTAGATTTGACGGTTTCTTAGTTGCAATGACATTGTGAGACTTGTTTGTGTTGGACTTTGCTCCTTCAATTGTAAGTGATGCTTGGGTGTCGGGATTCTTATTAACTTGCTTCACCATCTTTTCACCTTCCGCTTGTGTCAATAAAACAGCTGGAATAAAGGAATGATTTGCTTCGCCAAGACTTCCCATTATCATGCCAGGTGCATTGTTGTAATAAATCACACCAACTGCACCTTTATTGGCCGCATTTAACATTTTCTCCTTGAAACTAATGTCGCCACGTTTCAAAAGAACGATTTTTCCAGTTAAATCAAGATGTTGTAGCTCGTTAGCTTTACCAAGTCCACCAACCACAACCTCGCCCACAACATGTCCACTAACCGAATATTCCAAAGCACTTGGATCTACAATATGTAAAAATCCATCTAGAGTTAATTCAATGGTATGAGGAGCGGTATAATCATTAAAAGTAAAGGTTTGAACCTCAGTTTTATACCCGTAAGAATCGAATTGCTTTTTAATGTAGTCAACGGCTGCATCTTCTTGCTCAGTTCCAGCCACTCGAGGCGTTTTGGATAGAGATTTAATATGTTTATACATGTTTTCATCATCAATGGTCTTCAAAATGTTCATTTCAAAATTAGTTGATTTCTCATCTTGAGAATTGGTGTAATAGGTTGCGAAAGTGGCAATAGGCGCAATGACGCTTAGTCCAATAATGGCTGTAATGATAATTTTAGATATAGAATGTTTCATTTTGTGCCTCCAAAGTATTGAATACTTTAGGATGAACAGAAATGAGATTTTTACTAAGCAAAAATTAATTATTTTTTGTGTTAAATATTAGGAAATTTTTAATGAAAATTTATAGATATTTCTTTTCTATTTTAGATTGACAAAATAACCAATAATATTGCATAATACAAATATATTAAATATTCAGAAATATTAGTTATCTTAACTTTAAATAATGCTAGTGGTAGAGGGAACTGTGAAGTACATCCTAAAACTGGGCACCTTGGATGTATGGAGTTAGTGGTGCAACCGACCTAACAAGAGTGGACTATTTGTCCGCTCATGTTAGGTCTTTTTTTTGAATGATAATGAAACAGGTAGAATACTAGATTCTATATAGCAGGAATCTCATTTTTCATTCGGTGTTATAAAGATATAAAAGTAATTGATAGAAGGTTGAAATGCTTTTTGAGCAAAGATAATTGTGTTAAATACATTCAATTCATAACAAGAAAGAAGGAATTCACATGAAGCAGTTGAACAATTTGTTGATCGCAATTCCGTTTATTCTTTTTGTGTATGCTCAGGTTATGGCAATTTATTTTTTACCTCAGTCGCTTGTGTTGGTGCATATAGTAGTTTTAGTAAGTATGACAGTTTTTATATTTTTAATAAAATGGAATTGGTCTTTCGCATTTATTGTTGGTACTACGTTACTGTATGGTTTTATTTTAACTTGGAGGGCATTTGGTGCACAACTACCTCAAGCGCAGCAAATAGAATTCATTGTGATGAATGTTATTTATTTTGTTTCACTTCTTGCAATCTGGTATTCAGCACAGCATCTTCATAAGTTGAAATTAACCTTAGAAAATGAAATGCAGAAAAAATCCAAATTACAGAAGTTTGTTAATGAACAATCTAGCTTGTTAACAAATAGAGAATTTACAGAGCGAGTGTCACTTAGTTTAGTTGGATTAAAGCGTAGAAATGAAATGGGATATCTAATGAAAATCAGTGCAAATATGATAAAAGATAATGAAAATATTTACAAAAAAGTATTGACTGAAGTAATTGAAGATTCCACGAGAGATCAGTTTGATTTCTTTACTTATACGGATTCTCTAACCTTTCTCATTTATTTACAAAATACAGATGAAGAAGGGTCCCGAGTTGTTCAATCTCGTGTTTTAAATAAATTAAGTAGAAAGATTAATATAAACGACCTTACTTTAATATTCACTACAAAACGAATTGATGACCTTCAAGACACAATTTCACATTTTAAAGTAGGTAGTTTCTCATGAAAACACTACTGTTTTGTGTGATGATATTTTTCGCGTTGCTGCTTATTTATTATTCGATATTAACTGTAGCTGGAATTTACTTTAGACAGAAAAAGCAAATAAAAAAACCATTAAAAGTATATCCTTCTGTGGCCATACTCATTCCTGCACATAATGAAGGAATTGTGATTCATAACACGTTGGAAGCGATGTTAAAACTAACATATCCCGGTCAATTGGATGTTTACTTACTTGATGATCAATCCATTGATAATACTGCAGATATCGGCCGAGAATTCTCGTCTCTTTTCACAAACTGCCATTATGTTCAAGTGCCCAATGGGAATCCAAAAGGAAAATCTCGGGTTTTAAATTATGGTCTATCTATTACTGAGTCGGAGTACTTCATAGTCTATGATGCTGATAATCAACCTAACGAAGATGCGTTAAAACTTCTGGTTGAAAAGGCGGTACAGACTCCAAATGCAGCAGGTGCTATTGGATATGTACGAACAATAAACCAAGAAAAAAATCTATTAACACGCATGATATCAATTGAGTTTCAAGTATTCCAATTACTGATGCAATGTGGTCGTTGGGCTCTTTTTAAAACGGGTTCACTTCCAGGGACGAATATGTTGTTGAAACGATCCGTAATTGAAGAAGTAGGTGGATATGATCCTTACGCATTAGCAGAAGATGCAGAACTGACGATTCGAATTACAGCAAAAGATTACCTATTGCCAGTAGTTCCTGAAGCTGAAACTTGGGAACAAGAACCTGAAAATCTCAAGGTTTTTATTAAACAAAGAACGAGATGGTTAATTGGTAACCTGTATTTACTTGAGAAATTATTTTATGATCCTACATTTTGGCGCGGAAAAGTGTTATACCATACCGGGCAACACCTTTTAACTTATTTCTTTTTTGTCATTATGTTACTTTTCTCAAATGTTTGGGTTGTATTAAATTTAGTGGGTGTGGACTTACCTGTTTTGACACAACCACTACTAATGATTTGGTTTTTAAGTTATATGGTCTTTTCGTTTCAGGTAGTAGGTAGCATGATCTTTAACCAAAATACATCTGCTATAAATTTACTTGTTGGAATGTTTATGTACTTCACCTATTCTCAGTTATTTCTAATCCTTTTATTTCGTGCTATTTATTCTTATTCCGTCAGCCGCTTACGCGGCAAAACAATTGCTTGGGATAAGACCAAGCGTTATAAAGAAGGACAAGTGTAATGGTGAAAAAGTTATCAAAGATAGTAATCCTGATTGTCACGATAGGGGGAGTTATTATTTATTTATATATGAAAGAGGGAAAAACGAGTGGAAGTTTAGATGCTATTGAAACTATTGAACTGAACTATATGACATATGATGGTTTAATTAAAAGTTATTCAATTACTGATAAACCAGAGTTTCTTGTGGAGAGTACGGGTTTATATATGGAACTACTATTACAACAAAAGAGGGAATCACATTTTCGAGATCAAGTAGAAGTTCTAAAAGAATATTTTATCGTTCGAGTTGGAGACGATTACTTTATTAAGTGGAAGACGGGAATGGATATTTCAGTGAATGCATTTATTGATGATCTGCGAATTGTTAATATCCTTTTGCAAGCCGCAGTTATATTTCATAACGAAGAATATGCAACTCTAGCGAATGAGCTTTTGGCTTCTGTGAAAAAACACCAAATTGTTAATGGTCAAATAGCTCAGTATTACGACTGGGAATCAGATTATCTTGCACCGACAATGGTCAATAGCTATTTACATGATGACTACCTAAGCCTTCTTAAGATTGACAAATTTCCGACACCATCCGATGTAGGTGTTTTTTTCGCAGAAGAACAGATGATTAAGAGTGATAAATCCATTTCCTCAGAAGAAGCACATATGGTAGACCAACTTCTCATAGCTACTTATTGTTTGGGGAAATCTTGTGAAAATAGAAGCTTTGATAAATGGTTAAAAAAACAATGGGAACAAGAGAAAACTATTTATGGACGCTATAACAAAGAAAATAGAAAAGCAACGGTTAAGTATGAATCTCGTGCTGTTTATGCCTTAGCTGTTCGTTACTTTAAAAAAAATCATTCGCCTTTAGCACATGAAATAATCATTGAAAAATCGTCCTTTTTCAGTACTAGAACTGATAAAAAAACACATTTTTTTGACTATGTTCATGGAGTGATTGTAAGCAATGAAAACTAAAATAATCTTACTGGTAACTGTATTTATGTTTTGTATTCTATCAGCGTATGCTCCTGTATTTGCTGAAGAAAAAAGTAGAGCATTGATTATTTACTCACCTAACGATTTAGAGGATTTAACACAAGTTCGTATATTAGATACAATCGTTAGCCGTTTTACTAGCGACATTACGATTGCTTCAGATGAAGAATCGCTGAATTTGGACGAATACTCTCACGTTTTTTATATTGGTCTTATTAAAAAGAAGATTTCTACTAGCCTTATTCAACAAATGGAAGAGTTCAAAGGGGAAATGGTGTTCTTTGGAAGTAATGTAGAGCAATTAACGAAGAGGTTTGAGTTTGTGAGTACAGGTGAGTTCGAAACAATTCGTTCAGTATCGATTCCTCAATCGGATATAACAACGGAAATAGAAGAAACAAGACGCATAACAAAAATAAACGTGAAAGAAAATCAGGAAATATTAGTGTTGGGGGATGATACAAAACCACTAATTATTCATGATAAAAATTCCTATTATGTTGGGACTACTAATTTCCATAATCCCATTGGAATGGTTATTGGAGAAACCCTATATGAAATCTTTGATAAACAGAAGAATGGTCAGAAGGTAAAATATTTACGGTTGGAAGATATTCACCCGAAAACGGATGCTAAAAATCTTAAAAATATAGCCATGTACTTGAAAAATCAGAAGATACCCTATCTAGTTACGGTTATTCCAGTCTATACCTCAACGAAGACAAAAGAAGAAATTCACTTTTCTGATGTACCGAAGTTGGTTGAGGTTTTGAAGTATATGCAAAAAAATGGAGCAAGTTTTGTTCTACATGGATATAAGCATCAATATAGAGAAACTGAAACAGGTGAAGGCTTCGAATTTTGGGATGTGCAAAATAACCGGCCAATATACCAATCTAAAGACGATAAAATCATTATCCCTACAAATCAAGAAGAACAATTAATGCTCGAAGAATATGAAAGGCAATATATTAAAGACGCGATTGAAAATGGAGTAACAGAAATGATTGCCCATAATCTCTACCCACTTGCTTTTGAAGCACCACATTATGCGATGTCGCAGTCTGGTTATGAAATACTATCTGGGTATTTTTCAACATACGTTGGGCAATTACAAATCACCGATCAATCAAGGAAAAGTACGTACGGTTCAATTACAAGTGGAAAGCCCAGTTTTTTACATGGAATGACGTCCATCCCTGAAACGATGGGATATATTGAAAAAGACATTCGTAACCCTGAAAATCCTTTTGCAGAAAGTCTACAAAACATGAAGTCAATGGGTGACGACGTCTCTCAATATTCGGATGGATATCTGGGTGCTTTTTATCACCCATATTTAGGGCTAGATACATTAAAAGAAGTCATTAAAATTTTAAATTCTTTCCCCAACACAACTTGGCTTGATCTAAAACAACTCCCGAATAAAGTTGAAGTAGAGAATGTCCTTATTCAATCAAAAAACGGAGAAGTTACGATTGAAAAAAATATCGTATCGAGTGATTATGAAATGAACATATTTGTTAAAAATTCGTTCATGTATGTGCTAATATTGGGCGGGTTACTATTTTGTTTTGCCGTCTATTTTATAGCAGCTCGTCAAAACAATATGCCAACATCGAACCTAAAAAGGGATCAAGCTAAATAAGAGTGAAAAAAGAGCTTAAACGGTTACTAAAACGTTCAAGCTCTTTTTTAGTCGATTTGCATACGATTGTATCGTCAGAAAAGATGTTTTATTTTTCTTCTTCTTTGACAGGATTCTTTTTCAACCACTCTGTTCCAAATTCAACAAGTGGTTTCATTTGAATAACACGACAATCCGCTTGACCTAACTTAGCAACAAAAACTTCATTTGTATGTGTTTTTTCAAAAGCTTCTCCAAGCTCTGGGAAACGATCCGAATCTCCATCAACAGATTGGTACTCAATCCACAGTCGCTCACCATCCACTAACATCGCCGCACCTTGGTTAGTATACGTTTTCGTCTCAAGTAAATTCTCAGATAGATGTAGAGCCGTACAAGAATCATAACCGACACCAATTAACAAAATTTTGACGTGTTCATTTAAAAACGAACCGAGTGGTGAACTCATTCCAAAAGACTCTTCTAAGGGATGTTCCATCATCCATTTTTCTGCATTTTTACCCCACGCCATAAAACTATGTACAGGATGGTAACTACGAATCGTTTTCGGATGACGATGAAAACATTCGGCAATCTTTCCCATTCCACGTAATGGTGTTAAGTGTGGATCGTATGCAGGCATATGTTGACGAATGGGTTCATGCCAATCTTTCGGAACAGGTGGCAGCATCCAATAGGAAGGCTCAGAGTTCTCTGCAGATTGTGCCGCCATGACGATGGTTCCTTCAGGTGTAATGGTTTCCATCAATGCATCAATAACTGCTTTCGCTCCACCTGCGATCCATCCCATGGACTTAATAGAAGAGTGGACCATTATTGAATCTCCTGCTTGAATACCAAGCGTCTGTAATTGTTGTTTTACCGTTTCCACTGATTGAAAAGAAGTGGTTTCTTGTACACGATCAAATTCACTCATATTTTATGCCCCCGCATCATTAATAGCTTAATTGTATAGGAGAAACGAATACATTGAAAACCCTGAATATTCTCCATAAAAAAGCCGTTGTGGATTTATTCCAAAACGGCATGTATGCTATTCGTATTTTTCGATTTCAGCTACTTTGACAATCGCTTTCCCAAGGTTTGCACCTTTGAAGAGATCCAAGAATGCATCGATAGTATGGTCAAAGCCGTCTGTAATCGTTTCTTCATACTTGAGTTTGCCTTCAGTTAACCAAGTTGCAAGATCCTTTGCACCTTCGCCAAAACGAGAGGAATAGTTACCAATTGTAAAGCCTTGCATCAATGAGCTAGTCTTGATTAAATAACCTTGCACACGCGGTCCAACATCTACATTTTCATTATTGTAAGCTGAAATAGCGCCACACACAGGAATTCTCGCAAAGTTATTTAACAGCGGGAAGACAGCGTCAGCAATTTCTCCTCCGACATTTTCAAAGTAAACATCAATGCCATTAGGACAAGCTTTACGTAAGGCTTCCGCAACATTTTGCGTTTTGTAATTGATGGCTGCATCAAATCCTAATTCGTCTAGAAGGAACTTCACTTTCTCGTCTGAACCTGCAATTCCCACAACATGAGCACCTTTAATTTTTGCGATTTGCCCAACAATAGAACCAACTGCTCCAGCTGCCCCGGAAACGACAACGGTTTCGCCTTCTTTAGGCTTACCGATATCGAGTAAGCCAAAGTATGCTGTCAATCCAGTCATCCCAAGCACACTCAAATACGCAGAGGCGGGAGCAAGAGTAGGGTCAATTTTCCGAACCGTGTTTTCTTTTGCAATGCTGAATTCTTGCCAAGGAAGTGATCCTAAAACCACATCGCCTTTTTTAAAAAGTACGGATTTAGAGTCAACTACTTGTGCCACCACACCACTTGAAATCATTTGGTTTAACTCAAATGGAGGAATATATGATTTCGTGTCATTCATACGTCCACGTAAATAGGGATCAACAGAAATATAGACCGTTTTAACAAGGACCTCGCCTTCAGATGGTTCACCAATCGGTGCATTCACCATTTCGAAATCTTCTTTTGTTGGAGTAGCTGTAGGTCGTTTAACGAGTTTAATTTGTTTTTGCAAATTGAACATCCTTTCATTCACATAGAGTAACGTGTATGTAGTAATGTAACTTACTTGGCAAATTTTTTCATGAAAAAAGTCCTCAACCATAGTTAAGGACGTCTGTGATAGCTATTTTATCAATTCAATTTCTTTTTTCTGATCATTAAACCACGTGATGTCGACATCTATTTTGGTATGATTGTCCTTAATATCGAACGTTTCAACAATTTGATTAATGATTTCTTCATCGGACATATCTTCTTTTAGTTTAAGATTACCTAAGAAAATTCTCAGTTTGGCCATGGCATCGTCACCTGTCACATCTGCATTATCATCATCCACATTTCTATATTCAGCATCCGTTGAGTCTTTCTTTTCCTCATAATTCACATCAATTGCTTCTTCTTGATCTGGATAATCTACTTCCAGTTCAAATTTTTTAAATCCAAATGACTCACCGGTATCAGCTGGATCTTCACCAGTTGTATCGTCTTCGATATCATTGCTCGTATTATTATTTGTTACGTCTTTTGTAATCTCGTCCTTATCGCCACAAGCACCAAGTAAAGCGGTAGAAAGTATTAAACTGGCGACGATTTTTGATTTTTTGAATGTCATGTTCATCATCCTTTCGATTTGATTTGTATTGGTATGCCCAAAAATGAACAAATTAACAGTACTTTAATCAATTTTGTATTTTTTTATAGAAGGCTATGTTATATGTTGTTGTTGATATTCCGCAAAACAGCTATGCTTTCCGCGGGCTTGCGCCGAACTAACTCGGACTTAACGTCCGAGTGGATTTCTGCACTTCGCTGTTCCCGCTGGAGTCTTCACTGTTTTGCTCCATATCACTAAATCGAAGCTATCTCATATACTTGTTCACCAGAATGATTGTAGTAGAAGGCGGCGGGAAAACATGGTGCTCCTGCGGTTACTCGTCGCAAACTGAGCCTTATAGAAATAATTACGATGAATTTAATCATAATACGAACAGATGGAATCATAATAAATATTGAAAGCATTTTAGCAGAATTCGGCATTAAACCAAAAAAATGCGAAAGTTGAATCACTAGCTGGTGGTTTCCAAAACCATGTCGTTTGATTTTTAATGGATCACCATTTGTATGTTTTCAAAAGGCATACTTAGGAAAAATTCCTTCCAGTAGATCCTGAATAATAATGTACGTGTTCATCATCGAAGGTAGTTGTCCCTGAAAATTCATGGTAGTGTGTCCCGTCATTCAAGTAGACAGGATATCCAGTAGTACCTGAAAATTGATGAACATGCCCATCTATAAAGGTAGTTGTTCCTTGATAAGAATGAACGTGGTTCATCGTGTTATATGCTGGCGTGGTTTCTCCCTGCACTGTATGCGAATGACCATCATTTATCGTTGTTTCCGTGGCAATTTGGTGGATATGAACATCTGGGTAAGTCCATCTCATTCCCGAAATACCGTGTTCGTGCAAAAAACTTCCTCCTTATTCTTTATGGTCATCTATATGTCTATGTGACAATAAACTAATTCGTCACAAACACCGTGCAATTTTAGCTGTATTCGAATTCGCCTGTGATATTCTAATAGCCACAAATGATAGACTCATTGACAATGACAGTATCACATCGGTTAGTTTTGCAAACACGATTAAGTTGATGATGCAAGCTCAACAAGCAGCGATGGCAGCAACGAGTGCGGCAGTCGCGTCAAGTGGTAGAGGAGAATGGTAGAATAATGAAGAATATATGTATATAGACTTCAGGAGGTGTTTCTTTTGAAAGAAACCGGACTTTGGATTAATGGAGCTTGGCGTGAAGCAAGTGAAACGTATGATTTGAAAGCTCCTTATGATGGGAAACTGCTTGCGAAAATAGCAAAAGGAACAGCGGAAGATGTAAAAGTAGCGATTGCTGGAGCGGAACAAGCTTTTCATTCCTACAAAAAATGGACGGCTTACGATCGAGCAGAAATGTTATATAAAGTTGTAAATATCATGCGTGAACGCAAAGAAGAACTGGCGAAGATTATGGCGCAAGAAGCAGGGAAACCACTAAAAACGGCACGTGCTGAAGTGGATCGCACAATTGCTACATATCAATTTTCTGCAGAAGAAGCGAAGCAATATCGCGGGGAAACGATTCCTATGGATGCAGCACCTGGTGGAGCAAATCGAATCGGTTGGACTAAAAAAGAAGCGATTGGTGTAGTTTCAGCTATCACACCATTTAACTTTCCTTTTAACCTGGTAGCACACAAACTTGGACCTGCATTTGCGGTGGGTAATACCGTCGTTTTAAAACCAGCAACACAAACGCCATTAAGCTCAATCGTCATGGCAGAAATTTTTAAAGAAGCAGGTTTACCTGATGGGGTCCTTCAAATTATTACTGGGAGTGGCAGTCAATTAAGTGACTCGCTCATTACTCATCCAGAAGTGAAAAAAGTAACGTTTACCGGCAGTGTACCTGTTGGATTATCCATTAAAGAAAAAGTGGGCTTGCGTAAAATCACGCTAGAGCTAGGTTCCAACTCTGCGCTAATTGTAGAGCCGAGTGTGCCGATTGAAAAAATCGTGAAACGTTGCGTCGAAGGAGCTTTCGGTTTTGCTGGACAAGTGTGTATTTCCTTACAACGCATTTATGTGAATCGTCAAGTGCATGATGAATTTGTACAGGCATTTGTGGAAGAAACGAAAAAATTAATAGTAGGCGATCCACTAGATGAAAATACAGATGTTGGTTCCATGATCCATCCTGACGAAGTAGAACGTATTGTTAATTGGATTGAAGAAGCCAAGACTCTAGGTGCATCGGTCGCAACAGGTGGAGAGTTTACCGAACGTCAATTAAAGCCCACAGTCATGATCAATGTAAATGAAGACATGCAAATTGTATGCGAAGAAGTTTTTGCACCAATCGTTTCAATTATTCCTTATGACACATTAGATGAAGCGATTGGCTACGTAAATAATTCTAAATTCGGTTTAAATGCAGCGATTTACACAAACGTCTTAACAGATGCCATGAGAGCTGCAGACGAAATTGAAGCGGGAGCCGTTATTATTAATGACATTCCCACTTTCCGTACAGATCATATGCCGTACGGCGGAATCAAAATGAGTGGTTACGGTCGCGAAGGCGTGAAGTTTGCCGTTGATGAAATGACCGAAATGAAGTTTATTACAATGAAAACAGTATTTTAAATTGATCAATAAAAAAGCAATCCACTCTTTAGAGCGGGTTGCTTTTTTGTCCATTCAGTGCGGGTTTTCGTCCACTTAGACAAAGTTTTTGTCCATCCAAATTCATTTCTGTCCACTTAACCTAACTTTTCGTCCATTCGCTGTGGAGAGGACAGTATTCTTCTATAGAAAGACACTAATCTCAATTTTGTAACATGGAGAAGGAGTATATGATTTTTGGCAACTCCAGCGGGAATAACATGAGGTGAAGACCCCGCGGAAAGCGTCCGCCTGTTTCTGCATCGCTTCGCTAGCTTCGAAACATGGAAGTGAGCTGTAACGGAAATCAAACTGAAAAGAGGGCTGCCCATGAAAGTCATTTTAAAATGACTTTTATGACAGCCCCTTAGTCATTTCCCTTCAAGAAAAAGTCCTTCGAAAAGACAAGCCCTATCACAAATAACAGCAGGGCAAAGTAAGCGGGTAGTATATGAACAAAAGAAGTGTACCCAATAGCAAAATGTATGACAATACCTGCACTAAAAGCAGGTATTCCTCCGATTAAAAATGTATACCACACCCATTTTTGACCTTGTTGAAAGCCCCACAATGACAGCATCAATACTAATAATCCCACACTAATTAAGGAACTTCCTAAGCCTGCTCGGTCATGGGCAATTACTGGAATTAGTCGTTCGTTTATCGCATTCAGTTGATCAGGTGACATACAGATATATGTTAGATCGGTCGGTACAAACACTCCGGAAACGCCAATTGTGGAAATGACGAAACCACCAAGAATAAATGAGATTCCAAGAATCACAAATGCGAATTGACCCCATAATCCTTTTTTCCAAGCGGAATCGTTGGTGCGGTTACTAGATGCTGGATGCTCAGCGAAGTTTCTAGTTGTTCGATAACCCATCCAGAAAAAGGGTAGTAGAATAAGCCACAGTAGCCCATGTAACCAATCGAAATATCCAAATCCAATAAACAGAAGGATCCCAAGAAATCCAACTACTCCGGCAATATGAATTACTTTTTTTGCCCAATACATGCCGTATCTAACACCATAACGAGCTATTTGCATGTAAAGAAATCCTCCAGAAATCATCGTTCCGGCTAACGTCATCCGATCATGTTGCATGAATCGGATAATGTTCGGATTTATTGTCATTAGTTGTTCGCGCGTTAACTGTAAAAACGCTTCATCGTATGGTAAGACAATTACTGTCATACTTATGAGTAAAGCAAGCATCCCTCCAAGAAGCATAATCAAACCAAATAACCAATGCCAAATCCAGCCTCTATACTCGGTTCTTTCCTGTCCTTTAACACTCATTAACGCTTCATTAATTCTTTTCGGAAGTCCAGGACCTGAAAAGACATAGCCACTCGACAGCATGACAAGATTAGCTCCCGATTGAAATAAAGACAACGCGTCTTCAGGTTCGAGGATTCCACCTGAAACGATAATAGGGAGATCTGTTATTACCTTAATATCTTGGATTGTCTTTGATAAGTTATCTACTTGGACGAGTGGAAACAGTTGCCTAGATCCCGTATCAATGGCTTGTTCCTCTATCATGATGCCATCTATATATTTTTTTCCTACTAGGTTCGACAAATAGTCAATATCCAGTTGTTGATGGGAGAACGAGTAACATAATGGCTTTGATTTTACTGACCTCTTTATCGTTTCCAAATCTCTATCGCTAAACTTTTCCTCTAAGATAAAAGCATCCCCGTAGTCAAATAAGGTCTCTACTAATGAGGAAGTTTCTTCGCAGGAGCCAGTTGTTCCAATTCGAATAAAGAGTGGCTTTTTAAATGTCTTCAGCTCTTTAAGCTTATTAACGGTTTTCTTTAGACCAAGAGACTCTAATGGATAAGAATATACGAGATTGTCCCTCGCTTCAGTAAATCGTGGGGAACTTGACTCAATGGGCATTGGGGAAACAGGGCCCATTTCTAAAAATCCCAGTCCGAGATTGCCAAAAGCCTTAGTCCCCGTTAATTTGGGGTCGATTTTCCCGCTTAAACCTACTGGGTTCGAGATGGTCAGACCAAAAATGGTTGTTTCGAGCTTTTGGGAGGGTTCCGTATGACCAAGATTTTTAATTAAACTGCTTCCCCCTGGGATTGTAGAGATGAGACTCATGCCACGATGGATAAATTCTCTTCCATAGGAATCCGGCAAACGGGTAAGCGTTGGTTTAAAAACAGTATGATAAGACCAATCGGGCAATGAAATCACATCCTGAAAAAGATAATAACGATACACCTACTTAACTAACCTTTGCTGGTCATTCAAATAGTAAATTTACTTTGCAAAATAAACCTTTATTTAACTTCTACAACAAATGTGTAGGAAACTTCACCGTTTGGCCAAGTTGCGAATACTTCATATATATATCTACCTTTACTTGCTGGAGCTGTTATTTGATTTTCATTTAACTCAATTTCTATTTCTCTTTCGTTATTATTCCATAAATAAACAAATAGTTGGGGATTTTCTTCAATATCAATTGTAATTTTTTGATTTGGTTCTATCGCAATGGCTTTGAAATCTTCTGCAATTTGGTAAGGAGAGGCTGCATCAGTTTGTATAACTTGAGTTTCTGAACCTTGTTTCCTTTCCCACCTATATCCACCGGCTTTCATTTCATGTTGTGTGTCATCAATTTTTATGGTTCCAGAAATAGTAGGAGGAAATTCATTTTCATTACTTGCATTAACATCTACCCCCGCGTTAACCTGACCGTTCGAACAACCAGAGATCCAAAGTAAAGAACAAACTATTATGGCAAATAACAATGGTTTCATTTTCAAATGTATTCCTCCCTTTGATAAATTGACGAGTAATGAAATACAAGAGTTTCACTTTTCAAAAGAAGGTGAAAAATTTTTAGTGGCTTAAATATATAGTTTAATCGGATTCGCAAGGGTTTTATTTCGACTTCAACCAACTTTCATTAAGTTTCACCCGATTTTTTCCTGAAAAAGCCCTCTTGCGAAGTGGCAAGAGGGCCAAGCTAGTTCATCGGATTTGGGGGGAAAGTCATTTTACATCTATACTCTATAATAAAATGCACTTTACTTACATAAGTTAATGCCTTGAGCTGTTCATTTGTGATAATTGATTTGTTAAATAATCAATTTGTTTTTGCATTTGTTTCAATTGATTTTCTTGGTTTTTCTGGATTTCTAGATTTTTTGCATCTGTTTCATCGCTCTTAATTGATTCTTCTAAGGCTAATACAGCTGAAACTGTGGCTAAAGCATCAGCAAAGGTAGTAATCGCTGATGCAATGACGGCAAGTTTTGCAGAAAAATTTTCTGGAAGCGTATTGTTTTGAACATTATGACCAAAATTCATATTGTTTTTATTCAATGTCTTAGCCTCCAGTTTATTCATTGAAGTTAAAAGTATTTCGTACTATGCATTATTTAATGCGTAAAATTACATTTCTGTGTAGTAAATCTTCAATATAAGCAATATAAAAGCAAAAACTTGATGGTATTCGACATGGACTCATTCAAATGACTAATAACTGGTTTAGTAAGTAATCATCAACTTTACATTTAATAAAAGAGTTTTCTAGAAAGGTGAAGTAATTTCATATAATTTTTTCATCGACTTCGAATATGATTTGATCCGTTTCGCAAGCACTTTAATCGGCTCCACACGAGTTTTATTTGGCTTTAACCAGTATTTATTCCGTTTCAACCAATTTCCTCCTAAAAAAACCACCTGCGCTTGCGCAAGTGGTTACAATACTTCAATTAAAACTACGATTAAACAATTTCCACTGCTTTCGACGCAGCAATCAACTCACGGATACTATCTAGATCACCAGCATGAAGGGCGTCGACAATACGACTGCCGACAATGACGCCGTCTGCTAGTTTGCCCATTTCTCGAACTTGCTCTGGCGTAGATATCCCAAAGCCTGCCATGACTGGAACAGAACTCACTTTTTTCAGCTTCGCTAAATGCTCCCCAACGTTTGTTGCAAATTCTGCTCGAGCTCCCGTGATTCCAGTTACGGTTACGGCATAAAGGAATCCTTCAGAAGCTTTTGCAATGCGTTCGATTCGCTCGACAGGGCTAGTTAAACTTACTAATTGAACCAGTGCTAAATCGTGTTTAATAAATTCATCATGCACAATCGCACTTTCTTCAAGTGGCAAATCTGGAACAATCAACCCACTCACGCCGAATTTTGAGCAATCCTTTGCAAATGTCTCAATGCCATAGCGGAACACTGGATTCAAGTACGTCATTAAAACAATTGGAATGGTCACTTCATCTTGTAAGCGACCGATTTCTTCTAATACTCCACGCAATGTCACTCCTGCTGTCAAGGCACGCTTACCAGCTTCTTGTATAGTCGGTCCATCTGCAACCGGGTCTGAAAAAGGAATCCCTAGTTCGACCGCCGTGGCACCAGCTTCTTGTAGAAACAGTAATTGCTCACGGAGTTTTGACAATCCACCGTCTCCGGCCATGATATACGGAATAAACGCTTTTCCGCCTGTTGAGACTTGCTGTTCAATGGCAGATTGTAATTTCATTTTAGTCATTCGTTCCACCTCCAAGAGCATCACGTACAGTAACAACATCTTTGTCCCCACGCCCTGATAAACAAATGACAACAAT
>NZ_JBATUX010000060.1:0-63017 GCF_049671445.1 Paenisporosarcina sp. | reverse complement strand
TAAATGAAATTGAAGGATACGTTGTTATGTTAATGGACGTAACTACAAAATCAGAAGAAGAAAAAAAGAAAGAAAAATTGATTAAAGCACTTTCAATTCCCATTCTACATGTATGGAAAGATACGATAGCATTACCGCTGATTGGAGAGTTTGATGCAGAACGAGCAGATTTGCTGATTTCTTCAGTATTGATGGAATGTTCTTCTCACCGTATCGAATATGTTTTGATTTCTTTAATTGGCCTAAGTGATTTTGATTCAGAAGTTCAATTTCACATACAAAAGTTGTATGATTGCTTAAAATTAATTGGAGCAAAATGTATATTGGTGGGAATCAGTCCGAATCTTGCTATTTCAATGGGTACGCTTGAGAGAGATATTCCAATTTACAGATCAACTTATGCTGGTTTAGAAGCAGTTATGGACCTTCAAAAGCAAAACTAATTGTAAAAACCGCTTCTTCGCGAAGCGGTTTTTACGTGCAGATTTAAATTAAGAAAACCAAGAACTCTTATTCAAACGAAGCTTGTGGATGTGCCTTATCCAAAAGGGTAGTTGTATAGCTTCCGCCGTTTACTTGTGCAAACATCTTCCCAGCAGAGTCAATTAGTTTTTTAGCATCTTCTTGAGAAGTAGAGGGTTGTAAAAAGAAAATCTGTAAGCCATCTATCGTAGTTTCTTTAACTATTGTCCGAATTGAATCGACGTAGGGGCTCCCAAACGGGCCAGTTGCGTCTTCAACGCTTAATATGCCATTTAAGGTGTTTTCGCGTCCATTGATGCCTGTATATGTAGTTTTACCACTACCAAGCACAATTTGAACATCTCCATCTACGTGAGATAAATCATAGAGACCTACAGGAATTTCGTATTGCAGCGAAAAGAAGTTATTTAGATCGACAGCGCTGTTCAATGGTTGCAAATAGTTTTGATTGCGAATACGACGCATCATTGACTCCATAGATGGACGATAACGACCAGGATCCGCTCCAAGCTTCTTCCATAAAGCTCTCCACTCTGTAATTCCCTGATAATCGGTCAATTCTTTGTCCAACAAATCAAAAAATAAGTGTTCTTGAAATAATTGCATGCGTCCTTTTAACATTTGAGGCGATTCTGATACGACAAGTTTGGTATAATGGTTAATGCCTAATTTAATATGTTCATCGATTAAAAAGATGGATGGTTCAATTGAAATTTTCATGTTTTCACCTACTGATCGTTTTTCATCATTTTAGCATAAGGAGGGAGAAGTTTTCATGAATGTGAATCAGTTTCAACAAGAGCTCGTTTCATATGCACACTCTATCGGAATTGATAAAATCGGCTTTGCTTCTTCCGATCCTTTTCGCGAGTTGAAAAATCGATTGAAGCGACAACAGGAGCTTGGATATCAATCTGGTTTTGAAGAACCAGATCTCGAAAAAAGAACGACACCCACTTTGTTATTGAATGAAGCGGAAAGTATCATATCGATAGCGATTGCTTATCCGTCACGCATGGAAAACGCGCCTCAAGGAAAAAAAGGCGAGCGAAGAGGGATTTTTGCCCGCGCTTCGTGGGGAACAGACTATCATACGGTGTTAAGAGACCGTTTAGCTAAATTAGAGCAATTTATTGCTTTACATATCATTGATGCTAAAACTCGATCAATGGTGGACACTGGAGAGTTATCTGATCGTGCTGTCGCACAGCGAGCAGGAATTGGCTGGAGTGCGAAGAATTGTTCTGTTATTACACCGGAATTTGGTTCTTATGTTTATTTAGGTGAAATAATAACCAATATCCCGTTTGCGCCGGATACACCTATGGAAGATGAATGTGGAGATTGTCGGCTGTGCATAGACGTTTGTCCGACTGGAGCTTTAATTGAAGGTGGACAATTGAACGCACAACGATGTATTGCATTCCTAACACAAACAAAAACATCCTTGCCTGATGAGTTCCGAACGAAAATCGGAAATCGTATTTATGGGTGCGATACGTGCCAAACGGTATGCCCTAAAAATAAAGGAAAGTTTAATATGCACCAACTTGATTTCCAGCCGGATCCCGAGCTTGCAAAACCACTTCTTTTACCCTTATTGAAAATGAGTAACAAGGAATTTAAAACAAAATTTGGACATGTTTCTGGATCATGGAGAGGGAAGAAACCGATTCAACGAAACGCTATTTTAGCGTTAGCTCATTTTAAAGAAGAAAGTGCGATCCCTCAATTAATAGACTTACTTTTAAAAGATGAGAGACCTGTAATTCGTGGTACAGCAGCTTGGGCAATCGGCAAGATTGGTACAAAAGAGGGAAGAGCTTCTCTATATCAAGCTCTAGTTACCGAAACAGACGCAGAAGTGGTGGAAGAAATCCATAAAGGCTTAGCGTTTCAAACCGTAAATTAAGGAAGTGGAAAAATGAGCATTCACGTGGTACTTTATCAACCATTAATCCCAGCCAATACAGGGAACATCGCACGTTCTTGTGCAGGAACAGATACAAAACTTCATTTAATTCGACCTCTTGGTTTTTCAACAGATGATAAGATGTTAAAGAGAGCAGGACTAGATTACTGGGAACACGTAGATATTCATTATTATGACGGGTTAGAGGAATTGTTTGCTAAGTATCCATTAGGAGAGTTCTTCTTCCTCACAAAGCATGGATCGAAGCCTCATACAACGTTTGACTATAGCGACCGAGAGAAAGATACTTTTTTCGTTTTTGGAAAAGAGACATCTGGATTGCCAAGAGAATTAATTGATGCCAATCAAGATCGCTGCTTACGTATTCCTATGAACGACAATGTACGCTCATTAAACTTATCGAATACAGCTGCTATTCTGATTTATGAAGCACTTCGTCAGCAAGACTATCCGAATTTGAAGTAAAAGCGGGACATAATAGAATGATACGTTTGTCCAAATAAAAAAAGGGATTGCTAATTATACTAGCAATCCCTTTTTACATGTTTATTTTTTTTCCGATGCACCTGGTTTGTCATCGTATCCTGCCGTGAAAATCGCAGCAAGGAATGCAACAGTGACTCCAAGAATAAGTAGTAAGTTCATATACGTTGCCTCCTTTTGAGAGAATTAAATATCATACTTAAGTATAGCTTACTTCATTTCAAAAAGAAATATTCTCTAAGAGACAAATGTGGCGAATATCGTTCAATAACTTGACTGCAAGAACCCATCTAAGTAATTCGAATAAAAATCATCAAAAAAATGACTGAAGCACTTGGCTCCAGTCGGTTTATTAATGTGGTAAAAATAATAGTTGATACAAGAAAAGAGCAGCGAATATATAGAGTAAAGGATGTACATTTTTTGCTTGTCCTTTAAAAATCTTAAGTAATGGATACAAAATAAAACCAAGTTCAATTCCTGTCGCAATGCTTGAAGTTAATGGCATCGTTAAGATGATTATAAACGCAGGGAATGCTTCATCAAACGTATCCCAATCGATATGCTTCACAGCGCTAATCATTAAACTACCAACTATGATTAAAGCGGGAGCAGTAATAGCTGCGACACTTGAAAGAGAAGAAACAAGTGGTCCAAAGAATGCCGCGATGATGAAAAGAATCGCTACTGTTACTGATGTTAATCCAGTACGACCTCCAACTGCTACTCCAGAAGATGATTCTATGTAGGCGGATGTTGGGCTTGTACCGAACATTGCTCCAACTGTTGTTGCAACTGAATCAGCTAGCAAAGCTTGTCTTGCTCTTGGCATTTTATTGCCTTTCATTAAACCAGCTTGTTTTGCTACGCCAATCATTGTTCCTGTTGTATCAAATAACGTAACGAGTAGGAAGGAAATGACGATCCCGATCATGCCATACTGGAAGACATCGCCCATTGCAATAACAGGATTCCAAACAATCACGCCTTCAGGTAAAGATGGTAGCTTCATTAACGTAGCCTCAAACTTAAGTTGCCCTGTGAAGAAAGCAACAATTCCCGTAGCAATCATTCCGTAGAATAAAGCACCATAGACATTCATAACCATTAAGATCAACGTTATAAGCAATCCAAACAAGGTAAGCAACACAGGTGCACTCGTCAAATCACCGAGCTTCACTAAGTTTTGTGGATGTGCTTCTACTAAACCGGAAAGGCGTAATCCTATAAATGCGATAAACAAGCCAATTCCAGCAGTAATGCCGTGTTTTAAGTTTTCAGGAATAATCTCAATCAATTTTTTACGTAACGGTGTTAATGAAAGAATGATAAATAATAGTCCGGCAATAAAAACGGCTGAAAAGGCCGTTATGTAATTAATTTCTCCATTCGATGAAATAACAACGGTATAAGTGAAAAATGCATTTAATCCCATACCAGGTGCGATAGCAATTGGGTAGTTTGCAAATAACCCCATCCATAATGTTCCCACGACTGCTGAAATAATAGTTGCTAGAAACACTTGATCAAAAGGTACCCCAGCGTCTGCCAATATGACCGGATTGACAATTACGATATATACCATTGTCAGGAAAGTCGTCATTCCTGCAAGGACTTCAGTTTTTACATTAGTATTATGCTCTTTTAAGCGAAACATAGTGTGTCTCCTTTCGAAAAGACGAACGAAATAATCAACATTCCATATATTATTCGTTTTTTGGGTAAAGTGCAATAGTTTTTCATGAAAAATCTTCTCGCTCGTAAAAAAAGCTAGATATTTGTACAATAGAAGGAGAGTGATTTGAAAGGATGAAGAAAATGAAGCTTACCTTACAATCAACAAAAACCTTACATAACGGTGTTGAAATGCCTAGGCTCGGATTAGGTGTATATAAAATGACTAATGAAGAAGAATCTATTAGAGCGATGACTACTGCACTTCAAGTTGGGTACCGTGCGATTGATACGGCTTCTCTGTATGGTAATGAAAAAGAAGTCGGAGAATCTGTGCGTTCATCAGGTGTAAAACGTGAAAATATTTTTGTCACAACGAAAGTGTGGACTACGGATCAAGGCTATGATCAAACATTGAGAGCATTTGAAACGTCGTTAGAAAATTTGGGCTTTGATTATTTGGATTTATATTTAACACATTGGCCGGTACTAGAAACATTTAAAGACACATATCGTGCCATTGAACGTCTCTATGATGAGAAGTTAATACGAGCAACGGGTGTTTCGAATCATCACCAACATCATTTAGAAGAGCTTTTTGTGAAAGCAAATGTAAAACCTATGGTAAATCAAATCGAATTAAGCCCTCGTCTTACACAGTATGACCTGAGAACGTTCTGTGCAGACAACCAAATTGCTGTAACTTCTTGGTCACCCTTAGCACGCGGTGGCTTACTAAATGAACCTTCGCTTGTGCGAATGGCTGACAAATACGATAAGACGCCAGCACAAATTATTATTCGTTGGCATCTGCAGCATGACTTAACGGTGATTCCAAAATCAGTAACACCTGAACGAATTGCTTCAAATGCAGACGTATACGATTTTGTATTATCATTTGAAGACATGAAAAATATTGATTCACTAAATTTAAATGAACGAACAGGCGCTGACCCAGATAATTTCAATTTTAACTTTTAAAGATAAGGTTTTATTAACGACTGCTGTTGATATTACAATACGAAATAATCAGAAGAGCATGTTATAGAGAAGAGGGAATTAGCTCCCTTTCCGCTGACGAACAGTCAAGTTTCTCTCATAGTAACTTCGACCATAATCTTGGCGACGAAGCTAGCGCAGCGATGCAGAAATAGAAACAAATGTTTTTGAACCGATTCCTTACTTCAACACAATTTAGTTGAACCATTAGAAGTGCAATGTGAAAGAGTGCTATTGATATTGAAGAACAAACAAGAAACTACATTTTCGCCTAGCATGTAGCAAGAAAGAATATTGGGCTATCTCATAAGTCCCTAATACAAATAAGTGAAACATGCGTCTTTTTTCTGTACCTACATTCGAACATTGTAAACAGTTATAATTGTTTGTTTTGCAAATAAACTTAAGGCTGATTGGAGTGAAAGACGGCGACTCCAGCGGGAATAGCATGAGCTGAAGACCCCGGAGGCGAGCTTGCTCGTCGAGGAGGCTGAGGCCATGCCCGCGGAAAGCGTCCGTCTAGAACGGAAATCAGCCTCTACTAAGTATAAAAAGGGAACTGTAATAGTCATATTTTCTGTCTTTTAGGACAGCTCAGTATTCTTTGCGACGAAGCTAGCAAAGCGATGCAACTTACTTTCATGTTACGGAAAGTGAGGCTAGCGCAACTGTACGATAAACAAAAGCATACTTTTTACAGAACCGAAGAAAAGAGATTCACCGAGTTGAAAACACTCGGGAATCTCTTTTAATTTTTTTACTTATAATCTTCAACAATGACCATTTCTTTTGTAATCGGATGGACAAATTGCAATTTACGAGCTTGAAGTGAATAGTTATCCTGTCTCGTTCTTGAACCATACATTCTATCACCTGTTACGGGATGGCCAATTGAGCTAAAGTGAACTCGGATTTGATGTGTACGTCCTGTTTCTAAAATCACGTTTACTTTAGTGAAGTTGGCATCTTGTCCCACTACTTCAAAGTGGGTAATCGCTGTTTGACCAGATGGGGAAACAGCACGACGAGCCGAATCGTGACGGTCTGTACCTATTGATGTTCGAATAGATCCGCTTTTTTGTGTCATATAGCCGTCTACAATTGCTTCATACGTGCGAATAATTTTTTTCTCTTCAAGCATACGATCAAGCATTGATTTGATAAGTGGATGCTTCGCAATTAACAC
Source organism: Paenisporosarcina sp. (assembly GCF_049671445.1). Classification (GTDB taxonomy): domain Bacteria; phylum Bacillota; class Bacilli; order Bacillales_A; family Planococcaceae; genus Paenisporosarcina. The sequence goes on along the minus strand of NZ_JBATUX010000060.1, from coordinate 56,259 downwards.
TAATCCTTTAGTTCCTTGATCCAGGCGGTGGACGTGTTCTGCATATACGCCACCTTGCTTATTCACATGGGCTATGACATGATTCATACATGTTCCAGTTTGTCCTGGTTCGTTTGGATGTGTAGCCATGTCTGCAGGTTTAGAGACGACAAGTACATGAGCGTCCTCAAATAAAATTGGTACTTCGCAATTGTTAGTTGCCACATAAGAAGAGGGTTCCACGTTTATATTGAAGGTAAGTTTAGTACCTATTGGAAAATGGTGTTGCCATACAATAGGCTCTCCGCTTTCATTCAAAATACTTTTAGCCATGCGCATCTCGTGCATGATTTTCTTGCCGATATGGAAATCGTCACGGAGAAGTTCTTCGATTGTAATATTATCTTGTTGTAATGCATATTGAAAAGTTGTAATCATTTTTATTCCTCCTAAAAATAGACCATGTACGATGACATGGTCTACGTTATCTTCTATTTTAATACAACATCACTTAAAAATGTTTTAATATTTTCTTCAGGTTGATTTCCAACCATGCGTGAAACTTCTTTTCCATCTTCAAAATGAATCAGGGTAGGCGTTGCTTTTATCTTATAATCTTCCCAACCTTGTTCAAATTCATAAACATTATATTGAACTATTTCAGCATCCATTTCTGCTACTACTGGCATTAAAACGGGTGTCATGGCTTTACAATGCACACAAATAGGGCTAAAGAAGTAGGCAGTTACAGGCTCTCCACTTTCTACCTTAGCTTTCAAGTCATCAGGTAGAATGATGTTTTGATAGTTTTCATCGTCAAGCTGGTCAATTGTTTCTTGTTTCAAGTCGTTAGTTCCGTAAGGATTGTCCGCTAGTTTATTGTTGTTGGACATATTATTCAGGACAATAATCAATGCGAAAACTGCGACAATAATTCCACCGATAATTAATAATTTTTTCATCTTTATTTTTCCCCCTTTGAATCTTTTAAAATCATGAAGCTGCTGATAGCGATGAGAATAAATGCAGTTAATGCTAAAAATGGAATGGTGATGAAGCCAAAGATGTTGATATACTCACCAGTACAAGACACGCGCCCACAAGCAGGTGCATTTTCAGATAAAAAGCTAACTTTTTGTAAACCATAATGATACAAAGAAATGGCTCCTCCAATCACGGAGAAGATTGCAGTCGTTACAGCAATTCTTGCATTTTTTTGCACATAGGCAATTCCTAAAATAAGAACGAGTGGATACATGAAGATTCGTTGGATCCAACATAACTCACAAGGTTCATAACCCCTAATTTCAGAAAAGAAAAGGGACCCCATTGTGGCTGTTAATGAAACGACCCACATAAACAATAAAATATTCTCTGATTTTTTCGTCATCGTTAATTCTCCTCTTCTGAGGGTAAACCCATAACAAATTATAATTCTAAGTGTCAAACAAGTAAAATATTTTCAACGGAGTCCGAAGTTCTATATAATAAAATAAGTAGCTTTTGTGAAGGAGATTGATCCACATGTCAGAAGAATTCGATTTATCCCAGTTTGAAGTAAGCATGGTCATCCGACAAACGACCATGGAAGATATAGAACCAATGTTAGCCATGCAAAGGCTTTGTTTTCCAGGAATGGATCCATGGAAAGTTGATCAATTACGTAGTCACTTAACTGTCTTCCCTGAAGGACAACTTGTTGCAGAACTTGATGGACATATTATCGGGTCTTGCTCAAGTTTAATTATAAACTTTGATGAGTATGATGATCGTCATTCGTGGTCAGATGTTACAGATGATGGGTATATTACGAATCATAATCCAGAAGGATACAATATGTATGGTATTGAAGTAATGGTACATCCCGAATATCGACGTATGAAAGTCGGTCAACGTTTATATGAAGCACGAAAAGAAATCGCCCGTCAATTTAACTTGAAATCCATTATTATTGGTGGACGTATTCCAAACTATCACAAACACTCAGACGAGATGATGCCACGTGATTATGTTGACGCTGTATCGAGACATAAAATTTATGACCCGGTGTTAACATTCCAAATTATGAATGGCTTTACGCTTATGCGTATTAACCCGAACTATTTACCGGATGATACTGCTTCGGGCAAATATGCGACGTTAATGGAATGGAATAATGTTGACTATAAACCAATGTCAAAACGTCATTTTAAAACGAGTTATCCCGTTCGGATTTGTGTGGTTCAATATATGATGCGTGCGATTGAATCGTTTGACGATTTAGCCAATCAATGTGAGTACTTCGTTGATGTTGCTTCCGATGCACATTCAGATTTTGTGGTGTTCCCGGAAATTTTCACTACTCAATTAATGTCATTTTTGAATGAGCCCTCACCAAGTCGAGCTATTCGACGTTTGACTGAATACACACCTCAATATATTGAGCTCTTTACCGATTTAGCTGTTCGCTATAACGTTAACATTATTGGCGGTTCACATTTTGTGAAAGAAGAAAATGATGAGATTTATAATATCGCTTACTTATTCCGCCGTGATGGTTCGATTGAGAAACAATATAAAATTCACATTACACCAAATGAACGTAAATGGTGGGGCATTAGTGCTGGTGATTCCGTTCGCGTATTTGATACAGATTGCGGGAAAATTGCCATCCAAATTTGCTATGATATTGAGTTCCCTGAAGTTGCACGTATCGCAACAGATATGGGTGCCAACATTATTTTCGTTCCTTTCTGTACAGAGGATCGACAAGGATTTTTGCGCGTGAAATATTGTGCACAAGCTCGAGCTGTTGAAAATCAAATTTATACGGTTATTTCAGGAACGGTTGGAAACTTGCCTCAAACTGAAAATATGGATATTCAGTATGCTCAGTCTGGCATTTACGCACCATCTGATTTTGAGTTTGCACGTGACGGTATTGTTGGTGAAACGAGCCTTAACTTAGAAATGGTGTTAATTGGAGACGTAGATTTAGAAATTCTACGTCGTCAACGACAAGACGGAACGGTTAAACAGTTGAAAGACCGTCGTCATGATATATATAGAATCGACTATAAAAAAGGGTGAAACGTATGCCGCATGTAGCAGTGATTTGCGATGCCATCTAGATTGAGCTTTCATTTATAGCGGATTTTTAGTTATAAAGTGTATGGATAGATTTAAGATGCCAAGCTTTTCATTGTTACTATGTGCTTCTATGCATCTCGGGGCTAGGAGTAGCAATTCCATCGTTTCAATTGGAGGAGAATGTATGAGTTATCAACAAACTGCTGCAAAATGGTTGGAGTACACTCAGCTTGAAGCTGAATGGAAGGATCAACTGTCTATCATCGTTCAAGATGATAAACGTTTGGAAGATGCCTTTTATAAGGACTTGGAATTTGGCACAGGTGGAATGCGTGGGGAAATTGGTGTTGGTACAAACCGCATGAATACCTATACAGTTCGCAAAGCTTCACAAGGTGTAGCAGATTACGTTAAAGCAGCCGGGACAGAAGCGATGAAAAAAGGAATTGTTATTGCTTATGATAGTCGTAGAAAATCACCTGAATTTGCACAAGAAGCTGCAAGTACATTTGCCAAAAACGGGATTCACGCCTTTGTATATGGCGAACCTCGAACCACACCACAATTATCATTTAGTGTTCGGGAACTAGGGGCATTTATGGGGATAGTAGTTACGGCAAGTCATAATCCTCCAGAGTATAATGGCTACAAAGTATACGGTGAAGATGGTGCACAGCTTAATATTGAAGATGCTGAAGCAGTGATTTCTTTTGTTCAAAAAGTTGGCGATGAGTTAGCTATTGAAGTGGGGAACACGGAAGAGTATTTACAAAATGGCTTGATTCAAACGATTGGGCAAGATTTAGACGAAGCTTATCTTGACAAGGTCGCTTCTATTCAACTTCAACCTGAATTTGCTGGTAAAAATGCGTTGAAAGTGGTGTTTTCACCTCTCCATGGAGCTTCAGGTTCAACCGTTCGTCAACTAATGAAACATACGGGATACGAGAATTTTATGTATGTTGAAGATCAGATGGAGCCAAATGGTGAGTTTCCAACACTAAAATCTCCTAACCCAGAAGAAGCAGGTGCTTTTGAGTTAGCGATGAAAATAGGAAAAGAAACAGCTGCAGATGTATTAATAACTGCTGATCCAGATGGAGATCGTGTCGGTGTTGCTGTTAAACAAGGGGAAGATTACGAACTATTAACGGGCAACCAAACTGGCGCAATCTTAATTGAGTATTTACTGACTCAGTTAAAAGAGAAGGGCCAAATGCCAGCAAATGGTCGCGTATTTAAAACCATCGTTACGTCTGATTTAGGTCGTGTGATTGCAGAATACCATGGTTCTTCAACAGAAGATGTACTAACTGGTTTTAAATTTATTGGAGAAAAAATTCAACAATACACTGAAACTAACGAATATACTTTCTTGTTTGGTTATGAAGAAAGCTATGGTTACTTAATTCAACCATTCGTTCGGGATAAAGATGCGATTCAATCTGTCTTGGCTATTACGGAAGCAGCTGCTTATTACAAAGCGCAAGGCAAAACATTGCTCGATGTTTTGGATGACTTATTTGAACGTCACGGCTATTACTTCGAAGGGTTAGTTTCGATAACTAAAAAAGGAGCGGACGGTGCACGTGCTATTCAAGGTCTGCTAACCAATTTGCGTCATCAACCTCTAACTGAAGTTGCAGGGATTGCCATTTCTTCTCAAGAAGATTATTTAATGCAAACTCGAAGCTTTACAGATGGACGTAAGGATGAAAATATTACATTGCCAAAAGCTAACGTATTGAAGTATTTCTTAGCGGATGGTTCATGGGTTTGTGTCCGACCAAGTGGGACTGAACCGAAGATTAAATACTATATTGGTGTAACGAGTCCAACTAAAGCTGAAAGTAAAGAAAAACTCAATACGATTAAAACGCAATTCACAGATGAAATGGAACAGCGTTTCAGTATGTAAAAGTGGACCCTATTAGTGAAAATGCTAATAGGGTTTTATTTTTTATGGAGGTATAAATATGTGGCAGTTACATGGAAGTGAGTTAAGAAGAGCCATCCAAGACGTCAACGGGGACGATATGTTGTCTTATTTAGCACGCAATCAAAAAGAAGTATTGCACCGAGTTAATCTTGAAAAGAAAAGCGTCATGAAAGTGATTCAAATTCACAATGAAGTGGTGCTGATTAAATTACATATTTTAGATAAGGAGCTCATCTTATCGTTTCCACAACTAATGAACCCAAGCAGGGAAGTTTCTAAAGCGGTGACTGACTTTGTTGATGAGTGGTTTGATTTATCACGTGATCTACAACCTTTCTATGATTTAGCGTATCGGGATGAGATTTTGAAGAAAGTCGTCCTAGCATACAAGGGACTTCGGATAATAGCTGTGGAGGAACTGTTTGAGGCACTTAGCTGGTCCATTATGGGACAACAAATCAGTTTACATGTTGCATATGGTTTAAAACAAAAGCTTGTTACAACGTATGGAGAGTCGATTGTGCATGACAACATAGAGTATTGGCTATTTCCTACATCGCAACAAATTGCTTCTCTAACAGTAGAAGATTTGCGCAAGCTCTCTTTTACTCAAAGAAAAGCAGAATACATTATTGGTGTTGCAAAACTAATTGCCACTGGTCAGTTAAATAAAGAACAGCTATTGATGATGTCTTTGGAAGAAATGGAGACACGTTTGACTGCCATTAGAGGTATTGGAAAGTGGTCTGCCAATTATGTCATCATGAGATGTTTACGTCATACGGATGCATTTCCATTAGCCGATGTAGGTTTACATAATGCGTTGAAAAAAGTGCTTAATCGAACTGAAAAACCATCATTGGCTGAAATTGAAGATTGGGCTAAGAATTGGAGTGGATGGCGTGCTTACGCGACATTCTATTTGTGGAGAACCCTACAAGAGTAACAATTCAGTCAAAAGTATGAACGATCCCTCATGCGAATGCATGAAAACGAGTGGTATAATTGAGGATATAATGACAAGTAAGATGGAGGCGACTGTATGCAATCAAACGAGCATTCTAACATCGGATTATTGAAAGAAATTGCCGAATTGTTGAATGAAGAAACCGAAATGATACCGATGCTACAGGGCGCATTACGTAAATTTTTAACAGGTACACAGTTTGAAACAGGTTGGATTTTCTTTATTGATACAAAAGGAAAGCATCAATTAGTGGCTCATGAAAACCTTCCACAAGCACTTGAATACGGCAGTTGTCGTCATTTGGAAAAAGGTGGTTGCTGGTGTGTTTCGAAGTACCGCAATGGAGAGTTGAAAAAAGCGACGAATTTGATAGAATGTCAACGAATAGAAAGTGCGATTGATGCAAAAGTGGGAGACCATGAAGGCATCACACATCATGCAACCGTACCTTTACAATCAGGACCAGAAAAATTCGGGCTGTTAAATGTGGCGTCTCCAAATACTGTGGCATTTAATGAACACGAGCTTGCTTTGTTAGAGTCTGTGGCCTTTCAACTAGGTTCAGCCATATAGCGCATTTTGTTAACAAAACAAGAACAGGAAATGGCGCTTGTTCAAGAACGAAACCGCTTAGCTCGAGATTTACATGACTCGGTCAACCAGCTGCTTTTCTCCGTCACCTTGACCGCTAGAGGTGGTAGCGAAATGGCAGATCAAACAGAAGTCAAAGAAACGTTCCGAGAAATTCAACATTTAACACAAGAAGCATTGACCGAAATGCGTGCACTTATTTGGCAACTGCGTCCAAAAGGATTAGAAACTGGATTGATTGAAGGAATTAACGGTTACGCCGAGATGCTAGGACTTACGCTAAAAGTTACGGTTTCAGGTGTAATTAATTTACCATCACGAACTGAAGAAACATTGTTCCGTATCGCGCAAGAAGGTTTAAATAATGTTCGAAAACATGCAGGAGTCCAGGTAGCGGAACTATTTATCACCGTGACACAAACGGATGTACTAGTCGTTTTAAAAGATGAAGGTTGCGGATTCCAGATGGATGCAAATGTACAAATCCCATCCATCGGTTTGCAAAGTATGAAAGACCGTGCAAAAGCTGCTGGGGGAACTGCTGACTGGGTCAGTCACATTGAAAAAGGAACGGAATTATTAATCCGTTTGCCACATTAAGGAGGAATCTGCATGATTAGAGTACTGATTGCGGATGATCATCATGTTGTTCGACGAGGCTTATTATTCTTTTTGAAAACGCAAAAAGATATGGATGTTGTGGGTGAAGCTACGAATGGTAAAGAAGCCGTTGAATTGGCAGCCAAGCTTAAACCTGATGTGGTATTAATGGATTTGGTCATGCCTATTATGGATGGAATCCAAGCGACCAAAAAAATCAAAGCACAGCATCCACAAACACAAGTGTTAATGCTGACAAGTTTTTCAGACCGTGACCACGTCATTCCTGCGATAGAAGCGGGAGCTGCAGGTTATCAATTAAAAGATATTGAACCCGACGATTTAGTGGAGTCCATTCGTAAATTAATGCGTGGAGAAAATACTCTGCATCCACAAGCTACCTCACAACTGATGAAAGTGAGAGAGCCACATGTCGAACCACCGCATAAACTTTATCCACTGACGCCAAGGGAACAAGATGTTTTGTCTGAGCTTACAAAAGGGAAGAGTAATAAAGAAATTGCTTCGTCATTGTTCGTGACTGAGAAAACAGTGAAGACTCATATATCAAATATATTTTCAAAATTACTTGTACAAGATCGTACACAAGCTGCACTGTATGCTGTTAAGCATGGATTAACTGAACCTAGCTCGTTGTGATCTGAATTGTTAAAAAGGAGAGAATAGAAATGAACATATTAGTAATAAGTGGTGGACCCAGAAAGCATGGACGGACTGCAATTGCAGCTCGATTTATTGAACGTACTTACGGATTCCACACAGTCGATTTAAGTATTGTGGACATGCCGATGTACACGGGAGAAGAAGATCAATCGTCTAATCCTTTTGTGAAATCATTACGACAGTCTGTTCTTGATGCAGATGCTGTTTTACTTTTATCACCTGAATATCATAGTGCAATGAGTGGAGCTTTAAAGAATACACTCGATTTCTTAAGCAGTACACAATTCCTGTACAAGTCAGTAGGCTTAATCGCTATGGCTGGTGGAGGTAAAGGTGGGATTAACTGTTTAAATAATATGCGAACGGTTATGCGTGGGGTGTATGCTAATGCAATTCCTCGTCAATTAGTGCTCGATCCTAGTGTTTTTGATTACGACCGCGATGGTTTGAATAGGGAAGCGGCTGAGCAAGTAGACGGGTTAGTTGAAGAATTAAAAATGTACGCTCGAATAGCAAAAGAAGTAAAAGAACAACAGTTGATATAGATAAAAGTAAGAACCGCATTCCTTTTATTATGGGATGCGGTTCTTTCTATGTGGGGGAATAATGGGAAGGTACACTCGTTTTGAAAATCTCAGTCTGACTTTTCGAGGTTGACGTCTGAAAAAATGGAGTTGACGTCTGAAAAAACGGGCATCACGTCTGAAAAATAGGCATTGACGTCTGAAAAAGACTAAAAGCACATACAGCTAGGTGAAAGAGTGCTTTCCAAAAAAAACAGAAAAGCCAGCCCATATTTGATGGGCTGGCTTTTGGATAATTATTATCTCTTTTTCCCAGGTCGCTTGCGCATGTCTTTCGTGATCTGTTTCCATTTCCCGCGCTCCGCTTTTTGAGCAGCAGCATCAGCTTTTCTTTCAACATAAGCTAGTTCACGTTTTAACTTTTCATAACTTGCATAGCGTTCACGGGTTAAAGAACCATTTTCAAGCGCCTCTTGGACGGCACAACCTGGCTGATTCGTATGTTGGCAATCAGAGAAGCGACATGAGCTTGCAAATTGCTTGACATCTTTGAAGCCTGTATCAAGACTTTCACTATTGTCCCACATCTGAAACTCGCGCATACCAGGTGTATCAATTAATAATCCTCCACCAGGCATACGGAACAGTTCACGATGAGTCGTTGTATGGCGACCTTTATCATCATCTTCTCGAATGTTTTGAACCGTCATAACGTTTTCACCACATAGTGCATTAGTTAAAGAAGATTTTCCTACCCCTGATGAACCGAGGAGAGCAGCTGTTTTCCCATCTTTTAATAACTCTTGAAGTTCAGCAATTCCTTCCCCCGTTACACTGCTGACGATATGAATCGGCACGCCAAAGGCAACATCTTTAGTTTGATCCACATAATACTGAGGATCATCACAAAGATCTTTTTTTGTGAGGACAATCACTGGGTTAGCGCCAGAATCCCAAGCGGCAATAATATATCGTTCGAGCCTCCGAACGTTAAAGTCTAAGTTTAAAGACATCACTAGAAAAACAATATCAACGTTAACGGCAACAATTTGTTCGACAGTCGTCTGACCCGCAACTTTTCGAGAAAATATCGATGTTCTTGGCAAAATACTGCGAATAATACCTTTTTCTTCACCAGGCATTTTTTCTACAGCTACCCAGTCACCAACAGCAGGGAAGTCTCTTCGATCATGTGCTGTATGCTTAAAGCTCCCTGAAAGAGAAGCTAACCATTCACCTTCATCTGTTACAACTCGGTACATATGTTTATGCTCAAGCAAGATACGACCTGCGATGCAATTTTGTAATTTTTCATTATTGGATTGGTCTGCCCATTTGGCATTCCAAGAATCGTTCCAACCGTAATTTTCAACTATTTTCAATGTGTATTCCTCCTGTTTTGTGTAAATAAAATAACCGTGTCTGCGAAAAGGCAGCCACGGTTAAAAATACACATCACAAGATACGGTCTACTTTTAGAAAGCACACGTGTGAAGAGATACCTGGAACATGCCAATTCGCATTTTTACATACTCATATAAAATTGTCATAATACCTCACCTGCTTTCTTTTAATAGTATAACTTTACCAAAAGCATATTCATTTAGTCAACCACTAAAATGAGAAATTTGTTCCTATTCTGAAAAAACATTTAAGTGAAATAAGAAGAGGGGAAAAGCAAAGACCTGACAAAGATAAAAACCATCCAGGTATCTTTATTTAGAGACACATCTAATACAAACGTGCTGATTCATTTTTTTTCGGTGGTACTGGCATATAGGGTTCGATATGGACCAAAACCATACAAAATGGTTTAACAATATGAATTTTTCTCTCGATTTCTTCCGTAATTCGATGGCTTTCTATTACATTTAAAGACGGATCTACTTTAACCGTTAAATCGACAAACATGAGATTTCCATGCATGCGTCCTTTAAAGTCTGTTAAAAGAATAACGCCTTGAACTTTTTTAACAAGGACCGATAATGTTTCAACTTCTTCTTCGTTAAAGCCATCTGTTAATGTAAGAACCGCTTCGACAAAAATATCAAATGCTGTTTTCATAATTAAAAAACCAACTAAGATAGCAGTAATTGAATCGAGAATAGGGACACCAAAAATTGCTGCTAGTATACCGATTGTGGCTCCAAGGCTGACAAGTGCATCGGATCTATTATCATAGGCAGCCGCTCGGACAGCTGAGCTATTAATGCGGTTCGCGAGCTTTAAATTATAGCGATAAACGAAAAACATGACGATGGCACTGCCACCTGCAACAAAAGCCGTTAATAGGGAAGGGGTTTCATGTATCGGGTGTAGTAAATTACCACCTGCATTAATTAGCACCTGCAATCCAACAGCAGCCATAATGAAGGCTGCTACAAGTGAGGCAACGGTTTCGGCACGAAGGTGACCATAATGATGATTTTCATCAGGAGGTTTTTGAGAAATACGTAGACCGATTAAAACGGCAATAGATGCTGCAATGTCTGTCGTATTGTTTAGACCGTCAGCTTTTAAAGCTTCAGATGTTCCGATATATCCAATTGTTAGCTTTAAAGCACTCAGTATAAGATAGGTTCCGATGCTAATCCATGCACCTTTTTCCCCTTCTCTTAATTGTGTATATAGCTCCATTTTGTTTCCCTCCTACAACACTCTCAGACATAAGAAAACGACTCTCAAAGTGAGAGTCGTTTATTTCTATGATTACACTGACTGATCTTCGAGAATATCAGCAATTTCTTGTTTTGTTAATTTGTTAACTTCTAGATACAGTATGTGATGACCTTCCATATCTTTAATCGTAAATTCATAGCCTTGCTCAATTATTTTTTCACCTTTAATGGCTTCAAAATGTTTGGTCAAGAACCATCCGCCGATTGTATCGATATCCTCTTCATCAATACCAATGCCTAAAAGATCATTGACATTTTCAATTAAGATTTTTGCATCAAGAATATAATGATGATCTCCTAATTTCTGAACATCTGGTAATTCATCGTTATCAAACTCGTCACGAATGTCACCGACAATTTCTTCAAGAATATCTTCGATGGTAACCAATCCAGAGGTTCCACCATATTCATCCATCAATACTGCCATGTGAATACGTTCACGTTGAATTTTAAGTAATAATTCACCGATAGGAATCGTTTCAATAACACGAATAATAGGCTGCATATATTCAATGACTGGTCGATTGATCGTCGACTCATCTTTAATGTAGGCCGTTAATAAGTTTTTCATATTCACCAATCCAATTACGTGGTCTTTATCACCGTCGGTAACTGGATAACGAGTGTATTGCTCAACATTGACTTGGTCGAACACTTGTCTAAGAGTTGTATCTTTATCAATGGTGCTCATCTCAGTACGAGGCGCCATGATTTCCTTGGCAATCCGATCGTCAAATTCAAAAATTTTGTTTACAAACTTATATTCTGATTGGTTAATTTCACCACTCTTCAAGCTATCCGAAAGAATCATACGAAGTTCTTCTTCTGTATGTGCAAGTTCAGATTCGGATGCTGGCTTTAATCCAAAAAGACCAGTTAGAGCACGAGCAGAACCGTTCAAGAATTTAATAATTGGATACATGATGCGGTAAAACCAAATTAATGGAGTTGCAGTAGCTAAAGCAACTTGCTCCGCTTTTTGAATAGCTAACGTTTTCGGTGCCAATTCACCGACAACTACGTGCAAGAATGTAACGAATGAGAACGCAATTCCGTAAGAAAGGATGCTCGACATGCTTTCACTAAGCTCGAAACGTTCAAATAGTGGATGTAATAAAAGCTCGACAGTCGGTTCTCCAAGTAAACCTAAACCTAATGCGGTCATTGTAATACCTAACTGACATGCTGATAAATATTCATCTAAATTTGAAATGACTCGCTTTGCGCGTATAGCACGCTTATTTCCTTCCTCAATTAATTGATCAATGCGTGTTGCTCTCACTTTTACAATAGCAAACTCACTTGCAACGAAGAATGCCGTAAAGGCGATTAAGACAGCAAATGCTGTCAATCGTATGGCTATGTCCAAAGAATTCCTTTGTTCCAAACCCGAATGAGGGGGAGAACAAAGTGTACACCTCCTGTTTTCTTAAAAATAGTTAATACCTATAATAATAAAATACTTACCTATAAAAAACAAATATTACTTTCTATCGCGATTAATACTGTTAAGCTGTTTGTTCCTCTTGTATCATATAAGAGTAAACTTATATGTTAGGAAGTGAATGAGATTTGAAGGAGAAAAAAACAGGTCGTTATCTTGAAATCTTAGCTGCATCAACCAAATTAGGTCTTACGTCTTTTGGAGGACCAGCAGCACATATTGGATACTTCAGAGACGAATATGTACAAAAAAGAAAATGGCTCGATGACAAACTTTATGCGGATTTAGTGGCTCTATGCCAATTCTTGCCTGGACCAGCAAGTTCACAAGTAGGGATTTCAATTGGTATGTTACGTGGTGGTTTGCTTGGAGGAATCTTATCGTGGATTGGTTTTACTTTGCCTTCAGTTTTTTTACTTATGGCATTTGCATGGATTATTATGCAAACCGGTTCTTTTGAAAGTGGTTGGATTCAAGGTCTGAAAATTGTGGCTGTTGCCGTTGTAGCACATGCCTTAATGGGAATGAGTAAATCATTAACACCTGATAGGACCAGGATCACGGTTGCGATGATTGCCGCTGCCGCCACATTGTTAATTCCAACAGCATGGGGACAAATTGCGATTATTGTGTTGGCTGGAATTTTTGGTGTTTTGTTTTACAAAAATGAAAAAGCACCAGAAGCGGTTGAGATGCCTTTATCTTTTGGAAAAAAGACAGGTATTATCGCTTGGTTACTTTTCTTTGCATTACTGATTTTACTACCTATCTTTAGACCATTCGTTCAAGCTACTTGGTATGCGATCTTTGATATTTTTTACCGAGTTGGTTCGATTGTCTTTGGAGGAGGACACGTCGTGTTGCCTATGTTAGAGCGAGAAGTCGTTCCAGCAGGTTGGATGTCCTCCGAAGCGTTTATTGCAGGATATGGTGCCGCACAAGCAGTTCCTGGACCATTGTTCACGTTGTCTGGATACCTTGGTCAAATTATGGGAAGCTTTTCAGGAGCGGTCATTGCGGTTATCGCGATGTTTTTACCTTCATTCTTACTTGTAGTGGGGACATTGCCATTTTGGACTGTAATTCGTACAAAGCCAAGAATACAAGCTGCCTTGAAAGGTGTTAATGCTGCGGTAGTTGGGATTTTACTAGCAGCTCTTTATGACCCAGTCTTTACGAGTGCTGTACATGACCCGATTGATTTTGTCATTGTGTTAATTTCCTTTACTCTGTTAGTATTTTATAAACTAGCACCGTGGATTGTCGTAATAATCACGGCGATTTTAGGTGCACTAAGCTTTGCCATGTTTGGCTAAAAGGAGAAATGACTGTGGATACAACTGTGCAGTTTGCGAAGGAAATGGACAAGCAAGACGTGTTAAGTGGATATAAAAAGGAATTCTATTTACCAGAAAACCAACTATATATGGATGGTAACTCTTTAGGGCTCATGTCAAAACGTTCTGAGCAATCGCTTGAAAATTTAGTATCAAGCTGGCGTGATAAAGGAATTGATGGATGGACAGAAGGGGAAGACCCTTGGTTTACCTATCCAGAAAAATTAAGTGAACGAGTGGCAACCGTCGTCGGTGCTAATGGCAATGAAGTGATGGTCACTGGCTCGATTACGGTTAATATTCACCAAATGCTCTCTACATTGTTTCATCCAACTGCTCAAAGATCAGTAATTGTTGTAGACGAATTAAATTTCCCTTCAGATATTTATGCTGTAGAAAGTCATTTGAGATTACGTGGACTGAATCCAGCAGTGTCGATGAGAAAAGTGAAAAGTGATGATGGCTATACATTAACACTTGAAGCTATTGAAGAAATGTTGACTGATGATGTAGCTATTTTAATGTTGCCATCCGTGTTATATCGAAGCGGGCAATTGTTGGATATGGGACGTATTACTGAAATGGCTCATAAGAAAGGGATTTTAGTTGGGTTTGATTTAGCACACTCAATTGGAGCAGTTCCTCATCAACTACATATAGATAACGTGGATTTTGCCATTTGGTGTCATTATAAATATATGAATAGTGGGCCTGGGGGTTCAGGCGGACTTTATATTCATGAGCGTCATCATAACGAATTGCCCGGGCTTGCTGGCTGGTTCGGTTCTGATAAAACAAAGCAATTTGATATGTCACATGACTTTTCAAAAGCAAATGGAGCAGGTGCTTATCAAATCGGCACGCCGAATTTATTTAGCACAGCCCCACTAACTGGCAGTGTTGAATTATTTGAAGAGGCGGGTATGAGAAATGTTCGAGCTAAATCGCTTGCGTTGACTAAGTACTTACGCGATTTAATTCAAACAGAAGTGGGTTCATTTGGTTTTGTCGATGTCACGCCAGTTGCTGATGAAGCTCGAGGCGGTCATATTGCGCTCGCTCATCCGGAAGCGGCTCGTATTTGTAAAGCGTTAAAACAAGCAAATGTGGTCCCGGATTTCCGTGCACCGGACATTATTCGATTAGCGCCAATTAGCTTTTATTCAAGTTTTGAAGACGTCTGGGAAATGGTCCAACGATTAAAAACCATTGTGGTAGAAGAATCGTACAAAACATTTTCTAATGAACGAAACGTGGTGGCTTAATTGAAAATACACGACATATCCATGATGTTGAACAGTGAGGTTGCAGAGTGGCCAGGTGATACTTCATTCCAATTCAACTTAAACTGGACGAAGCAACAAAGTGGTTCCGTGAATGTAGGACAACTCACGACTAGCACACATATTGGTACTCATATTGATGCTCCTTTTCATTTTGATGACAAGGGAGAGAAAGTACACGAACTGCCTCTAGAAAACTATATCGTTGAAGCAATTGTAATAGATGTGAGCGGGCAAGATGTCATTTCTCGAGAATCGTTAAGAAAAGTTGATATAGCAGCTGCCAAAGCAGTTCTCTTCCGTACAAATGCCTGGAATGACAGAACTGTTTTCCCTAAAGAAATTCCAGCCTTTGACGTAGAAGTGGTGGAGTGGATGATGGAAAATGACATTGTGTTATTTGGTGTAGATTTGCCGTCGGTAGATGCGATTACAAGTAAAGATCTGCCGATGCATCATGCGTTAGGTAAAGCAGGTCGATATATTTTAGAAGGACTCGTATTAGATGAAATAGTTGAAGGTGCATATAGATTAATCGCATTGCCTTTAAAAATCGAAGGTGCCGACGGAAGCCCTGTCCGTGCCGTATTAATTGAAGACGGGGATTTTTAGAGAAGAATGTTGTTGTTTCATGGTGCGTCAATGAAGTATACGTGTCTTTCTAGAGAAGAATCGTGTCCACCTCAGAGCGAATGGTCGTAACACTTGAGAGTTGGTCGGAAATACCATTTGACTGATCGCAAAGCCATAAAAGTTGGTCGGAAACTCCAAACAATTGGTCTTAAACACTCGAAAGTTGGTCGGAAACACCAAACGGCCAATAACTCCACCAAAAAAGGATAAACCCATTAAAATCGGGTTCATCCTTTTTTTATATCTTCATATGCTAACAATGCACGAGCCCGTCCAGCCTTATGTGTTACCACGGGGTATGGATACGTATCGCCTAAAACGACGCCCGCTTCTTTGAGTGAATCCTCAGAGGCTTGATCGGGTTCCATAATGTCTTTATCTGAAAGATGACGAAGTTCAGGAATCCATTTTCTAATATACATCGCTTTACCGTCGAACTTTGCACTTTGTAAATACGGATTAAAGATACGGAAATAAGGTGCAGCATCCGCTCCACTTCCTGATGTCCATTGCCAGCCAAAAGTGTTATTAGCGATATCACAATCAATTAGCGTGTCCCAAAACCAAGACATGCCTTTTGTGAAATCCACCAATAAATGTTTTGTTAAATAACTAGCAACATTCATACGTACACGGTTATGCATGTAACCTGTCGACCATAATTCACGCATTCCTGCATCGATTAAAGGGATACCAGTTCGTCCATAACACCATTTGTGGTAATGCTCTTCATTATTTAGCCAAGGGAACTTCTCGAAATTTTGGTTAAGCGGTTTATTGACAGTCTGAGGGAAATGGACCAGCATTTGATACGCAAATTCACGCCATACTAATTGCCGAATAAAGGCTTCACTAACGTCAGGCTGCATTTTTAATGCGTAATGATAAACACTTCGGACAGACAGAGCACCGATAGCTAAGTAAGGAGAAATACGTGATGTTCCTGAAATTGCTGGGAAGTCGCGCTTTGTTTTATAAGCAGCTATGTCTTCTTCGATAAAAGTTTTGACGAGTTGGATTGCTGCATCTTCACCAGCTGGCCAACTTTCGTCTATCCCGGCAGTCCAATCAATTGTTGGGACAAGTTGTAAATCATTCAGATCTGAAGATATGCTAGTTACGCTCACAGGAACTTTTGAAAATGTGGCGTCTCTAATATGTGGAACTACTAAAGGGACTGCTTTTTTTCGGAAATGATTATAAAAGGGTGTGAAAACTTTATAAGGTTCCCCGTTTTCTTTTACAGATTCCCAAGGGGGCAGTAGCATAGTGCCTTCAAATGTTTTCACAACGAAGCCATCTTCAAAAAATTGTTTAGCAAATTCTTCGTCCCGTAATCGCTGTTCGGGATGATACGAACGGTTGTAATATATCGCATCAATTGCAAATTCTTTTTGAAGTGTTTTAACCGTTTCGGGTAACGGGGAACTAGAAACATAAAGTTCTCCGCCAAGTTTACGAATGGATGCTTGTAATGCTTGTAAGTTACGGTGAGTCCAAAATTTAAACGCTGCACCTAAATCCATTTCTAATACATAGATGGGGATTATTTCGCCATCAAGCTGAGCTTGAGAAAGAGCTGGGTGATCGTGAAGACGTAAATCATTTCTTAAGAGAACCGCGATTTTCATCTATTCACGTCTCCTTTCGTGGTCTTACACCGTTTTCAATAATGTCATTGAGCATACTGGCCCATCCATCAATATTTTGATCATTTGAAGGGCGAGATAAAATGGAGTGAAAAAAGAAAGACGCAACAAGTTCATTTGGCAGGTCTGCACGAACTTCTCCCAAATCTTTCGCTTTCTTCACTTGATTAGATAACATGAAAAACATTTTGCCGTGAAGACCATCCATTTGTTTTAAACGATTACGCGCAATTTCAGATTCGGATTGATCTAATTGACCACGAATGCTAATCATATAGTGAACTTGATCATATTGCATGAACATTTTCAACCACTCTTTCATGGTTTCAAGGCCAGTTGTTGCAGATGCAATGAGTTCCATTTCCTTCATTACTTTTTCAACTAAAATAAACATATAATCGGTTATTAAATCATCTTTATGACTGTAGTATTCATATATGGTGCTGCGCGCAATATCTAAATTTGCGGACAATGCTTTAAACGAAAAACCCTCATACCCTTTTTCGAGTAATAACTTCTCGGTTTCTCTCAGCATTGCTGCTTCGTCCATTTTTTTTCGACGCGCCATTTTCCTCACACCTAACTTCTCATATTCTTTTTTCTAGTATACGTGAAAATGGAATGAAACCTAAATAAAAAAGCCCCCTATATAGGGAGCGAGAAAGTTTATCATTTTACTACGATTACAGTGCAAGGTGATTCTTTCACTATTTTTTCACTAACAGATCCAACAAAAAATTTCTGGAAGCCAGATTTTCCACTGTTCCCAACGATAATGACATCTGCTTTTTCTGTTTCAGCCAAATTGGCCAATGCTCTTGCGGGTTGACCGTCAATTGCTAAAATTTGCGCATCTACATGATGTCTATCTAATTGTATTTGTATAGATTCTGTCATTTGTTGAGCATATTCACGAGCTAAATATTGTGGCGAATTCTCATCTAATGTAGCTTGGGGTGCTACTGTCATATCGTTTAATATTGGAGCAGACCCAACTGATTCATTTGAATAGGTAATATCTTCACCCACAACATCATCGTTTACATAAGCTACTATTAGAGAAGTGTTCGGTCTATTATGCATTAAATCAACTGCATGGATTAATGCTGTTCGACTACCTTCAGAACCATCATAACCGACAATCATTTTGTTAAACATAAGATAGAACCTCCTTCCTTAACTGAACATAGGGAATACGTAATTAATTAGAAACCATAATACCGCGAAGAAAATGATTAAGTAAGCTGCATATTTAATAAATGTAGCACCTACCAAACCGCTGTCAGTTTTCTCTTCTCGATGGACTTCAATATTCTTTTTTTCTTCCATGATTAATCGCTCCTTTTAATTGAATGTTTTGTTACCTTATAAATACCCTACCTAAATATGTATAAACTCAAGTTATTAACAGAATAATAATCTTTTTCGAAATGTATTGACAATTAAAATTTTTTCATGATAATCTTAGTAAGTAAATAAACTATGAGAAGAGGAGGTACGTGTGATGATTAAAAGAATTGATACTGCTATAAATTATATAGTTCGTCCGTACCTGCTAATAAGTTCTCGATGATTTAATTAAATCAAGGGATAGGTATGGATACCTTTTCCTTTTTTCATGCGCACACGCATCTGGAAACAGGGCGTGTGCTTTTTTGTGTTTTCGTATTACCATTTTTTGGATGTTGCAGTGTAAACTGTTTCATAAAAAGCATTAGCCCTGTTGTTTAGGTTGTCGCTGATGCTTGTAGCTAGACACACTAAAATTGAAAAGGAGTGCTGAAGATGAACTATCAGCAACAGAAACAAATATTGATCAAGGAATCTCTAGAAGGCGGCTAGTGAATGCCAAACCTTAAAGGAAAGAAGGAAATTACATGTTCTCAGTATTATTTAAATTAAAATGGTTTTTCGCAGAAAACTGGAAACGATACACGATTGCGATTTCGTTGCTAATGGTAACAAACGTACTCGAGGTTGTACCACCATGGTTACTTGGAGAATCCATTGATGCCATATATCAAGAGACTTTGACATCAAAATTACTCATGGTATTCTTGCTGTCACTCATTGCTGTAACGGTAGTGAACTATTTAAGTAACTTTGTCTGGCAGTACCAACTGTTTGGTGGCGCATATGTCATTGAAAAACAATTGCGGAGCCGCTTGATGAAACAATTCTTACGAATGACTCCAACATTTTATGAAAAAAATCGTACGGGTGATTTGATGGCCCGTGCCACTAACGATTTAAAAGCAGTATCAACTACTGCAGGATTTGGTATTTTAACATTGGTTGACTCGTCCCTCTATATGCTGACCATTTTAGTGACTATGGGGATTTTAGTTAGCTGGAAATTAACTTTTGTTGCACTTTTACCTTTACCAATCTTGGCAATCATCATGCAAATTCTCGGAAAACGAATTCACGAGAGATATATGAAAGCACAAGATGCTTTCGGAGATATGAATGATAGTGTATTAGAAGCAGTCTCGGGTGTTCGAGTTATTCGAGCGTATGTCCAAGAACGTGCATCTGAAAAACAATTCGATGATATGACAGAAGATGTTTATGCAAAAAACATGGAAGTAGAAAAAATCGATGCACTTTTTAACCCGATTACCAAAATATTAACAGGTATTAGCTATATGATTGGCCTTGGTTATGGTGCTTTCTTAGTATCAGATGGCCAAATGACGCTTGGTGACTTGGTCGCCTTTAATGTGTATCTCGGTATGATTATTTGGCCAATGTTTGCAATCGGTGAATTAATTAACGTGATGCAACGAGGGAATGCATCTCTCGACCGTGTGCAAGAAACTCTTGATTATGACGAAGATGTCAAAGATGCAACCAATCCTGTTACGGTTCTTAAACCGGGTAAAATTGGCTTTAATCAAGTGAAGTTCCAATACCCACAATCCACTACAGTGAACTTAAGCGATATTAACTTGCAGTTAGAACAAGGGCAGACGCTTGGAATAGTAGGGAAAACGGGTAGCGGGAAAACCACACTGATTAAGCAGTTTTTACGTGAGTATCCTGCAGGTGAAGGGACACTGACATTTGCAAACATTCCAATCGAACATCAAACAAAGGATCAAGTGCGCAACTGGATTGGGTATGTCCCACAAGATCATGTGTTGTTTTCACGAACAGTTAAAGAGAATATCCTGTTTGGTCATCCACAAGGAACTAACGAAGATATTGAAGCAGCTATTCGTTTATCACATTTCCAAAAAGATCTTGAAATGTTACCACAAGGTTTAGAGACTCTTGTTGGTGAAAAAGGTGTAGCTTTATCTGGAGGACAAAAGCAACGTATTTCAATTGCTCGAGCACTCATCAAAAATCCGGAAATTTTATTATTAGATGATTCGTTGTCTGCAGTCGATGCAAAAACGGAGGCACGAATTATTGAAAATATTCAACTAGCACGAAAAGACAAAACAACCATCATTACTACACATCGTCTGTCTGCCATTCAACATGCAGATTGGATCATTGTATTAGATGATGGAGTAATGATTGAAGAAGGTACACATGAAGATTTGCTTGCGAATGAGGGCTGGTATAAAGAACAGTTCGACCGTCAGCAAATTGAGGAGGTGTCATCATGAGTACAGGGAAAAGATTATGGCTCTACGCCTTACATTATAAAAAACTATTAATCATGGGAATTAGTTTGCTAACGATTGCGGTGGCTGCAGATTTAGCAGGACCTTTAATTGCCAAAAAGATTATCGACGATCATATCGCCGATACGACTGCTGGCTCCATCGACTTTGAACCAATCGCGATATTGCTAGGTGTGTTTTTTGCCCTAACCATCGTAGCGGCAGTGTTCCGTTATGGAGAATATTTATTACTACAAAAAGCAGCGAATCGTGTGATTCAAAAAATGAGGAATGATGTTTATCAACACATTCAAACTTTACCGATTCGCTACTTTGATAACTTACCTGCCGGGAAAGTTGTAGCACGTATCACGAATGACACAGAAGCCATTCGTGAATTGTATGTGACTGTGTTATCGCAATTTGCATCAAGTGCTATGTATATCACAGGAATTTATGTAGCATTGTTCTTCTTGGATTGGAAAATGGCGACGATCGCTTTATTCGTTATACCGATTTTATTTATTTGGATGTTTTTATATCGAAAATATGCATCCAAGTATAATCACATTGTTCGAGCAAAAGTGAGTGATATGAATGCCATGATTAATGAGTCTATTCAAGGCATGACAATCATTCAGGCATTCCGTCGTGAAGAACAAATGCAAGAAGAGTTCGAAGTAATTAATCGTGAACATTATAAGTTTCAAAATAAACTGCTTTACTTGGATGCGGGAACGTCTCACAATTTAGTCGGAGTTCTACGCTCCATCACCTTTGTCTTATTTATTTGGTACTTTGGTGGTGCTTCATTAACAGCTGCCTCAGCAGTTTCTGTTGGTGTGTTGTATGCATTTGTGGATTACATCATCCGATTATTTAATCCTGTAACAGGTGTCGTGAACCAACTGGCAAAATTAGAGCAAGCTTTAGTTGCAGCGGAACGTGTTTTCCGATTACTTGACCGACAAGGTGAAGAGGTAAGTGATGAGAAAATCACTCGTTACCAAGGAAATGTTCGTTTCGAAAAAGTATGGTTTGCTTACAATCAAGAAGAGTATGTGTTAAAAGATATCTCGTTTGAGGCAAAAAAAGGGGAGACTGTTGCTCTAGTTGGGCATACGGGATCTGGTAAAAGTTCAATTATGAACTTATTGTTCCGTTTTTATGATGTGTCAAAAGGCGCAATAACTATTGATGGCTTTAATATTCAAGATTTGTCACGTCAAACCGTTCGTGACCATATGGGCATTGTATTACAAGATCCGTACTTATTTACAGGAACGATTGAATCTAATGTTAGCTTAGGGGACGCTAGAATTTCTCGTGAAAAAGTGCAAGCTTCTTTAGACGCAGTTGGCGGGGAGCGAGTTCTTAAACATTTACCAAATGGGATTGATGAACCAGTGATTGAGAAAGGCAGCACGCTTTCTTCTGGACAACGTCAATTAATTTCATTTGCTAGAGCATTAGCATTTGATCCAGCCATCTTAATTTTAGATGAGGCAACATCAAATATAGACACAGAGACGGAAGAAATCATTCAACATGCGATGGATGTCTTGAAAAAAGGAAGAACCACATTCATTATTGCACATCGACTTTCTACTATTAAAAATGCCGATCGTATCCTCGTTTTAGATCGTGGTGAAATTGTTGAGCAAGGTACACATGATGAATTAGTAACACTAGGTGGACGTTATGAACAAATGTATCGTTTACAATCTGGAGTGGCTCTTAATCCCCAAGCGGGTTAAGGGTACTCCCTTTTTTTGAAGTGTTATCAGGTAAAACTTAGAAAGTAAGCATAGAGATAGATTTTTCTTCCTAAATCAGCTATCTTAAAGGAAGAAGAAATGTTAGTTAGGAGTGAAAATCGTGCGCTATGAAAAAGATATGATGAATCGTTTGAAACGCTTAGAAGGACAAGTAAGGGGCGTTATCAAAATGATGGAAGAAGATAAAGGATGCCGCGATGTAGTCACACAGCTGTCCGCAGTGCGTTCTGCTGCAGATAGAACCATAGGATTAATTGTCGCGAAAAATTTAGAACAATGCATTATTGAAGCTAATGATAAAGGAACTTCTACGGAAGATGCCATTCAAGAAGCAGTTAGTATGTTGGTGAAGAGTAGATAAATAACAAAAAGGGAACTGCCCTAGTCATAATTATGACTAGGGCAGTTCCCTTTTTTAAAAAAGATAAGAAAGTATATAATTTTAGTTCCATAAATCCAGTGTTTCAGGGACAAAAAGATTGATTCATTAATATTGTAGATTTCCGTTTCAAGCGGACGTTTTCCGCGGGGCGGGGGGTGAGCCTCCTCGATCGCTTCGCGATTTGCGGGGTCTCACCTGTCCCGCTGATCCCGCTGGAGTCGCCGCCTTCCACTACAATCCATGAATTGTGTAGTAATCAACAAGGAAATTTATAAATTGCTTATTGCTAAGACACGAATAAATGATTCTAAGTTAAGTTAAGCTAGAGATAGAACTAACCTATAATCCTAGTTGCCATCTATATTAGTTGATTGAAGCGCAGGTGGTGACTTCTGCGGGAATAGCAGATGTTATGTTTTTCTGCACCGAAAGCGAAGCGGCAGGTGCATGAGTTGAAGACCCCGAAGGAAAGATACTGGCCAAGAGCCAGTATCTTTGCGACGAGTAACCGCAGGAGCACATGTTTTGGCAGTGACGAGGAGACTGAAGCCATGCCCGCGAAAAGCGTCCACCGTAGCGGAAATCAACAGGCTACTATGGTTACTCTTCTTAAAAGGACCGGGCGCACTTTGCCCGGTTTTTCTTATTTAGTAGAGGTTGATTTCCGTTCTAACGCACTTCTATGTTTCAAGCAAGCTAAGCAATGCAGAAACAGAAACAGCAAGACCCTATCCGTGATGTCTCTGAGTGAAATCAAAGAACGAGTTTACTCGTAAACATGAAATAGCATTAGTTCGTGAATCATTTTCTTTACAGCTTCTTCATCAGTTGGTTGGGAAGTGCTTGTCCAAGTGATAGTTCCATTTGGCAAATATTCACCGCTATAGCGGGTTTGCTTGTAAAAGAAAGAGAAGGTCCAGCCGGGTAATTGTTTGTTTTCATACATAGGTTTAAAGCTAAAATGTTGCAGCATTAAGTCTGCTCCTTTCATAGGTGAAGACGCACCCGCATACGCTAGGAAAAAGGCGGAAAAGGGAGTGGCCTATTGTTTAATGAACAGCTGAAACAAGCCATTGAAGACGAGTATCATGATTTTTATTTCTATAAATCCTTGCTAAAGTTAACCGAAGATCCGTATTGGCAAAGGTTTATCCAACATGCAGTGGAGGATGAAAAAAGTCATTATGAGATGTTCCAACAACTCCATTATATGCTGACGGGTGAATTTGTACAAAATCCCCCTAAACCTAAACCTGCAACTAATCTTAAGCAAGCAGTAAAAGCATCACTTGAGAAAGAACTGGAAGCAACGGATTTTTACAAAGAAATGCTTTTAACTGTACCAATCCCGGAAGCTTACAATCCCTTATTTATAGCGATGCACGATGAGATGGAACACGCAATCCGATTTTCGACAATGTACAATGCATTATAAATGAAAGGTTTACATTTTTAATAAATTTTCCTTTTCTGTTATAATGGTAAGCAGATTGACAGAAAAAGGTGAACAACTTGAACTTTATATGGACATTGCTTTTCATGGCACTAATAGGTGCATTAATAGGAGGGTATACCAACCACCTTGCAATTAAAATGTTGTTTCGTCCTCACGAAGCAAAATATATTGGTAAATGGAAGGTGCCATTTACGCCTGGGCTTATTCCAAAGAGACGTGATGAATTAGCTAAACAACTTGGTCGAACTGTCGTTGAACATTTACTAACACCGGAAACATTTAAAAGACGATTCTTTTCAAATGAGATGCGAGGCAAAGCAGAGTTGTGGATTCAAGGGCAACTTACTAAACATTTGTTTGAGTCAGAGATGACCTTAAAACAATGGTTGTCAAAAGCTGGTGTTGAGAATGTACCAGGTCGTTTAGAAGGGAAAATGGATTCAATACTCGATGAGCAGATGGCATCGCTCGAATCAAGATTCGCGTCCAAAACGGTACGAGAGCTTGCACCTGAGCAATGGCAACAACAAGCTGAAGAACGTATTCCTGAAATTGCTACCTATATGATTGACAAAGGGGAAGCGTACTTTGCATCAGAAGAAGGACGTAAAACCGTAAAACGATTAATTGATGATTTTCTAGCTTCTAAAGGAACATTTGGAAACATGATTCAAATGTTTATGGGTGAATCGTCGACAATTGTCGATCGTGTACAGCCAGAGATACAAAAATTCTTGCATGCTCCAGGGACAGCTGAACTTCTTGAAAATGTGATTCGTGGAGAATGGGAGAAATTAAAAGATCGACCATTAAATGAATTGATTGGTGGATTTGATTACCAGCCATTATTAACGCAGATTAAATTGTATTTGAAACAGGAGTTAGCTGTTGAAAAACGTCTCAATGGTACGTTACAATCGTATTGGAAAGACGGTGCAAGCTGGGCGTCACGAAATCTAACACCAAAATTAACAGATTTTGTTTTTACACAAGGTGAAATCAAGCTAGAAGAGACAATTCAACGATTAAAGTTGGAAGAAATGGTAGCAGAGCAGGTTGATACCTTCCCAGTCGAACGACTAGAAGATTTAGTATTAGGCATCTCAAGGAAAGAATTTAAAATGATAACTGTACTAGGCGCGGTCCTTGGTGGATTGATTGGTTTAATCCAAGGTGGAATCGTGTACTTAATGAATATGATTTAGGAGTGAGCACATGACGGTAAACATTTATGACGATATTAATCGTTTAGAGAACACATTTAGAAATACAACTGAATTTGCAGCTGTACAACAAGCAGTGACAGAGGTTAAAAATGATGAACAAGCACTTGCTTTGTTCAAGAGCTTTCGTGACTTGCAACTGACGTTACAACAAAAACAAATGCAGGGTGAAGAGATTTCAGGTGAAGAAATTGAGTACGCTCAAAAAACGGCGCAACTCGCACAAGCAAATCCTAAGATTGAAAAAATGCTTCAAGCCGAAATGGCGCTTAGTGGTCTCGTTGAAGAAGTAAACCGTGTATTGATGAAACCCGTTCAATCATTATATGAAGGAATTTAAACCAGCCCAGTGCTGGTTTTTCTTTTTGAGGAAAATAGATAAATAAATAGTTGTTGAAATGGATATTCTTAATGAAAAAGGGTATTCACATTAATATAGATTGCTTCGAAGGGTTGGCTTTGTAATGACACTTATTACGTTTTTATTCACTATTGGTCTTATGTCTGTTCATATTTTTTCGAAAAAACTGGATTTTTTGCACTCTGATAAAAGACAGCGATTTCTCTCACTTTCTTCAGGGGTGGCAGTCGCTTATGTATTTGTCCTTTTACTACCAGAGTTAAATACCTATCAAAAGATGTTAGAAAATACACTTGATAATAAAATCTTGATTTTGCTCGAAGATCATATTTATATGATGGCGATGTTTGGCCTAGTGGTTTTTTATTGTTTAGAATTAATTGTAAGGAAGATGAAACATGTAAATAAAACTGCAGAAGACGAAGAAGCTTCTATGAGGATTTTTCAAATACATATAGGCATGTTCTTTGTTTACAATGCGATTATTGGCTATTTACTTGTGAAAGGGGAGTATGATGGGGTTTTAGGTCTTTCCTTTTACTTTATAGCAATGGCAGTACACTTTCTTACAAATGATTGGAGTTTAAGAGAATCACATAAAGATGTATACGATCGATACGGAAGATGGTTACTGTCAATAGCGGTTCTTTTTGGATGGGCTGTAGGTAGATTTTCTGGTATTCCAGAAGTTATGGTATCGCTTTTAGCTGCTTTTATTGCAGGAGCGATCATATTAAACGTCATGAAAGAAGAGCTCCCTGAAGATCGTCAAAATAGCCTGAGAGCGTTTTTACTAGGCGTTGTGTTCTTTACTATACTGATTTTATTTATTTGAAACATTGGAAAGTCGCTGATATAAAGACCACTGCTAAGAAATTGAGCAGTGGTCTTTATAATTTTGGTCAAATAAAAAACAGACTCTACAAAGTAGAGTCTGTTTGAAAGTTAAAATTAAGCTTTGTTTACGTTTGAAGCTTGAGCTCCACGAGCGCCTTGCTCAACGTCGAAAGTTACTTTTTGACCTTCGTCTAAAGATTTGAAGCCTTCACTTTGGATTGCTGAGAAATGTACGAATACATCGTCCCCATTTTCACGCTCGATAAAACCAAAACCTTTTTCTGCATTAAACCATTTTACTGTACCTTGTTCCATTTTTGTTGCCTCCTAGTGTGAAATTCACACAATGTAATACTATCCCTGCCCAAAGTGATCATTAAGACGATAAGTTTGAAACGTATACTAATCTTTTACACCGACAAAAATAATTCTTCTTTATCATAGCACCTAATTCCAAGATTAGCAAATGATTTGTTTTACTCAAAAAAATAACACTTTGATAACTTTATAAAAGTATTTCAATTAGACAGTAATCACGTGACAAATGCCTTCTTTTTAATTAGCTCTGTTGTTCCATTTGCGCTATACGAAACTGTCCTCTTTCTATTGTACTTAAAATTAATCGCATTGTTTACCAATATTTTCTCTTATAGAATTTAAGTGTTTCTTCTATAAAAGGGATATAGGTGTCATTAATATAAAGTCTTTGGCAATTCACTTTTTAATCTATACACCAAATACTTTCCGATGAATAAGCAGATTAACGAAATATAAATAAACACTTGGGCCGATTCTTCATTGAAAACCGCTTTGTTATTGAACAATCCAAAATGAATTAACAGTTGGACAGCATAAAAAAATAAAAATCCTACAAATCCATTAATTGAAAGGTTGTAACCAAGAACTAATTTCTTTGATGTCGTTTTAATTTGTTTTAAATCATATTCACGATCTTTTAATTGCGATTTCAAACCTAATGAAAACAATAGAAATACGGCTAACACGCTTATTACTGTGAAAAAGTTTTCAATCATTCATAATCACTCATTCCTTTTAAGTTAGGTTGGTCTCAACGACAATGCTAAAAAAAATTCAACGACAAGGAATCAGTAGCCAAATTTATTCAAAATGATAACGAATCATTGAAGTATTTAATAAAAAATCATATAAGAGGACAAAATTACCATTGAAAGTAAAAATCAAATGCTGTAAGATACTCATACAAGCTGCATTGTACGTAATGATATTAAGTTTTAACCTTTAATCTGTAACAGGGAGTTTTTATAGAATCTGGAATGGCATGCCTCATTCATTTTATTATCAATGAGGACAAACAGGATAGTTTCTGCGAGCACCCACTTTGAGAAGTGGTGGTCTAAAACTTTCTTATTCAATTTACGGCAAAGGCGGCTTTTAAACTTTTAATTCAAAGACCAGTTCCTTCGGGAGTTGGTCTTTTTTTGTGAATTTTTTTTGCTACGCCGCTTTCTTAACGCCATACATAGATCTTAATAGTAGATAAAAATCGATGATTGCACCAATGAATGAATACAGAAACGTATTTGAAACATCGACGGTACCGAAAGCTACATTATTTTGGAGTGAGACGCTGTTTTGATTGATGGACAGATTTGGTTTGTCAGTTAAGGTCTTTATCAGTCCAACTAATCCAACCACTAAAAAATAGATTAGATGAATAATAAGGGAAGCGACAAATGCTTGTATTAAAATTTTCATAGAAACATCCTTTCTTAATAAGTACTTTACGTATAAAAAAGGAAAATGTTTCAATTAATTCACATGAGATAATGCAAGTAGACAAAAATGATACCGATATCAGCGAGTGTATGACTAATGATAGGAGCTATAATTGATGAAAGTCTTACTCTAAAATATCCCCAAAGTAAGCCTGCAAAGAAAATAGGGATTGTGGCAATGATGCTAAATGGCATGTCGAATAGTGGAATTAAGACTAACATATGATAGAGTGCATAAAAAAAAGATGTTAGAATGACGCTTTTCGTTACCCCTAACCTGTCAAAATAACGCTTGTACATAAATTCACGCCAGTACAATTCCTCTAATATTGGATTAATGAAGCTTAAAACTAAAATAAATAACCAAACCTTTGTACCGCTGAAACCCCACTGAATAAGTAGTTTTGATAGACGATTCATATCAAATAAGTGCCCTTGTACCAACGCGACAGAGGTATATATGGAAAGCAAACAAATAACGCCACTTATAACGCCAACTAATAAAGGTTTTACTGCCATCCCGTTTTTTATGGAACGTACAAACGCTTCTTTAATACTAGAATGTTTTATATATGTAATTAATGGAATAAAAAATAACCAGCAATAAAATAAGAGAAACGTCATAGGAATGGACTCTAAATAGCTAAGTCCGATAAAAATCATAACAGTTGGACCAAATAAATAGATAACGTTCTTCATAATACCCTCCTGGTTAATCGTTCATATCTTCTTAGTATTGGGTCCTTCGTGATTGAATATTCATACTAAATAACGGATTTTGGAAATCTAGATAAATGCTATTAGATGGTTAAATCTCATATCATATTTACGTCGTATGAATAAATTAACGAATTTAAAGGGATTTACAAAAGGACTCTCGAATATAATCTTATGAATGACTATTCACTCGGAAAGAGGTGTCTATAATGACATTTGAAACATTAACTATGGAAAAGAACGGTCGATTAGCAACTTTAACATTGAATAGACCACAAAGCATGAATGCGATGAATGGAACTATGATGAAGGAAATTGCGGAAGCTCTAGAAGAATTACATGAAGATAAAGAGTTACAAGTTTTATTGATTAAAGGAGAAGGACGGGCATTCTCAGCTGGTGGTGATATAAAAGCGATGATGGATCCAACAAATCCGTTAGATATTGATACAGTAATGGTGGATGTTTCTCGATTAGCAAAAGCGCTTTATACGCTTCCAATGATAACGATTGCATCTGTACATGGAGCTGCTGCAGGTTTAGGTTTTAGTCTTGTTCTAGGCTGTGATGTGGTTGTAGCTGAAGAAAATAGTAAACTTGCTATGAACTTCATAGGTATTGGTTTAGTCCCGGATGGTGCAGGACATTTCTTCTTAAAAGAACGTGTAGGAATTCCGAAAGCGAAACAATTGATTTGGTCTGGGAAAGTATTAAATGGTCATGATGCTTTAGCATTAGGATTAATTGATGAGGTAACAGCTGAAGGCAGAGCTTATGAGCAAGCGGAAGTTGTGGCCGCAAGATTCTTATCATCTCCGCTTAAGGCGATGATTGCCTCTAAACAAATATTACATACCCAAAACGTTCATGAGTTAGAGCGTGTTTTAGCACTAGAAAGTTCATCTCAGTCTGCAATGCGACGATCGAAAGATCACTTAGAAGGTATTCAAGCATTTGTAGAAAAACGTAAACCGAGTTTTAAAGGGCATTAATTGAAAAGTCTGCTACAGCGAATGATCGCCATAGCAGACTTTTTTTGGTTATAATTGTTAAAAGGAATCTGACTTTTAAAGTTAACTATGAAAAAGGATGAGTTTTCCAGCAGTGTTTACTAATCGATGGGTCATATTCGTAAAATCTTTTTCATCAATCATATCTTGGCCTTTTGCTTTTGCTTCATCGTCAGATTCGAAATTCCATGTTTCTTCAAGAATTAATTTTCCTGTTTGTTCAAATGCTGTGAATTTATAAGGTTTCATAAATGTCCAACCTTTCTGAAGTGAATGTATGTTCATTATACAAGTTTTCAAAACAAAAAAATAGGTTGAAAGGCAGCTAGACAACCAAGCCTAAATAAAAGGATTAGTTAATTATTGTTATGACTAAAGAACAACCGATTTATTCGGTATAGATTCTCGAATAAGTTAGTGTCTTTGAATAGTAGTATAGTTGTCGAGATAAAATTTATTAGGAGTGGAAATATGACATTACAAATTGAACATGTAACAAAGAAATTTGGTGATTTCTCAGCTGTTCGTGACTTAAACATGACTGTTCAGCAAGGAAGTATGTATGGATTTTTAGGAGCAAATGGTGCCGGGAAGACTACTACATTTCGCATGATACTTGGGTTACTCGATCCAACAGAAGGGGCTATCACTTGGAATGGAAAACCCATTACGTATGCGAATAGTTCACATATCGGATACTTACCTGAGGAACGAGGTTTATATCCGAAAATGAAGGTAGAAGATCAATTGGTTTATTTAGGCCAGCTTCGTGGCATGAAGAAAAACGATGCGAAAATCGCATCAAATGAGTGGCTGAAACGTTTTGAAGTGCCGCACTTTGCACACAAAAAAGTGGAAGAATTGTCTAAAGGAAACCAACAAAAAATTCAACTTATAGCATCTCTCGTTCATAAGCCATCCTTAATCATTTTAGATGAGCCATTTAGTGGACTAGATCCAGTCAATGTGGAAATGTTGAAGAAAGCTATATTGGATATTCAAAAAGAAGGAGCAACCATTGTATTCTCTAGTCATCGAATGGATCATGTGGAAGAATTGTGTGAGCAAATGTGTATCATGCATCACGGAGAAGCAATTGTCAGTGGCTCATTACGTGAAGTGAAACGTGGATTTGGACGTCAAAATGTGAGAATAAAAGCAGACTTTGACCTTTCTTTCTTAAAGGGAATGGAAGGTGTGAATTCGTTTAATCCTTCTATTGAAGGTGGACTCTTTCAAATTTCAGACGAACGAACCGCACATGAACTTTTGCGAACAGCATTAACAAAAGGTGATATTCGTTATTTTGCAATTGAAGAACCATCCCTTCAAGACATTTTCATTGAAAAGGTGGGGAAAGAACATGCGTGATTTTTGGACGATATTTAAACAGTCTTTCTGGACTAAAGTGAAAACTAAATCCTTCGTCATCACCACCATAATCGTGGTAGCCGGAATTTTCTTAATGGCAAACCTTTCTAGTATTATTTCAAAAGTTCAAGAGGTTGGGGTCTTTGGAGACGGAACAGACAAGGATACCATTTATGTAATTGATGATAGTGGTAGTCTAATGGCACAACTGCAGGAACAGTTGGACGCAAAAGACAGTGATTTAACATTGAAATCGACAACTGAACCCGTTCAAGAGTTAGAGAAGCAAGTGAAGGATGAAAAAATTACGAGTTTTCTTGTTTTACAATTAAATGATTCTGATACTATTCAAGCAACGTACACGTCTAAGAATGCCAATGCGATCGAGCAACCTATGACTCTTCGTGAAGCGCTACAAAACGTACAAACGAACCTTAAAGCGAATTCTTTAGAACTTACAGGAGAAGAAGTTGCTCAGTTATTTGCACCAATTCAATTCGAGCAAGATGCCGTTAGTGCTTCTTCTAAATCGGAAGAGGAATTAAGCGAAGCACGTGGGCTGGTTTATGTCTTAATCTTCGTGATTTATTTCGCCGTGCTTTACTATTCAAATATGATTGCGATGGAAGTAGCGACAGAGAAATCTTCACGAGTAATGGAAATCATCATTTCAAGTGTATCACCGGTTAAACATATGTTTGCTAAAATTGCGGGAGTTGGAACTCTTGGTTTATTGCAAATCGTCTTATTTGGATTGGCCGGTTTTGTTGCATTGAAAACGAGCTCGTCAGACTTAACGTCCGGAGTGTTTTCTTTCTTCGGTTTCTCAAACGTTAGTGTAAGCACGATGATATTTGCCGTTGTGTTCTTTTTATTAGGATACTTCCTATATGCGACTCTTGCAGCGTTACTTGGCTCTCTCGTAAGTAGAACGGAAGATGTGCAACAACTATTACTACCGATGACTTTCATCATTTTAATCGCATCATTTATTGCGTTTACAGGACTTGGTAATCCAGAGGCAACTTATGTTCAATATGCATCATATTTCCCATTCTTTACTCCTTTGGTGATGTTCTTGCGTGTAGGAATGCTAGAATTGCCACTTTGGGAACCGGTGCTGGGTATTAGTATATTATTAATAACGATTTTTATCTTAGGGTGGTTTGGATCACGTGTATATCGTGGTGGCGTGTTAATGTATGGCGCATCTCAATCGTTGAAAGACATTAAAAAGGCAATACAATTAGGCAAGAAATAGAATGTTGAGCGAGGCATATATTGCCTCGTTTTTTTATTTTTAGGTGAGTAGAACTAAACGGTAATGCTGTTATCGTAATAGCTTTTCGCAGCCTCACGTTCCGCATGAGCCTACAAGTAGGAAAACCATATACTTGTGTGACTCATTCTTCAAAGAGCTGCTTCTGCGGTTACTCGTCGCAAAGAATACTGGCGCCAAAATACTCTAATTAAGACAATTTCATAAATACCTTTTGATGGATAATACAAGTTGAAGGGTATCCCTTTGAATTTGTTAACAATTAATTGATTGGAGTGGAGGGCGGCGACTCCGGCGGGAAAAGTGCGTCCACGTGTGACCCCACAGTGAGCGGAGTGAACGAGGAGGCACACGGACCACCCGCGGAAAGCGTCCGCCTGGAACGGAAATCGACAGAATCTCTGTTTAAAGAAACTTCGTGTTTTCATCCGGTTTTATGAATGATGAAATAATTTCACTTCTATAACAATAAACTTCTTTGACATAGACAATAGTAAAGAAAAGTTTAACAATTTAAGACTTCGCTCAGATAGTAATTTACCATTTCAAATGATAAAATAAGAACAAGTATTCGATTATTGAAGGAGGGTCCCGTATGACATCCATTCGCTTTTTTCACGTAGCTGACTTGCATCTAGGTAGTCCATTTAAAGGAATTACGTCGATGCCAGATCACCAATTAAAAACTCTTCGGAATAGCACGTTCGATGCCTTTCAAACACTTATTCAATCTGCTGTCCAAGAAAAACCGGATTTCATTCTGGTCGTAGGCGATATATACGACGGGGAAGATCGCAGCTTACGAGCGCAACATAAATTCCAACAAGGAATGGAAGTATTAAATGAACATCAAATTCCGGTATTTATTTGTCATGGCAATCATGATCATCTTGGTGGCAAGTGGACGCGCTTTCAACTGTCTTCAAATGTTCATGTTTTTCAAAAGAAGACAGAAAAGGTTCATATTCGGATTCGACAGCAAGATATTTATATAAGTGGATTTAGTTATAAAGAACGTCACGTTAAAGAATCCATGATTTCTTCTTATTCAGAAGCAAATGACAAAGAAGCAATTCATATTGGCATGTTACATGGTAGTTTGGCTGGAGATAAAACACATGACGTGTATGCACCATTCACAAAAGATGAACTTATAAGTAAAAATTATGATTACTGGGCACTTGGTCATATTCACAAAAGACAAGTTTTACACATGGAGCCACCAATTGTGTATTCAGGTAATATTCAAAGTCGTCATCGCAATGAAAAGGGTCCTAAAGGATTTTATGATGTTACCCTTACGAAAGGCGATGCACAGCTAACGTTTATTCCGACATCTGCGATTATTTATGATCAAGTTATATGTCCGTGTAACGATATCGTTCATGCTAATGAATGGTTTGAAGTGATTGAAGTAGCGATTGAACAATTCCGCAGTAAATATGGAGCGGGTGTTTTAGAGGTTAAGTTAACTGAAGTCAATGCAAATACGTTGGCAATGCTTGATGGTACTCCAATGGATGAGTGGCTATCAATGGTTCGAGAAACCCAAGAAATGAGAGATCCTTTAATTTGGGTGCAGTCTATTTCAATGGAAACTTCAAAAACTATTGATATGGAATCGAGTGGATTAACAGATAATGTGATTTCAGTAATGGGAAATTGGGACACTAAAGATTGGAAAGAAATAGTTAGAGATGTTTATCAACACCCAAGGATGAGTAGATTTATGGAAACATTAACTGAAGAAGACTATAAGACTATTGGTAGAAAAGCCAGTGAATTCATACAAAAAGAGCTTGTAGTAAAGGAGTGATAACCAAACATGCGAATAAATAAACTCGTGATTTATGGTTTTGGACAGCACGAAGATACTACGATTGAACTGAAAAATAGGATGAATGTATTTTTCGGATGGAATGAGGCAGGTAAGACCACCATCCAACAGTTTTTACTATCAGTGCTGTTTGGGTTTCCACTTCGAAATCAAGGATTACTTAGATACGAACCAAAAGGAGGAGGTAGGCATGGTGGACAAGTACATATTACTCATCCGGAATTCGGAAAAGTAGTCATTGAACGGGTCAAGGGGAAATCTGCAGGGGACGTAACCGTATACTTTGATGACGGGACAAGAGGCGAAGAAGAAGCTTTGAAAAAAGTGCTTTATCACTATGATCGTGTTTCGTTCGAGTCGATTTTCTCGTTCTCAATTCATCAATTACAAAACTTTGACAAAATGACGGAAGAAGAATTAAGCAGAACACTCCTCGCTTCGGGTACAACTGGAGTCGATGCCATTACGAAAATGGAACAACGCGCTACAAAAGAAATGAACACTTTATTTAAGAAGTCAGGGAAAATTCCGGAAATGAACGTGAAAATAGAAGAAATTCGAACACTTGAGCAAACATTAAAAGAAGCTAGAATAAAACTTGATCAGTATGAGCCTACTATTTTACGCATATCTGAAATAGACCAGCAACTTGTCTCCTTGAAAACAGAAGAGCATTTACTTCAAAAAAAGAGTGAGCGATATGCCAAGTATCGCCAAGCAAAACCTTTGATCGAACAAAAACTACAACTAGAATCAAAACTTTCTGCAATAGGTCAACCATCATTTCCTGGAGATGGAATCCGACGATATGAAGCTTTAAAAGTTCGCGTACAAGAGCTCCACATTCAAATCATGCAACTTCAACAAGATATTTTAAAAGTAGAGCAACATACAAATGGCATAGACCATTCTAATCGGTTAAAAGAAATGGAAGACTTGTTGTCAAAAGAAACAGAATGGCATCATTGGAATCTTCGGAAACAACAGTTGTCCAACGAGTTAGAACAATTGAAACTAGACAGACAACAACAAGCTCGGTTGCTCGGCATTAAGGACGAGAACCACTTCAACCTGGTAATGGAAATGGATATGTCCCTTCAAAAAGAAGAGCACTTCCAACAAGTCATGCTGCGTTTGCAACAATCAGAAGAAAGCATTCGTTTTGAGATGCAGAGTCTTGAACGTTTGGAAATTGAAAGTGAAGATATTGTGAGGAAGCTTAACCAACTTAAGGCATCAGCTCCAAGTGAAGCAGATGAGCAACAGGTTGGAAAACTGCAAAATTTGATAAGGCAATTAGCAGAATTAAAAGCACTCCAACAAGTTTACAAAGAACCAACAACGCAAAAAACAAATACCCAATTTATTGTAAGTGCGCTTATTTTAATAACTTCTCTAATTGGAGCTATTTCTTTAAGTAATTGGGGAATCGCGATTGGAGGTATTCTATTAGCCGGCGTAATATATATTTTAATGAGTCGGATGAGTAAACCAACTACCGGAAAACAGCAGAAGGATTATAGTGGAGAAATAGCTTCCCTTGAACAACGACTGTCAAAGACTGAACAGTTAGCTGAACAAGTAAGATTATTTAACGATCGACTCTTGCAGCTCAATGAGCAAAGACAAGACAAAAAACAAATAGCTTTGAAACTTGACCAAAACTTATTAGCTTTTAATCGGAAACGCGATGAAGCTCAAGAATTACTAAACCAATTTTTAAAGCTGCATGGATTTGATAGTTTATTACAGCCGCAATTGTTTCCTGAACTTTTTAAACGAATTCGACAAATACAAGAAATTCACCAGCAAATTTCTAGAAAGTCACTGGAGTACGATTCAATTACAAATCAAATTCTTGTCCGACTTACGATTATGGAAAAAGTTACGGGCAAATCGCTCTCTGTAGAATCTGCTTATAGATCTTTAAGAGATGCGGCTAATTCTCATAAAGAGAGTGAAAAAGAGCAAGAACATGCGCAAATGAAACGAAAAGAATGGATATTGCAATTGAATGAGAAACAACAATTATTTGATACTCAGTCAGAAGAAGTGCAATTGTTGTGGAATGAAGCTGAGGTTAGAGATGAATCTGCATTTTATAAAGCAGACAGTGCATTTAGAGAAAAGCAATCTCTTCAACATGATTTAATAGCGATTGAGGCTCAGTTGGATACGATTGGTGAAATTCATTTAGCAACTGAAGATGAACAAGAACAGCATTTATCCTCAGAACAACTTCATGAGCAATCAGAAAATCTACTTAAAACGCGCAATGAGCTATTAGAGGAAAAAGCATCACTAAAACAGCAAACGAATTTTATGTTGAGTGACGAAAGTTATGGTCAAACTCTACAGCAATTTGAGCAAAAGAAGGCGGAACTTGCAGAACTCGCTCACAAATGGTCTGTCAATAAAGCTATTACTGAAGCAATTAATCAAACGATGTATAACTTGAAAGAGAAGCGTCTTCCATTTGTTCTGAATAAAGCGCAACAATTCTTTCATCTTTTAACGAAAGGTCGCTATGATTCGTTGGAGGTAAATGAAGAGGGAATTTTTGAAGCAGTCAATCCACATGGTATTCGTTTTCGAATTGCCGAACTAAGTCAAGCAACGAAAGAACAAGCATATATTTCATTACGCTTTGCCTTGGCGGAATCTCTAGTAAACACGATACCATTACCAATTGTTATGGATGATCCATTTGTCCATTTTGATCGTTTTCGAGTGAAACAAATGGTACAATTAATGACAGATTTAGAAAACAATCATCAGTTTTTATACTTTACTTGTCATGAAGATATGACAACAATTTGGCCGAAAGCGCACATCATTGATGTCGCAGCATTGCAAAACGAAAGGAGTGTGCCATCTATATGAAACGTATTACAGAATTAGCGGTAGGAGAAGCTGTAGACCACTTTCTATTAATTAAACAATCTACCAAAGCATTTACTACTACAGGTAATAAATTTATGACACTCATTTTACAAGATAAAAGTGGAGATATTGAAGCAAAGCTATGGGACACAACGGAAGAACATGAAACGTTATATCATGCTGAGGCAATTGTCCGAGTAGGCGGAGAAATTCAACATTATAGAGGCAAGAACCAGTTGCGAATAAAGAGCATTCGTGTTGTAAAAGAAGATGAGGGAATTTCATTATCAGATTTAGTTCCATCTGCTGAAAAAGCAAAAGAAGTATTATTTGAGGAATTAATGCAATTTTTCTTCGAAATGAAGAATCCCGCCATTCAACGAATTACTCGACACTTGTTGAAAAAACATCAAGCTGCTATTATGACATATCCTGCCGCTACTAAAAATCACCATGACTATGTTTCGGGATTAATAGACCATGTAGTATCTATGTTGAAACTAGGTAAGTCGTTATGTGATTTGTATCCATCATTAAACAAAGATTTACTATATGCTGGTATCATACTGCATGATGTTGGAAAAGTTACGGAGCTATCTGGTCCTATTGCAACCTCTTATACGATTGAAGGAAATTTACTAGGCCATATAACAATTATGGTTAATGAAATTTCTAAGGCAGCAGAAGAATTGCAAATAGTAGGAGAAGAAGTCATGCTTCTTCAACACATGGTGTTGTCTCATCATGGTAAAGAAGAGTGGGGAAGCCCTAAAAAGCCAATGCTACGCGAAGCTGAAATGCTTCACTACATTGATAATATTGATGCGAAGATGAACATGCTAGATCGTGCATTAAATAAAACAAATCCTGGTGAATTTTCTGAGCGATTATTCCCGCTAGACAATCGTTCATTCTACAAACCAACATTTGAATAAGAAAAGCAGAAAAGCCTACTCAAGCTCGACTCCGACGAATGAAAATCTAACAAATCTTGTCACAACGTTTTCTTGACCCAAATTCAGCTCCACCAAGCAGTGCAATATGCCTGCCTGGCGGAGCTGTCCAGTTAGACGGGTACACTATAAAGCGCGGAATAATATTAGGTACTTTAAACTAAACGAAACAATACAAAAAGGCGCTCCCAAATGGGAACGCCTTTTAAATATCTTATTCAGCTGCAGCTGGTTCTGCTGGCTCAGGGTTTAAAATTTGATCGATTGAATCTTTCAAATCTTCATCCTTGATTTTAATGTCAGCTTCTTTCATCAATTTCGAAACTTTTGGAAGTAATGAAGCTGTATCTGCTTTTTGTAATTTTAGTGTTTTCGTAATTTCTGCTTTATTTTCTTCAAGCGTGCCGATATCCGCTTCACGTTTGTCTGTAACTTCAATGATGTGGAAACCAAATTCTGATTTCACTGGCTCACTAATTGTATTCTTTTCTAAAGCTAACGCTGCATCAGAAAATTCTTTTACCATTTTATCTGGAGTGAACCAACCAAGTTCTCCACCTGATTCTTGTGCTGCTTGCTCAGTAGAGTATTCTTTAGCTACTTCAGCAAAGTCAGCGCCACCATCAAGCTTAGCTTTAACTTCTTTAGCAGTTGCTTCGTCAGCAACTAACACATGACGTGCATTTAACTCTGTTTGCATGTTTTTGTATTGAGCCTCAACTTCTTTATCCGAAACTTTAACGCCTTCTGTTAAAGCCTTTTCTTGCAATAAATTCAAACGAATGTACTTTTTATAGCCTTCTTCAGTTTGACCTTGTTGTGCAAGATATTGATCGAAGCCTTCGCCCATTTCTTTTTTCTCTTTGTCAAATTGAGCTTTTACTTCTTTGTCCGAAACTTCATATTCTGAAGCCAATACTTTTTCGATAATTAATACTTGAAGTGCTTGTTTACCAACAGACTGTTTCATTTCTTCATATAGTTCATTTTTTGAAATATCCCCAGCTTTTGAAGTAACAATTGCAGATGAATCATCTGATGCAGAGTCACCGCTACAAGCTGATAGTGCTAAAACTGATGCTGCTAAAGTTAATGTTAATACTGATTTTTTCATGGGAAATCTCTCCTAACTCTCTTCTTGATGCAGTAGTTACTATACCATAAACGAAGAAAAAACAAAAATGGTTCCCATATTTGCCTACAGATGACAAACAAGAAAGCATATTCTAACAAAGAGAGAGGGGGTGTGCGAAGTGAGTGGTGAATATCATCAACAATCCAGCTTTGCGTTAATTGTAGTCCTATTTATCTTATTAATTATCGTAGGTGCAGCGTTCTTGTGCTAACGAAGTTAGGTGAAAAGCGTTAATTAGTTTAAAACTGTGCGCTTTAAACTGAACGGAAAGACTCTCTATAAGAAGGAGTTTCTTACCAAGATTACTACTATTGTAAAAAAGAAAAAGTCCATTTGCCTAGTACAGGCGAATGGACTTTTTTATGCTGTTAATAAAATTTCTACGTAAAAGGAAACAAGTAAAATTGTTACCAATACATTTATTGTTCTGAAAATCTTATTTTGCTTTTCTTCAGGAATTTCTCGTTGTGCACATAACGCATAGGTCATGCGATTAATTTGGAATAAATACACAATCGAGAATAGCACTACTATTGTGATAATCACGCTTATTCCTCCCCTCTGCCAATCTACACAATCATATCAAAATCATAAGAAAAAGAACAGTAAACTGATTAGACAGTAGGAGGGACTAATATTTCATATCCAGTTTCTGTTTCTTCAATCAACGCTTTTTTCGGTGAGCGAGCAAGATTCTTAATATATAACAGATCAATTAGACAAAGACCACAATGATAAGCAAGTAACATTGTGAAATAATGTCCAAATTCCGGAAGTGTAAATGCACCTATAATTAAAATAGTGTTAATAATAAAAAACGGTGCAAGTAAAGCGAATAAGAATAGTGCCTTTGGAACCGGTTCTTTAATGCGAATTGACAAAATTGGCATAAAGCCAAATTGTTTTTTTATAGAAAAGCGAATTCGATTGCGATATCGAATCAATGGTAGGAAATGAATAGCTTTATGAATCGGATACAATGATATAAAACTTAATAGAAAAATAATGAATTTTTCATCAGAAAGTTGATTATCGTTTAATATTTCAATCATCACATAGAAAAATGAAAAGACGGCAAGGACGAGTAATGATGACAACAT
This sequence comes from Paenisporosarcina sp., assembly GCF_049671445.1. Lineage (GTDB taxonomy): Bacteria > Bacillota > Bacilli > Bacillales_A > Planococcaceae > Paenisporosarcina. The sequence goes on along the minus strand of NZ_JBATUX010000060.1, from coordinate 15,186 downwards.
GAAAATACGATCAAAGCCGTATTGTTTTTTTACGTTAATAGTTTTCCAGCAGTGCAATGTATGCATCTCCTATAAATAAAATAATATGCTTGCAGATACATACATTACGATGTTTTGTTTAAAAAAGCAAGTCTGCAAATATTACATTTAAGATAGCGTTTCCATATATTCAGAGAAGAGGTTTCTATTTAAACTGTTGGTTTGATATTTCCTATCTTTTCATCGAAGCTTTTATCGATATTCTTAAATGAGTGTTCAAATATCTCCATGAAGTCATCTCCATAAATATTGCGAATTACAGCCATTACTTCCATAAATTCTGGAAACCTTCCGTATAAGTCTTTAAGAGGAAGAGAACCTTCAATTACGGAATGCTGAGAGTCATGGTAATGTTCAATCATATTCATTAATAATTCCTGACCTTGTTCTGTAAGTTCAACATATGTATTACGTTTATCATCTTCGCGTTTTGAAAATGATAATAGCCCACGTTCTTCTAATTTCTTTGAAAAATTGAATGCAGTAGACACATGCATTACACCAAATTTTGCTACATCAGAAATAGAGGCACCTTTTAAATGATATGAAATCCATAAAATATGATGTTCATTAATATTCAAATTATAAGGTTTTATCCACTGTTGCCAATCTTTTTCCACTGCCTTCCAGAGTGCTTTCGACAGCTGTGCAATCCGCTGGCTGTAGAGCATTGCCTCTTTCATTGTATACATCTGTTCAGACATGTCGTCACCTGCTTCCATGAAAATCTTTTTTTATCATTATAGCAAAAAAGTAAAGTTCTGCATAGTTGGAATTTTTAAAATATTATGATGACAATAATATTCTACTATAAAAGAGATTAAATCAAATAATACTTTTATAGGTATGAAGATGATAATGTGTTGTTGAAAAATTGATAAAAAAACTGCCCTACAAATTTATGTAGGACAGGAATTTTACCTTCAGCTAACAGAGGAAGGATTTTTTTGATGTTTAGCTATAGATTTTTCTAATTCTTCCATAGCCATTTGAATTGAAGAAATTTCATTTTGTAAATTTTCTTGAATTGGTCCGGTTTGATTCTGCCACATTTGAACAGAATGTTTTAGTTCATCAATCGTTTGTGGAACTTCTGTTTTTGCTTCTTTTGTCAAGCGGGCAATTGATTGTTTTAAATCGCTTAATTGAAATTTCACTTCAGATAATTTATCTTTCCAATCAGATGATGCCGTTTTAACATTCGATCGTAACTCGCTACCAGATTGAGGAGTAGAGAATAAGGCAGCTGCTGATCCTGCAACAACACCTGTTACTAAACCAATAAAAAATGTAGATGCTTTCATTTTAGACGCACTCCCTTCATATATATGTATACTATTCCTTCATTTCAATTAATTAAAACATGTTGGACAAGCTAAGACAACACGAAAAGCGAAAAGCGCTGTTGTAGATCGACACCGGCGCTGGAAGAAAGGAATTGAAAACGTAGTTTTCAAATGAGTTTCTGAAGCTTAGGTGCGAGCTAGCGCTTGTAGCTAGACAACACGAAAAGCGAAAAGCGCTGTTGTAGATCGACACTTCGCTTGTAAAAAAACAACAAGATAATACGGAATTCTCAACTGAAATAGGGGGTGGAACGAAAAAAAGTGGCCTACCATGATTGGCAGACCACATATAGTTAGTTTGAAAGTGCTGTTTTGAATTTCGATCTTTTCACCAATTGAGTCACAATCGGGAAAATAAAGAAAAATGCGATTGCGTTTAAAGCCACTGATGGCAAGACTACAGTTGTAACCAGGAACCCAAATGATAATGGGATTTCTACACCGAGCACAAAAATTGCAACGGACAAGAAAATAACGCCTGATAATAACGTGCCTAATGCTGTAAGTGCTACTGCAACAGGAAGTTTAGTTGTTAAATGTTTCAACGCCACAACTATTGCAAAAAATACAAATGCCGTAATGAATTTATCGACGACGTTAGGAATAAATCCTGCTGGGAAAGTTGAAAACAGTCCAGATATAACGCCTGTAGTGATAGCTAATAAAAAAACATGTGATACTTTTGGAAATAGCAGAATTCCAATAAACATCATTGTTAACATAAAGTCTGGTTTCATCCCACCATTAAATCCCGGGATGACTAAATATAAAGCGGCTCCTACACTAACTAGTAGGGACATTAACACTAAATTTTTTGTATTCATTTGCTCATCTCTCCTCAACTATTCTAATCTAATTTTTGGATTCTCCTGGCGTATCCTGTGATCGACAGCGAGAAACTTATTCATCATTTTACAGTCTTAATTAGATAAATGCAAGATTACTTGCTTAGGTTTAAGCGGATTTGTTCAGCATACTCAGCAAACATTTCATTCGTATACTGTTTTTCTTTTGTTTGCCATGTAGCTTTAAAGCCATCCGTTTGATCGTATCTTGGAATAAAATGAAGATGGAAATGGAAAACACTTTGTCCAGCAGGCGCACCGTTGTTATTTAGTAGGTTTAAGCCAACTGGTTGGAATGATGCTTTAATAGACTCAGCAATTTTCGGCGCAACGGAAAATAATTGTCCTGCTTCTTCCGAAGACATGTCATAAACATTTTCATGGTGTTTTTTCGGAATTAATAACGTATGACCTTTTGTAAGTGGCATAATATCCATAAAGGCTAACACATGGTCATCTTCATACACTTTTGTACTTGGAATAGAACCGTCTACAATTTTACAAAACAAACAATCACTCATTGTCGGTCACGTCCTTTCATGATATGGTCCTAAGTTTATCATAAATAGAAGTTGCTAGTGAAAAGCCAATCCGTAATTTTTTTGTTAAGATATAGATTAAAAGGGGTGCATTTGATGAACGTATTAGAAGTAAGTGGAGTTACAGGTGGCTATACTCGTAAACCAATCATTCATGATTTATCTTTTTCAATCGCACCCGGAGAATTAGTCGGTCTCATAGGACTAAATGGGGCAGGGAAGAGTACCACAATTAAACATATTATCGGATTAATGAATCCAAAAGATGGAGAAATTCGTTTAAACAAAGTGACAATGAAAGAAGACATGGACGCTTACCGAGCTGCGTTTTCTTATATTCCTGAAACACCTGTATTGTATGACGAATTAACATTAAAGGAACATTTGGAACTTACAGCAATGGCTTATGGCTTAGATGAAGTAACATTAGCCGCTCGCTCCGAAGTGCTATTAAAAGAATTTCGCATGGAAAAACGCTTAAATTGGTTCCCGTCACACTTTTCTAAAGGAATGCGTCAAAAAGTGATGATTATGTGTGCGTTCTTAGTGAATCCTTCCTTATATATAATTGACGAACCTTTCGTCGGACTAGACCCACTTGGAATTCAATCATTACTTGATCAAATGAATGAAAAGAAACAAACTGGTGCATCGGTTCTTATGTCTACGCACATTTTGTCAACTGCTGAACGATATTGTGACCGTATATTGTTATTGCACAACGGACGAATTCGGGCTCAAGGTACAATGAGTGATTTACGCGCTGCATTTAACATGCCTCAAGCTACTCTTGATGACTTGTACATCGCGATGACTAAGGAGCGAGACAATGAAGAACCTGCATGACGTATGGCGTATACGTTTTCTTCATTACGTAAACGAACTTCAAAAATACTTGAAATATGTTTTCACGGGTCATCTTGCGATTGTCGTGGTTTTCGTCCTTGGAGCAGGAGGTTATCAATATAGTGAATGGTTAAAGACTGTGCCTAGTGATTTTCCTGGTACTTGGTTAGTAGCTTTTGTTTTAGGAGTTTTACTTTCATTTAGCATGCCAACAACATTGATTCGTGAACCAGATCAAGTGTACTTACTGCCACTTGAAACGAAATTAATGACATACATGAAGAAAGCATTATCGTGGACGTTTTGGTCACAACTTTTTATTGTAGTCATTCCATTTATTGTGGCACTACCCTTACTGAGTCAAGTGAGTAAAGTTCAACCACAAACACTTGGTCTAGTATTTATCCTTATGTTGATTTTAAAATGGTGGAATGTGCAGGTAGAATTCGCTTTTAGATGGGCAAACCAAGGACAAGGTGTTTGGGGTGATCGCTTAGTTCGAGCACTAGTGTCTATCGCCGTCCTTGCATCAGCATTCACACTAAATCCACTGTATATATTGTTATTAATCTTTCCAATCGTATTTTATTTTATTTCTTGGAGTCGTCAACTGAAAGGACAACCTTTCCCTTATGAACACTTCGTGAAAATGGAGCAAAATCGGATGTTACGGTTCTATCGATTTGCTAATTATTTTACCGATGTCCCACATATTCAGGGGAGTATCAACCGTCGTGCATGGCTAAATGCATTGTATCGTTTAGTTCCTAGTCATCAGAAAAATGCACAAGACTATTTGGTATTCAGAACTTTCGTACGAACTGATGACACATTTTACTTATGGTTGCGATTAACTTTGTTGTCAGCATTAGGCGCAGCATTTATTGATATTCCTATAGTTGTGATGATTTTTGTTGGTGCGTTAGCATTTGCTTCTGCGATTCAAATCAAGCAAGCGTTGTCGGCATCCAGTGAATTCAGGATGGATATGCTTTTCCCGATAGCAGAAAACGCAAGGAACAAAGGGATTCTAAAACTAGTCCGGGTAGTTCAAGTTTTACAAGCTTTGATAGTACTAGTGACTTTAGTCATTGCAGGAGTGGAACAAGCAAGTTTGTATGCATTGCCTATTGTTGTAGTGCTTGTAAGTGAGATTACCCTACGGATGACTAAATAGAATGAATAATTGTTAATGGTCTCAAACCCCTTTAGATTTAGGGGTTTGAGACCATTTTAATTAGACGTCCATGAGAATGTAATTAGTCAATGCAGTTTTCTTCAAGTGATTAAAAAGGAAGTAATTTATCTAATGCTCCACCAGGTTGGATAATATCTTGAATGTCGAGGATGGGAATAGGGAAGTATGGGAATCCCCAAACGTAGGGTGTGATTTCATAAAGTTGAAAATAAATAACCAGGGAATGGTCAGCAAAGTAGAAATCTTGGTCAGGTCTAATGTTAGTGAATTCATCAAGAAGCTGTATTTTCCAATCTTTAATTTTCTGTTGAATAATTGACGATAGTACTGTGACGTAATCACTTCCAGGTTTAAATAAGTCCTTTAATTCATACTGTTTGCCTGTGTTTACGTCAAAATTCAGAGCTTTAATAATGGTCATTCCATGCGCGCCGCCTGTGAACGAATACACTGTTAAAGTCAAACTCAAAATATTTCTTTCATTGGTTTTAATTTCAAATTGTCCAACCATTTCTATAAGGCTTGAATCATGATAGCCAAGTTCAATCATCGTTTTATTTAATGTGGAAACAATGGCTGCGTTAATCTTTGCTTCTCCCTGATGATTGGCCAAACCTATTACAAATGGATAATAAATGTTAACTTTTGGTGTTTGCTTCTGAAGTGATTTGTAGCCAATTGCAACTGGAAAGTCCATCAATACATCCTTTCAATCAATTATTAGGTATTTGGATTTCTAATCTTTATCTTCTAAAACTTTCACTTCAAACGTACCCAGACCTGAAGAAGTAGATAGCTGATTCGTTAGTTGCTCAATATATTTCTCAGCTTTTTTTCGGCTTGTATCAATACCATGTAATACAATCGTGATTTCTTTTTTATCCATACTAAAGATTGTATAGGCAATGCTCCCAGTAGGTTTATATCCTTCATTTTTTAATTGAGTAATGAGCTCCTCTTGAAAGTTTGAATCAATAAGTTTACTGGTAACAGTTTCTACCTCTTGCACATCACGCAGATACAAATCCTGGTCAGATTCAGATGACAAAGACGATAGGATAAAAATCATGACCACAATGATCAATAATACAAAACCTAGCATTAATACTCCTTTATTAGACCTTCTCATTCTGAGCCTCCAATAATACAGTCATTTTTTAATAATATGCCTATAAGCTTCGATTATTCGAAAAGGAGCATGAAAGTGAGAACCAGAGTAAGCTCCAAATAGTGCACACATTCTTTTTCACGAATGAATATTTCTTATTAGAATTATCTGTAAACTTCTATTTTTGTCATGTACAATATAAATAAAATGTATATAAGTTTGTTCGACTAGATAATTTCTTAGGGAGATGGAGTTATGAAACAATCGTTTTCTATTGTTCGAGAAGTGCTGGAGAATTATAAGACATCTATTTTCGAAAGAGATGTTGAGAAATTTCTTTGTTCGTATTCCGAGAATATAAACTTGTACGATTGTTGGGGTAAGTGGGATTGTAATGGATTGTGGGAATGGCGAAAATCTGTAGAGAGTTGGTTTCAGGAGCTATCAGGAGAAGGTGTATATTTAAAAGTAACGTTCTCTGACATGACGATTGAAGAAGGTGAATCAGTGGCTTTTGCGAAATGTGCGATTACTTTTTCAGCGTATGCTCAGTCATCGTCTGAAAAACTTCGCCAAATCACAAATCGATTTACGTTTGGGTTGTGCAAGGTGGATGATTCTTGGCAAATTGTACACGAACATTCTTCCTTACCAATTGATCCTGCAACAGGAAAAGGCATGTTTCATTTGAAATAAAAGTTGAACCAATACTTCAAGTTTTTCTATGGGAAAATATCGATAGGTTCTTATGCTAGTGTTATAGATTTTTACAAAAGGTTTTAGTTAATTGGATTTTCATTCATACCAATGCGAAATAAGAACCCGACATCATTATTGACGTCGGGTTCTTATTATTTCACTTCTTGATAATTGACCACTGCAGCGCCTAATGTTTTCGCAGCGTGTAACATTGCGCTTTCGTCGAAATCAAACTTCGGATGATGATGTGGAAATACTTCGCCTTTAGGCTGAGCCCCAGTGAAAAAGAAAGTGCCCGGAACCTTTTCTAAGTAGTAAGCAAAATCTTCGCCGCCCATATGTTGTTCCGACTCGCGAACTTCGTTGATGCCTGGAATTTGTTCGGCTACTTCTTTAAGAAACTGTGTTTCAGCTGCATGGTTAACAACAGCGTTATATCCACGTTCGTATAAGAATTCATATGTGCAATCATTTGCAAGACACGTACCTTGTATCACACGTTCCATTTCTTTTTCGATTAAGTCACGGACTTCAGGGCTGAATGTGCGAACTGTACCAATTAACTTCGCCGAATCTGCGATTACGTTAAAGGCATTGTGTGCAACGAATGAACCAACAGACAATACTGCTGATTCTACAGGACTAACCCGGCGAGAAATGATTTGTTGTAAGTTTGTAACCAGCTGAGCACCAATGACAATTGAATCTTTTGTTTGGTGTGGGCTAGCCCCGTGTCCACCGCGCCCCTGAATGTTGATTTCAAATCGATCCGCTGCAGCCATGACAGGACCAACGCGATATTCAATAGTACCAGCTGGAGTTAATGACCATAAATGAGTTCCGAAAATGGCATCGACCCCTTCTAAACAACCGGCTTCGATCATTGGTTTTGCTCCACCTGGTGCATACTCTTCAGCATGTTGATGAATAAGAACATACTCACCAGATAGTTGCTCGCGCATTTCATGCAATGTTCTTCCTAAAATTAATAAAGTTGCAGTATGACCATCGTGACCACATGCATGCATAACACCAGGGACCGTCGATTTGTACTCTACATCTTTCTCATCTTGAATTGGCAATGCATCAAAATCTGCTCGTAATGCAACAGTTTTTCCTGGTAGTGCACCTCTTACCCGAGCAACCACACCATTCCCACCAACATTTGGTGTGAAATCAATACCTAGTTCAGCATAAAAATCTTGTATGTATTTTGCTGTTTTGGTTTCTTGAAATGATACTTCAGGATTCATATGTAGATATCTGCGAATGACTTGCATTTCCTCATACGCCATATCCAGTTTTTCAAATAATTGATTTTTCATAAAAAGCTCCTTTCGAATGTCGAAATAGTTTGAATGTTTGTTATTATATCATTAGGAAATCTGCAGAACAATTGAAGTTTTATAGATTCACAAAACAAAGCAAAATCCTTCTTTAAACGGAGAACAGATTCCTTAGAGAGAGAATTATTGATTAACGTAACAGCTATTTTAGCGTATAGAAAAATTAATCGGTTTTTTTCTTAGAAAGGAGTGCCTCATTATGCCTATCATAAAACTCAAAACTTTTATAAAAGCTCCGATTGACATGTGTTTCGATTTAGCGCGCAATGTTGAAATTCATACGAAAACTACATCTCATACAAATGAACGAGCAGTTGGAGGTGTTACAACAGGAAGGGGGATGAAGTCATCTGGGAGGCCATTCATCTTGGTATAAAACAAAGATTAACTGCTAAGATATCGGGGATGGACGAGCCACATACATTTACGGACGTCATGGTAAAAGGTGCCTTCCACTCTTTTACACATACACACTCTTTTGTCGAGAAAGACAATGGGACAATAATGAAAGATTATTTTGAATATCAATCACCTTTTGGCATCATCGGCCAACTAGCTGATAAATTGTTTTTAGAAAAGTATATGAGAAATTTTTTAGTATCGCGTGCAAATGAATTGAAGAAAATAGCTGAAATTGAAACTATTCGAATTCAACAATACTGAATTACTACTTTTTCAATTAATTCAAAACATCGCGTGTTGTGATGAATTCACAATTCCGCTTCTTCTTCCATACACTATGACTATTGATTAGAAGGAGTGTGACATGAATGAATGGTCAACCACAGCAATCGGTAGAGTATGTCAGCAATTACGACCCATATGTGTATCAAACATTAACGTTAATTATTGGGAAAGAAATTGTTGTGCAGTTATCAAATAATGGTGTAGTAAAAGGTGTCCTAACTCAGGTTTTGCCAGACCACATTGTGGTTGAAACGAATAAAACGCCATTTTTTGTACGTACTCAACAAATCATCTGGGTATCTCCGGCAACTTATTAAAATTAAATGAGCATAGTAACTTAAATCCTTTCATACACATAAACTTGAAGGGTCGAGTTCGTTTAGTTGATAAAAAATGAGAGAAGGAGATTCCATGTTTAAACGGATAAATAGGTTGCAGATTGACCTGCCGATCCCTGAGTATGGGGATGCAAATGCTGCAGCGGCAGTACAGGAATTACTTGGCGGAAAATTTGGAGAAATGTCGACATTGAATAACTATATGTATCAGTCATTCAATTTTCGTCAAAAAACCAAATTTAAACCCTTTTATGATTTGGTCGCAAGTATTACCGCGGAAGAATTTGGTCATGTGGAGCTCGTATCCAACACTATTAATATCTTGAACAAAGGAACCTCTTTTGCGGGTGATCCAGATGTCACACCATTACAAAACGGCAAAGATAAGCGAAATACGTATGCTCTTATAGCTACTGCACAAACTTCAATGGCAGGGGATTCCATGGGTAATCCATGGCGTGGTGATAATGTTTTTTCCAGCGGAAACTTAGTGCTGGATCTGCTTCACAATTTCTTCTTAGAATGTGGAGCTAGAACTCATAAAATGCGTGTTTATGAAATGACAAGTCACGAAACGGCCAGAGAAATGATTGGGTATTTATTGGTACGGGGCGGTACACACATCCTTGCTTATGCGAAGGCTATACAAATGGCCACAGGTGTTGATTTAACTGGAATGCTTCCGATTCCGAATTTAGATAATCGTGCATTTGATCATGCGCGCAAATTTGAAGATCAAGGGTTAGGAAACATATTATTTACATGGAATGATGAAGGACAATACAAAGATATCCGCTCCATCTGGAAAGGCGATAATCCAAGCACTGGTCAGCCGCTTGTGGTGCAAGATGGCACACCTAAAGGGGGCCCAATCCCTGATCTTGATGATCTTCCAGAAGAATTTGCACCAGGAATTGGTCCAGATGAGTATCAACAAATAGCAAAACGACTAATGGAAAATATGTAAGTTGAGAGTCGGCATGAGCTGACTCTTTTTTCTTGTAACTTAATACCTCAACCTTCGCATAGAAAAAAGAGCCTCCAATCATAGGGGGATATCCACTGATCCATAAACTGATATCCCCTTTTACTACTAGGAAATGCGCATGTCTCTTCGCTCCTTTTTATCGGTAATCGGTCTACGGTTGTGCATTCCACACGTCATTAGAAGGTTTTTTTAAGCTATGATCAAACCAATATGAGGTTGATATTTCGCAAAACTGCTACGCTTTCCGCGGCCTTGCGCCGAACTAACTCGAACTGGTCGTTCGAGTGGATTTCGACACTTCGCTATTCCCGCTGGAGTCTACGCTTTTTTACTTCATATCTCGACAATAAGTAGATTAATGAGACAGATAATTTAGAAGGTTATTGGATAGTTGCAACAAAATCAAAAAAAGATAAGGACTTTTTGAATAGCTTCATTTCTAACTCCTTCTTTCTTGTGATGAAGGGTTTTTCCTCTCAGCATTCACAACAACCTAAAGGCAGTTCACTTTAGATGAATTAGAGTTAAGCTTCGTAAAACCGGATAAAAAAAGAAGGAACCTGCCAAAATTTCATCTTTGGCAGGTTATTTTACCGAGAATAGGTGTCGAATCTTTAGTTAACCAAAAGCACTTAAACATGGGCACATCGATGTATGGGAAGCGACGGACGAAAATTCGCCGCAGGATTGCCCAGGAGCTTACCGTTCAGGTCAATGGTGCAGTGGATTGAATTCCAAAGCAACCGGAACTCATTGTCTTTGTGATTCTATGTAGATCATCAATAAAACATTTCTTCTTTCGTTAAGATTCTACTTAGAATAAGTTTCCTTCAATTTCACGTAGGGGGGAAGTATATTTTCATGCTGCGAAAGTTGGGTTAATAAGATTTGTCTAAATATGTGACGCAGTATTCTGTCCAGGTTGACTACCTGAGACTAAGGGTTTTATTAAATAACATAAATCCAAGTTCTACAATTTAAAAGCGCCAATTCCAAAAAAGGAATTAGCGCTTTATCAATTATATAGATTCTTCGTTCTTTTTAGCAGTCGTATATTTAGTCACATAAGAAGCACTTGAGAAAATATTTGGACGTTTATCGATGCCTTCATCTGTTCCGCGCTTTTCGTGGGCTTTGTTATAAGCTTGAGATGTTTGCCATGCTTCAAATGAAGATGGACCAGTCCACTCTGTCAAAATTACGTACGTATCAGAACCAACGGGACGTAACACGCGAATCGCAATAAATCCAGGTTCATTTTCAATAGCACGTGCGCGATTACTAAAACGATGTTCAAATATTGGACGACCTTCATCCGTAACGGGAATGTTGTTAAAAACGAAATAGCCTTGATCACTTAATTCGCCTGACGAGTCAATAACTTCGTATTTCCGTGGTGTTTGAAAAATGGTTTGGCCAGTTGTCTCGTGAAGAAGGACTGCATTGCCTTCACCGTGGAGAACAACCATCTTTTCTCCAGCATGCTTTTCTTTTAAAGAATTCATGAATTCAGGTGTACCTGACGTTAAGTAAATGTTCATGTTTTTCCCTCCGTATCTATATGTACAGTATAATCTTCCCCAAACAAAAACGCTCGAAACAAATCTTTGTCAAAAGAGTGTCTCCTAATCTAGACAATTCTATGACATTTGCACCTGAAATCTATACAATAGTGTAGAGAACGTCTATATTTAGAACGAATATAAAAGGGCGACAACAAAAATGTGAAATTGAAGGGCAGGAAAGAACATCATGACAAATTTTAACGATACATTTCTACGTGCTGCACGTGGCGAGAAAGTTGATCACACACCAGTATGGTATATGCGTCAAGCAGGACGTTCACAACCAGAATACCGAAAAATTAAAGAGAAGTATTCATTAGAAGAAATTACACATCAACCAGAACTGTGCGCGTATGTTACTCGCTTACCAGTTGAAAATTACAATGTAGATGCTGCAATACTTTACAAAGATATCGTAACGCCACTGCCAGGAATCGGAGTGGATGTGAAAATCAAATCAGGTATAGGTCCTGTTATTTCAAATCCAATTCGCACGGTACAAGATGTTGAGAAACTGGGAGAACTTTCTCCACAAGATCATATCCCATTTGTACTAGAAACGATAAAGATTTTGACACAAGAACAATTGAATGTACCGTTGATTGGTTTCTCAGGAGCTCCGTTTACACTTGCGAGTTATATGATTGAAGGCGGCCCTTCAAAAAATTACAACAAAACAAAAGCATTTATGGTTTCCGAACCAAAAGCATGGTTTGCATTAATGGACAAGCTTGCAGATATGATTATTGTTTATACAAAAGCACAAGTTGAAGCGGGAGCAAAAGCCATCCAAATTTTCGATTCTTGGGTAGGTGCTTTGAATATTGAAGATTACCGTATCTTCATTAAACCAGTAATGACACGTATCTTTACGGCAATACAAGAGCTAGGTGTACCCGTTACGACATTTGGTGTAGGTGCAAGTCATTTAGCAAAAGAATGGCATGACCTTCCAGTAGACGTTGTAGGTTTAGATTGGCGTTTATCAATTAAAGACGCTCGTGCTATGGGCTTAACGAAGACACTTCAAGGTAACTTGGATCCGTCACTATTACTAGCTGATTGGTCGGTTATTGAGGAACGTGCAAAAGACATCGTTGATCAAGGTCTCGCACATCCGTCACACATTTTTAATTTGGGTCACGGAGTTTTCCCTGAAGTAAATCCAGATGTTTTAAAACGATTGACTGAATTTGTCCATGATTATAGCCGTAAACAAATGAAAGCACATTCATAAGTCGTTCATGTTCGCATGAATAAATTGAACGTGGCAAAATGAAGGTTGTAAATAATTGAATGAGGTGATGAAGTTGTCTAAGAAAACTATGGGACTGCTTGTCATGGCTTATGGTACGCCATACAAGGAAGAAGATTTAGAACGTTATTATACTCATATTCGTCATGGCCGTCCGCCAAGTCCAGAAGCTCTTATTGACTTAAGAGACCGCTACCGTGCGATTGGGGGAATTTCTCCATTAGCTAAAATTACGGATGATCAAGCCGCAGCACTTCGCGACCGATTGAATGAAGTCCAAGATGACATTGAATTTAAATTATATATTGGCTTAAAGCATATTGAACCTTTTGTAGAAGATGCCGTAGAGCAAATGCATAAAGACGGAATTACTGAAGCAGTGTCGATTGTATTAGCACCGCATTTCTCTACGTTCTCGGTTAAATCTTATAATGGACGTGCGAAGGAAACCGCAGAAAAATTAGGCGGTCTTCACATTACCTCTGTTGAGAGTTGGTACGATGAACCGAAGTTCATTCAGTATTGGACAGAAAAAGTATCTGAAACGTTTAACTCGATGTCAACGGAAGAACGAGCTAAAGCTTGTTTAATCGTTTCTGCGCATTCTTTACCAGAAAAAATAATCGCAAATGGCGATCCTTATCCAAACCAATTAAAAGAAACAGCTGATTTAATCGCACAAGCTGCAGGTGTAGAAAGCTACGAAGTTGGGTGGCAAAGTGCTGGTCAAACTCCAGAGCCATGGATTGGACCAGACGTCCAAGATTTGACTCGTGAATTACACGAACAAGAAGGCTATAATACATTCGTTTACACACCGGTAGGTTTTGTGACAGATCATTTAGAAGTGCTATTTGACAATGATTATGAATGTAAAGTAGTAACGGATGAAATCGGAGCTAATTATTACCGTCCTGAAATGCCAAATACGCAGCCATTATTTATTGATGCAATGTCTGACGTTGTGTTAAAACATTTAGGGAAAAAATAAGTAAACTGAAATCGAAAGTGATGATGACTGTGTCGCGAGAAAAACGAAAAGTAGCAATTATAGGTGGAGGAATTACAGGATTGGCGGCTGCGTTTTACTTGCAGAAAGAAGCGAGAGAAAAAGGATATCCCCTTGACGTGGTTTTGATTGAAGCTTCCCATCGTCTTGGCGGGAAAATCCAGACAGTCCGCAAAGATGGATTTGTCATCGAACGGGGACCTGACTCGTTTTTAGCACGTAAAAAAAGCTTTGGCATTTTAGCCGAGGACCTTGGTATCAGTGACCAACTTGTAAGCAATGCAACTGGGCAGGCATATATTCTGGTTAATGATGGTCTACACCCGATTCCTGGAGGGTCTGTAATGGGCATTCCTACACAAATATCGCCATTCGTCACCTCGGGATTATTCTCATGGAGCGGAAAACTTCGCGCAGCTGGTGATTTTATTTTACCTAAGTCTTCGGTTAATGGAGACCAATCGGTGGGACAATTTTTACGTAGACGTTTTGGTGGAGAAGTAGTTGAAAACTTAATTGAGCCTTTATTATCGGGAATCTATTCAGGAGACATTGATAAAATGAGTCTACAAGCAACGTTTCCACAGTTTTATAAACTGGAACAGGAACATCGCAGCCTGATTATTGGTTCGAAAAAAACTACACCAAAACAACCTGTACAAAAGTCTAAAGAAGGTATTTTCCGAACTTTCAAAAATGGCTTAGAAACGATTGTGGAAGCAATAGAAGACCAGCTCGAACCAGGCTCAGTGATGAAAGGGGTTCGTGTTGAACGTTTCGAAAGAGTTGGGAATCAAGTGAATCTATTCCTCAACAACGATTCTGAAATGCTTCTCGATCAATTGATTATTGCAACTCCGCATCTTGCAGCTCTTCCACTATTTGAAGAGCATGGGTTGATGACGGATTTCCAAGACATGCCAGCTACTTCAGTAGCGACTGTTGCTATGGCTTTTAAAGAAGAAGCGGTCCAACAAGATAGAGAAGGTACTGGATTTTTAGTGTCGAGAAACAGTGATTATTCCATCACTGCCTGTACATGGACACATCGAAAATGGCCAACGACCACACCTGAAGGACATGTGTTAATTCGAGGATTTGTAGGTCGACCAGGCGATGAGTCTGCAGTGGAGTTATCGGACAGCGAGCTTGAAAAAGTCGTTCTTTCAGATTTACGAAAAACGATTAAAATTGATCGAAATCCTATTTTTTCAGTTGTTACTAGATGGAAAAATGCATCTCCACAATATGTTGTAGGACATAGAGAACGAGTGGCTAAGTCGAAAAAGGAAATTCAAGAACATTTCCCGATGATTCAGCTTGCTGGAAGTTCTTATGAAGGTCTTGGCTTACCAGATTGTGTTGATCAAGGGAAAGC
>NZ_JBATUX010000059.1:0-8997 GCF_049671445.1 Paenisporosarcina sp. | reverse complement strand
TTAGCAATGTAGTAGATCGTGCAGACTTTACGGAACAACTATCTATTTATAACTTTGAAGAACACGCTAAAGAAGAGCCGATATTAAATTTAGTCGAATCTCTTCAAAAAAGATTTGGCAAAGAAATGATTACGAGAGGTCAAACTCAAGTTAGAAAACCAACGTATGAATCGAAAACGAGTTTTAGTAAAGACTTTTTAGATGATCACAAGGATAGGGAGAACAAGTGATATGGAACTTCAATTTTTAGGAACTGGTGCTGGAATGCCTTCTAAGCAAAGAAATACGAGTGCACTTGTCGTTAAATTAATGCAAGAAAGAGGCACATTCTGGTTATTTGATTGTGGAGAAGCGACACAACATCAAATGCTACATACATCGCTAAAACCGCGCAAGCTAGAAAAAATATTTATTACCCATATGCATGGCGATCATATTTATGGCTTACCTGGATTACTTGGCTCTCGCTCGTTCTTAGACGGCAAAGAACCATTAACCATTTATGGACCTACGGGAATTCAAGAGTGGATTCTCACAACTCTGCGGTTATCAAAAACCTATTTACAATACAAAGTGAATTTTGTCGAAATTACTGAAGGTATTATATTTGAGGATGAACAATTTACAGTTGAAGCTAAACTTCTTCATCACGTGATTCCTTGTTTTGGATTCCGAGTATCTCAAAAACCACTTCCTCCACAATTATTGATTGAAAAAGCTCTACAAAGTGGTGTTCCGAAAGGTCCTTTGTTAGCTCAGTTAAAAAATGGCCAGGATGTCATTTTAGAAAATGGACAAACCGTATTCAGTCATGATGTGACTGCAAAAGCGGAAGATGGATTCTCCCTGGCTATTCTAGGGGACACTCGCTTTTGCCAAGCATCAATAGATTTGAGTCAGAATGTGGATATTGTTATACACGAGGCTACATTTGATGCGGGTACTGAAGAACTCGCGAAGCCTTACGGGCACTCAACCATCACGCAAGCAGCTCAAGTGGCGAAGGAAAGTGGAGCCAAACATTTAATCGTTCAACATATTAGTGCTCGATTTTTACCAAGCCATGCAGAAGAGTTACGGAAACAAGGTTTATCTGTATTTCCATCCATTACAGTTGCGGAAGACTTTGCTGAATTTGAATTGAAGCATAATGAACTGAATCGTATAAATAGTTAAGCAGATCTGGGGTTCGTACCTCGTGTCTGCTTTTTTGTTATTACCAAGTTTATCTTTGATGGGTAATTACTCAATTGCGCAAATAATAATATTATGTAAACTAAAAAACATAAATATAGAAGTAAATGTTGTATTTGGGAGGATTCCCTACATTTCATAACGAATAATTTAACGAGAAAGTTAAGTTTTTATGAGGGGGAGCTTATGGATTTTTACATATTTACTAAAGAAGCAGGGAAAAAAGTGACTCATTTTAATTCTGATTTTATTATGTCTCGCATTGTGACTACAGATCGACCTGCTCAAATTGGTTTTATGCATTTAGAAGAAAATGGTATAATTGGTTTTCATCAAGCTGTGGTTCCTCAATTACTCCTTATCATTAACGGGGAAGGGTGGGTTCGAGGAAAAGAGGCAACGAAATTTTTTGTTAAAGCAGGAGATGCAGTTTTTTGGGAAAAAGGCGAGTGGCATGAAACCACAACTGGAAAAGGATTAACGGCATTTGTAATTGAAAGTGAACAATTAATGCCTTCTTTATTGAAGCTTCAAGATAAAAAGAAATAGGACTCTATTAAATAGAAGGGATTAACAATGAAACTCACCTTAAAAAATAAAAAGTCGGTCATAATTCGACCATACACGGAAGAAGATTTTAAAGATATACATAGATTTAATATCGATGAAGGCTGGTCGAACTTAGTAATGAAACATGAAGACACAAAAGCAGCATGGAATAATTCTACTATTGCTTATATTGCTGAAACAGATAATCAAGTCGTCGGGTGCATTAGAGGATTAACAGATGGTTTTATCAGTCTCTATGTTTGTGAAGTATTTATTCATAAAGAATATCGAGGATTAAATTTAGGGAATGAATTGCTTAAATACGTCCATAATCTCTATCCGAAAACAAGAATGGAACTACTAGCTAGCAGCACAACTAAAACTTTTTATGAAGCACAGGAGTTTCGTGCTTTCCACGGCTTTAGGAAAACGTACGAGGAATATAAATAAAGGATGGGAAATATGAAAATAACTCAACAATGGATTCAAGAAGATAGTGACTATATTAGAACGAAAATTATTGAATACAATCAAACCAAGCTACCAGATGAAGTAAAACATCCAATTAAAAATGTTAGTTTTATGCTCAGAAATGAAGAAGGGGAAATTTTAGGGGGCATAACAGGTGAGATTAGCTGGTCCAACTTGCATATAGATTTTTTATGGGTGGATGAATCACTCAGAGGTGGAGGTTACGGTAAGCAATTATTAGATCATATTGAAAAAACGGCGAGAGAAAATAATTGTAGAGGTATCCAACTAGATACGTTTAGTTTCCAAGCCCCAGATTTTTACCAACAATGTGGCTATAAAGTTGTCGGCTTGATTGAGGAACATCCTATTAAAGGCACCCAAAGGTATTATTTAGAAAAAAAGCTTATTTACTAAGAGAAGATGGAGATAACTTGAAAATTGATTATGTTTAACTCTCAATTCGATTTCCACTTTTATGAAACTACTAAATGTTGAAAGGAATTGATTCATATTTCTAACATACAAGCAGTATTCATTGATCGAGATGGAACAATTGGTGGGCATGGGCATTTTATTCACCCAAGAGATTTCACACCATATCATTTTAGTCAGGAAGCGATTCAACTCTTACAAGAGAAGGACATCAAAACCTTCGCAATCACGAATCAGCACAGAATCAGCAAAAACCAAGCCTCAATTGAAGAATTTCAACAAGAGTTTCTGTCTTACGGTTTAGAAGATGCATTTATCTGTCCACATAGCCCTGAAGAACAATGTAATTGCCATAAGCCAAAGCCAGGAATGCTCTTAGAAGCTTCTCAGAAACACAATTTAGATTTAACCAAATGCTTCGTTATTGGGGATGTAGGTTCAACTGATATGTTAGCTGCACATGCAGTCGGTGCAACCAAAATACTGGTTTTGACAGGCTGGGGGAAAAGTTCACTATCTAATCATAGACACACGTGGAAGGACGTCGAACCGGATTATGTAGCAGAAAACCTTCTAGATGCTGTTAACTGGATTTTGGAAAATCATTACTTTCAAAAATAGGTGCTATCCATTTCAAAATGATTTTTAAAAGATATGAAAAATGAAATAATAAAACATACTTAAAGTCGTGAAATATGATTAAGGGCAGACCCTATTAATATTCAGTACAGTTTAATTTCCGTTCCAGACGGACGCATTCCGCGGGCATGGCATCAGCCTCCTCGTCGAGCAAGCTCGCCTGCGGGGTCTTCAGCTCATGCTATTCCCGCTGGAGTCGCCGTCTTCTACTCCAATCAATCATACGCTTTGTAAAGCATCCATACAAAAAGTACTAAAAATTAGATAGGGAGGAAAAACGTTTTCTTCATCTATATGGGGCTTAATAGACAACCCCTTATAGGTAAATATTAATTGTCTTTATCTTGTCTGAAGTCATAAGTACTTTCTATATTCATTAACTTTCCATCAAGCGATATGTGATCCTCATCTACCCACACAACATCAAAATCTTCCCCAGGCTTTAAGAATATGTTATAACTTCTGTTAAGTTCTTGTACTTCTCCAACATAAGTGAAATCAGTGTAAAGCATCATTCCGCCATTTAGATATATATTTAATACTTTTTCACGATTAGGTGAAATCAATGTAGTAAGTTTTTCTAATTCTGATACATCAATGGACGCTAATTTTGGATAATGTTTTAAATAGAAATAAGTTGAACCGATTGCTACGATATAAAAAGCAATTATCGAATAAAAAAACCGTCTGAACATTTTTCTGTTCTTCATAACATCCTCGTTTCTCTATTTACTCACTATAATATAACGTTTTCTTTAACAACTACTTCTTTAAGATTGGACTTTTCCGATGTTTGGTAGCCTGTTCGAAGGCATAAGCAATTTTTATTAAAATGCCTTCGCTAAAAGCAGTACTTGCAAAGGTTACACCAAAGGGTCTGCCGTTTTTCATATATCCAGCAGGAACAGCAATGGAAGGGTATCCTGCTTTAGCACAAAGTGTTGACCCTATATAAGAAGGGAATAGAATGGCATCTAAATTATATTTTTTTAGTGTGAAATCAATCCCACCATGTTGTTGAGAAAAATATAAATCTTCCAATTTAGCAAACAAATACTCAGAGTTCCTAAGTGTATTTGGGTATTCATTTCTAAGTTCAAGCTTATTTTGACCATATTTTAACGTAGCGTCTTTATGATCTTTATTAAACTGAATTAATTCTGCAAGCGAGTGGACAGGTGACTGAGGAGGCAAATTGTATAGATAGTTATCTAGACTATGCTTTAACTCATATAACATCACGCCATAGTTCCAATCTCTATGAAATGAAGGAATGTCAACGTCTTTAACAATTGCCCCTTTATCACGAAGCGTATGAATAACACCCGCAAATAATTCCTGATCGTACTCTTCAGATTCATAAAAATCTTTAGTACCATGAATGAAAACCCCAATTCTTGCTCCACTTAAGCCACTTGAATCTAGATACACACCAACCACTGAATTTTGTACCGCAGGACTAAGAATGGATGCATCTGTCTCAGTACCAACCGATAATACGGTAAAGTTTGAAGCCACCGCCACTGCAGAACCAGAGCTTGAACCTCCAACAAACAGGTCTGCATCTCCGTAAGGATTTAATACTTGTCCTCCTCTTGAACTGTAACCTGCCCACATTGTATTTGACATTCCGTTAGCTAATTCCGTCATATTTGTTTTGCCTAGTATAACTGCACCAGCATCACGTAGTTTTTTCACTATAACTGCATCCTTAACGCTAATATTGTTTTCTAATGCGATTGTTCCTGCACTTGTGTGCATCGAATCTTTTGTATCAATATTATCTTTTAGAAGAACTGGAATTCCGTGTAACGGACCTCTTGGACCAGTGCGTTTTCTTTCGTGGTCTAATGCTTCAGCAATAAATATAGCATCAGGGTTTATTTCAAGAATTGAATTAACTTTTGAGCCATCCTGATCATGCTTTGCAATTCTAAATAGATAATACATAACCAACTCTTTTGACGAAATCTCACCAAATTCCATTGCTTTTTGAATTTCATGAATCGTCAATTCTTCATTGAAAAATTTATTGAATGTAATTTCCATGTATCATCTTCCTTTTCTAATTAGAATTCATTTCCGAAATGGTATTTACGAACGTTCTATATAAGTATTATCAAAGACAAAATGAGAATAAAAGATGGAGCAAAGTCACTTATACTTTGTTCCATCTTCTTTTTGGTTACAAGTATAAAAATTTTTCTAGGTTACCTTATTAATCTACTTCACAATGACCGCAAAACCGTAATATGCCTGTCCTTTAATATCTCCATAATATTCAGCCAGATACCCAAAATTATGTCGTCCTTTTTCATCTGGCACTGTATACGTCCCATCTGGGTTAAATGTAACTTCAAGGGCGGCATCACCTTCAAATGAATACAATGTTTCTTTAGCTGGCAAAGGAGCTTTTAATTCAGGAGAAGCATCAAACAAAAAACGTATTTTATCTCCTCTCTCAACTACTTGTGTTCTTAATCCTTCTAATGACTTAGCTGGATTAATTATTTCCAACTCGCACATTGCAAGATCTTCATTCCAACAATAATCGACTAATACAGAAGATAAACCTGCTTCTTCAGTACCTGCACTAAGTTCTCTCGGTCTTTCGGGTGAATCATAAAATGTCACTTCTTTTTCAATGACAGGAGATAAGGGTCTTTCCGAACATCCACTAGTGATAAATAGGATGGAAATTAAAAATACAATTTTTTTCACGTCAAAACATCTCCCTTAAAAGTAAAATATACATTTTGAATTATTTTAATGTTAGCACAATTTAATTCGATTTATAGAAAAAAGAAGGATTTTTACATAAAAAGTGGAAATTATATGAATTGTGAATTTAAGAAATTTAAGTTTGTAATCAAAGGGATTTTAAGCTAGACATTCCTTTTACTCTTACATTAATTCACCAGGGGGATGGTCAATGTTTTCTTTAATCAATATCGAGTGGATAAAGATGAAGAGGTCACTCTTTTTTAAAATACTCTTATTTCTTTTAACTATTGGTATCGTTGGATACTATATTTACATCTTTTCAAATACAATAGGCGCTGATGAGGTCTCAGAAGTTATAGAGAGTAGTCTTATGAGTGAGAAAGAACAATTAGCCCATCTTGAACTCTTGGAACAAGAAGAAGGTGATTCTTTTGATCAATCATCAAGGCACGCATTAAAGCAGTATCGAGAATGGGTACCAGCTCATCAAGCTCAAATCGACGGAATCGCTTCGAGTGATTGGACTAAGTGGGCGAACGGAAACATAATTACCAAAAACTTTAGTGAAACGAATTTGCCTGAATACTGGGAACATAAATATCAATCAAGATTTACACTCGAAACCCATAAGTCAATGCTGGAATGGATGAGAGACCGTAATATCCAACCTTTATGGCCTAATAATTTTTGGCTAACTCAATACGATGTATATTTTGATGAAGGTATAGAACCAATCGTTCGGAATGACTTCGGAAAACGTCATTCCTCATCTGGCAGCTATTTTAATTACCACCTGTTTGAGAAGCTATTCACCATGATAGGAATCTTCTTTTTCATTTTCTTATTCAGTGACATTGTCACAAAGGAAGGAGAGGGGAGGAATGGTCCGATCAATCTACTCCGGACTTTGCCGGTACATCGTCTTGCGGTCCTTCCTAGCAAATTCGGCGCTGTACTTCTTATGACCATAGGGACATTAGCAGGTATCTTTCTTTTCGCGACACTTCTAGCAACTGTATTTGACCGGTTTGGAGACTGGGATTATCCTACTTTGATATACGGTGAGAACTATACATACGAATGGGTTCCACTCGGTCTGTTTTTGATTAAGAGTGTCTGGTTGTTCCTTTTGGTGCTCATCTTCAGCTATTCTTTACTGTTCTTTTTCTCGTTCTTGACTAATCACGCAATCATTGCGCTCGGCATCACATTAACACTGTTGGTTCTTGGTGTTAACTGGGCTGAACAATCTGTTTTATCAGGGAACACGCATTTCTTCCCTTTTCATTATTTAAATGTATTTCCGATTATCTCGAATGAGTTTGCAGTGTTGCATGATAACTTTGCCTTTTCCTATCAGAACGGAGTTCTTTCCTTAGTAGTCAGTTCCATCGTTCTATTGTTTTTCACTTATTTACTGTCAGTTTATCGCTACCGAACGCGAGGATAAGGGGGTGTTGATATGATAATTGATGTAACCACTTTAAAGAAGAATTATAAGAACCAGGAAGTATTGAAAGGTATAGATATCAAGGTGGAGAAACCTCAAATTCTTGCTTTAGTAGGTCCAAACGGGGCTGGAAAGACAACACTTATGAACTGTATGATGAACCTGTTGCCTTTTAACGAAGGACATGTCACGCTCCTAGGCAAGAAACATACCGACTCGTCCATTTTCTATGATGTATCGTATATGCAGGACAACCGAATCTTATATGGAGACTTGACGGCGTACGACCATCTTGCCTTTATATGTGATATGCAGAAGCTGCCGAAGTCCAGAATCTTGGCGGTTACAGAACGGGTGGGCATGGCAAGCTATTTAAAGAAGCGTGTTCGGAAATTCAGTCTCGGAATGAAACAACATCTCCTTTTGGCGATGGCAATCATTAATGAACCAAAGATTTTACTCATGGACGAACCTATCAACGGTCTTGATCCGACTAGTGCAATTAATATGCGAAACATCTTGCTAGAGCTGTATGCAGAAGGGACGACTATTCTTATTTCCTCTCATAATCTTGATGAAATCGATCGACTCACAAACACAATCTATTTTATGAAAAACGGTACGCTTTTAAAGTAATCGATTGAAGATTTTGCTACTAATCAATATATCTTGAGCGTCGATAAACCTGGGAAAGCTCGATCAGCACTGACAGAGCGCGGTCTTTCCTATCAAATGACCGATACCCATAAATTGACGTTTGAAGAAATTAACCAATCTTTACATACGGTTCTTGAAACACTTTATGCACATCAGATTCAAGTCTTGGAAATACAGAACGAACGCGTTGGGGCCGAGAGACGTTATCTAGAATTATTTGAAAGTGAGCAATCGTAATGAAGCAATTGTCATTTGAGCTCAAGAAGACGTTGTTCAGCAAGCGGTTTCTTTATTTATTGCTCGCCATCATTGTAGGCATCCTAATTTTATTCACCCGTAACTACATTTTTCAGTCCTATATTGAAAAAGAACGGGAGCAGGAGATTATGGAAGAAATCCAGTATGGCCAGAGCCTAATTCGACAATTTCAAGAAAGTTTGACACGAAATCAAGAACAGCCGGACATCCAACAGCTCCAACGTCAAATCGGGTCGATAGTTGATGTCCTATTTCAGATGCGTTCTACTATTGGATCCGAGGATTGGGAGAGCCAACTATTCCTAGAAATCGACTATCTTGTTCAACTGACTGAGTAC
Organism: Paenisporosarcina sp.; assembly: GCF_049671445.1. Taxonomy (GTDB): domain Bacteria; phylum Bacillota; class Bacilli; order Bacillales_A; family Planococcaceae; genus Paenisporosarcina. The sequence goes on along the minus strand of NZ_JBATUX010000059.1, from coordinate 282 downwards.
CAAGCAACAGGTGGTCAATTTCCGATTACGTCCATTGAAATCAAAAAACGCATCATAACAAACAACCACCTGCTGGCCAAAGGAATTCCACCCGAACATGAGACGTATAGCATTGCACCTCCTAATTTTATGAAACAGATAGTCGATCTCTTAGCGACTGCTGGCATCATTATTTTGTTGCTTCTGGCAATCGGTGACCTTTTTGCTTCGGAGTTCGAAAACAGATCCATACACTTTCTGTTCGCACAGCCCTTAAAGAAATCCACCATCATACATGCCAAA
>NZ_JBATUX010000058.1:0-2442 GCF_049671445.1 Paenisporosarcina sp. | reverse complement strand
AGTAGTAAAACTAATGAGCATGGATACCCATGACCGATTCATTAAACCATATAAAAATGCAATAAGCGCAACTACAACTGAGACTTGCCACAAAAATCCAACCAAATTAAATGTACTCATGCAATCATCACCTCTACTTTATCTTATTATTTATTCAAGAATAATATTCAAAGAGACATTGTTTAACAGAATGAAAAATCATATGGATTCAGCAATGAAATTCGTTTTTTTTCTTAACCTGTTATTCTCTACACATAATATTTTGCCTCTTATTAACATCCTCATCCTTTATAATAAAAGCTATCTTCGTATTCTACTAAAACAAAAACTATTTAGATGGTTATCTTACTTTCATCATGATTAAAATAGATTATTAATAATTCAATACTTTTGAAACCTTTGTACATAGTTGGTGGCTCTAATAGTTGAAAGGAGGTTAAAAATTGAAACAGATTAACCTTGTACTTAATGCCATTAAAGGTGATGAACATTCTTTTGAGACTTTAATTACCCAAGAGAGTGACAAGCTATATAAGATTGCTATGCTTCATGTCAGAAATAAGGAAGACGCACTTGATGTTATCCAAGATACGGTCTATAAAGCTTTTATCTCTATAGGTCAACTTAAAAACCCTGAATTTTTCAGTACATGGCTAGTAAAAATTTTAATGCGATCATGTTATTCGCTTCTAAAAAAGAAGAAAAAAACCTTGTTACCAGGAGAAATGGCTTTAAGTGGGATGTTAGAAAGCGTAAACCAAAAAGTTGAACTTGATGTTGATTTACCTCATGCGCTCTCTAAGTTAGAACCCCATTATCAAACAGTTATCATTCTATTTTATTTTCACGACTTATCCATACAGAGTATTGCAGAATCATTGGAAAAACCTGAAGGAACAATAAAGACTTATTTAAGACGAGCAAGAATCGAATTAAAAAAAGTGATTGAGGGAGGCAATATTTATGAGCAAAGACTGGTTTAATGAACAAATTGAAAAAATAGAAGTTCCACGAGATGATGTATACTGGGCTATTCATAAAGGAATAGAATTAGGGAGAAAAGAAAAAAAGAAGAAAAAATGGCTTTCAGGACTACGAAAAACTTCCTTTATTACATCATCAGCGGCATCCATCTTATTAGTTTCAGGATTAATTTTTTCTCCAGTCTCGCAAGTGCTTGCTAGTGTCCCTATTATTGGTGGACTGTATGACAACTTTAATTCTGGAATGGGTAAAGAACTAACTGCCACTCAGCTTGTAACAGAGCTCAACGAGAAGGCTACCAGTAATGGGATAGACGTAACATTGACTAGTGCATCCTATGATGGGTACGTCATTGGCTTCACTTTTAAGGCTAATGGTGAAGATATATCAGTAAATTCTAATCAAGATATAGGACCAGAAGCAGGCTATTCCTATCATTTGTTCGATGGAATTGATAATAAGCAGTGGGGCGGAACAACTGAAGGATTGACGAAAAAGGGCAACTCTTATATTGGCGCATTTTCATTGGAATATCCAGAAAAAGAATTGCCAAAAGAATTAACTATACCATTGGTATTCACTCACATTGGCGGAAAGGATGGGGAATGGAAATTTAATGTGCCAGTCCAACAAATTCCCGTAAATGAAATCGAGTCAAATACGATTACGTCATCTACTGACGGTACCTATACGTTCCAAATGGAATCATTAATACGTGGAGAAGCAACAACTATTATCAACTACCATACGACTATACCTGAGTTTGTAAGCAAGGATATATTTCATCTTAAAGTAGTGGATGATCATGGAAATGAACTTTCAAGCAGTGGAGTTAATTCACAAATTGCTACATTTTCTGAAAAGGTTGATGAAGATGCAAAATATCTAATGATTTATCCTGAGTTTTCTAACTCTCAAGGAAAACGAGTAAGTTTAAATCCAATAAAAATTAATTTAGAGGAAAATTAAAATAATTGGTTTATGCAGGGCTGAGATAATCTCAGCTCTCTTTTTTTTAAAAGTATATTAAAGAATACTTATGATATTGTGATACAAGTGAAAAATTATATTTGCTCCTAGCATACTGCAAGAGCCTGAGCCAACATGGATAAGTACATGGTGTGCATACTTGTTAGCTCGACCTGAATGTCCAAGTTTACGGTATACAACAGTTACTTTAATAGATTTTATTTTAAGTAAGTAATTTTAAACACAGAGACTCGTCCCTTTGTTTCCTCGAACTCTTTGTTCCTCCTCTTTCTCGCACACCTTCGACTAAATCGAAAAAATAAATACAAAAAAACCAGTACCTTTCGGTACCGGCTTCTCATTTGCCTAGCGACGTCCTACTCTTGCAGGGGGAGACCCCCAACTACCATCGGCGCTAAAGAGCTTAACTTCCGTGTTCGGTATGGGAACGGGTGTGACCTCTTTGCCATTATCACTAGACTTATTGAG
>NZ_JBATUX010000057.1:0-3549 GCF_049671445.1 Paenisporosarcina sp. | reverse complement strand
CCATCGACAACAATTAATGCTTCATTGACTTGTTGAACAGCTTCACTTAATTCTTTAATCGGATTTAAGACCCCCGTCGAAGTTTCACAATATGTTGAGAAAATAGCCTTAATCTCTGGATGTTGTTGTACATAAGATTTAATCGCTTCAGGATCTATAGCTTTGCCCCATTCAACATCTATCCTTTGATAGCTAATGTTGTAAGCTTTGCAAATTGATGTGAAACGATCACCAAAAGCTCCTGTTACAATGACTAACACCACATCTCCTGGTCTTACTACATTCACTACGGCCGCTTCTAAACCTGCAGTACCACTTGCCGTTATAATGGCTACTTCTTGAGATGTACCGAAAATTCTCTTTAATTTAGGGGTAATTCTTTTTAACATATCAGATGTATGTTGCCCTCGGTGACCGATCATAGGTTGACTCATAGCCCGTTGAACACTTGGAGGGATTGGGCTAGGCCCAGGAATTCGTAAGATTTGTTGATCAGCTAACATGTTCATTCTCCTCTCTATTTTGCCAACAAAAAAAGCCCTCCTCCCCTTACTAGTGTAAGGGGCGAAAAGCTTATAACTATCGCGGTACCACCCTTTTTTCGCTACCTCTAGAATTCAAGAGTATAGCCTCATTGGTTAACATGCTTAACGCGCATGAAGCGAATGAGCCTACAAATCGATTCAACTCATCTATTCAGAAGTGCTACTTTAAGTAGAAATCGCTGATTTTCACCAACCATCAGCTCTCTTAAGATTTCATTTCATAAAGCCTTTCTTCATCAACATATTTTCAAAATATTGAATTTTGTTAATAATAACAAACTTAAAATTATTGTCAATACGATTAATTCAATGTAAACGCTTGCTTTAAAAATAAATAGTTGCGGATGATTAAGTCGTAATAAAAAGAGCCATTGCAAGGGTGCACGGCTCTTTGGAATTGATTATATTATTGTGAAATGAGTGTATGCCCACTACATGATGGTTTCCGCCCATTTAGTGCGAGTTTCCGCCCAACTATTGACGATTTACGACCACTCACGCTACTTTTCCGCCCACTCAATGATGTTTCCGACCATTCGCCCCCAGTGGACACGACTCCACTCCATACCAAGATACTTTAATGACTTTCTATTCCAGCTTTTAATAACCCTTTGATAAAGTCCAAATCTTCTGGATAACATATGTCGAGTTGATCTAATTCATCAATCGATTTCCATCCGATATCTAGAATGAACTCATCGGGGTCCTGTATCGTCAATTCCCCGCTCAATACTTTTACTTGAAAATACTGCAGCTCAAATTCGATTTTATATTCTTTATTGAAACCACTTTTATCTTGAAGTTTAGATATGACTTCCACTTTTAAACCAGTCTCTTCCTCAAATTCTCGAACGCAACATTGTTCATACGTTTCGTTATCTTCAAGTCCCCCTGAGGGAACTGTCCATTTAGGTGCTTCATCATGCGCTGCTTGCAATACCATTAATACTTGATTGTCTTCATTGATGCATACACCTGATGCGCCTTTCCACTTGAACATCGAAAACCCACCTTACTCATTTAAATTCATTTTTAGCTTTTCAATCGCCTTTATCACTTGGGAAATATCTTGCTCATCATTCATGCTATTTCGAGCATGTAGTAACACAGGTCGTAAAGACTCGACGGAATGACCGAATTCTTTCATCCAATCATACCTTGGCACCATCCATGTATGAAAGTGATGCGTCGTATCTTCATTATAAAAATAATAGACGGCCTCAATACCTAAAACTTTTCGCTGAGCTTTCCGGATTTTCGTCAGCGTTCGGATATAATCGACCTGCTCTTCTTCCGTTAACTCATCCATACTTTTAAAGTGACGCTTCGATGCGAGGATAACCAATCCTTGAATTGGATAGGCGACGTCTTGATGAGCATGGAAATGCGGTGTTTCATAAATTACTCCCCCTTGAGGTTCAATCAACCCGCTAGTTAGGGCACAACTTAGACACTCAACCTTTATAATTTGGCCATCTGATAGAGTGAGTGTTTTCATATATTCGCCTCCAACTTAGTGTTCATAAATCATTTTGCGTGTCATGCCACCATCGACAACCAGATTGATACCTGTGACAAAATCGTTTTGTGGATCCGTTAAATATAGACAGGCTTTAGCAATGTCCGAAGGCTTCCCTACCCGACCTGATAAATGTTGATCGTGGTCGATATCACGAAGTTCACTATACTCACCTGTTTCAATCCAACCTGGTGAAATTGCATTAACCGTAATGTGATGTTCGGCAAGGGATGCAGCGAGCGCATGTGTAATGGCCACAATGCCACCTTTTGTTGCAGCATAAGCTTCCCAATTTGGTTCGGACATGATGGCTCTTGTTGAGGCCATATTCACAATAGAGCCTCCTCCATCTTGCTTTTTCATATGTACAGCCGCTTCTCGAGAACATAAGAATACACTTCTTAAATTGGTGTTGATGACATCGTCCCACTCAGTAACCGATAATTCAAATAGAGGTTTAAAATCGCTCTTCCCAGCATTATTAATGAGAATATCAATCCGCCCGAATTGAGTAATTGTTTGTTCCATTAAGTTTTTAACATCTTCTTCTTTTCGAACATCCGTTTTTATAAAAACACTTCGTATAAGCTGTTCGCTCACTTCTTTTCCTAAGTCTTCATTCATATCGGCAAGGATTACTTGTGCCCCTTTCGCCACATAAGCTTCTGCAATGCCTCGTCCAATTCCGTGCGCTGCTCCTGTGATAATTACGACCTGTGCATGCTTCAAAGTAAATCCCACCTTTCAAATTTATGTTAACGTGTCCACCATTCGTTAATGACAACAATCGCAATAACCACTCCAAATGCTAATAGATAAAACCATTCTGGTACTCCACTAAACATAACTACACATCCTTTTCTCATTCAAAAAATTCACGCAATGAGCTTGTCTAAATATGATACCATGGTTTTAGTTAAATGAAGGAGGATGAACCATGACACACATACATAGTGATTTACAACGATTTAATCCAGTTACCGTAATAGGTGCGGGAACTATAGGTCTCTCTTGGGCAACTTTGTTTTTAGCTCACGGATTAACCGTGCGATTATTCGATCCAAGAACTGATTTGCAAGAAGTCGTTGATCAACATTTCAAATCTATAGGTTCAACTTTATCGCTACTTGGGCTTCCTTCAAGTGGTTTTGAATCGCGCTTAACAATAGGCTTCGACTTACAACAGGCTGTAACTGGAGCAGCAGTTATTCAAGAAAACGGTCCTGAAAAATTAGAATTGAAACAACAATTGTTCGCTGAAATCGAAAGTTATATTAAACCAAATACATTGTTACTGTCTTCTTCATCAACAATTCCAGCTAGTGATATTTCGGCATCTATGAAAGACAAGAGTCGTATGCTGATTGGCCATCCGTTTAATCCACCACTAGTTATGCCATTAGTTGAAGTGGTGCCAGGAGAGTTTACTTCAACTGAAGCTGTTGAAGATGCGCTGACATTTTATAAAGCGCTTGGCAAAGCTCC
>NZ_JBATUX010000056.1:0-48368 GCF_049671445.1 Paenisporosarcina sp. | reverse complement strand
CGCCTTTACCCGTAACTGATTGGAAATTTTCAGCTGGTGAAAGGTCAATATTTTGAAGCGACGAATACGCTACAATCGCACGCGCTAAGGGGTGACCTGAATACGATTCGATTGACGCTACTTTTTGCATGACTTCCTTTTCCGTAAAAGTTGCATCTGTTGATACGTCGGTTACTTCTGGAAAGCCTTTAGTTAATGTACCTGTTTTATCAAAAGCGATGGATTGCAAGCGGCCCATTTCTTCTAAATGAATGCCGCCTTTAATCAGAACACCTTGTTTTGCTGCATTGCCAATTGCGGTAACAATAGCGACCGGTGTTGACACTACAAGGGCACAAGGACAACCTACTACTAATACAGCAAGACCTTGATAGATCCAAGCTTGCCAATCCCCCATAAATAAAGGAGGAATAACAGCAACGAGTAGAGCGATAACAATTATGGCCGGTGTGTAATACTTAGCAAATTGATCGACAAATTTTTGAGAGGGCGCTTTTTCAGCCTGTGCTTCTTCTACTAGATGAATGATTTTTGCAATCGTGGTGTCTTCTACTCGTTTCGTTACACGAACTTCAAGAGCACCTTCTTCATTTAATGTACCCGCAAACACTTCGTCTCCTTGGTTTTTGACAACAGGCATTGATTCTCCTGTAATCGGAGCTTGATTAACTGAAGAATACCCAGTCAATACCTCCCCATCCATGGCAATTTTTTGACCTGGTTTTACAAGAAGTATGTCTCCAATCACGATTTCTTCCGTAGCTAGTTCCATCGTTTCGCCATTTCTACGAATAAAAGCCCGTGCTGGAGCAATATCCATTAACTGACGAATAGATTGACGTGCTTTTGTCATCGAGTATGCCTCTAGTGCTTCACTGACTGCGAATAAGAAGACAACCACAGCCCCTTCACGCCATTCTCCAATAATGGCCGCACCAATAATCGCAATGGTCATCAGTGTCTTCATATCGAAGTAGAAACGTGATAAGTTTTTCAAACCACTCCAAAACATTTCATAGCCACCAATTGCTATTGATAAAGCAAAAAAGAAGATAGCATATGGATCTGCTTCAGATGTTTGAAATGAAATGATTGTTCCCACAACCAATAACATAAAGGACAGCATCGTCAGTATATTTTCTTTTCTTTTATAAAACGGCTTATTTTCAATTGTGCGCTTTGAGGTCATTGGCACTACTTTGATGCCATCAAATGCTCCTGCCTTTTCTAACTCTTCAACAGTAATTGGACCACTAACTCGCAATTTCGATGCTCCGAAATTTACATTTACTTCACTAACATCCGGTAGAGCTTGAATATTTTTTTCGAATTTCATGGCGCAGTTCGCACATGTTAGATTTTCTAATCGAAATTCCTGTTGATCAGTTACTTTCATGTTTTTCGCCTTCTTTCGCATGTTCGTAAGCAATTTTCACAAGTTGACCTACATGATCATCAGCTAACCGATAATAAACAAGCTTGCCTCTTTTTTGGGATTTGGCTAAATCGAGATCTTTTAAATAGCGTAAATGATGTGAAGCTGTTGCTGTAGACGATTGAATAATCGCTGCGACATCGCAAACACACAATTCATTTTGGAGTGTTAATGCATATGAAATTTTCAGTCTTGTTTCATCTGCTAATGCTTTGAATATGACGGTCATGCCCTTTAAGTCAGGTAAGTTTTGTTTCACATACCTTACATCTTCTTCATGCACGCATGCTACTTCGCATGTTTCAGTATTCATCGTCTCAACCCCTCATTCAAACGTTCATTTGATTATTAGTTAAAGTATATGCTCGAGTACTTTGGAATGCAAGGGCAGTGATACGTTATATACTGATTTAGGGATGGTGTAGTGGTGCCCAGGTTGACGGAGTGGTGCTCCAGGTTGACGAAGTTGCTCTCCAGGTTGACGAAGTGTCCCTACAGGTTGACGAAGTCGCTCTCCAGGTTGTACAAAATACTTTTCTGCTCGCTATCGGGGACTACGTCGGCACACCTAAAAATTATAATGAATCTGTGTAAATAAAGGATTTAACTTCCACTCTGAAGAATATATATTTAGTACATAAGCTATTTGTTTGTTTTGAAATGTAACCAATTGCAAAGAAGAAACACTCAACAAGGGGGGCTCGTGATGTATAAAAGAATATTAGTTGCTGTAGATGGTTCTTCGCACTCGAAGAGAGCAGCGACTCATGCTGTGTTCTTAGCAAGTTCCACTGAAGGTGCACAAGTAACGTTACTCTATGTGTTGGATTACGATAAAACACGGGCTGAGGTCATTCATAGCATGAGTAGCGAAGAGCTACACATTGATCGCAAAAACAAAATTTTGCCCATTAAAGAATTATTCACATCTCAAGGAATTTCAACCGACATTAAATTGCTTCATGGCGAAGCTGGACCAGTAATAGTCGAGCATGCCAACAAAGAAAAGTATGATATTGTGGTCATAGGCAGTCGAGGACTCAACACGCTGCAGGAAATGGTACTTGGTAGCGTAAGCCATAAAGTGGCAAAACGAGTTCATTCACCGGTGTTATTAATTAAATAATTAAACTCAGACTGGTCCACTCATTGGTCAGTCTGTGTTTTGTATTTGGAGATGATTAATTTGAAGAAAGGCACGTTAAATTTAATTACTGATGTACCAGGGGTTAAAATTGGGCATGTTACCTTGCATGAAACCATCAATGATAAGGATTCCATTTGTACAGGAGTGACAGCAATCTTGCCCCATAGTGAAAATTCCTTTTCACATAAAGTTCCCGCTGCAAGTTTTGTCTTAAATGGTTTCGGAAAAACGGTAGGTCTCATTCAACTTGAAGAATTAGGACTGATGGAATCTCCAATTATGCTCACGAACACATTTAGCGTCGGAGCGGTTTTAGAAGGAACACTTTCCTATATGTTGGAACAAAACCCTGCGATTGGTGACTCTACAAGCTCACTTAATCTGGTTGTCGGTGAATGCAACGATAGCTATTTAAATTCGATGCGTCTTCTAGCTGTTCGTCCACATCATGCGATAGAAGCATTACTAGCAGCGAGCTCAGGAAGTTTTGAGCAAGGAGCGGTTGGTGCGGGTACAGGTATGATTTGTTACGGAGTAAAAGGAGGTATTGGTAGTTCTTCACGGATTGCCCAACACGAAGATCTTGCGTTTCATGTTGGAGTACTAACACTAACGAACTTTGGTCGTGCACAAGAATGTCGAATATCGAATTGGCAACAAGATGATTTAGACAAACCAGATGGCTCCGTCATCATCGTTGTCGCAACAGACGCACCTGTTGATGCACGTCAATTGAAGCGACTAGCAAAACGGGCTGCGATTGGCTTAGGTCGAACGGGAACACATATACATAACGGTAGTGGCGATATTGTCATTGCATTTTCTAATGCTCACACTGTTGCTCATGAGTCAGATACTGCTTATAACACATATACACTTTTACGTGACGATCATCCATTAATGAATGAATTATTCCAAGCTGTGATCGAAGCAACAGAAGAAGCCGTGTATCAATCTATACGTCACGCAGAAACGACAACTGGTCGATTAGGTAGAGTGATAGAAAAAGGAGCATTTCAATAAAAAGCAGCCACTCCGTCACGATAAGTGACAGAGTGGCTGCTTTTTAGTAAAGGAAGTTCCCAATCCACCACCCAATTGTGACGAAAATAAACCCTCCAATTAGGGTCAACATCGCATAACTAATTGCTTTGGATTGCTCAGCTTTAGACCAGCTTTCCACGAATTGAACTGCAAACGTTGAAAACGTAGTAAATGCTCCTAAAAATCCTGTTATCCAAAAGATGGCTATCCAGTTCGTTTGTATTGCTATGTGTAAGGACAAGCCCATCAGCAATGAGCCTAAACAGTTAACTAATAAAATCCCTGTCATGCCTTGAATTTTTAGAGAGATAGCATAGCGAGATATTGCGCCAAAGAAACCGCCAATTGCGACTGCCAGGAGAATCATGTAGAACCGCCCCCAACCTTAAAGCCTAAAGCGGCTGCTAGGAAGCAAATCAATGTCATACCAAGCCCATAAAAAATCGCTTCTATTATGTTTTCCTGCATCAAACCAAGCCACTCTGCAGAAAAGGTTGAAAACGTGGTAAAAGAACCAAGAACTCCTGTCGTCCATAAAATTGATGCCGTTTTCCCGGTTGCCACAGCACGCCCTGTCAACCACCCTAAGACGAGACTCCCTATTCCATTCTCCAACCATAGTACAAGCATGTCTGGTGCCGTTAACATCACGCTATAGCGTAATAATGCACCAATCATTCCACCCATGCCCACCAAGAGAAAATTCTTCATCATTTACACGTCCTAATAATTACTCGTTTGGAGTTAATGTTAACGTATGAGCATCTTGTATGTCACCATTAAGCAGCGTTTCGTGATAGTCTCCCTCCGCCCAGTCATTTACTTGGTTATGGAACCACTCCGATTTCATATGGCCACTTTGACCAGGCCCAACTATGTGATGAGTACTTGAAAGATCTTGTAAATCAGCAACAAATCGCCACGAAGCTCCGTGATCAACTGAACCATCTTCAGTAAACCCTGCAGCTTGAACGGTTATGTTGGAGCCACCAATCGGCACTGGTTTCGGATTCAAGAAATAAGCAAAAATTGATGAGGCACCGCTTAGCGGATGATCGAAGGTCAATTGGTGATATTCACCCCACTCCCAATCACTCGGTTTATCACCAAATTCATCATTAATCGAAGCCACTGCAGTTACAAAGGAATCCATCATCCACGCATCAATTCCCCCGTGTTCACTCACCCAAGCTCCATCTTGTCCCGAGAAACTTTCTCGCATCATCATATCCGTAATATTGCCTTTGCCACCCATTAAGTCATAAATATCTTTTGGCATTTGTTCCTTGAATAGTGTAATGGGTAATTGCTTTATCCATTTATGGAAAACAAGAGGCGCTGCCGCATCAACGGAATCAACTTGATTCCATTGTTTTAATATAAACGTAACATCATCGTATTCATTTTTTGTATCCATTTTTTCAACTGAAGCGACCATGTCTTTTAAGAATTCGCGAGCTTGCAGGTTATGTTGATCCATTTGTAGAGCCATCATATCTTCTTTTGTGAATTTATCCCCTTTTTCTAGCACTTCTGAGATACGTTCATAGCGATATGATTGAGCCCAAAAGTCGGTGATATGGTAGGGATATGTTTCATCTACTACTTGATTATTAGCTGTTGCAATAAATCCTTCATCCGGATTTACGACAGTCGGCAATTCATCATACGGAACATATCCTTCCCATCCATACTCTTCAGAATCACCTGGTACTGGTAACTGCGCATCACCAGACTTCCGTATCGGGATGCGTCCATTCGCTTTATAAGCAATCGTTCCGTCTTTCCCTGCAAAGACAAAGTTTTGAGCAGGTGCATGGAAATCTTCCAATGCTGTTTCGAATTGTTGCCAGTTTGAGGCTTTATTCATATTTAATATTGCTTGTAATTCTAGTGTTGGTTCTAGTGCAGTCCACTGCATTGAAAACTGTGCACTTGGTTCTTCTTTATCAAACATGACATTGGAAATAATTGGACCATGACGCGTCACCACAACTTCGAAGTCAACCGTGTCACCATCTTTCACCTTAATTGGTTCGTCTCGAACTTCGGCTTGTTCCCATTTTCCTTCGTATTTATATTGGGTAGGAGCATCAGGATTTGGAGTTTCAATATATAAATCTTGAACATCCGGTCCAACATTCGTAACTCCCCATGCAATTTCATCGTTATGTCCTAAAATAATTCCTGGAATCCCAGCAAAAATAACACCGCTTACATTTTGCTGCGGTGATTGCAAATGCATTTGATACCATATCGAGGGTGTACTCAGCCCTAAATGTGGATCATCAGCAAGTAACGGCATTCCTGATTCCGTTTTATCGCCAGATAGTACCCAGTTGTTACTCCCATTAAATTCATTAGGAATCACTGAGGGATCAAATTCACCTGCCACATCAACAGGATTATTCAGATTGGCCTGGATTATTGACGGTTTATCTTCTGGATATGTAATAAATAACTCTCGAGCTTTTTCTTCAGAAAAATTCCCAAGTGCCCAGTGACGTATTGCCATACTTGACCAGTTTCCACCGAGGTCATATGCCATAAACTTACCAATCGTCAAAGAATCCACTTCTGTCCATGGTTCTGGCTCATATCCTAACAATTTAAATTCAAAGGATAATTCACCTTCGACCTGCGCTTGATCTATGTAAGCATTAACACCTTCAGCGTACCAAGTAAGCACTTGCTTTGCTTCGTCCCCATAACTAGACCATGAATCTTCTGCGGCTTTTTTCAAACTAAATGTACGGAAGAATTGATCTGTTGTAACTGCAGCTTCTCCAACTACTTCTGATAATCTACCACTAGCTTGTCTTCTCGCTAAATCCATTTGAAACATACGGTCCTGAGCTTGCACAAAACCTTGCGCACGATATAAGTCCGCATCACTTTCAGCTTTAATATGAGGCACTCCTTGCTCGTCACGTGTTACAACAACTACTTTCTCCTCTAATACTTTCAGTGCCATATTTCCTTCAATTTGTGGTTTCGATTTCCCAATGTAGACATTCAAAAAAAGAACGCCAATGAGAAGAATCAACACCAGACTACCTAAGATCCAAGCAATCCACTTTCCAATCTTTCTTTTATTGGTCATGTCCTTCTCCCCTTAAACTTTCTTACTATATTATTTCGGCTGAATAGGAAAAAGTCCTGCTTATGCTAGAGAAGATGAAATTCTCTGTATTTACACAAAAAAACTAGAGGGCACGAAGACACCTCTAGTTTTAGATCATTAACTCTTCTGCTAACACTAATTTCACATTAGCTACTTGCTCTTTTGCAGTGAGTATATATAATATGTCTTTCTTTTGCAGTTTCGTTCCTCCAGTAGGCATAACTAAATTCCCTTGACGAATAATCGCACTAATTACCGTCTTTTCTGGTAAGCCAATGGTTTGAATAAGTTGCCCCGCAAATGGGGATGACTCAGAAACCTCGAATTCTAACATTTCTGCATTAGCACGATCCATTGAGACAAGTTCCAATGTATGAATACGTTTTGGTTCCGGTGGTCCATTTAACCCCAACACTTTTGCCACAAATGGAATGGTCGATCCTTGAAGTAAAGCCGAACTTAGCACGATAAAGAACACGATGTTGAAATACAGCGTACTGTTTTCAACGCCAGCTAACATAGGGAAAGTCGCGAGTACGATCGGAACGGCTCCGCGTAGTCCAGCCCATGACATAAACCATTTCTCTTTCATGGAATAAGGGAAGAAGATGGTGGATGCAAATACAGCGATAGGTCTTGCAATAACAATTAATACAAAAGAAAGGACAAGCCCTTTCCAAATAAGGTCCCATTGTGCAAGTTCACTCGGGAATACTAATAATCCCAAAATTACGAACATGGTAATTTGCATCAACCAGGCAAAACCCTCATGAAAGCTAAATATGGAATGACTATGTGTCAATTCTCTGTTGCCTATTATCATGGCAGCTATGTAAACGGCGAGTAGTCCACTTCCCCCTAATACGGCCGTAAGACTGTAAATAAAAATGGCAAAACCTGCAGATAATACAGCGTAAAGTCCACTTGCATCTAATTTTATTTTATTCATCGTTTTTGATGCTATATAGCCAAGACCGAATCCAAACAATAAGCCAAGTCCCATTTGCATAAGGAACATTCCAACTAAAGACCACACAGAAATGTCTGGCATCAAAATCCATTCGATAAAGACAATTGTTAAAAACATAGCCATCGGATCATTTGTTCCCGATTCAGCCTCTAAAGTTGATGTTAGTTTTTGTTTAATATTTTGACCTGATAATACGGAGAAAACAGCAGCCGCATCGGTAGAACCCACAATCGACCCAAGCAGGAATGCTTCTAGCCAGCCAATGTCTAATACATAGTAAGCTGCAACCGCTACAATAGATGTTGTCAACACGACTCCAAGTGTCGCAAGCACTGTTGCTCCTCCAATAATTGGGCGAGCGTGTTTCCACTGTGTTTGGAGTCCTCCTTCAAATAATATAATGATAAGTGCAAAGACCCCTACCATCTGAGCAAGTTTTGCATCAGTAAAATGGATGAGGCCAGAAATATCACTACCTAATGCCATTCCTAAAAACATGAATAAAATAAGTGCTGGTACTCCCACTCTTGCTGAAAGTTTTGTCATCATAACACCACACAAAAGAAAAATACCGACTAATAATACCGTAAAATCCGTTGAAAACTGTTCCATTGGTCCTCCTGTCTTTACATTAGTAGTCTCTTCAGTTTAATAGAACATGCAAGTTTTCGCATGTAAAAAGCCTCGAATTCAAAGAATTCGAGGCTTTTGTTTATTCATTTTCGCCAACAATTTTCACTTCAAGGTCGAGTAAAATCCCGAATTTCTCTTGAACCTTTTTACGGACCATATCAATTGTTTGAATATAGTCGGTAGCAGTAGCGTTATTTTTATTAACAATAAAGCCTGCGTGCTTCATGGAAACTTCTGCACCGCCAAATCCCTTACCCTGTAATTCACAGTCTTGAATTAACTTTCCTGCAAAATAGCCAGGGGGACGCTTAAAGACACTACCAGCTGACGGATATTCTAAAGGTTGCTTCGATTCACGTAAATGCGTTAAATCTGCTACCTTGGCATCGATTGTTAATTGATCACCTGGTACTAAGTCAAATTCTGCAGATAATACATAATATCCTTTTTTGGTAATCACACTCATACGATAATCTAGCTCGAGTTCTTCCTTAGACAACACAAGCTTTTCACCTTCGTGCGTCAATACAGTCGCTTGGAAAATAATATCTTTAATCTCGCCGCCATACGCTCCTGCATTCATTGCCATTGCTCCACCTACAGAACCTGGAATTCCGCATGCAAATTCAAGCCCAGCTAATGTTTCCTTCACTGCAGCTCTTGAGACATCAATGATATCGGCGCCACTTTCAGCATATACACGAGTTCCCTTAATTTTTATGCGATTTAATTTAGACAAGTTCAATACGATTCCGCGTACTCCGCCATCTCGAACCACCATATTAGATCCATTACCGAGTAATAACAATGGAATTTGGTTGTGATGAGCATATGAAACGACAAAAATAGTTTCTTCTTCAGTTGTCGGAGATACATACAAATCTGCTCGACCACCCATTTTTGTCATCGTGTGCAAGTAAAGTGGTTCATCTATTTTGACACATTCGTGTGCAATTTTTGAAGTTAGATCGTCAAACCAACGCTGTTTATTCATGAAAAGCCAAATCCTTTCGCTTAAATCTTTTCATTACATAGTATGCGTATTGACGACCAATTTGACAAGTGATTTTCAAGATAACCATACTTTTGACCAATGTTCGATGTTTTCAATTGCATCTTTAAGCCCTTTTCCTTTTTCTGTCAACGAGTATTCCACTTTCACAGGCACTTCTGCAAAAACATGACGTTCGACAATTCCTTCTTTTTCAAGCTCCTTCAATCGCTCTGATAAAAGACGCCCACTTACTGGCAAGGCAGATTCAATTTCATTAAATCTTTGAGGACCTTCTAATAACTGATATAGGATTAGCCCTGTCCATCTTTTTCCAATGAGTTCCATTGCTTTAGATAAACGGGGACATAATGTAATTTCTTTCATATTTCTCACCTCTATTACCTGAATTATAACGCAAAAAAAAATTCGTGTAAAATATAGTAATCTAATTACTTGATGTAATCACGTAATTTTTATATATTTACTTACATATAGTAACTTATTGAAGACAGTAGTTTTTTTAACGATAGAATAGAAGGATTCTTTAATTAGCTATTCGGCCGAAGATGCAATTTCGACCTCTTCAAGCTTCTTTTATTTTTGAATCTGTTGATTTTACTTAAAAACAAATGACTGCATTTGCGTCAAATATGCCGAAAGAGCATGGAAAATGAGATCCATGAATATGTGGGTTTCATACTTGTCATGCCCATACGTAACGTCCGGCTAGCGCAACTGAAAAATTGTCAAAACAGAGGCTTGAAAAACAAGTACTGATTCAGAAGATTAACGACCAATTAAAAAATATATCTCGAATTCAAGATATATGAATTAAAACATATTGACATCAAGATAATACCCGCATATAGTAAGACATAGAAATTAAAAAACAATTTGGAGGAATTTAAAATGAAAAAATGGAACGTAGACGCTGCTCACTCAAGTATTGGATTTTCAGTGAAACATATGATGGTATCTAAAGTACGCGGAAGTTTCGGTGACTTTGGTGCAGAAGTTGAAGCTAATGAAACAGATTTAACTGCAGCAAACATTGCATTCACTATTAAAGTAGCAAGTATTAACACTGGCAACGAAGATCGTGATAATCACCTTCGTTCAGCTGACTTCTTTGATGTTGAACAATATCCAGAAATTAAGTTCGTTGCTAACAACATCACGAAAAAAGACGATGACTATGAAATCGCTGGTGATATTACAATTAAAGACGTAACTAAACAAATTGTATTCGAGGCTGAATACGGCGGTAAAGGTACAAACCCATGGGGACAAGAAGTTGTAGCTTTTTCAGCTGAAACGAAACTAAATCGTGAAGATTTTGGTTTAACATGGAATCAAGCACTTGAAACTGGTGGAGTTTTAGTTGGTAAAGATATTAAAATCACGATTGATCTTGAAGCTAACCCAGCTTAAGTAGTTCAGAGGCAAATGTGCAACGGCGCGACTGTTTGAGAGTTTCCTCATAATTAGCCCTTTCAAACAAAAAAGGAACTTTCTCTTTAATTAAGAGAAGTTCCTTTTTTAATGCATCCAAATTTGTTTTCGAAGTTCAATTGCCAACTCGGCTACGACAGGACGACTGATTAGGTACCCTTGAACTTTATGCGCACCCATTTCTCTCAATAATTCGAGTTGATCTAGCGTTTCTACACCTTCCATAATTGTAGACATTCCTAGGTTGTTAACGATATCTAATACTCCTTGTAAAATAACCAGTGATTTCTCCCCATCTTGCTCCATTTCCACAATAAATGAACGATCCACTTTCACTTGTTGGATTGGCAACAATTTCAATATCGATAGTGAAGAGTAACCGGTACCAAAGTCATCTAGAGCCGTTTTTACACCCAGATTATTTAATTCAGTTAAGATTTGAGTTGCCAACTCAATATTTTGTACAGCAACAGTTTCAGTAATTTCAAAAACTAAACGTTGAGGTGAGATATTCGTCTCATGAATAATTGATTTCACCTCATATAAAAAATCAGGATGCATCATTTGTTTAACCGAAATATTAATGGCTACCTGAAAATCTTCGTATCCTTCTTCTTCCCATTGTTTCATCTGCGCAGTTACTTTTCGTAAAATCCATCGCCCAACAGGAATGATCAAATCACTTTCTTCCAACAAAGGAATGAATTCTACTGGAGATACTTGCCCAATTATGGGGGAATCCCATCTCAACAATGCTTCATAACTCGTAATTTTTTTCGTAGATAGATTATAAATAGGTTGAAATACCATAAAATATTCTTGATTTGCTAATGCATGTAAAACATTGTTAGCAATCAAACGAACACGCTCATTCTGATTGGCTAGTTCTTGAGAGAAATAGATATAGCGATTTCCACCCTGTTTTTTCGCCTCTTGAACGGCAAAGGTTGCATCCTGCATCATTAAATCCGACCAATCTCCTAATGAAGATTTTCGAATACCTACGCTTAAGGTTACCCAAACGCTTTCAAATGAAGATAACTCTATTGGACTTTCCATTAATTTAACTAAGTTTACTGCAATGGTGCGTATTTCTTCTTCAGAATCAAAAGGTACAAGTAAGACAAATTCATCGCCCCCAACACGGTACAACTCATGTCGACCAGCAAACATTTGAATTTTACGACTCGTTTCAAATAATACTCGGTCACCTAACTGATAACCATTGCGTTCGTTTATTTCTTTGAAACGATCTAAGTTTATAAAAAATAACGTGAATTTTTTAAAGCTGTGTGGGTTTAAATCCTTCGTTAAGTTTTCTTCTAGCATGAATCGATTCGGTAAGTTCGTTAATAAATCCCGTTTTAGTAAATTCTCTTCACGCTTTTCATTTAGTCTTAAGTAAAATAAAATTCCACATAGAACTAGCACTGCAAATACAACAATCAGTGTGTTGCGCCAAAAAAGAGATGCGATTTGATTTTTCATTCTGTTAGTGAAGGAATCTACGACAACTGTCCAATCGCCACTTGTCCGTTGATACATAACATAGTGAGCAGTTTTTTCATCTATTAATATGGACCCTTGTTTGTTTTGTTGTATTTCTTCTAGCACACTTGTAGCCTGCGGACCAATTTTCTCTAATTCAGAATCTGATGTTGAAAAAACTAATTGATTTTCTTTTAATAAAAAAAGTGTCCCTGGCAAATTTGATTCTTTTGATAAAGCCCCCAAAATATTTCCCATATTGACCACACCAGAAAGAACCCCGATCGTTTGATTATTTTTTATAACGGGGATTCTAATCGCTGTAACAAGCTGTGTGGAATCTTGAAAATAAGGAAATAAATCGCTAAAAGCCTTTTCCCCCTGTAAAGCGCTCTCAAATGACTCTATTTGATTCACAGGAAAACGGGTTCCATCACCTGCTAACACTTCTCCTTCGGGCGTAATGAAGCCCAGAGAAGCAAAGAAAGGCATTTTTTCACGTTGTTGACCCAAAAACCGAATAATTTCTTCATCCGATTCAAGAAATTCTATATATGCAGCGATTAATTCTAGCTCCGCAACACGTTCATTTGAAAATTTATTAGTTTCATCAGTAAAGTTCTCTAGTAATGCTTTTGTTTCTTTTTGAACCGTTTCGAGAATAAAACTCTTTGTAGATTTATAATTAAAGATAGTTAATGTAACAACTGTCAATAATATAATGGTTAGCAAAATATATGCTTGGAGCTGTCTAACTGACATGTTGTCACTTCCCGCACTTTAAATTTCCACAATTTGTGTAATATTTTTCTTACACTCTATTTTTCATTGTCGAGGAATGTCGGAAATTAGTCAATGATTGATAGAGAGATATCTCACTATTAATAGGGAGAATATGACTTATTTCCATTTACATTGGACTTTTTTTGATAGGCGAGTTTTTTATAACATTTAATCAACGACAAGTTTTGATTTAAAAAAGCAGTTGCTCTCAATTTTTTGAGAACAACTGCTTTTGCTGTTATATGATTAATTTCATTTTCATTTCGCCTTTTCCATGTGCAACTTTAATCTCTGCATATGCTCCATTTACGAGGGTCATTTGTGGAGGTACATGACCAATATCAGCGCCGTAAACAATCGGTAAATTAATCTCTCCCGCTAACCTTTCCAAGGCATCAAGAGTCGTGAATCCCCCCACTTCTTGACCGGCATCTGTACGGCCAAATAGGAGACCAGAAGCGTTTTCAAACCATCCAGATTGATGCATTTGCATTAATGTTCGGTGGAAATCTGTAGCAGACATTTCACAGTTTTCAAAATACCAAACGAGCGGTTCATCATTTAAATGAGTTTTTTGGAATTCTTTTACGTTCCCATATGGAGTTCCAATCAAATGATGAATGGTGTCCATACACCCACCAAGCAAACGCCCTTTCATTTCTACAGGGGAATTGTTGACAGTTTCCCACTTTGTTTCTGTATCCAAGTTAAAAACATATGGATCTGGTTCTTTCTCATGCGACCATTCTAATTGGTAATGCGAGGAGGATACTTGATTTATCGTAGCCCCTTCTTCTGAAGAAAGCACTTCAAGAAATTTACTGGTCGTTAAATCCCATTCGTCACTTCGTAAATCGACTAAGTTGGTACCGTGTGCAGTAGCTATTCCTGTCTTTAAAGTTAATGCAAACAATAAAGTACTCGTATCTGAATAGCCAAGAACCCATTTTGGTTGTACTTTATCCCATTCAATAAGTGGTAAGATTTCTTGCAATATTTCGCCTCCCCATGGCGGAATAATTGCCTGGAAATCCTGACTTTGAAGCATTGAATTTAATTCAACTGCACGCTTCTCTTTAGTTGACGACGCAGCTTTGTATTGAGTCCACACAGTCACTCCAATTTCAATATTGTATCCCCGATTTACGAATTGTTTTTTACTAAGGTGTATTAAATCGTGTAATTCACTATCCACACCTGAAGAAGGTGCTGTAATTCCGATTGTTTGACCTGTTTGAAGCGCTTTCGGATATTGAATCATTGCCTTCACCCTTTTTTGTAAGATTGAAACTATTTTACATGGTTTTCGTATCATATAATAGAGGAGATGAGAAATATATGGATATAATGGCATTTGGAGGAATGGGTATATTTTTTGTGTTTTTTGTCATCATTTTTACATTAGTTATCGGGACGTTTATTTTTATTGCTGTTAAAGGAATATCTCAATGGTCTAAAAACAATCATTCTCCTGTATTGACTGTACCAGCTGAAGTCGTTGCAAAACGCACAGATACGTCTGGGGGTCATGGAGATTCCTCAGCAAATACTTGGTATTACGTGACATTCCAAGTCGAAAGCGGGGATCGAATGGAGTTAGGTGTTCCTGATAAAGAGTTTGGTTTACTGGCTGAAGAAGATTTAGGAATACTTACGTTTCAAGGAACCCGTTATCAAGGTTTTGAACGCAAGAAAATGGTTGAATAAATGCAAAAAAGGATTGGACACGTTGATGTCCAATCCTTTTTACACTTTTATACAGTTACTGTCGCTAAACGATTTGCCACTGCTTTAACGTCTTCCATTCCGTCAGCAATAATCTGTTCTGCACGGTCTGGATATTGATTGTGCCCTTCAATAATCACTTCTTCAATGTTTGTAATCCCGAAGAAATTCATGATCATGCGGACATAATTAACACTCATTTCAGATGGAGCCATTTCTGGCGTTGAGTATACTCCACCACGAGCGTTCAAAATGATAACTTTCTTATCTGGCACTAATCCAACTGGACCGTTTTCATTATAGCTGAACGTTACACCGGCACGGTAAATATAGTCAATAAACGTTTGAAGTGGTGCTGGAATTGTTTTGTTCCACAATGGGAAGGCGAAAACCACGACATCAGCATCCAAAAAAGCGTCCATTGCTTTGTTTGAAGCTGTTAAAATACGTTGTTCGATATCCGTTAACTGTTCAGCTTGTGCTGATTTAGTCATAGCGTTAAAGAAGTCTTGACCAAAATAAGGCATATCTTCTTTGAAAACATCAAATGTGTTGATGTTTAGGCCAGTTGTTTGTGGTAATTCATTCATAAATACATCGTGCATTTTACTAGAAACTCCTTCTGAAGAAGGACGGTTATTTGCTTTAACAACTAAAATATTCATATATAGAACTCCCTTTTACCCTAATTTTAAATATCTTTAATTCGAGATATATTACAATAATAAAAGAGCATAGTCGATAAGTCAAAGACTATGCTCAGGTAATTCATTCTATTTCACAACTGTCATCTTTGCAGATTCCCACGTTTGTTTGTCCAAGTGTTTGTAATTTTGGCGAAATGCCTTCTTCTTCAGCTACTTTTCTCAATGCTTCTTCAAACGCTTCTGCAGGCTGTGCTCCAGAAACAGCATACTTACGGTTAATAACAAAGAAAGGTACTCCTTGTACACCTAGTGACATGCCTTCTTCGATATCTCTTTTCACTTCAGCTTCAAACGCATTAGAAGTCAAAACTTCTGCAGCTAGTGCACGATCTAATCCAATTTCTTCAATTAAATTCAGCAACACTTCGTGGCGTCCAATTTCTTGTGCTTCAATGAAATATGCTTTTAACAATCGTTCACTTACCTCAGCTGGTTTCCCTTGTGCTTCCGCCCATTTTGCTAAGCGATGTGCATCGAATGTGTTTGCCGGTTTTATGCGGTCAAAATCATATTCGAGACCAACCGTTTGTGCCTGCTGTTTTACAGAAGTAGTCATTTGTTTTGCAGCTTCTGGTGTCGTTTGATACTTTTCAGCAAGCATTTCATATGTCGACTTTTCAGAAATGGCTGGAGAATTAGGATCTAGTTCATACGCTTTAAATTGTACCTCAATGTTTTCAGCTAAGCCTGATGATTGAATCGCTTCTTCTAAGCGACGTTTTCCTATATAACAAAATGGACATACATAGTCCGACCATACTTCGATTTTCATTTTGTTCACCTCAAAGTAATTTTAGAGCGTTGTCATTTATGTCGCAATTTTTTTGCTCGGAGCAAGCTATGATTGCCCTATTTGGCTCGTACCTTTTGTTAATTCCGAAAAGAAAAAGTCGACTCCATAAGGAATCGACCTTTTATTATTTCTATTCACTTAATGCTTCTGTTAAAGCTGGAACTACTTGTTTTTTACGCGATACAACGCCTTTTAACAAAGCTACATTGTTTACGAAAGGAACACCGAATGCTTGGCTAGCTTTCTCTGATTGACTACCTAAAGCTAATGCCACAGAGTCGTTGTTTAAAATATCTGTAACCACGAAAAGGAACATATCTAATCCTTTTTCAGCAATTTTTCGATAAATCAACTCTTCTAGTTCTCCTTGATTCACCATTACTTCGTTTACGTCGACCGCATTAATTTGAGCAATTTCCACTTTGTATTCACCCATACCAAATTCTTTTGCATCAAGTGTCAATAAGTCTTCAAGCGTTTTGCCACTTAAGTCTGCTCCTGCTTTTAACATGGCCAATCCATACTCTAGAGCATCAACTCCTGCAATGGCCTCTAATTCTTTCGCAGCCGCAATGTCTTGCTCGGTACAAGTTGGCGATTTAAATAATAAAGAGTCCGAAATAATAGCAGATAGCATTAATCCTGCAATGTTTGCTGGTATTTCAATTCCATTTTCTTTAAATAGCTTGTTTAGAATGGTCGCTGTACAACCGACAGGTTCAGCACGGAAGTATAATGGATCCGATGTTTCAAAGTTTGCAATTCGGTGATGATCAATAACTTCAATCACTTGGACGTCATCAATATCTTCTACACTTTGCTGTTTCTCGTTGTGATCGACTAAAATGATTTGTTTAACATCATTTGAAGCTTTCTCAATGAACCTAGGCGCTTCAAAACCGAATTTATCTAAAGCAAATGCTGTTTCATTTTGAACTTCTCCTAAACGAACTGCTTCAGCATTCATTCCTAATTGACGTTTCAAATATGCATAAACAATCGCAGAAGAAATCGAATCTGTATCTGGATTTCTATGTCCTACTACATATACTTTTTCCATGAGTATCCTCCAATAATTCAAATATCAGATGTTCAAAAAGTTCTCTAAAAATAGCTGTCAGATCTCTTCGGCTCTTTTCGTTCTTTTTTTGAACACATACACGTTCTCGTTGTTCATTTTAGCATACCTATTTCATAAACAAAATGGCTCCAAGTTGTTCTTTATTTACGAGTAAATCTTCCAAGGTGTATGTGTCAAGAACTGAGAAATACGCTTCGAGCGCCTCACGTAATACGTTTCGAAGTTTACAAACTGGCGTAATGACACATCTGTTCGAGGCACAGTTGAAACATTCAACCAAATAAAAATCATCTTCCGTTTTCCTTACAACTGTTCCGATATTTATTTCAGAAGGAATACTAGCAAGACGGATTCCGCCTCCTCGACCACGAATTGTCTCGATGTAGCCATGTTTGCCTAATTCATATGTGACTTTCATTAAATGATTTTTTGATATGCCATAAGCAGTTGAAATTTCTTGAATAGTTGATAGTTGGGAATTTTCTTTTGCCCCCACGTACATTAACACGCGAAGTGAAAAATCTGTGTACATTGTTAAACGCATAAATTCACCGTACTTTCCATCTCCATTATACCGATTATGTCTTTTCCGTGAAAGAAATGTGTCAGAAAAATTAAAGATGTATTTTATATATTGCTTTAAACAAATGTCAGGCGTATGGTTAAGTTAACAAAAGATAAGAGGAGGAAACAATCATGTTATCCCAGAATTCAATCGATATCGTCAAATCAACAGCACCCATTTTAGCTGATAGAGGTGTAGAAATAACAAGCGTTTTTTACAAAAATTTATTCACTGCTCATCCAGAATTACTCAATATGTTTAATCACGTCAATCAGAAGCAAGGACGTCAACAAACTGCTCTTGCCAACACTGTTTATGCAGCAGCCTTACACATTGATAATTTAGGTGTTCTACTTCCTGCTGTTAAACAGATTGCACAAAAACATCGGTCATTAGGCATAAAAGCTGAACATTACCCGATTGTTGGTGAACATTTGTTAGGGGCGATCAAAGAAGTCTTAGGCGATGCTGCAACAGATGAAATTATTCAAGCTTGGGCGGAAGCATATGGAGTGATTGCCGATGTCTTTATTTCAGTGGAAAATGAGATGTACAAAGCAGCACAGGAACAAGAAAATGGCTTTAGGGAATTCAAAGACTTCAAGATTGTGAACAAAGTTGCTGAAAGTGACATCATCACATCTTTCTACCTGCAACCAGCAGACGGATCTGGAGTACCGACATTCCTTCCTGGCCAATACATTACGGTTCGTCTAACTATTCCTGGTGAAACCTATTTATTCAACCGTCAATATAGTTTGTCACAAGCGCCTAACCAAGATACTTTCCGCATTTCAGTGAAAAAAGAAAACGAAATGAATCCGAATGGAAAAGTTTCAGTGTTCTTGCATGAAACTATTCAAATAGGAGACACACTCGAAGTAAGTGCACCAGCTGGTGATTTCTATATAGACATGGAAAGTACTCGTCCTGTGACTTTGATTAGTGGCGGAGTAGGAATAACACCTATGATGAGTATGTTGGATGCCATCGCTAAACATTCTCCTACGCGTCCAGTCGCTTTCTTACACGGAGCTAGAAATAATGCTTTGCATGCTTTCGATAAAGACGTCCGCAAATTAATGGCGACAATGGAAGACACAACGTATTTAGCGTTATATTCAGACGAAAATCTCTTACTTACAAAAGAACTATTAGCAGAACATGTTCTTTCGAATAGTGATATCTATGTTTGTGGTCCTGTTCCATTTATGAAAGCGATCATCCCGACTCTATATGAACTTGGTTTTGCAGAAGAACATGTTCATTTCGAGTTTTTCGGTCCTGCCGTTTCTTTGGAACCAACACACGTATAAAACAAAGAGCTATCACCCGGTTTGGGTGATAGCTCTTGTACTTTGGATCGTCGTAATAAAGTCAATCGAAAGTTTGTTGAATACATCTGGTTGATCGATGTTACATACATGTCCCGAATCTTTAATCTTAATAAGTTTAAATTCCGCATTACGCTTCACTACCTCTTCTACTGGAGGCATAAACAAGTAATCCTCTACACCCATTAAGAACAAAGTAGGAATGGAATTTGTTTTTATTTGCAATCTCGATAAATATGGGTTAATGAGCTTAGTTAATGAAAACCATTTAATAAACTCTTTTTGACACATCTTTTTCGCTTGGTTCACAAAAACTGAACGCGATTCTTCGTGACGCTTTTTAGGCATGATAATCCAAGCGAATAATTTATAAAGCAACATATACGGAATGAAACGCTTTGTCACGCGGCCTGTCCATAATAATAGTTTTGTTCTGATATCTAGGCGAATGATTGCGCCTCCTAATATGAGAGAAGATACTCGTTCAGGAAAACGTTCTGCCATCGTTTGGGCAACGATTGTTCCGAGCGACATACCAATAACATGTGTGCGTTTTATATTTAATTCATCTAAGACCGTTTTTACTTCATCTGCGATGTGTGCAAATGAATCACCTTTTTTCCAACGTCCACGAGCAGATTTGCCGTGCCCACGAAGGTCGATCAATAAGACATTATGTGCTTTTTTAAACTCTCGTATTTGCTTGTACCAGATGGAAGAACTTCCACCAGCACCATGAACAAAAGATACCCAAGGGGCATCCGGTGATACGATATAGGTTTTATAGTGAAGCATTATGTTCAAACTCCTCTAGCAGTCTGTTTTCTCTATTAAACCACCTGACACCTTGTGGTATCAACAGATTTGACTAGATTAATATGTCCACATGCTCCATTTTCCGATGTCTACGAAGCCTATTCTCTTATAGATAGCACCTGCAGAGGGGTTGTCATAAAACAGACACAACATTTTATTTTCTTCTAATAACTCACGACAGAGCTTCGACATACAGTAAGTTGCTAGTCCTTTTTTCTGATGACTTGGTAAAGTTCCCACACCAACAATCATGGCAGATTGACTGTTTTCGGCAGTGCTAGAGGCCGAACTAATGATTGTACCTTGATCTTTAATAAAATATCCTCGTGCAAGCCCTTTTTCTATAGAAACTTGCTTATTTTCAACACTATAATTACCTTCTGCAAATTCAGGGATAGCTTTCATTAGCCCAATAATATCTCGCGCATCATCAGCTCTAACTTTTTCTAAACGAATTTCAGATGGGATTTTTGGTAGGAATTCTGTTGTTTCACATTTAGCATAGTAAAAAATGCGTGGATTTTTCGGTTGTGCGGTTATGTAAGGCTTTAACTTATTAACCATTTCTTCAATTCCCGACAAATAACTGAACGATGAATCCTTATTAATAATGGATGCAATTCCTTTTGCATCAAAATCTCCTGGTGCATAGATGATGAAGTTTATGTCATATTTTAATAGAACAGCTCTTAGATTTCCTTGTTCATTGAAATCTCCCCAAAGCGTTTGGATAGACGAATGAAAGCCGTGGCCCTCAATGTCTCCAATAATAAAGACATTTTCAGCAGGTTTTTGTGAAACAAAATTCATTGTTTTTTGGCGATCTATTTCTTGTAATTTCCTAATCATATGACAACATCCCCTCTTAGCACTTTAGTCTCTATTATGTCCGAAAAAAATTTTTGTTACTTTATAACGTTATTCCATAATAATTCCATAATTATAACAAATAATACCCATTTTTTTCTTAATTATAGATAAATTACTCTTAAAGTAGTGTATACTACTAAATAAGTGATAGTATTATACCAATTTATAAGCATTTCTTTTGATACAGAAAAGAGGGTATTTATGGTAAAGAAAATGGAGAAAAAGTATATACCTCTAGAATCTTTTTTTACAGAAGTTGCACAAAGTGAAGTCACGCTTACTTACACTGCGATTGAAAATATTGTCGGTCAACCATTACCAAATGCGGCTTATTTAAATAGTAGTTGGTGGAAAAAAACGAAACCACCTGCCACTCACTTTTTAGCTTGGATGAACTCTGATTATACAATAAAAGAAATTGACTTAGGTCGATCTGTCACTTTTATTAAAGAGTCCGACGAAATAAATGTGAACCAGTCTACTTCTAATCCTAAAAATATATTAATTATACGTCCTGTTGATTTAGATGATGCACGTTCCTTCATTCATCTCCAACAAGATATCGATTCAGAATCAGACTTTATGCTGTTCGGCAAAGATGAGCGTAAAATGTCCGTTCAATCCATTCGTAAGAGAATTGGAGAATGGAAAAAATCCGATAACTCCAGAATGTTTGTCGGTATTCTTAACGGAGAGTTTGCTGGTTTTGTCGCTGTAGTTTCTGGCCCATCTCCACGAGCAAGTCACCGGGCTTCTATAGTAATTGGTGTACGTAAAGCCTATTATGGACAAAATGTAGGAACATCGCTAATGAGTAAAGCAGAATCTTGGGCACAAGAAGTTAGCATTTCTCGCTTAGAACTTACAGTAATTGAAAGCAATGAATCCGCTCTCGCTCTTTATAAGAAAATGGGATATACAGTGGAAGGCACTCGAATTAATTCCTTATTCATTAATGGGGAATATGTAAATGAATTGTATATGGGGAAAAATATATAAAAAGCGATGACGTGAACTCACTCACGTCATCGCTTTTGTTTATTTTCCAGTTTTTGAAAACTCTTCAATTCGTGCAGCTATTTCATCACGGACTCTTTGGAACACAGCCCACTTCTCTTCTTCAGTTCCTTCAGCACGAGCAGGATCGTCAAAGCCCCAGTGCCAGCGTGTCACGTGAGGTGGCGTCATTGGACACTTATCGTCTGCATCCCCGCACAATGTAACAACGAAGTCTGCATTATTTAACAGCTCAGAATCAATCATATCCGACGTTTGGTTTCGAATGTCTATACCGACTTCATCCATCGCTTTAATGGCATTTGGATTAAGACCGTGTGCTTCAATACCAGCTGAATATACATCAAACTTGTCACTTAAGTATTTATGACCAAATGCTTCCGCCATCTGAGAGCGACATGAATTGCCTGTGCATAAAAAATAAAAAATTTTCTTTTCCATGAGTAATCATCCTTTTTAGTGAATTATAGTTAACCATAAATAAAGACCAGTTAATGTTATAAACAAAGTTGGAACTGTTAAAATGACACCTATCTTAAAGTAGTAGCCCCATGCAATTTTTACGCCTTTTTGACTTAATACATGCAACCATAATAAAGTCGCAAGAGAACCAATTGGTGTCATTTTCGGACCTAAGTCAGACCCGATAATATTTGCATAAATTAGTGCTTCTCGCATCACACCAGTAGTATTTGTATCTGCAATTGCAAGAGCATCTATCATTACCGTAGGCATATTATTCATAACTGAAGATAAAATAGCTGCGATAAAGCCCATGCCGAGTGTTGCTGAATATAACCCATGACTAGCTGTCCATTCAATCACTTCAGTTAACACTGACGTTAAGCCTACATTTCGAAGTCCATAAACCACGACATACATTCCGATTGAGAAAAAGACAATTGCCCATGGAGCGCCTTTGATGACATTTTTCGTGTGAACAGCTGAGCTTCTACGAGCAATGAATAAGAAGATGAACGCTACACTTGCTGCAATAAAGGATACGGGAATGTTTAATGATTCGCTTAAGAAATAACCAATTAGTAATATGCTAAGTACGTACCATGACACATGGAACATGCGAATATCTTTTAACGCTGCCTTTGGTTCTTTTAACATCTTCTCGTCAAAATGTTTAGGGATTGACTTACCAAAGAATAAATACAGCACTAACATACTTGCTGCAACACTAAATAAATTGGGTACAAACATGCGTGATGCGTATTCAATAAATCCTATACCGAAGAAATCTGCTGAGACAATATTCACTAAGTTACTGATGACAAAAGGAAGTGATGCAGTGTCTGCAATAAATCCTGAAGCCATAATAAACGGTAATATCATCTTATCTTTAAAATCGAGCGCACGTACCATGGCTAGTACAATCGGCGTTAAGATAAGTGCTGCACCATCGTTTGCAAACAACGCAGCTACTGCTGCACCAAGTAACGTGACGAGCAGGAACATGCGCATTCCGCTTCCTTTTGCAAAGCGAGCCATGTGAAGGGCTGCCCATTCAAAGAATCCAATTTCGTCTAAAATTAATGAAATGATGATTAACGCAATGAATGTTAATGTCGCATTCCACACGATTCCTGTTACATCAATTACATCTTGAAAATTTACAACTCCGACAAGAAGAGCAATTGCGGCTCCAGCCATCGCTGACCAGCCAATTGATAATCCTTTAGGTTGCCATATGACAAAGATTAACGTCACAATAAAAACAATACTTGCTAACCATAAATCCATTTTGAAACCTCCGCTTATGCTTCACACATGACTTTTTTTCCTTCTTTAATTAAGTCTTCTACAGTCCGGGTTGGAGCTGGTAGTAAACTGAGTAAATGTATTAGTACCGGATATTGAGGATGTCGAACTTGCAACGACCAAATGGTCCAGCGACCTCGTTTTTCTTCACTTACAATGCCTGCATCTTTTAATTTACGCATATGTTGACTAATTGCTGGTTGTGTCATTTGTAGCAACTCCGTCAGTTCACACACACATAATGACTGATGCATGAGATAGCTTAGAATTCTAAGACGATTTTGATCACCAATGCCTTTTAAATATTGTTCTAGCGCTATGTAATCCATAAGCATCTCCTTATCTAATAATGAACACTTTTATTATATAAGCATTGTCTTATGAATGCAATATGAAATGATGATTGGGTTATTAGAAAATTGAAGCGATATTTCAGTGTATCCCTAAAACCGACATTAAAGTCTGTCCATTG
This sequence comes from Paenisporosarcina sp., assembly GCF_049671445.1. Lineage (GTDB taxonomy): Bacteria > Bacillota > Bacilli > Bacillales_A > Planococcaceae > Paenisporosarcina. The sequence goes on along the minus strand of NZ_JBATUX010000056.1, from coordinate 24,148 downwards.
AGCATAAAGAATGACACACAGGTTTCCAGTCCGCTTTGGACGCTTTACCTACTGCACCTTGATCTAGAGAATAAAGAGGCTGGGCTTGTGACTGCGTCATTTCGCCCAGCCTTATTTTTGCAGATCATCTTGCGGCAATTGTGCGTCCTTCGCTCCCTTTCAACCTGAACACTCATAGTTAGGAACGTTTGGATTAATAAAAAATCGAGATTTTCTTTAAGTAGATATTCGGCCGAAGATACAATTACAGCCGAATTCTGCTACTTATTTTGGTTACCGTCCTTTGTTCCCAGCGATCTATTCAATCTAAAGTAACATTCAAATGAGCACCTCATTAACCAAGTCGACTAGTCGTGAAACAACATCCGCGCCGTAAAATTACCAATAATAGTAAGAGGGGGATGTGACTAGGTCACATCCCCCTCTTACTTATTCAGCCTTTTTTTCATCTATTAGTTTAATCGTATTAAGAATGGTTTTAGTTAGAATCTCAATGCCCGTATGGATACTGTCCTGATTGAAGGTCATTTTTGGATGATGGAGTCCTGGAGAGAGACCGCATCCTAGTCCGAGCATTGTCGCTTTAATATTTGGTTTATGTAGGGAGTAAAAATGAAAGTCTTCACCACCTGGAGTCGTAATCCGTGGTTCCAATTTATCGGCACCCAAAACTGTGATAATTGCTCGTTCCATTAGATCATACGCTTCTTCATTCACAATCGCAGCTACTAATCCTTCGTGCATTTTATATTTAATTTTCACATGATAGATGGATTCCACACTACGAAGGACTTCGTTCACTTTAGCCCGAAGAATACGCATTGCTTCATTCGTTTGTGCACGTGCATCTAGTGTAAATGATGCTTTTCCTGGAATGATATTGCCTGTTTCACTACCAGCATGTAACTTGGTCATTTTTACTGAATAAGGGACTAGAGGATCCATTCGAATCCCTTCTAACCCATGAACAATTGCCGCACCTACTTCAATTGCATTTTGACCAAGATGAGGTCGAGCAGCATGGCTATCTTCTCCAATAATTGTTCCTTTTATTAATCCAGCAGCTCCGTGACAAATAGCAGCTGATGCTGTACCGTCTGGAATTTCTTGAATAGGTCGAAGATGAACGCCAAATAAATAGTCCACATCGTCTAAAACGCCTAGGTTAAGCATCTTTAACGCTCCTTGTCCTTTTTCCTCAGCCGGCTGAAAAATCCATTTGAAACGAATATCTTTCGGAAACCCAATTTCTTTCATTCTAAGGATAGAACCTAAGCCTATGGTCATATGAGCATCATGACCACATGAATGATTTGCTTTAAAAACACCGTCTACTTCTTGCCAAAGTGCATCTATATCTGCGCGTATCGCAATACAAGTTGGTCCTTCTCCTATCTCTACAACCAAACCCGTAATGTCATCAAATGTTTGAACGCTGAACCCCTCTTGTTCAATCAGTTTTTTTAAGTAAGCCGTCGTTCCAACTTCTTTCCAACTGATTTCTGGGTGTTCATGTAAATAGGTAAATATCTCATTTAATCTAGACCTGTTTGATTCCTTGCTGTCTTTCATATCTTTCACCTCATGAATATGTTGTTTCTATTACATTATCCTATTTTGAGTGAAAGTATTAGGCTTTTTTTCGGAAATATAAAGTTAACGTGTACAAACCGCAAGAATGAGGGTATGTATCAATAACGTGTACTGTTTATGAACATTCTTTTTTAAAAACATTTTTACTCTGTATTAGGTATGTTAACGAGTTGTTGATATTGACGAACAAATGAAAGAGTATATTTGCGTCTAACTTGCCGCAAGTGAGTGACCAAAAACTATTTGTTTTTCACACTTGTTGGATCGTTATGAACGTCCGGCTAGTGCAAATCTTAGATAAACAACAGTTTAGTTTTACAGAGCATTTTTTAAAGAAGAGCTTGTTTAAGGGGTCTATTTTAAGCAAACAATATGAAAGAAATCTTGATAAAATAACTTCAAATAAAATAATGACTTTTAGAAAGGACATTAAACTCGATGAAAATATACCATCTTGATAAGTATTTAAAAAAATACACAAGAATGTCCGAGAAAGAGCTAGCCCATCAGGTTAAGTCCAACTTATGGTTTACGCCAGTTCTTTACGTCTTTTTTGCCATCATATTAGTAACTTTATCATTAAATGGTGACTTGAATTATGAACTAGGCGATAGAATGAGACCGCATTTCGCCTTAGATTATGATCTAACTCTTTCTCTTTTAAGCATCCTTACTTCAGCAACTTTAACGATTACAATCTTCACATTCAACTTAGTATTAGTTGTTTTCACGACTTTTTCAGGACAATTTTCCCCACGTATACTTAAAAATTTTATTGCGAGCAAAGCGACACAGCGTGTTTTAGGAATATTTACTGGAAGTTTTATCTATGTTCTTTTATCCTTATTCTTCATTAATAAAAGAATCACCGAATATTATTTTGCAGTTCCTCTTACAGCGACTCTTTTAGCCATCTTTTCGATAGCTACTTTTATATTTTTCATTAATCATGCGGTTGCGTGGCTACAAGTGAATCAACTGACGGATGACATGAAAAAGGAAGCATTGGGAATTGTAAATGGAACCTTGAAAAATGAACTCGATATTTATAAAGTGGAAAATTTCAATGATGCAGATGCAGATATTAGAAACGGCAAAGGTATCCAAATTAAAGCTGGTGCACCCGGGTATATTCAACTCGTGGATTTTATATCGATGATTGAAGAAGCTCAAAAAGATGACATTACGATAAAGCTTGAGTATACAATAGGCAGCTATGTGTTTGAAACTACGCCACTTTTGACTTATTGGAAAAAGCATGAAACTTTAATAGACGAAGATAAGTATTTGGCGTTTTTTAGTGTTAGAAAGAAACAGACAGAAGTTCAAGATATTGAATTCAGCATTAATAAACTAGTGGAGGTTGCCATACGAGCTCTTGGCAATTACGATCCCAAAACAGCGACTACCGCTATTTATCAAGTAGGAGAAATACTTGTTTCCATTTCACAAGTCACCAACTTCTCTAATTATTTAGTAGACAATGAGAATAACCTGCGATTAATTTTACAAAAAAGAGATTTTAATCACTATTTGTACAACGGATTAGGTTATATCAGACACTATGCAAAAGATAATGTTATTGTTTCAACAGACATACTAAAAGTTTTAGATTTAATGGCTAAATCGCTACATCCACGAGACTATACATCAGTTTGGGATTTCGCCATACACACGGCAATCGGGTTCGAAAATTTGTTTCTGTTCGAACAAGACAGTCAACAATTTTATTTGGCGTTATTTAACCTAGCCACTACCACCGACAATATAGAAGAGTATGAAAAATTCCTTAAAAAAATTTAAATGAATATGTTTAATTAAGCATAAGAAAAACAGGGCATAGTGCGCCAGGTTCTTTTAAGAAGAGTAACCATAGTAGCCTGTTGATTCCGCTACGGTGGACGCTTTTCGCGGGCACGGCTTCAGTCTCCTCGTCACTGAAAAACATGTGCTCCTGCGGTTACTCGTCGCAAAGATACTGGCTCTTGGCCAGCATCTTTCCTGCGGGGTCTTCAGCTCATGCACCTGCGCTTCAATCAACTTTTAGAGATGGCAACTACCCTTTAGGTTGGTTCTATCTCTAACTTAACTTTGAAACATTCGTGTCTTAGCAATAGGCAATTGATAGATTTTCTTGCTACTCACTTCATGGATTGTAGTGGAAGGCGGCGACTCCAGCGGGATAAGCGGACAGGTGAGACCCCGCAGATCGCGAAGCGACCGAGGAGGCTCACCGCCCGCCCCGCGGAAAGCGTCCGCTTGTAACGAAAATCTTCCGCACTAAATAAAGAAAGGAACTGCCCTTAGTCATATTTTATGACTTTTAGGACAGCTCCCTTTTTTGTTTATAGTTGTTCTAATAATTTTAGAGATTCCCGATTAAATGCTGGAATATCCTCAGGTTGTCGACTTGTGACCAATTGGTTTTGGCAAACAACCACTTCTTTATCTACAAATTTCGCTCCGGCATATAACATATCTTGTCCAATCGATTTATAGCCTGTTGCGTCACGACCTTCAAGTGCTTTCGCTGAAATTAATAATTGTGGACCATGACAGATTGCAAATACTGGTTTCTTTGCATCCATAAAGGCTTTTGTGAATTCAACAAACCGATCATCTGCTCGTAATTGATCAGGTGAAAAACCACCCGGTAGGAACAATGCATCGAAGTCTTCAGGTTTCACATCATCAATGCCATGATCAATGTTCACCATCGCATCACCTTGTTTGCCTTTTACTTCTTTCCCAGCTTCTTTTTCTATTGTAAATACCTCATGACCCGCTTCGTTAAAAGCTCTCGCCGGATCCATATACTCGATGTCTTCAAACATATCCGTGATTAAAGTTGCAATCTTAGCCATTTCTAAATCACTCCTTAATAGTTTGTTCATCATTAGTATTCCACTAAAATATCCCATTAAACATTTTATCGATACTTGGAGACCATGGAATGGCCTTTTTCAGAAAACCGATAAGGATAATGTACCGCTTCTCCAGTATTTTGAATCCCAACACGTGGCCCTATTTCAATTTCAGTTGCACCTGGACCAGGAGCAATGAAAAGTGGTTCTTCTGTCCAATGATGCCCATAGTAACTCATACTTATATCTAATGCTTTGGATAGCTTTCCCGGACCATTTGTCCAATTTTTCATTGCATTAGTTCCACGGAATTGTTGCATTAATTCATGTCCAACAATAGGTTCTCCAGCACGCAACAAAATAGCCTCCGGTTTGCCAACGGGACCACTAACCACGTTCATCAATGTATGTGTGTGCATTTGATAGGTATACACATGACCTGGTTCTCCAAACATTACTTCAGTTCTTTTCGTTCGTCGATTACCAAAACTATGTGCTGCGCGATCTTCAGATCCCATATACGCTTCAGTTTCTATTATTTTCACAACCAATAAACCTTCAGGATGTTGGTGAACCAGGTATTGGCCAATTAAGTTTTTAGCTAGTTCAAGAGTGGGTTGTTGAAAAAATTTGGTTGAAATCGGTTGGTAATTCATGTGCATTCCTCCTTCTTTTATTATACTAAAACAATACATAGAAATTTATCGAAAAGGGGACACTACACATGAAAGAAATCATTAAAGAAATCCAACAATTTCGAAATGACCGTGGTTGGGGTGGTAATCACGATGCACGGAACTTAGCAATCTCCATCTCTCTCGAAGCTAGTGAACTGTTAGAGCACTTCCAGTGGCGATCTCCTGAAGATGCTATTGCTAAAGATAAGCAAGCGATTGTCGACGAAATGGCTGATGTATTTATTTACTTATTGCAGTTTTCAGATGTCATTGGAGAAGATTTAATCTCAGCAGCACATGCAAAAATGAAGAGAAATGCCATAAAATATCCAATTCCGACAAAATCATAAAAATTTCGAACACATGCTTCTTTATTCCTATTGAGTAACAGATGACTGAATATTATATTAATTATATACATACATAAGGAGTTGACCGCATGAACAAATGGAAGTGGTTAATTTGGATCGCTGCGGGAGCACTCCTCTTCTTCTACTCAAGGAATGACGAAAAGCAGGATCAAGTTAGTGCGAATGAATCATCTATTAAGAATTATGACCCGAAATACAATCCAAACCAGTCTCTTGCTGACTACTTAATTTTCCGCTCCATGATTTCTGGTGAAGCGAAAATGGCCGTCACTGGTAGCAGCGTAACACGTGGCTCAGGATCCACTAATCAAAGCAATACTTGGAGAGGTCGTATCGAAGTTAATCTTCGGAATTCGAACCCGGCTTTGGAAAGGTTGACGATTTCAAATCATGGGCACTCAGGCTACACATCAGTCCGATTGCTTGAAGATCATGTCACTGCTCCTATTTTAAGAGAGCAGCCAGACGTATTGTTTATTGAGACCTCCGTCATTAATAATCACAATAAAAATGTCTCATTGGAAGATACGTTCAATTCTTTAGATTCATTATATCAACTGTATTCACAGGCATTACCCAATACACGAATTGCCTTCTTATCTCCTAATCCTTGTACAGCGAATAAATTCGGACCAACACTCAATCAGTTTGGACTTAAATTCACGGATTATGTCGATGAAACTGCAGCTTATATTAAAAAACAAGGATGGACATATTTTGATACACATGGTGCTATGCTTTATAACATGTCTTCAAAAAACACCCCTCTTTCATCTACATTAAAGGATGGGATTCATCCAAACGACAGCGGCTACAAAATTTGGGCAGATGTCTTATGGCCATTTGTGCAACAAAAACAAAGTGCATTGCCACCTTCTATGTAAAAACAAACATGCACATCTCGATGTCGGAGATGTGCATGTTACTTATTTATGTGAGTATAGCTTTTTTGTATGATTGTTTGTCTAGACTTGACTTTTATTAAGCTTCACCTAAGTTTTATACCACTTCGAGAACGATTTCATTCGGCTTAAACTCAAAGTTTCCCTAAAAAGAGACTACCTAAACTACGGTAGTCTCTCCATCGTCTTATTCTTTTATTAATCCTTTATCAATCAAGAAATCTCGAGCTACATCTTCAGGTTTTTCTTGATCGATGTCCACGCGAGCATTCATTTTTTGCATATCTTCAAGTGAAATCTTTCCTGCTAATTCGTTTAACACGTCTTCAAGTTCTGGATACGCTTCAAGAGTTTCTTGTCGTACAAGTGGTACGGCATCATATTTCGGGAAGAAGCCTTTGTCATCAGTTGTAATCGCTAAGTCAAAACGTTCGATTCGACCATCCGTTGTGAAGGCTGTGATGACATCTACATCCCCTTGTTTGATTGCTTCATACATAACGTTAGGGTCGAGGCTTTCTTTGCCAGAGAATTCAAATGGATACTCTCCGACCATTGCATCATAACCATCTCCTGGACGCTCATAAAAAGCATGAGGGGCTCCAAATACCATATCTTCTTTCTTTGACGCTTCAACTAATTCAGAATACGTTTCCGCATTGTATGGCTTGTCTTTGCTATAAGCTAACGTATACGTATTTTCAAAGCCAAGAGGCTCTAACCACGTAACACCATACTTTTCTTCATAACCTTTACGTGCACGTTCTAAAATACTTTCTGAGCTTTCGCCTTGTTCAAGATCTTCTCCTAATACCGATTGCAAACCAGTCCCTGAGTACTCAACATACACATCGATATCACCTTTTTCAAGCGCTGGTGTTAATATCGCTACTTCACCGAGTCCTTCTTTATATTCCACCTCATAATCTGTTTTAGACTCTACATATTGGCCTAAAATTTGGGGTAAAATAAATTGTTCGGTAAATTGTTTACCACTAATAATAATGGGCTCATTTTTGTCTCCTTCAGCATCATTTGAAGAACCACATCCTACTAATGCGACTGATGCTAGTAGCGCTAATCCAGCTAATCGTTTTTTCATATAATTTCCTCCTATTGTGTTTTCATTCCTTTTGGCGTTGCTTTCTTCTCCACCCATTTCAATAACAAATCAAAACTAATAGCTAGTAAAGCTACAGGAAGTGCACCTGCTAAGACGAGCGAATTATTATACGATTGTAAACCTCGATATATGACGTCACCTAAACCACCTGCTCCCACAAATGTAGCGAGCGTGGCAATCCCAACGGTTAAAACCGTGGCAGTGCGAATACCCGCCATAATAAAAGGTAAAGCAAGTGGGAATTCAATTTGTTTTAGTATTTGCGTAGTGGTCATTCCCATTCCTCGACCCGCTTCAATGATCGATGAATCTACAGATGTAAGTCCGGTATACGTATTCCGTAAAATAGGTAAGAGCGCATAAATAATAAGCGCAATGAGAGCTGTGTTTGAACCAATTCCCATTAAGGGTACTAAAAATCCGAATAACGCTAAACTTGGAATCGTTTGAAAAACTGCCGTTACTCCTATTACTGGTTCTGCATATTTACGATGTCGAGCAATTAATATTCCCAGTGGAAGTGCAATAGCAATCCCTATAGACAATGCCACAAACGATAAATAAATATGTTCGAGGAACGCTTGTTGAATGAGATCAGAGCGGCTTTGAATCGTTTCCAAAAAGTCAGTCATAAGAAGACGCACCTACTTCCTTAGCTAAGACTGCCTTCAATATTGATGATTGGTCGATGTACCCAACAAATTCTTCATTTGTATAGATAGCCAAGACATCTGTATGAGGTTGCTCTAAGAGGGCAATTGCTTCTTCAACATCTTCAGATGAATTTATAGAGACTACCTGTTCGCCGATTTTCGCTTGTTTGTAGTATGACGAGAGTTCACTAATTTTACGTTGTCCAAATGAACGCTGACGATTAATTCGATCTTGGCCAATAAAATCACGTACGAAATCATTTGCAGGTTCGTGAATCAATTCTTGTGAAGAACCCATTTGTTCCACTTTTCCAGCGCGTAAAACAATCATATGGTCAGCTATTTTTAATGCTTCGTCCATGTCATGTGTTACAAAAACAATGGTTTTTTGAATACGTTGTTGCAAATTTCTTAGCTCATCTTGAAGTTGTTCCCGACTGATTGGATCTAGAGCACTAAATGGCTCATCCATTAGCACGATGTTTGGATCACCTGCAAGCGCACGAACAACACCTACTCGTTGTTGCTGACCTCCACTAAGTTCAAGTGGAAAACGATGCAAATACGTATCGGGATCTAGACCCGTAATATTCATTAGTTCGCTTACTCGTTCTTTCGTTTTTTCTGTACTCCACCCTTTTAATGTAGGAACCAATGCAGCATTCTTTGCAATGGTCATATGAGGAAATAAACCAATTCGCTGAATGACATATCCGATGGAACGTCGAAGCTCCACCTCATTGCGGTCTTTAATCGATTGTTCGTCAATCAATACATCGCCCGTTGTCGGTACTTCCAAACGATTAATCATCTTCATTAACGTTGTTTTTCCACAACCACTTGGGCCAATAATTACCGTTAATTTTCCTGTTGGAATAGTTAAAGAAACATCTTTTAATGCTTCCGTTCCATCCGCAAATCTCTTCGTTACTTGATCAAATCGAATCACAGCCTCAGCCCCTTTTAAGCTTCAGTTTGTATATCTTTTTCTAATACCCTTTAATCATCCCACATATGCATGTTTCTTTACTAATTTTCGAGATCAAGCACATTCATTCCTTAAGTTTATCCGAGACCAAAGATGATTACTCTTTTAATGCTTTTATTTGTTTCGATAATTCGTTATATCGTTGGTCTAATTTAGCATATTCACCGTCTGTTTTTGGCAAAAAACTAATTTTCCCAAGGAGAGCTTGTCGTTCTACTTCTAGTTTCAGCAACTGTTGCTGTTGAGCCGTTTCGATTTGGTGATTATTCCATTCACTAAATGACATGTCGACTTTTTTCAGACGTCCATTTTCAAATACTAGGAGCTTATTTGCAATTTTGTCCAAAAAATAGCGGTCATGAGTCACGAGAAGTATCGTGCCTGGATAAGTCGACAAGGTTTGTTCCAGTTGTTCACGTGAAGGCAAATCCAAGTGATTGGTCGGTTCATCTAATAACAACACATCTTTTTGTTCCATCATGAAAGCCATTAGTTTTAACTTTAATCGCTCTCCCATACTTAAGGAGCCTATCGGTAAACGCCAATGTTCTTTCCCGAAACCTAAATTCGTCATCAACGTTTGAATCTGTCCACGTGTTTCAAAATCTTGCGGATCAAACCACTCTTCAGGCGTCTTCTTTTCTGGCAAGTCTTCTACGGTTTGTTGCAAATAGCCAATACTCATTGCACTTGTTTTCCACAAGTCGCCTTCAAACGTCTCTTGACCCATAAGCATCCGCAACCAAGTAGACTTTCCGCTACCATTTGGTCCTATAAGCGCAACGCGTTCCCCTCTTTGAATGGTGAACGATGCTTTTTCCCATAATAGGTGCTGACCAAATCCTTTTGAGAGATTTTTAGCCTCAATCACTCGATGCCCTTGTTTTTGATTGCCTTCAATTGAAAACGAAATTTCTCTTTCTTCTAACGGTCTATCGATTTTCGCTTTTGCGAGTTCACCTTCCAAACGCTTACGCTTTGAGCGAATTTGTGTGTCCATACGTTTGGCTTTCGAACGATAATACTCTTTATAGCCATCTTGCTTTGTTGAATCGGCATGAGCTTTTGATGACCAATTTTGAAGAGATGAAATTTGTTCATCAATCCGTGTGATTTTTTTCTGTTGCGCATCGTACAATCGCGAATGCACTTTTCGTCGTTCTTCTTTTTCCAACCTATAAGCAGAATAATTCCCTTCATAAGCAGTCACTCTTTGGTGTTCAACTTCCCAAATTGTCGTCGCGACTTCATCTAGAAAATAGCGATCATGTGAAACGATAATCAGGGTACCTGAATAGGATTTCACCAGTTTTACCAATTCTTTTAAACTTTCTTGGTCTAGATGGTTTGTTGGTTCATCCAATAGTAACAATTGAACATGACTTGAAAATGCTTGTGAAAGTCTTTTTTTCATTCGTTCCCCACCACTCAATACCTCATACGAACGATTTTTGGGAACCTGCCATTTATGCGAAAGATTACTTTCCTCATTGTTACCCAATTCAAAAGCTTGATCTTCTTGTCTAAAGTAATGGGTTGTTGGAGTTCCACCTATCCATTTTATTGTGCCTTCACTTGCCCCTATCTCGCCAGCAAGTAGAGACAATAATGTGGATTTCCCTTCACCATTACCTCCTACTACCCCAATACAACTGCCTTTTTTAATATCAATTGACACGTTTTGAACCACTATTTTATTGCCATATTCAATCGACACATTTTGTGTTTTACCAATCACGAACATTCCTATTCCCCCTATTTCGAAGGACAAAAAATCCCTCCGAGAATTATCGGAAGGATTAAATATACCCAAAATAGATCAAGACAAAAAAAGTCTTTTTAAATAAAGAGACTTTCTGTGACAGTGAAAAAATGGGCAGACTAATCCTATTTCCGATTTCGCAAAATGTTTAATTTGCTAAGAAATAAGATTACTTTTCCATTGTTCACCCATCGTCCCTTCATACAACATTTCTTACTGGTTAATACGAATTATAGCATATTGTTTTAATATTCCCACACAATTTCGTTAATTTGGTTTTCAGAACCTGCAACTATATGGATTATATGTATCACTTTTGAGTATCATGACTTCTGGCAAAGTGACTAGTTCATATCTTTTGATTTTCGGAGACTACCTCATTTTGCACTTTTTTGGGTAAGCCTTTAAGAACCAATTCATACGAATGAGTTATGCATTCTTTGAAAAGTTTTGGTGGTAAGTTACCGTTTAACGCAAGTGAATTCCAATGCGTTTTGTTCATATAATAGCCAGGTTTAATTCCTTCATATTCCTCTCGAAGAGATTCCGCTCGTTGTGGATCACATTTTAGTGTAAGAATTGGGGTTCCAGATTTGTCATGACCAAACATGGCAAACATCTTCCCTTCTAATAGATAACGCTCAGCATCCCAGTCTTTTTGATAATCAAATTGAGCCCCTTTATGCCCTTCGCACCATCTCTTCAATTCGCTCAATTTCATATCATAACCCTTCTTCCATAAATTCAATGTGGATGGAATCCGCAATCTTCCGGTAGCCAATTTCTTGATAAATCTTGTTAGAAGTTGGGTTCATCATATCCGTGTAAAGTACACAGAAGTCATATGTTTTTAATAGCTCTTCACTTCCCGCTGCAACCATCGTTCGGGCATATCCTTTCTTCCTTTCCTCAGGCGGAGTATAGACAAAAGATACAGTGACTCCACGTTCAGAAGGGCGCGCTTTTTTCATCATAGAAACGATTTTTCCTTGGTCTTCCCAAAAGAAAACTTCTTCATCTTCTAAGAATTGATTAACCTTCTCCTTTATCGCTTCCATTGGGCTATTTTTAAGTCCTGTATCTTTTTCAAACGCTTTAAACCAAAGTGCAAGTAATGGCGCTTCATCTTTTCTTGCATAACGCCAAGACCCTGGACTTTTCTCGAGTGATTGATCAACCTGGTCCAAACGGTAAAGACCTTGATTCATTAACAATCTGGATTTACATTTCGACGTCTCCTGCCATTTCTCTGAAAACGTAGTGACTACAGATTTCACACCAACAGCCGAGTTAATAGGTAGTTTTAACTTGAAAAGTTCATCGACGGAAAACGTTATAATGTCATCCATTTTCGATTCATCAATAATAATAAGATTCAAAGGATGAGGAGGTGTCATTTGAAAAAGAGCAACGATGACGTCATTTACTTCAATGGTAGCCATGAAAGGATTTTCATAACGCCCCGCTTTGATTCCTTGCAACACGCCATAGAACAGACTATACACATCGTCATTTTCTGTTAAAAAAGGTTTTGCTTTATCTTCAAATTCCTGAGCTTGTGTAAACACATTGAATTTCATGCGATTCTATCTCCCTACTGTTTTTAATAGTAGATATTACACAAATTGGTAGTGAATGTCACTCTTTTCCGAGATATTTTAATGGATTTGAAAAATGAATGGCTATTCGTTGCAACTTTTGGAATTTGGTTGCAACTTTGTTGATTTCGTTGCAACTTTTGACTTTTCGTTGCAACTTTCTCGATTTCGTTGCAACTAACCAATTATCTCCTAAAAAAAATCCACCCCGCTACTCTGAGGGGATGGATAGATTTTTATTTACGATTTGTTTATGTTCAAGTTGTTTGACAACCACGATACTAATTTCATACAGCAAAATCATGGGAATGAGCACCAAGAAATCACTCACAAAATCTGGTGGCGTCATTAGTGTCGACACTACAGCTAATATTACATACGACCATTTCCGCACCTTTTTCATTTTTTCCGAAGTCAAAATTCCGATAGCTGACAAGAACATTGCAATAATTGGTAGTTCGAATAATATTCCAAGAGGCACTGTGGTCATTAACAAAAAGTGAATATATTCACTTGCAGATACCATTACATTAAAATTCACTTCACCAATATTGATTAAAAATTGATAACTTAAAGGATTCACAACAAAGTAACCAAAAGAAATTCCGACTATGAAAAGCGCAAGCATGAGTGGTGAATACAATCCGATAAATCGGCTCTCAATATGGGTTAACCCAGGTTTAACAAATTGCCATATAAAATGAAAGATAAAGGGCAGTGAAAAGCCGAGGGAGAGCGCACTCGAAATCGACATATAGAATTTCACAACTTCAAGTGGCCCAAGCACGACTAATTCATTGCCTCTCGTAATATATGGGAACCATAGATTGATGGTTGAAAGTACGACAAGGAAGAAAAAAAGAAATACTGCCACGCTCTTAATAATTTGTTTGCGTAAATCAGTTAAATGCTCCACAAGTGAGGATTCGTCAGAAGCAGTAACATGTGTTTTTACGTCTTCAACTTCGACCACTATTTTTTTGTCTAATGGACTAATTATTTTCTTATTGTGATGTTCATATGGGTCCATTTCTTTCACCTTCTATAGAACTTCAGATTTCTTTTCTTCTTTTTTCACAGGTTCATCGTCATCCATAAGTCCTCTTGTCGACTTCTTAAATTCTGAAAACGTCTTCCCTACTGCAGAGCCAATTTCGGGTAATTTTTTCGGTCCAAATACGATGAGTACAATAACCAAGATGATGATTAATCCTGGAACACCTATTGCTCCTAATCCACCCATAATAGTTCCTCCTTTTTTAGACGAGTGAGCCACCCGATTTGCTATATTTGATTATGCCTTCAGCAGCACGATAGGCAAGTGCTCCCACTGTACCAGTTGGGTTATATCCTCCGTTATGAGCAAAGTTCCCTGCACCTACAACAAATAGGTTTTCTGCATTCCAATGCTGCAAATAATTGTTCACTACTCCTTCTTCAGGAGCTAAACTCATAACTGTACCGCCAGTGTTATGTGTTGTTTGATACGGCACAATATCATATTGATCGATCGCTTCCCGTCCAACTACTGTTTTTGCTCCCATTTCTTTCATAATCTCTGCAGATTTCTCACTAATAAACTTATGAAGTGCAATGTCTTGTTTCGTAAAGTTGTACGTAAGTTGCAACAAAGGAATACCATATGCATCTTTATAGGTTCCATCTAACGATAAATAATTCTCTTTATGTGAGATTGATGCTCCTTGAGCACCCACAGATAAGGTTCTTGTGAAATTATGAATCGATTGCTTTTTAAATTCCGCTCCCCATGTTGGTGTGTCAGGCGGGGCAACATTTGTAGCAATAGGTCTAGAACCCGTTTGTGTAATGGAAATATTTCCACCATGAATGAATTCAAGATTGCTATGATCGAAACTATCACCATTGAAATCATCTATCGCCATTCCGAGAGCCCCTGCTCCCATGAACGTATTGTATTGTTCATCAAAGAATCCAGTGGCACCTGGTAGTATTTGATAACAATAATTCCGTCCAAGTGTACCTTTTCCTGTATCCGGATTATATTGTTCACCAATTTTCGATACCATTAATAACTTAGTGTTATTAAAAATATAACTGGTTAATACAACGATCTCTGCAGGTTGAATGAATTCTTCTCCAGACAACGTATCGACATAGCGTACCCCCGTCACTTTGTTCCCACTTTTCAAAACTTCTACAACGTTTGCTTGGAATTTCATTTCAAAATTTCCTGTTTTTCTTGCGGTTGGTACGACTGTAATTTCCGGTGAAGTCTTCGCACCGTATTCACAACCAAAGCGTTCACAGAACCCACAATATTGACATGCAGTTATTTGTGCCCCGTCTGGGTTCGTGTAGAATTCTGATAGATTTGCTGAAGGCATCATAAATGGGTGGTATCCCAATTTACTTGTTGCTGATTCAAACTTCTTCAAAATTTGCGTCTTCTTCATCGGGGGAGTCGGATAATCCGCCGATCTTTTTCCCCAATTTGGATTATTATCTTCTCCAGAAATTCCTGCCGTTTTCTCAAACTTATCGAAATAAGGCTCAAGCTGGTCATATGTGAGCCCCCAGTCTTGCAAAATATAATCTTTGGATAATTTATTCGGACCATATTTCTTATCAGTCATCGTTTTAATCTGAAAGTCATAAGGCAAAAAACGCCATGTTTGTCCATTCCAATGCGTACCGGAACCGCCTAAGCCCTCTCCCAATAAAAAAGAGCCCATTTGTCGCATAGGAAGAGCTGGCATTTTGCGGTTGTTTCTAAATGTAATCGTTTCTTTTGCCAAGTTTTGCATCAACTCATAGCGTATGGCATAGCGATATTCGTCATGTACCTTGGAGAAGTCTTCGGTTCCACGTTCTTGACCGCGTTCTAACCCTATTACTTTCAAACCCGCTTTCGCACATTCTGCCGCTATAATACCGCCTGTCCACCCTACTCCTACTGTTACAACATCTACTTTTGGCAAGGTCTTTACCATATCGTTTCCCCCTTTTCTTAATGCATACTACCAAGTGACTTCGGCTCAATTTTTTGAAACGTATCACTTTCAATAACATTGATATATGCCGCTTGATGTCCAGGGTATTGTTTCATTCTCCAACCATCCATATTGTTGTTGCCGTTATAGATTGGATCTGCATAAGCCCCCTCCAGCGTGGCAGCTCTTAGTAACCGGAAGAAAAAGGCGGAAGTAACACCACTCATGGCAATTTCATCTTTTTGAAACGCTGTTAAAATTTCATCCATTTGAGCTGGTTCTAAATTGGAGAAACCATCCTTGAAACGTGTTTGAGCCTCCGCTTCCAATTTCAAGACGCCTTGTTTGAAAATCTCAGCACGAGTCAAACGGCTTTGATAACCTTGAGTAGCTGCACCCACTGCAAAAGGTGGCTGCATATATTCTTTCGTGTTACTACCATATTGTCCCGCCAATTGGTTATCAATAAAATATGGCACCCCGAGATCAATTGCACCTGGACCTAAATCGTCTTTCGGAAAAATCCTTTCTGTTGCATTAGCTAATATTTGAAACTCTCTGTCGTTTGTAAAAAACATTAGCCCTTTGTTCAGCGTGGCTTCTTGTTTGTGGTCGCCTGATTTCATGTCAGTTGTGGATGGAGTCGCTTTATTTGCATTGTAGCCGATCAATCCACCAAGAAGACCTCCCCCAATAAGTGCACCCGTTGCCACACCAGAAGTTTTCAGAAAAGCACGCCTTGAAATATTCTTATCTTTACTTTCCATTCACTTTCCCTCCATTAATAGATGGATTTTAAAATATCGATATTAACTTTTAAACTCTACTAGTAGAATAGGCAAATGGAGGGGGGATTAAACAATCAGATTGTAGTGACTTCAATTTATATAGAAGGAAGATACGTTTCATAACCGTCGCAATCAAATTTGATTCATGAAATCCTTTGATTAAAGTGATCTTTTTGGTCATTACGTTCGTTATCTATATGAACGGAAGTTGTGAACACTTTCGACCTTCTGTATGATGTATATAGAAAGTTTGTACAGAGGGGGGTAAAAATGGATAAATTCACTGATGCACAGCTTTATGTCCGAATGAGGGCAAAAGACCAGTCAGCACTTGAAGAATTATATGACCGTTATGAACGTCTCGTTTACTCCTTTGCGTATCGCATGACTCAAAATGCGCAAATGGCTGAAGATACTGTACAAGAAGTATTTATAAAATTGTGGAAAGAACATGCACCTTATACAGAAGATAAAGGCAAATTTTCTTCTTGGCTTTTAACAATGACTCGAAACACTTCTCTTGATGCACTTCGAAAAAAAGGAAAACAACAAGAAGTCGGTTTACTTGATAAAGATGCAGAACAAATTAAAGTTCCTATTGAAGAGATGCCTGAACAAATGCTTGAATGGAAAGAAAAAGGTGCCGTTTTACATAAAGCCATTAGTCGTTTAAAAGTAGACCAACGAACAATTGTGGAACTGTTCTACTTCAATGGTTTATCGCAAGAATCTATTTCTTCAAAACTCGACATACCTCTTGGTACGGTAAAGAGTCGGATTCGATTAGCACTGCAACATTTACGAAAACACTTAGAATCAGAAAGGGGGATGTCACCAAATGGAACGTCAGATGTGTAATCAGCTCGTTGACTATTTTAATGAACAATTGAGCGAAGTCGAAAAACATGCTTTTGAAAAGCACCTAGAAACGTGTGAAGAATGCGCATTAGAACTTGCTGAGTGGCAATCTTTAACGGACGATTTGCCGTATGTTTCTGCTTCTATAAATCCCCCTGAAGGTATGAAGGAACGGATACTAAGTAACGTGTTTGAAGAAGAAGTAACAAAAGAAGTGACGCCAGTTACACCTAATGTAAAAAATGACAAGGTCACTCCTATAAAAAAGAATAGATCTTTTAAATGGTTGCCTACAGTAGCTGCTGCATTAATGCTTTCAGTTGGTGCAAATATTTTCTTAGCTTCTATTGTGAAAAATCAACAAGATGATTTGGTAGCTCAAAGTGAAGCTGTCGACCAATTGTTAGCATTCGTGAATTTGAGTCCTGTTGAAGGAAATGCTACTGGTACAGCATCCATCGTGAAACACGGAGATGAAACTCGTGTTGTCGTACAGGCAAGTTCTTTACCCGCACTTTCAAATGACGAAGTATACCAAGTATGGTTGATTGACGAGGATGGCCCGGTCAGAGCAGGAACGTTTAAATCCGAATCACAAGACGGAGCAGTTGTCTTTACGCTACCTGAAGGTTCGAAACAAGATTGGACGCAAGTTGCTGTCTCTCACGAACCAAATGCTGAAAGTAAAACACCTCTAGGTAATGTACTAATGGCTTCAGAATTTAAATAAGGAGGAATTGAGAAGGTTTTTAATCCTTCTCAATTTTTTTTGCTTTTCAGACCGTTTCAAATGCTTTACCAGCTCCACCATAATCAAAAGAACAAAGCGATGGGCTTGTGACAGGTGTAATGTGTCATGTGCCCATCGCTTTTTTAATTACTTATACACATAGAAGGAATCTTAAAGTAGATGTTCAACAGAAGAATCTCTTCCCTCTTCAAACAAAAGCGTAGCGAAAATAGAACCAATAAAAAGAACTTAGATAGGAGCCATTTCGCTTTGCTACATGGCTCTTTGCTGTGGGTATGCCGTAGGACTTTAAGTGTTTCATTAAGTTAACTAGGTCATGAGACGAGTTTGAGCGATAAAACCTTCAAGATGAGCGATAAATCTCCAATTTGAGCGATAAATATTTCACAACCTAAAAAATCGTCTCATTAACCAAGTTGACTTCTAGTGAAACAACCCTTTATAAAAAATGTGGGCATCTGCTCCCTTTCCACAGACGAACAGGCAAGCCCCCTCCCTTTTATTCTGATGGAAGACGCTAGCCACAACTTTCATCTAGCCCACTTAAAATACTTCAGTTCATCTACATATTTACTCGTGCCCACTTAAAGTCAGTAGTCACAGGTATTAGATTCGTTTTTTTCACTAGGAAAAGTGTGGGATATAAAAGTTTTTAAATTTTCTTTAAATAAAAGTGATCCAAACTAAACTTGTCTTCGTTAGCTATTCGAAACCAAATAAAACAAACACAAAAGGAGAGAATTTAAAATGAAAAAACGCACATTATTAGCAGTTCCATTATCAATGAGTTTACTGGTACCAACTGTTGCATTCGCAAACGACCATGAGGGCAAAGCTGCAGAGACAAATGCTGATACTAGCGTTTCAACTCCAGCATCAGAACTACGATCAGCATTAGGTCACTTATTCACAGAACATGCTTTCTTAGCAGTTGAAACATTGAAAAAAGGTGCAGACGGCACTGAAGATTTCGACGCATTAGCAGGAGCACTTGGTCAAAACACAGATGATTTAACAGCAGCAGTTGCATCAGTCTACGGTGAAGAAGCAGGAGTTGCATTTAAAGAAATTTGGAGTTCACATATTGGCTACTTCGTTGATTATGCAACTGCAACAGCAGGAGACGACCAAGCAGGGAAAGATAAAGCAGTAGCTGAACTAGATAAATATATTGTGGAACAAGCAGCATTCTTAGAAACGGCAACTGAAGGTCGCTTAAAAGCAGCTGACTTAGAAGCTGGATTGAAAATGCATGTTGACCAACTAGTTTGGGCATTTGACAGCTATGTGGCTGGGGATTATGAAACTTCTTACATGAATGAACGTGAAGCAATTAAACATATGACAATGGTTGCAGCTGGATTATCAACTGCTATCACAGATCAATTCCCGGATAAATTTGAAAACTCAATGGCTGTCACTCCAGCTGCAGATTTACGCTCAGCTCTTGATCAAGTATTTACAGAGCACGCTGGTTTAGCAGTAATGGCTATGCAAAATGGTGTAGATGGAGATCCTGACTTTGAAGCATCATCAGCAGCATTACTTGCAAACGCTGATGATTTAGCAGCAGCAGTAAGTTCAGTGTACGGTGAAGAAGGCGGAGAAGCATTTGATGCAATCTGGAAATCACATATCGGATACTTCGTTGACTACGTAACAGCTACAGCTAACGACGATCAAGCTGGTAAAGACCAAGCGATGAAAGAATTAGAAGGTTATGTAGTTGAACAAGCAGCGTTTTTAGAAACGGCAACTGAAGGCGGATTACCAGCTGCAGATCTTGAGGCTGGCCTTACTGAACACGTTAAACAATTAATTGCAGCTTTTGATCAATATGTAGCAGGAGATTATGAAGCTTCTTATGCTTCATTACGTGGAGCTTATGCACATATGTTAATGCCTGCTGAAGGATTATCTCAAACAATTGTTAATCAATTCCCTGATAAATTCAGTGGACAATCTATGCCAGACGGTATGCCTAAAACAGGTATGGGTGGCACAGCAGATCAAGATGGTATGCCTTATGAGTGGTTCCTTCTTGGTGGTTTATTAGCAGCAGCTATTGGTGGCGCATTCGCATTACGTAAAGCTTCAAACGAGGCGTAAACCTTGAAAAAATTACTAAGTGGTATTCTGGGACTCTCACTTCTTCTCACGGCTTGCCAAGCAGAAAAAGCGAAACCAGAGCCAGAGTCCACTGTAGTTAAGCAAGAGGCTTCCAGTGAGGAAGCCTCTTCTTCTACACCAAAAACAAAATTAACATTAAGCGAAAGCCAGCTATCTGCTTCTAAACTCATAAAAGATGAAAGACAAGGAATTGTTCCTTCTCGCCTTAAAATCCCAGCAATAGATGTGGATGCTCCAATAGATCCTGCTGGATTGACTGAAGATGGAGATATGGATGTACCAAATGATATCGTATCTACTGGTTGGTTTGAACGTGGCTATATGCCAGGAGAACCAGGGAACTCGGTAATTGCGGGACATGTTGACGGGAAAAATGGACCTGCCGTTTTCTATGATATTGGAAAACTAAAAAATGGAGATGAAGTTCTCGTCACTGGCGAAGACGGTTCTGAACTCGTTTTCGTAGTAAATAAGGTTGAAATATATCCTTTTGAAGAATCTCCGCTTCGAGAAATTTTCGGATTTAGTAATGGTAGTAGATTAAATCTTATTACATGTACAGGTGAATACAATAAAAAAGGTTCTTATTACGAAGATCGACTTGTCGTTTATACAACCTTAAAAACAACATAAAAAGAGTGAATTATCCTAAGTGGATGATTCACTCTTTTTTGTTTGTATATTTAGAAGCCATTGATCCACTTCTTTAGGCGATTTGAAAGTAACAACATCCGTATGTGTATGGGCCAAAAAATCCAACATTTTCGGTCGTATATCTTTTGGATAACTCCATATCCATTGAACAAATTCCCAGTCTATCTTTTCTTTACAGTCTGTACCCATATCTGGCCTCGTCTTTCCACGATAGGTCCAAGCCCTTTTGCACGCTCGATATAAACAAAGGACATTGGAAAAATCGAGAAAAATGATAAGATCGGCATACTTTGCTCGTAATTCAATACTTGAGTCATAGTTACCATCAATAATCCATTGTGGTTTTGTTAGTTCGTATTTCACTTTTGTCATAAATTCAGCACGTGGCAAAGGATTCCATCCAGGCTGCCAAAACAGTGCATCTAAATGAACGATTGGTAAATCCCATAGTTCCCCTAGTTTGCGGGAAAAGGTAGACTTCCCAGCCCCACTTGATCCTACAATCAATATTCGTTGATGATTAGGCTGCGTCTCCTTCAAATGAACAAACTCCAATCGTATTGCCATCAAGATCTTTAAATTTAAAAAATTCCACATTACCACCACTTTCAACAGGAGTTGCCTCGACTCCAGCGTCTAACATGTGATGATGGGTTGCATGGATATCCGATGTATATAAATTAAACCATTCATGTTCGGAAGGTTGATCACTTCCCATTTGTGGGCTACGAACTAATGTAAATGCCGTTTCTCCGTTTCCAACATCCATTGCTGCATAACCATTTTCTTCATCATGCCATCGTAAGACAAACCCACACTTTTCTTCAAACCAACTAATCGCGCCATTCGTGTCTTGAACAGGTAAAAATACGGTATCAATTCGTTTAAACATAGCCGACTCTCCCTTGATAGACAATATTTGATAGTTTCATTTTAACAAGGAAAGTACTCTACTACTACAGATTATTGAAAAGTCAGAATAATTTATTCGTAACAAAAGAGGTAGTTAACCAAATCACTTGATTTCCGTTACATCGCTCTCCCATGTTTCGAAGCTAGCATAGCGATGCAGAAACAGAAACAGAAACAGCTGGAGAAAATGAGTCGTTTTCTCCAGCTGTTTTATGTCAGGGACTTATTAGCCTCCCCTTTAACACTATTCTAATTCAATTTGTTTTGTCTCTTTACCGAGGATTATAACTGCTAAAACTCCAATCACAATGGCTATACAGAAGATAGCGAAGATCCATCCAATATCGTAACCCTTCATGACAAGTGAACCAACTAATAAAGGTCCTAATATTCCACCAATACGACCGATAGCTGCTGCCATACCTGCCCCGGTTGCGCGAATGACGGAAGGGTATTGTTCAGGTGTATATGCGTAGAGTGCACCCCATGCGCCTAAATTGAAGAAGGACAAGAAAGCCCCAGATACAACTAACAACATCGTTGTGTCCGCATTACCAAATACAAATGCACTTGCAGCAGTACCTAATAAATAAGTAACCAATACAAATTTACGACCTACTTTTTCAATTAAATATGCAGCAGTGAAATATCCAGGCAACTGTGCAATCGTCATTAATAATACGTATTCAAAACTCTTAATTAAGCTAAATCCTTTAATGACCATTACACTTGGCAACCATAAAAACATGCCGTAATAAGAAAATACGACAGTAAACCATAGTATCCATAACATCAACGTTGGCTTGGTGTACGGTTTTGACCAAACAGCTTTAATATTTTGTCTATATGTCCGATTACGTACTCGTTTCGCGGTGAACTGTGGTGAATCCGGCAAATTTATGCGTAAATAAATAGCATAAAAAGCCGGTAATGCTGTAATAATTAATGCCAATTGCCAACCGTAGTTTGGAATAATAAAGTAGGAGATTAATGCTGCAATTAACCAACCGGCTGCCCAAAAACTTTCGAGTAATACAACTACGCGACCACGTTCTTTTGCCTCCACACTTTCAGCTACAAGTGTTGATGCTACTGGAAGTTCCCCACCAAGTCCCATTCCAACAAAAAACCTAAATACTAAAAAGACTGCAAGCGTCGTGGATAATGCTGAGAGACCACTTGCTACAGAGAATAGAACTAGTGTAATAATAAAGACTCTTTTACGACCGATACGATCTGCAAAGAGACCAAATGCAAATGCCCCCACTGCCATCCCTATTGAGTTGACACTACCTATCCATCCCATTTGCCCGGGAGATAAATTCCATTCAATCGCGAGTGCTGCTATAACAAATGATAGAATTCCTACATCCATAGCATCAAACATCCAGCCTAGCCCTGCTATTCCTAATAATTTATTTCTCGAGAGAGGTTTATTCTCTTTACTAATTGAAGTTGTCATTATTTTGCTCCTTGTCTTGACACATGTCTATTTAACTCATTACCCATCAGTATAGTTTTATAATCATTAACTTACAACAAGAAAGTGCAGGGGTTCACTCAAAAAGTGAAAAGCGAAATAATCTACTAAATACGAAAAAACACGTTATCTAGATAGACTAGACAACGCGTCATTAATTTAAGCAATTAATAATAAACTTAATGCCATTACGGCCATACCCCCAACGACTCCATAAATAGACAAATGAGCTTCGTCATATTTTTGAGCAGCTGGTAACAATTCGTCTAAAGAAATGAATACCATAATTCCAGCAACACCTGCAAAAATCATCCCAAACATAACATCATTCAAAAAAGGCATTAAGAATAAGACCGCCACAATTGCACCTACCGGCTCTGCTAGACCCGATAAAAACGACCATTTGAATGCTTTTTTACGATTCCCTGTTGCGTAATAAATAGGAACTGCTACAGCAATTCCTTCTGGTATATTGTGAATCGCTACTGCAACGGCTATAGCAATTCCTAGGTTCGGATCTTGCATAGCAGAAATAAACGTCGCAATTCCTTCAGGAAAGTTATGTATTCCGATGGCCAGAGCTGTAAACAACCCCATCCTCATCAACTTTGTATACTCATCATTAGACGGTTGTAAATCCATGTCTTCCACACCTTTAACTTCATGTGGATTCGTAGATTTCGGCAATAGTTTATCGATTAGTGCTATCACGAGAATCCCACTAAAAAACCCGATAACTGTTAACCAATATCCTTGCGAAGCACCTAGCTCATTTACTAGAGCATCTTTCGCTTTCACAAATATTTCAATCATTGAAACATAAATCATGACACCCGCAGAAAATCCGAGGGCTAAAGATAAAAATTTAGTATTAGTCCGCTTTGTCACAAAAGCTAATAAACTACCGATTCCAGTAGCTAATCCGGCAAACAATGTTAATGCCAACGCAAATAAAACATTTCCTTCCATAATTCCAACCACTTTCTCTATCCATCTATTGAATTTATTGTAGGAGATATGTTTTCTTTGTGCAACTTCTAAAGAAATTTATGAGTTTAGAAAGCTCAAACAA
>NZ_JBATUX010000055.1:0-26473 GCF_049671445.1 Paenisporosarcina sp. | reverse complement strand
AATTCTATTTGATAAATAGAATCCACGAGGTATAGTTGATACCAAAACATCGTAAGCGTATACGTATTTATCACAAAAGCAAGAAGTATAAGTGAAGGAAACCAACGCATGATATCTTGATCATGAACCACTTGGTGGATTGATGTTTTTTGTTTATAAAAGTAATAGCCAAAAAAGAGAACTGCCACCATTTCAATTTCCCCGAATTCCGCAATGATGCTTCTAAGCTCGTAAGGAATATCGAATTGAGATAATACCAACTCCAATCCAGTCGCTACTAGAATGAACAACAAAACATAATACCGGATCTTCATCTTTTCAAACATTCCAATCCTCCTTACACACCTTCACTTCGGCAATAAATACATGAAATCATTAAAGAATGGTTTGTACTAATCTTTGTTCCACTAATTAAATTAAATTTATTGAAATTTTCAAAAAGTTTATATGGATGATTCTACCATAATTAGGAGGAGAATAAAGATGCCTTTGAAAATTTTATTTCCGACACATCCGTCAGGCTTATTAGTTGAAGTTTAAAAGAGAGATATACATACTAAAAATAGAAGCTTTTTCATACGCTAATTTTTACAGAAAAAATAATGACGGGGATGTGAACTGATGTTTTTGGCTTGGAATGAAATCAAAAAGAACAAATTACGCTTTACGTTGATAACGGGCGTCCTAATGCTAGTTTCGTATTTAGTATTCTTCTTATCGGGTCTTGCAAGTGGACTTGAGAACTTGAACCGAGAAGCCGTGGACAAATGGGAAGCGACAGCTATTGTTGTAACAGAAGAAGCTGATAAAAGTATGCCTCAGTCATCTATGACGCTTGACGATGTAGACGATATTGAAGCAGATGACATCGCGGTGATTGGGCAACTGAATGCCATTGCTACAAATGGAGACAAGAAAGCGAACGTATCCATTTTCGGTATTGAAAAAGACCAATTCATTATGCCGGAAGTCTCAGAAGGTGAAGAGTTTGCAGCTGACAACGAAGTCATTGCAAGTGATGCCTTGAAAGATGACGGCTTTAAACTTGGAGACGAGCTGAAATTGTCTTCAACAGATGAAACGCTGAAAATCGTTGGATTTACAGACGGTGCTCGATTTAATGCAGCTCCTGTTCTTTATGGAGACCTAGCTTCGTTTCAACGTGTGAAATTTGGAGAAGCGGCTGGAGAGAATGAAGATCAGATTAATGGTGTCGTATTGCGTACAGAAAATCTATCAAATGTAACGGATAATGAATCGTTAGATGTGGTGGAAACGGAAGAGTTTATCACAAGCTTGCCTGGCTATACGGAGCAAAGTTTAACCTTGTCATTCATGATCTATTTCTTATTTGTTATTTCATCCGTCATTGTTGCGATCTTCTTATATGTATTAACTGTTCAAAAAATCAGTATGTTTGGAGTCATGAAAGCACAGGGAGTTTCAAACAGTTACTTGTCACGCTCCGTCGTTGCTCAAACCTTTATTTTAGCAGTCATTGGTGTCGCAGTTGGTTTTGGACTCGCCCTTCTTACAGGTGCATTCCTTCCAGCAGCAGTTCCAGTATCCTTTGATATTGTCACCATGATCGTCTACGGTCTTATCTTGATTGCCGTGGCAATTATGGGTGCCGTCTTCTCTGTTTGGACTATAGTGAAAATCGATCCGTTGAAAGCGATAGGAGGGTAAACATGGCTACGTTAGAATTGAATCAAGTTACCAAATCATTTGGAACAGGCCACAAAAAAGTAGATGCAATGAAAGAAACACAATTTCAAGCTGAAAAAGGCGAATTAATTGCCGTCATCGGTCCTTCGGGTTCAGGGAAAAGTACATTCCTAACGATTGCAGGTGGTCTCCAAACCCCAACGGATGGGGAAGTAATCATCAACAACCAAAACATCACCAAACTGAGCGAGAAGAAACGCTCAAAAATCAGACTAAAAGAAATCGGCTTCATTTTGCAAGCTTCCAATCTGGTGCCGTTCTTATCGGTAGCGAACCAATTGAAACTGATTGACCAAGTCAAAAAAGACAATATGACCAAAGAAGAACTTGAACAACTATATGATAACCTGGGGATTAGCGATCTTCGCAACAAATACCCAGCCGACCTGTCAGGCGGGGAACGCCAACGAGCGGCTATCGCCAAAGCGCTCTACAGCAACCCATCCATCATACTTGCGGATGAGCCGACTGCGTCACTCGATTCAGACCGCGCGTATGAAGTAATGGAACTGCTACAAAAAGAAACGAAAAGCAAAAACACAACCACCATCGTCGTCACCCACGACACGCGACTCATCAGCTATTGCGATAAAGTCTACAAAATGACTGATGGTGTATTGGTCTTGCAAGACAAAGTGTTTAGTGAATAAACGATTACAAAAAAGCATCCCCCTTACAGCGTTGAGCTATGGGGGGATGCTTTTTTGTTTTTAGCGGTGAGAAGTATATGTATTACAAATTACGAGATATTTATCTTGCATGATGGGACAGGGTGGCTACTACTTTACATTTATCAATGAAGTGAGGTCTAAATACCCATGACAAACGACTAAAAATAGAAAATTATACCTTTGTCCGAATTATTAAAATATGGTGTAGTTAAGTATGGAAAGATTTTATGGAAATGATTATTTATAATAGGGGGATAAGAATGGTATCCAAAATTCTAGATAGTGAATTGAAAAATTTCTTCCAAGAAAACAAACAAAATTTCGAGTCTCAATTACTTGATCAAGCGGTCACTGTAAAAGAAAAAATAACTGATATTTTACGGGTAGGAGATATTGATCTCATTAATAATGCTCATAAACTAGTTTACTATGTGTTGGAGGGGAGAGAACAGGAACTACGCTCTTTCGCGAAACAAGAAGGAATCGCTTGGGCTACCCATTCATTGACCTTATCGTTTAAATTAGAATGGGTACAGGCCATTCGAAGAACCATTTGGAAATTCATTAGAAACTTTAGTGATTCTGTATCAAATCAATCTAGCGATGAGTTCTTTCATTTAGAGCAGCAAATAAATAATCATTTTGACCAGTTTTTGAATACATTTTTCCTCGATTATTCTGCATACAAGGATGCATTATTAACAGCTCAAAGAGAGTTGGTTCAAAGTTTATCAGTGCCGATCATACCAATCACTTCAACTATTTGTATTTTACCGTTGATTGGTTCGGTAGATTCTTTCCGAAATAATATTCTCGAGGAAAAAGTGTTAACTGAGGTTGGGAGATTGAGTATTCAAACCTTGATAATGGATTTATCTGGAATTGCGGATATGGAGTCTGAAGTGATTGAACATTTAATGAAAACAATCAATGGATCTTCTATGATGGGGTGTCGCACCGTAATAACGGGGTTACGAGTAGATGTAGTGAGAAAAATGATTAGTTTAGGCAGCACATTTGATAAAGACACGAAAACGTTTGGAACGTTACAACAAGCATTAAGTATTTATTTGAGCGGTACGGTCAATAAATAGAGGCTTTTGGTCATTCAATAAAATGAAAACCCTGATAAACCATACTAATGTTTATCGTACATTTGCGCTTGTCGCACATTCTGCGTGAGCCAACAAACATACTTGTTGGCTACTCTTCTATACTTGAATCGTGCAACTCTTCATTGGAAGCTGCCTGTTGATACTCCTTCAATTCTTCATCCAGTTTTCTTTTGATTTCCACTTCATATTGGGCGGGTATATTATGTGATATCCCCGGGGCAAGATGTTGAGCCATGCTCTGGGGGATTTTTGTATGCATAAAAATTAACCGACTCGATATTTAATTAAGAAAGGGGTTACGAAAGAAAAAAGAATGGCGAATAGGATACCGAATAAAAGTGTAGAAGGAATTGATAGGTGTAGTGGAGGAGATATAAAAAACACAAATAGATTCATTGGCAAGACAATGAGTAGAGCTGCAATCATTCTAGAAGAAAACGTAATTCGATGCTCCGCAGCACATTCGTTACACCTAATCGGTCTGTAAGATATAAGAAGGGACTTGTAAATTTCACTCCAGTTAAATCGCTTGCCACATGTATCACATGTTTGTAAACCCATGTTTTCTTCCCCCCTAAGTAATTATGTAATTTATTACTTTTAGCTACTATTCAGTACAGAAAATGCTTTACGTCTTTAAATCACCGACCATACGAGGGATAAAGAGCCACTTTCTTAGTCATCTTCAACTTCTATTAAATAGTACCCTTTATCAAACCCACCACGTTTTTCACGCTTTGACAGTCTCACTTTCTCCAACTCTTCTATACTTGAATCGTGGAGCGGTAGCACTGCGTAAATAAGTTCAAGTAAATCTGCCAACTCTTCAACAGCCTCTTCATTGGAAAATGCTTGTTGATACTCCTTTAATTCTTCATCCAGTTTTCTTTTGATTTGTACTTCGAGTTGGGCTGGTTCCAAAACATTCATTGTATATGCTTTGTTATCTAATTCAATGATTGCAGGTATTCCGTCACGGACTAGTTTATTGTAGATGGGCATAGTTAACCTCCCTCTAGTTTTACAAATTATAACAAACTCTAATGCGATTTACCTTCATTATTATTAATGGATTATGTCTCACTGATCAACCATGCAGAATACACAACAATGGATAAATGATAAACTATGTAAGGTTCCACTAATAAAAAACAAAACATATTTGAAATTTCTTATAATATAATTCATTATTAACAGTAGACAATCTTTTAGTAATCGCTAAATACAGATTGCGTAGAAGAAATACATTCTATGAAGGAAGTAACTTATGCCTGAAGCAAACATTACGCGGATTAACTTAGATGGAAAAGAACTAATACTAATCGGCACTGCGCATGTATCACGACAAAGTGCTGAACAAGTAAAAGAGGTTATCGAAAGAGAGAGACCTGATTCAGTTTGTATCGAGTTGGATGCTCAAAGATACCAGTCCGTTATGGATAGCAACAAGTGGAAAGAGACTGATATTTTCAAAGTCATTAAAGAAAAGAAAACCACATTGTTATTGATGAATTTGGCCATATCTTCATTCCAAAATCGCTTAGCCAAACAATTTGATATTAAGCCGGGACAGGAAATGATTCAAGGAATCGAATCAGCTAAAGAAACAGGTGCTGAGCTCGTACTGGCTGATCGTAATATACAAGTCACGTTCTCAAGAATTTGGCATAATCTTGGGTGGACAGGAAAATCACAACTTCTTAGTGCCATTTTCTTTAGTATTTTCAGTAAAGAGACCATTTCGGAAGACGAACTTGAAAAAATGAAATCACAAGATACACTTAATGCTGTACTTGCTGAATTTACGGAATCATTTCCGAAATTAAAGACACCTTTAATTGACGAGCGGGATCAATACTTAGCGCAAAAAATTAAAGAGGCTCCTGGCAATAAAATTGTGGCTGTACTAGGTGCGGCACATGTGCCGGGCATTACGAAAGAAATTCATAAAGACCATGATTTAGAGGCTTTATCACAAACACCTCCTAAATCAATCGTCCCTAAAATCCTTGGTTGGGCAATTCCATTGCTCATCATCGCGCTCATGGTCTATACCTTTATGGCCAATCCTTCTGCTGGTTTCGATCAAGCAATGAGTTGGATTTTATGGACAGGTAGTTTGGCTGCTATTGGAGCGGCTGTTGCATTTGGACATCCTCTTGCCGTTATATCTGCCTTTGTTGCAGCACCATTCACCGCATTACATCCGCTAATTGCAGCGGGTTGGGTATCAGGAATTGTGCAAGCATATATGCGCAGACCGAATATCGGTGATTTCGAAACATTATCAGAAGATGTCTTTTCAATCAAAGGATTTTGGCACAATAAAGTCACGCGCGTCTTGCTAGTGGTTCTCCTAACAAACTTAGGCGGCTCTATCGGAACCTTTATTGGCGGGGCAGATGTCATTCGAGTGTTCTTTAATAACTTATAAAATAGCGTATATGAAAAGAGAGAAGTCCTTAGAGACTTTTCTCTTTTTTTATGGAGAAAAAACCGTGTATGACACGCTGTCACTTTTTAATTGCATTGTGACACTGTGTCATATATAATAAATTCTTGTGCGAATATGACACAGTGTCACTTTAAAGATAGATAGGAGAGTTCAAGATTGCCAAAACAAACCTTCATTAAATTACCCATAGATAAAAAAGAAACATTAATACATGCAGCTAAAAAAGAATTTTCAAGGGTTCCATTATTTGAAGCGTCCATCGCAAATATTGTGAAAGAGGCTGGAATTCCTAGAGGAAGCTTTTATCAGTACTTTGAAGATAAAGAGGACCTCTATTACTTTTTACTTGATGAATATTCACAACGACTTAGAAGAAGATTCATTTCGATATTGAAAAAACAAAATGGCGATATAATGGAAACATTTATTGAATCCTACGAGATGATGTTGATTAACTTGCAAAGTATAGAATCCCGCCAATTTTTCAGAAATGCCTTTTTAAATATGAATTATAAATCAGAAAACACATTGACTCCTGAAGTAAATCAAGAACAATTAAAAACTCGATTGGCAGAGGTAGTGGCTTTGGTCGAT
Source organism: Paenisporosarcina sp. (assembly GCF_049671445.1). Taxonomy (GTDB): domain Bacteria; phylum Bacillota; class Bacilli; order Bacillales_A; family Planococcaceae; genus Paenisporosarcina. The sequence continues at coordinate 19,910 of NZ_JBATUX010000055.1, read as the reverse complement.
CATGATAAATTGAACATCACGGATGAAATGGAACTGATTCATGTGTTCAAAATCATGAAAGCCGTGACATTCCAAAACTTGATTCAAGTATTCGCAAAAGACTTGTCCATCGATGATTCTTTAAGAAATTATAAACTCGAAGTCAATTTGCTTAAAAAGGGACTTAGTAAATAGTAAGTCTGCACAACAGATTATGGGAAAAAATGGGCGAAAGTGAATAAACAACGATCGAAGAGGAATAAACGAACAACGAAGGGGAATAAAACCTTCGTGAAGGGGAATAAACCACTCGCGAGTCGGAATAAATCCAAATGAAGGGGAATAAACACAATCCCCAAGCATAGAACACGACAGAAATAATAGTTGGAGGAATACAAGAATGACAGAACAGAAGAAACCACCTTATGGCATTATCGCCATTTTATTTACAGGGGCGTTTGTGGCGATATTTACCCAGACATTATTAAATATCGCATTGCCTTCCATCATGATAGATTTAAAGATTGAGCCTTCCACGGCACAATGGTTAATAACAGGATACATGCTCGTTAACGGAATATTGATTCCAGCCAGTGCTTACTTTATCCAACGCTATTCGAACCGCTCGATTTTCATCTTGGCGATGTCGCTGTTTGCGCTCGGTACATTGCTTGCCGGCTTAGCTCCGACTTTCGCTGTGCTGCTTGCAGCTAGAATGATTCAAGCATCTGGATCAGCACTTATGATGCCGCTCTTGATGAACGTGATCCTCGTAGCATTCCCTGTGGAGCGTCGAGGCTCAGCAATGGGCATATTCGGTCTTGTTATGATCGTTGCCCCGGCAATTGGGCCAACTCTTTCGGGCTACATTGTTGAACACTATTCATGGCGAGTATTGTTTTTCATCATCTTGCCACTTGCATTAATCCCTCTTGCTCTAGGGATATTCAAACTAAAGAATTTAACCTTCCAAAACAGAGAATTGTCTTTGGATAAAGCATCTTTAGTCCTTTCAAGTCTTGGTTTCGGAGGGATTTTATACGGATTTAGTGCCGCTGGACAAAACGGCTGGGGGGACCCATTTGTAGTAGGGACAATCACAGTTGGTGTTGTGTCACTCGTAACATTCATTTTCCGCCAATTAAAATTGAAAGAACCATTACTTGAATTTAGAATTTACAAATATCCAATGTTCGCTTTGTCATCTGCGATTTCTATCGTCGTCTCAATGTCTATGTTTTCTGCCATGATTTTAATGCCGATCTATGTCCAAACAATTAAAGGGATATCACCGATAGATTCAGGCTTGCTCATGCTACCAGGAGCTTTATTAATGGGCGTTATGTCACCAATCACTGGGAAACTGTTCGATAAGTACGGTGCCAAAGTATTGGCGATCACAGGGATGTCAATTGTCGTGATTTCCACGTATTTCTTCAGTGATTTGAGTATGGAAACGACCTATCTACAAATCATGGGCATTTACACCATTCGCATGTTTGGGATTTCAATGGTCATGATGCCAGTTATGACGAACGGCTTGAATACATTGCCAATGACAGCTTATCCGCATGGCACCGCGATGAATAACACGTTGCAACAAGTGTCAGGTGCCATCGGATCTGCACTCTTAATCACGATCATGAACACTCGAACAACTTCAGCAGCAAAAGACTTGGCGTTGAGTGGAGCAGACCCTGCGAGTATTCTCAAGACCTCAATGTTAGAAGGAATCAATTACACCTTCTTCATCTCAACTTTTATTGCAGCCGTTGCTTTATTGCTAACATTGTTCATTAAAAAGCCAACAAAGGTAGTAACAGAAAAAGAGAAAGATCAAGTTTACAAACAACAACCCGTCACCGAATCATAATAGCAAAAGGCTGGACCGGATGCGGTTCAGCCTTTTTGTATGCGGAAAGATAATAACGAATCTTAAGCTGAGCGATATCTCATGAAGAAAGGGGAAATAATCAAACCAAGACTGACTAGTAGTAGGGCGATTAAAAATGAATAAGAAATAGATTGATAAATTGTTGTGGTTCCATAAATCCCTAGTGGCAAAAAAGTCAGTAAAGATGCAATGATTCTAGAAGAGAATGAAACGTGATGTTTCGTATCACATTCGCTGCATCTGATCGGTTTGTAGAAAATCATAAATGACTTATAAATTTGACTCCACTTAAACTGATTCCCGCAGTTATCACATGTTTGTAAACCCATATATTCTTCCCCCTAACTGTATGCTTACTGGTGAACGAAAGAATTGACACCAACTATATAAATAGAAAGCAGCTGAAGATGCAATTTCGGCTGCTATTTACTGTTTTTATTCTTAATACTATCTATACGAAAATGGGAGGAAATGGTTTCGTTATTCATTACTAAGCTTAAATTAGTAGTATAAAAATCCGTACAAAAAAAGAGTCGTTCGAATTCGAACGACTATTTTTTAAAAATTATGCTTTACGCAAAGCTTTCATGATAAAGCTTACGATAAGGATTAAAATAATTGCACCAATTAAAGCTGGAATGATTTGAATGCCGGCAATTGCTGGTCCGAAACTGAATAACATTCCGCCGATCCAAGCACCAATAATACCTGCAATAATGTTACCAATAACTCCACCTGGTACGTCTTTACCTAAAATAAGTCCAGCCAACCATCCAATAATACCACCGATAATAAGATATAAAATAAATTCCATTATGCCATCTCCTGTTCAATAATTGTTTTTTTCTTGCTTACTTAATAGATAACCTAAATTGATAATGTTCAAACCAATATATTAAATATATTTTAATAATGTTGTATTCTGATTACTTTTGTTAAGGGATTATCGTAATAAACTACAGCTGCAATATACCGAATATGGTTACCTCAAATCGGAATACGATTTTTTCCCGTTGCTTTTAAATGGTGAAATCTTGGACAAGTAGCAAGGATTGAGGAATTCGATTAATGGAAATACTACTGATGTACATAATGTGATTTGAGATTGATTGAGGTTCTTTAGAGGGGTTTCTTAGAATATTCTTTAACGACAAGATAAAAAGCCAACCCGAATAAAAAGGGCATTGCAAAAACGTTTACATTACCTAATCGAAAGGGAGTGGAGCGATGGAATGGTCGTACTGGAAAGTGATTTTGAAATATGGCCATGTCGGACAACGAAAAGAAGTCAGTGTTGCACGCTATTTAACAATGCCAACCGAAAGCCTGCTGCTCGATGTTATGGTAGCAGCCCAACACATGCCAGGAGTAAAGGCGAGAGGCATACTGTCCGCAAGACGCATTACACAGGAGGATTATTTGGTTGGGAGTCGTGAAGAAGCCGAAAATTTCTATTTACAAAAGTTGAAGGCATTTCATAAGATAACGAGCTGAGGAAATCAGCAAAAAAATTAAAGTAAAACATCCCATTTTTTAATTTCACTCACTTTTGCAACATAACCTAGGGAATTGAGAGAGACGAGCGGAAAATCACGCTCGTCTCTTTTTCTTCTCAGTATCCTGCTTCTAAAGGCAGCCCGTTGTTCAACTAAAGCATCGTTAGCTTAATAAGGTTACAAACCTAAAACGGAAATAAACTTAGTTGAAGCACTTTTTTCCTCTAGCCACGATTGAAATTCTGTAATCATCGAGATAAGTTGCTTTGTGTTTGTATCATAGTCTTGCATAAACTCTTCCTCAGAATAAGTGTATGGGAATCCTAAGACATCTCTTAGTGAATGTGGATTGGGATTAGTAATTAAATGTTGTTTTGTTTTATCTAATTCCTTAATAACCAATTTCCAAGTATCTATTTCTATTTCATTGAAAGCTAAATAATCGAATTCCTTATAGCACTTTTTAATGGCAGGTAAAATATAGCCAAAGTTATCTTCTGTAAAGAAAATCGAAGAAGTATTCCAAAACTCGCCTTTATACTTATCTGGGAGAACCTCTAAATAACAAGTGCCTTCGAGGATATTATTATCATAGATAATTTCAATCATTTAATTACCCCTTCATATCGTTGAACAAGAGACTAGGTGATTCGCCCGTAAAACCCCGATTCAACTACTCAACTGGATTGTATCACGCATACATACTAAGTTGACATAACCCACAATTGGAAAGTATTCAACTAGGTTTATTAAAAACATTCTAGGATTAGCATGTTTCGGTGACAGATAGATCGTCCATTTTCTTTAACCAAAGAGTGTTGTCATTCCCTATACTCCGTGCATCAATAAACTAGATATATATGAGTGTGATTACTTACTAAACATCTTCATTGTTGTCGTCAAAATAGCTTTTCTGTTTTTAATTGGCTTGGAGCTCTTCACAAATAGCCCAGAATAGATAAGGGAAATACCAATCATTAAGATGAATCCGATGTATACAGACATCATCGTTGGGATTAAGAATGCCCCGATTATGATGGTGGATCTCGCAATCAAGTCGGCTCCAGAGAATGACAAATTAGAAAACGCCGAGTAGGAACCTCTTTTATCAGTGGGCATCATATTCGCAAGCTCAGCATTTTTAATCGGTGAATAAATTAGTTCACCTATCGTCGCGATGAAACCAAATATGACAAGCAAATACCATGAATTTGCAGAAGTAATGGTTACATATCCGATTCCATAAATAATGAGTCCAATGAGCATCATTTTTTGTTTGCTAAATCGATCCGTAAACTTAGTAATGAAAAATGTTAAGCATACGACGAGTAACATATTTTCGATATTTAGAATACTTAACATACGTACTCCACCTATTTCAAAATCACCAATAGTGACGGATTTAAATGTTTCTGCAAGTCGAACGCCAATATAACTATTTAAAGAAAATTCCGCAGCAACAATGAACATTGACCCTGTAACTACCTTGACGAATGGTCGATCTTGAAAAGCCACCTTATAATTTTGAATTAAATCTATGAACACATTTTGATGCTGCTTTTCTAACCGATTAGAATGTTCATCTATCAGCCAGATGTGATAAGCAATCGGGAGAGTAGCAGATGTGATTGTCAGTAGAATAAATAATTCAATTTGATGATTCACGTATAACAAGCCACCTAATGCAGCACCGATAGCCATAGATAAATTCACCATCCAATAATCAATAGCGTATACAGCCTTTCGATTCTCAGGAGTAGTGGAGTCAATAATAATGGCATGCATTGCTGGTCGTCCTAAACTACTTGTCATGACAAACGCTACATAAGCACTCGCAAACAGCCAAATCACATTATTTAAAGGAAATAAGCTAATAGCCATCAATAAAAACAACACTGCACTTAACGAAGAGGTAGTTATTAACACAATTTTTCTTGGGAATCGATCCGATATATACCCACCAATTAGATTAATAAAAAAACTAATGATTACGGTGAATACCAAGAACAGTCCAGCCCACAGCTTACTCATTTCTTGAGCAAAGAATAATGCCATAAATGGCATCACGGCAGAAGCTACTGCCCGGTTAAAAAAAGATGTAATTAAACGAACCTTAATATTTTGTGGATAGTCTTTCCAATTCATGTTGCATACCTCCTCTGTCTTTTGTATATTAAACTAGACTCGAGTGCCTAAAAATAGACAATTAATCTAAAAATGTCCACTTATGTAAGAGGAGGTTATGATGGATCAGTATCTCTTAACATTATGGAACACCGTATCGTCAGGTAACATAAAACAAGAGAAAATTGCAGAAGTCCTTCAATTAAGCCCAAAACAAACAGCCCGAAACATACAAAAATGGGGTGCTCAAGGGTGGCTAATCTTTACACCTGGTAAAGGGCGAGGGAATGTTTCTAAGTTGCAATGGATGAAAGATGTAGAAGAAATATATGAAGAACAACTAATGATGATGATTGAGGATGAATCTGTTGAAATAAGTAGTAAATATCTTTTGTTCGACTGGTCTACGGATAGTAAGCTTCGTTTAATGAATAAGTTTCGATCAAAACTAGGTTATGTTCAAAAAGCCAATGAGATAGATAAATTAATTATTCCTAGACGTTATCCTTTACTAACCATGCATCCGTTAAAAGCAGCAGAAATTCATAGCGCGAATATGGTTGTGAATGTATTTAATCGATTAGTTACAGTCGATGAAAAAGGTGTGATTTATCCAGAACTTGCACATAGTTGGGATGAATGCTCGACTAAGCTAAGGCTGTACTTAAAGAAAGACGTGAAATTTCATGACGGCTCGATTTTAATCGCTGAAGATGTAGTGGATTGTTTAGAGAAACTGAGAAGAGATGTTCATTTTAAAGATCTATGGGAACCTGTAAAGGAAATAAAGGTTGTTGCTCCTTTAATTCTTGATATTTATTTTCCAACCGGTTGTAGCTATTGTCTGCAAATGCTAGGAACGATTAATTCTAGTATTTACAAAGAAAATAAAGGTCAAGTGTTTGGGACGGGTGCCTTTTATGCTGAAAATACTCATGATTTAAAGACGACATTATTTGCTTTTAAAGATTATTTTCAAGAAAGACCGTTACTCGATGAAGTGGAATTTGTGCAAGTGCCTAAAGATTTTGATATCGTTTATCGCTCTTCAACACAAGAGAAAGGAAAAGATACAGTTGAAGTAGAAAGTGACTCAGGGTTTGGAGTAGTTATCATGAATACCTATCGAAAGTCTGACATTCAACGAAAAGAAGTGAGAGATTACTTACATTACATTATTTCAAAGCATCGACATGATATTGCGCGTGTACACTCTCGTGCAATGCCTAACGATAAAAGCTGTCTAATCGGTCAAGACCAAAACTATACAGTTCCTAAAGTGAAGTGCCCTACTTTCACTGGAACTCTCATCATGAAGCTCGTAAATTATACGGAACAAACAACCCATTGGCTTAAAGAAATATTTGATGCTGAAGGTGTCCCCGTTGAAATTAAATGGATTCCATTTGAAGATAGTGTGACCAAAAGTGAAAAGAACCAACAAGTAGACTTATTTGTTCATGGGGAAGTTTTCGAAATGAATCAAAACTTTTCCTTTTATCAATTTTTAAACAATGGATATTCTCCACTAGCCAATATCTTGAAAACAGATAACAAATTGACAAAATATTTGAATGAGTATGCCCATACGCCGTTTCCTGAATGGACAACTTTAAATTTAAAAGTAGAAAAAGCTTTATTGGAATCCTCAACGATGATTCCGCTTTATTACGAAAAACGTCAAATCCCATTTTCAGTAGATTTGATGAACATTAGCATTAAGCATTTTGGATATGTCGATTTTTCTAAATTGTGGGTTAGGCCACAGTTAGAATAACTTATATCAAAATTGTTAGATGAACTTTCTCATATTGATATTATTAGTTTATATTTGGAGAAGATTTAATTTCGTTTTACGAGAAACATAACTTTAAGTTGAGTCAGTCACAATATGTCTTGCATAGAAAATGAAACAAATTCTAGTTCAACTAACTGGCGCTTAGTTTAACAACCGACTGCCTTTATAGGGCAGTTTTTCTTATTTTAAATAAAGAAGTAAATAGGGAGTTTAGACAATTAATGCAGATAACATTAGCAAAACCAAAAGAATTTGCTGAAGTTTTGGAAATTGATAAAGAGGTTATTGGCGATGACAGTAGAAAGCAATATCTAAAAGAAACAATAGAGAAAAATAGATGTTTTGTTGCCAAAATAAATTCTTCAATAGTAGGATTTTTAATTTATAATACTGATTTCTTTGATTGTAGCTTTATTTCTCTTGTAATTGTCCATCCTTTAGAAAGAAATAAGGGATATGCAAAATCAATGATCGAGTATTTCGAGAAAATATCTCCAACCAAAAAAGTATTTTCGTCAACAAATCAATCAAACGAAAAAATGAAAAAGTTATTCTTATCAATTGGTTATGTTGAAAGTGGATTTATAAAAAACTTAGATGAAGGAGACCCGGAAATCATATATTTCAAGAAAATTGCAGATAATAATTTCTCGCAATAACAGGTTCATGTGCACTTCAAAGTTGGCCAGAAGATAATCACTTTCCGATCTGAAAATAAATCTCACAATAAGATGAGCCTTGAACGATAATCTGAAAGTCAATTTCTAACCTAAAATAGACTGGCATTACTTCTATCCTTTTAGAATACAGGTCATCTTGTAGGTGTCTTTAATTACTGGTAAAATTAGGATTACAATGCGTCGTTATGATTTGATAAGAAGTTACCAGTATTTATAGTATCAACTTTTTTGAATAAGAAATTGTTGAGACAATTAAAGGTGTAAGGTAATTCAATAACATAATTAAGTTGGCGTTTCTACAAGCAGTAGAAGCGTTTTTATTATGGCTAAATAAAATTTTTTCTGAATTTGAAACGAAAAGGAATGTTCATTCATCTAACGATTGTAAAGGAAATGGAGGGGTGGTCTTTGTTTTATCAAAATCGATTTAAAAAGGCTCAGCAAGGCGATCAAAAAGCCTTTCTTCAGTTAATTGAATGTGATAAAGAAAAGCTCTACAAGATGGCTTATTTATATGTGAAGAACGAAAATGATGCCTTAGATATCGTTCAAGAAACGATCACGAAAGCCTACGTCAATATAGGGACTGTAAAAGAAGAACGGTATTTTAGTTCATGGTTAACGAAGATTCTTATCAATACAGCACTAGATGTTTTACGGAAAAACTCAAAAATCATCCTGCTCAAAGATGAAATGGTAGATAGACAGTCTCCCACTATTCGTATTGAAGAAAAATTGGATTTATTAGAAGCAATCGAACAACTAGAAGAAAAATATAAAACAGTCGTTATTCTTCGTTATTACAGGGATTTACCTGTGCAAGAAATAGCAGATTATTTAAACTGCCCAGAAGGCACAGTGAAGTCGAATTTACATCGAGCAATTCAAAAATTAAAACAGTTTTATCAAGGGGGACAAGTGAATGAACAAGGACATTAAACAATCTATTGATTCAATTCCAGTACCTTTTCAAAAGTTAGATGCAGCGATTCAGAAAGGGTTAAAAGCTAGCCAAAAGCAAAGTACGCCAAAACGAAAAAAAGTAATGACGCTACTACTTTCAAGTGTTGCCACAATTGGTTTAGTCATTGGATCAGGATTTATTTCACCGACGATGGCTAGTGTCCTAGCAAAAGTACCAATACTCGATTCAATATTTACATCAGTCGGTGATAAAGGTTTGCAAATCGCTATTAATGATGAAAATGCAACGTCTCTAAACGAAACGTTAACGAGTAATGGCGTTTCATTAACAATTCAGGATGTGTTATATGATGGTTCACGCCTTGCATTTTCTTTCGTTCAAGACAAGCAAGAAGAAATTTATCCACTTCATATTGAAGTAAACGGGGAAGTTATCAACTTTTCGGAAAATATGACAGGGGAGTATCTACAAAACGGGCACTATTCCGGACTTATTCAAGTCCGTCCAACGAAGCCATTACCGAATGAGTTTGATTTATCCGTTACCATACATCAAATTGGCAAGACAAAAGGGAACTGGCAATTTGAAACACCTGTAATAAAAACAAATAATAATTCTATTAATTTAACTACAGGTCAAACGGGTAAAATAGAGGGAATTTCCTTTGAAGTGAAAAAATTTGAAAGTACAAATTCTGCTGTAAGTCTGCATATTTTGTATGAAGGAACTGTTGAAGAAATCTTCAATGAACACCAGCTACTTCAGCTACACTTATTAGACCAGGAAGGAACACCATTACCATTGATTGATTCTTCTGGTTCTGGAGATGAGGAGGGTATGCTTTACGAATATGTATTCGAACCACTGAGTAAAGAAGTATCTGATCTTACAATTAGTCCATTCTTTATGCCGTTACCTAAAGAAAGAAAGGAGATTACTGCTACTTTAGAAGAAAATGAGTTACCTTTAACACTCTCACAAGGTGAAATGGGCGACATCGTGGTGACGAAAATTGAAGAAGAAAAAGGTAAAAGTGCGCTTTACTTTGAATCGACAAGTTCATTCCTATTTGGCTCGAATTTTGAAATGAATCAATTATCTGTGGTGGACACCGATGGAAATGATTTAATAGCAGAAAGAGGTTATCCTACGGCGATTGGCCAAAATAAATATAAATTGTATTATAATAAGCCAAAGGCTAGTCAGGACATTATTTTAAAAACAATAGAGATTCCGAATATGAAATTGAATCAAGAGGCTCAAATCACAGTCAAGGTTCCAAGATAGGATGGAGCAGAAGATTACTTGGTGTGTTCTACTTCTTACTTGAACTTATGGATATTTCCAAAAAGCTTAGTTGCCTAACTGAGCTTTTTCTTTTTTCAAAAATCACAAATTTTGTTCTGAAAATAAGATTAAAAGTTAGGGAGTTGGACAAGATTTGATATTTTATGTTCATTCTAAGAAAAAGTTTTCTTCATGGTTACCATCCCATTTAATTGTAACCTCAATTTTTTCATTTTCTTGGGTTACCGCACATCCTCGACAAGACGTTGACAGTTTAATGGTGGTTCCTTGATGTTCATCCATCGTTTTTGTACTTCCGTTTACACCGTTAATAACTACAATCTCAACATTCTTTAGTTTGGTATGGTCATTGCCATTTTTATAAACAAACGTATAGTTTCCTTCTTCGTCGTTGCCATTAATGGTTGTTGAGTATTCCCCCTCCCAGTTCGCACTTTCTCCAGAAAAAACGTTACTAGAACATCCGCCTAAAATCGTAATGATTAATAATAAAAAAATACAAAGTTTTTTCAATGCATTTCTACCCCCTTGCTAAATTTTTTAACAAAAAACCTTACTTCTTCTTCAACTAATTTTGAAACTATTTATTCAAATCGATTCCAAGTTATGATTTTGACATCCTTTATATCAATTTCGCCAAGGCTTAACAAATGCGGTATATATGGAAATAGTCCAAATGGGTTCCCTTTATCCCTTTCGGCTTTGTAATATTCTATTGTGTCTGAAGGTATTTCTTTCAGCTCTGTATAATTCTTGATATTTAAGACCTTAATCTCGTCTTCATCAATTTCTGCAGCAGGTCCTTTGTATTTTTCCTTTGAGTAAAGATATATAGCGTTTTTATTGAGTTTTAGGTTTTCAATAGGGATTTTAAAGAATGCTTGTTCTTCTCTAATTTTTATTTCTAAGCTTTTGAGTGCTTTGTAAACGTGATAAGGATGTAGAGGCAGAAAGTGCACAACATCATTCCACAAACCATTCAACTGAGGTATTTCTCTTCTGAGTAAGTTAGGTCTCTCTGGGTGATTAAAATATTTTTTAGTATATTCATCGTATAAATTAGGATAGGTTTTCTTTAAAGAGTTTAATGGGATAAGTTTGTCGCCTATTAATTCTTTGGGAACCATATGGTATATAAATTCTTGCATTTAAGCACCTCCAAAGCGTATTAATAAAACCTTCGCCAACATTCCAATATTTCCCTTCAAATTAATCACTTTATTATATACGATGACCAAAAAATCGTAATAATCAACTGAGGACGTAATGATTGGAAAGTCAGGGATTAGTAAAGAAAGGATCAAAAAGTTAATTCGTCTTGTAGCAGCTGGAGCAAAGTATCCTTTAGAAATGGCAAAACAGGTTATATTGGCTTACACTTAAACCTATAAAATAGAGAATAGGTCGTGATACAGATGTTAAAAGAAAAACTAAAAGGTGAATTCAAGTCTGCCATGCGAAATAAAGAGATCTTGAAAAAAGGAATTTTGACCATGATTATCTCCAACATCACTACCGCTGAAAAGGAAAAAGGAACGGAATTGACGGAAATTGAAGTGTTGGCTATCGTTCAAAGGGAACTCAAGCAGACAAAACAAGCGTTGGTGGAAGCGGAAAAAGCTGAACGCCAGGACAATATCGACTACGGAAAAGAAAAAGTTGCCATCATCGAAAGCTACTTGCCACAAATGATGACGGCTGATGAAATTCGTGCGTTGCTCGTTGAAAATGGGATCGGTTCTGGTACGAACATGGGTGAAGCCATGAAGATCATTAAACCACTTGTAGCTGGTAAAGCAGACAATGCGTTGGTTTCAAAAACAGTCAAAGAAGTTATCGCTTAATCAAAAAACAAAATGAGAAATTGAAGTGTGTTGAAAGACGGGGAGAGAGAGGTTATTGAGCGGCGTAAGTGCCAGCAGGGTAATTAAAAGCCCATTTCTACCTATCAGGCAGAAATGGGCTTGCTTTTTGAACTATTTGCCAATCATTTCATTCACTTTATCTTGGTTGTTGTCGATCCATTCTTGTGCCACTTCTTCAGGTTCTTGTCCGTCCTCGATTTTGACGATCATTTCTTCAACTTCGTCCAAAGTAATATTCCAGTTGCTCAAAAACTCATAGGCTTCCGATGCATTGTCTTTTAACTCGGAATTCGTAATGACTTGAACCGATGATGTTTCAAAGAAGCCTTTTTCATTCGTCAATACTTTCAAATCGAATTTATTGAACATCGTATGAGGTCTCCAGCCGTAAAAGACAACCGGTTTTTCCTGTTCCATTAAGCGTTGTGCTTGTGCCAGCATGCCGCCTTCTGAGGAACTGACTTGCTTAAAGTCGAATTCATAAGCTTCGATGATTTCAGCACTTTCGATTGTCGCTCCAGCACCTGTTTCAATTCCGTAAAACTCGTTATCGAACTCACCTTCACGGCCCTTTAGGTATTCAAGTGAATTGATATCTTCCATGTAAGTTGGCACTGTCCAGCCGGTATCAGCTTCAGGATAGCTAACAGCTGTGCTTTCGATTTTTCCTTCAAACTTATCCAAATACGTTTGGTGCATTGGAACCCATGCATCCATGAATACATCCAAGTCCCTACGTGATAATCCCATGTATACGCTACCTGCATCTGATGCAGTTTCTTTCACTTCATAGCCCATGTCTTGCAAGAAGGAGCTTCAGCTGAAAATAAAGCGAATCCTGCACGAGATAGGAGAAGTTTACTTGTCAAGCTCTCAATGGTGTAGATGCAGAATGATAATACTTATGAAAATAAATTAGCTGAAGAAGTATTTCCAGAAGGTAGTCAATATGCTACAAAAAAACATAACCGTCGCTCTTTATTAGTCGTCATCTCCTATTCCCAAGACTATTTTTTCAGTCACATCTAAATTTAAGAACTTTTAACTAGGGCATGTTAAATAGTGAAATAGCTATTACTAGATTAATGTATACATTAAGAAAGAATACAAATGATATTAAATGGAGAGTTAAAGCACGCCATTCATGTTATTTTCAAAAAGGAGAAAATATAGCTATGGATTTTAATTTAATTTGGCAAACAGTTCTAATTTTTGTGATAGGAACTATTCTTTTAAAAATTGGTGGAAGAAAATCTATCTCTCAAACGACTATTCCTCAAGTCGTTATTATGATAGCAATAGGTACATTACTTATTCAACCAGTCACCGGGAGGGGACTTTGGGCAACTTTTGGGGTGGCGTTATTATTAGTACTAAGTCTAACCCTTACGGAATACCTTCAATTAAAATTTGATGTAACCGAGTCTCTTATTTCAGGTAAGGCTGTAACAGTCATTGAAAACGGGACCATAAATGAAGCGAACTTAACGAAACTACGGCTAACTGTAGATAAATTAGAAGCGCGTCTAAGACAATCGGGTATTGTTGCAATAAATGATGTTCAATTTGCAACAATAGAAACAAGTGGGCAAATAGGATATACGTTAAAAAAAGAAAAACAACCTGCAACAAAGGAAGATATTCAAAACCTCATTCAATTAATTCAACAAGGTCAATTACCTGATCTAACTAACAAAACAACAAACGAAGAAAATATTTTCACTGAAATCATCAATAAAAATTCTTCTAATACACCTAATCATCTACAATGAAAACTGTTTATTATAGGTAAGGGAGCAAACATGTTCGATACTTTAGATTTAGTGTGTTGCAGATAGGACTTTTCGATTTGAATGGTAGTGTGTTCAATCTTATATTTTTCTAAAATTAAATTTATTACCTTTTGTAAGACTTCTTGTTCCTCTTTGTCATCCTCAACCAATAAGTGGCAGCTTAATGAATCCAATCCAAAAGTTATCGTCCACATATGTAAATCATGTACATTTGTGACACCATCAATATTTTCTAGCATTTTTATTATTTCAGTTCTATTCATCGTCGGAGGAGTGACTTCCATATTAACTATTGGAATTAAGCGTGTTTTTCTTATTTGGGATTTCCCATCCCAAATATAAGAAAACCTTTAAGCGCAGTTGATTAAACTTGGTAAAAGAAGCACTTTAAATGAACCGTCCTCCATTGCTAAAGTTACAGTAATGGAGGAGCGGTTTTTTCTATGGAAAGGTTTTGTGAATTTTTTTCATATAAAGTTGTCATTAAACGATTTTAACTGTAGGTAACAGGTTCTGGAGTTATTTGTATATTGTTCATCTTTAAGTCAGACATCTAGGTTTAACGCATACGAAGAGAAGAAGACGAAAAGTTAGGTTATCAATGCAAATGAAAAGATTATTCTAAATCTCTTAATATACGTATAGATTATCAATGGCACGTCCATTCTAAGAGTATTGAATAGGGGGTGTTTTAAATGTTTAACAAGAGATTAAAACTACCATTCGCTAAAATAAAGACCATAAAATCAGCGGAAATACAGAAAGAACAAATAGATGTTACAGAGGCAAAAACAGATGAAGAAAGCCATATCCCATCCTCTGGACACGTGTTGATACAGAAAGTGAAAGATGCATTGCACAATCCTGCTGACTTAATTGTAAAAAATATTCCTCCTAATCTCACACTAATTTATATAGATGACCTAGTAGATAATCGTCCCTTAAATGATCAAATATTAAGGGGTTTGTTTAAAAGTACACATGAATCGCCAGAAAAAATTAAAGAGCTTCTGGCAATACCTAAGGTCGACTTATCTAGTCATCTGGATAAATCGATTTTGGCCTTGTTAAATGGGACGGTCCTCATACACGTTGAAGGATATTCTAAATTAGTTCTGGGTAACATCGCTACGAGAAAGTCAAGATCGTTGTCAGCACCTGAAAATGAATCACAAGTAATCGGTTCACAAGTTGGGTTTAATGAAAGCCTTTCTACAAATGTGTCTCTCGTCCGCAGGTACATTATAAATCCTGATCTTTGTAAAGAAAACCATGTAATAGGGAATAAAACCAATACAACGATTGCGTTGCTATATATAAAAGGTATTGCCTCAGAGCAGATGGTCAATACGCTTCGTCAGCGTATCACCGACCTTAACATTGATTCTTTGATAGATAGTTCAGTTCTCGTGCAATTAATCGATGACAACTCTTTATCACCATTTCCCCAAATGTTATTGACAGAAAGACCTGACAGGTTTTGCGACGGGTTATTGAATGGGAAATTGGGGATTATTGTAGATGGGAGTTCGATGGCAATAATCTGTCCTCAAACGTTCATTGAGTTCTTTCAAAGTAGAGAAGACGAAAATCTTAGGTGGCCAATTGCTTCATTTCTTCGGATATTAAGGATTAGTGCAGTCTTTTTATCCGTTTATTTAACACCGTTATACGTAGCGGCATTGACTTTTCATTATGAAGTGATACCGCAATCGCTTTTAATTCCGTTAAGTGAATCGAGGGCATTAGTTCCATTTCCACCAATTCTTGAAGCCTTAATATTGGAACTCATTATTGAGCTACTTAGAGAAGCAGGGGCAAGATTACCGACAAAGATAGGACAAACCATTGGTATTGTTGGTGGTATTGTAATTGGAACGGCAGCCGTTCAAGCTGGCATTACTAGTAACATTTTAATAATTATAGTTGCTTTAAGTGCACTTGCGTCATTCACTTCCCCAAGTTATATGATGGGCAATGTCATTCGGGTAATTCGATTTCCAATAATTATATTGGCAGGGTTTTGGGGCTTTTATGGGATTATGCTGGCGTTTTGTTTTATACTAATCCACCTACTCCGTCAATCAAGTTTGGGTTCACCATATACATCTCCCTTCTACCCTCCTAGACTGATTGATTGGAGGGATAGCATAATCAGAATGCCACTGCCATTTACCAATAGGAGACCCAAGGTAACAAGGGCGCAAGATGAAAAAAAATACAATCCTGAACCTATAAATCCTCAAAAAAAGTTGAACTGAAGGTGATATGAGTGAAAAGTTCTTTACAAATTAGTCAAAAAGATATGATAAACGCCTTTTTACTCTTTTTTATCATTCATACCAGCCAGGTGGGTGTTGGGATACAAGGATTTCAGCGCATTGTCTTTCAAGATGCAAAACATGATGCATGGCTTTCGGTGTTAATTGCGGGCCTCGTTACACACATCATTGCAATATTTATGCTTAAGACATTGGAGATGTACAGTTCAAATGATTTATATGGGATACATCTTGATATATTTGGTCAGTGGATCGGTAATTTTTTAAACTGTCTCTATATTTTATACTGCACAGCAGCCTTTGTAGTTATTTTAAAAAACTACAGTGAAGTAGTTCAAACATGGGTCTTCCCGAATTTGCAATCCGGATTTATTTCAGCCACTATACTTTTACTTGTGATTTACACGTTCACTGGTGGTTTAAGGGTTATCGTTGGCATCTCTTTTTTTAGTTTTGTCCTTTCGATATGGCTATTTCCGATGTTGGTGTTTCCTCTCGAGTTTTCTCAAGCAAAAAGTCTATTTCCAATTTTAGAGAGCAACCTCATCGATATTGTTAAAGGTGCGCAGTCCATGACTTTTACAATCGTGGGGTTTGAAATATTGAACGTAATTTATCCGTTTGTAAAGGAAAAGAAAAAAGTGAAAAAACATCTTCATTTGGGCTTGTTAGTAACGACCTTGATGTATCTTTCAATTATGTTAGTGTCACTCACTTTCTTCAGTGAAGGGCAACTAAATAAAACAATATGGGCAACTTTGTCTTTATTTGGCGTTATCAAATTGCCGTTTATCGAACGATTTGAGTTAATCGCAGTTTGCTATTGGTTGCTAATTATTTTGCCAAATCTTTGTTTTTACTTGTGGGCTGCTTATCGTGGGACAATACGCATGTTAAAAGTTGATGGAACTAAATTCTCCTGGATTTTCGCCAGTATCATTTTCGTTGCTAGTTTATTTGTACAGACCCGAACTCAAATAAATACACTAAATGATTATTTTTCTCAAGTGGCTTTTTATATTGTTTTTACTTACCCAATTTTCTTGTATGTGTTTGCTCTGTTGAAAAAAAAATTCTCATCTAAAAAGGAGAAATCACAATGAGAAAGTTGAAATTCCAAATACTAATACCACTTCTTTTGTTTAGTTTGGTTGGATGTGCAGAGCAAAAACTTCTTGAAAAAGTAGGACTCGCCATACTTTTAGGGTACGATTTGGGAAACGAAGGTGATTTATCCACTACAGCAGTAATCCGTCAAGTAAATCCTGATTTCGAAAGTAATATTGAAATTATTTCCGCAGAAAATCAAACTAGCAAAGGGACGCGAACAGAAATCAATCGAAAATCATCAAAAAAGATAGTTGCTGGTCAGTTAAGGGTGGCCTTGTATGGTGATGAGTTAGCTAAGAAGGATGGAATTGGTAACACGATGCAAGCGATATCGAGAGACTCCGATATAAGTGGTAGCGTTTATATGGCAGTGGTTGAAGGTGAAGCGAAAACCTTACTAAATTATAAGTATGAAAATATCAGCGATATTGGACAACATATTTTTAAGCTCTTACAACAAAACATTGAAGATGAACAAATCGTTTCAAGTACACTTCATGAAGTGTCCCATGATTATTATTCCATAGGAGAAGATATTGCAATGCCGATAATATCGAGAGAGGAAGAGTTAATTAGTATTTCGGGTGTGGCACTTTTTAAAAAGGGGAAAATGGTTGGAGAACTTCCGGCAGAAGATAGTTTTTATATAAAACTGAGCAGACATCGTTATGACTCGGGAACATTTGAAGCCTTGATTAAAAAAGGGGATTTAGAAAAAGCATTAATGAAAAATCCACCAGAGGAAATCTCTCTAGTACTTGATACAATTAAATCAAAAAGCGATTTAAAATTAATCAATCAATCAACGCCAGAATTTGATCTAAACATTACTATGGAAGCAAGATTATTAGAATTAAACGAAGAAATTGATCTAGGGGACCCTGAGAAAGTTGCCATACTGGATAAAGCAATCAGTGAAAGTTTATCTAGTGAAATTTCGAGGGTGATTACCTATTGTCAGGAAGTTAATTCGGATGTATTTGGGCTAGGTAGCCAGTACAGGAGCTCCGTAAGAAATTCGAACCTAACAGAGGAGAAATGGCATGAAATGTACCAAAAAGCCAAAGTAAATGTTAAAGTGGACATCAAAATAACAAGAAGTGGAACCGCTGATTAACATGAAGAGTTAGCGCTGACTTTAAATCGATCTATTTGCCCGTATTCATCCTAACGATAGTAATGGTTGTAGCAGACAAACTATTTTCGCAGCATTTGAAGACGTCATAAGGTACTTCCTAATCCGAAAGTTATTTCACCAAGAAAGGGTAAATCGGGATTTCCCTTATCAATCTTATGGGTAAAATAAGAAATCAGTTATATGGCCAATACGATTGGTTAAGTAATTTTTTATGTAATAATCAACTAATTCACAGATAATCGCATACGTTTTATTCTCATCCTTGCAGGGATCAATAAAAGCCTGAAGTGATTTTAGGCTTTTTATTAACAAAATTTTCAAATAATTTAATTTCTATATGCTATGATAAAAGTAAATATACTAATTTAAGAGGGATAAAATGAAAAAATCGGGACAAGTTATTCTGGTATTAATTTCAATACTATTTACTTCATACCAAAAGACAGTGAATAATGAGAACTTTTTCACGATAGATTTCTTTATATTTACCCTTATTGCCTGGCTTGTTGGAAGGCAATATGATAAAGCTAGATACTATGAAAAACAGGCACGTTCTAGTGAAGACAGCTATAAACAATTGATTGATACATTGCCTGAGTCGGTTATTATCCATCAAGATTATAGGATTGTTTATGTAAATAAAGCTACTGTTTCCATGATTGGAGCTAACAGTAAGGAAGACCTAATTGGTAAATCCATATATGATTTTGTTGATCTCAAGTATGAAGAACGGGTAGAGGAAAGACTAAAACAAGTAAAATTAGAGAAACGGCCATTAAACAATATTGAACACAGAATAAAACATTTTAATGGATCGATGTTTTTCTTTGAAGTTTCTTCTTTGTCTATCGTATTTGGTGGAAAAGAATGTATCCTTTCTATCGGAAAGGATATCACTTCTAGAAAAGTGCATACCGAAGGGCTACTTCAAAAGTCAGAGAAACTGGCTATGTTGGGTCAAATGGCAGCAGGTATTGCGCATGAAATTCGTAATCCCCTAACTTCAATTAAAGGATTTTTACATCTATTGAAGTCCAACAATCTGGATGAAGAATACTTTGATATTGTCTTTTCAGAGCTTGAACGGATAAATTCAATCGTGGGTGAATTCCTGGTTCTTGCCAAACCGAGCGTAGCAAATTTTGTCGAACAAGATGTTACGATATTGATAAAAGATATAGTCACCTTAATTGATACCCAGTCGATTTTGAGCAATGTTCAAATTTTCGTTGAGTTTGACAGGGATTTACCAATGGTCAACTGCGAAAAAAATCAGTTAAAGCAGGTTTTCCTAAACATTATTAAAAACTCAATAGAAGCCATGCCTAATGGTGGAAATATTGATGTCAAAGTAAAGGCAAAAGAAGAAGGAAAGATTTCTATCGAAATTATTGATCAAGGTATCGGGATTCCAAAAGAACGAATGTCTACACTTGGAGAACCATTTTATTCGACAAAGGAAAAGGGTACCGGTCTTGGACTAATGACCTGCTTTAAAATTATAGAAAGTCATAACGG
>NZ_JBATUX010000054.1:0-4687 GCF_049671445.1 Paenisporosarcina sp. | reverse complement strand
CTCTATCACGCAAAAAATTATCCTCCAATGTGACACACGTCTTATTGAATTAAACTGTACCAATGGTTAAGCAAGAAAACGATGTTAATTATCTAAATCATCATCAATAAAGAATTTTTTATTTTCTTTTACTCCATTTTTTTTCTCAAGATATTGTCCCACTATTGAATTGTTAATGCCTCTAGTAACTGCTGATTCAATAACGATAAAAAGAACAAGTAACGAAATGATAGAAAGGACAATAAATAAACCAATGGACTCCATATAAATCCTCCTTAGAAACTAGCCTGACAGCTAATTAATTTCCTTCAGAAAAAAACATCTCAATATAATATTAAGCCGTTCAATATTGAATCACTTTTTCGTAAATAAAGACCAAAACAGGCACTCAACTATCAGTAGAATTAAGTGCCTATTTTTATTGTTATATAAGTGTTTGCATCAACATTACTTTCTTTAGCCAATTTATTCATTTGCACCTAATTTCTTAGGTAAAGTTTCAATGTATTCATCTAGGTTCTTTATATTAATATTAGTTGCTCGTTGAAGCCCTTCTTCGAATCCACCATTAGAATTCGTTTCCAATATTATCCTATCAATAATGCCAATTCCATACTCATTAATTAAGTAATAAATTGCTTTTTCAGATTGTAAATATACATCATATCGATTGTCTGTTCGGTAAGTATTCCATTGTTCAAATGTAGACAATTCATTCAGAGAAACAACTTTTGGACCAAGCTCTAGTACTCGCCCACTTAAACCATCAGAAGCAACATACTCAGCAACTCCTTCTGAAAACCAGAGTGGAATGTCATTATTCGATAATCCGCCTTCAGATATTTTCTGTGTAAAAACATAATGGGTATACTCGTGCATAATATTTGATTTGTAGTTCCAAACCAGAGGTGGTATATCCTCAAAAATACCTTCTTTATTTTCGGGAAGTATCCCAATCATATTAAATTCAGGAGAATGAATGCCGATAGCATACTCTAAACCTGAAAAAGATTCAATTTGATTGGTACTGCTAAAGATAATTACATCATACGGTTTTGTATAAGTAGGACCAAACAAGGAATTATTAAGTTCCATCGCACGCTTTAAAGATTCTTTTGTTGCAGGTATTAATTCTCTATCTGATTCTGAATAATAGATTAATAAATGTTCATATTTTTTTTTATTAAAGTCGGATATTAATTCTTCTTTTTCTTCTTTTACTATTTTTCCAATAATAGCAGAAGAGAGAAGGTGTGTAATATTCTCTTTATATTTAATTGTAGCAACGCTGATAATAAGCAATAAAATTATTAAAAGTAATAGAATGTAATATTTTTTTTTGGACAAGATTTATATCACCCATTCCTCTTTTTAGGTAATATTGGATTTCTTAGAATTCCAAGTTTCTAATTCTTAACTTTTTTCCTGCTAAGAAAGAATTAATTCGTCTCATTTTGAAAAGAAATCACTACGTATTTGGCTGTCTAATATACTATTTTCTTTGCCTATCCCTCGTATATGATTAACATTAACGTGGTCATCGGCCCAAGAATTTGGGGTGTCAGATGGATATGAATCAAATTTAATAGATCCTCCGTTTTGTTCTTTTAGAATGGTTATGTATAACTCGGGTAATGTTATTCCCAATTTATCTTGTGCTTTTTTTCCCATCGCGACGTTTAATGGCTCCAACTTATATTCATCAGCATCGTCTCTCCAAATCTTACTTTCCATTAATTTCTCTCCCTTAAATCAATTTTTTCTTGATAAAATTTTATGTTTTTCATTTTACTTAATATTTCTGAAACTCCAATTGCGATACTTGCATTTAACATCCCGAATATCGACAAGCTTGAAAGACTATAAATAAAGTTGAAAGAATATCTAAGCAGTACGATGCTTAAATTTAATATCTATGGTTATCCAGCTCACTGCAATGCTTAATATGTAAACGAAATACCTAAATGCAACGGCTAGATTAAAGAACGTAGGAAGTATGTAAGTAAGGATTTTCTAAAAGAAAGAGGAATTAATTAAACTTTTTACCATGTACGTAAACTTTTCCGGTTCTTCTGTAAATGGGAAGTGGTTACTTTTGGTGAATGTAATAAGCTTTGCATTTGGAATATCTTCTGCAATTTGCTCTGAAAAAACATGAGGACATTGTGCATCATGTTCTCCACAATAGACGATAGTAGGTATCTGAATAATGGCGAGATATGGTGTTAAATTATAGCTAGGAAGTTCTGTATAAGAATAGTAATCGAGTCTAGCTGATACGACACTTCCACTGTTGGGCGTATTAAAATATTCTTCATACATCTCAGGACGATAAAGTGACATTTCGGTCCATTCACGTCCAACCGCCTTTCTAATGTCTGGAGGTGTTTTTGAATTGTTTAATAAAGCGAATATTTCTAGCAGTCGTTCGTTATGAGGATTTTCTTTACAATAGATGCTGCCAGGATGATTCATATACTCTTTTGATGCTGCAGCTCCACCAATGACCATTTTTTCAATCGATTGAGGTATTTGAATAGCGTAAGCAAGTCCGAGCATGCCTCCTGTCGAATGACCTGCAAAAGACCACTTATCAAATTGAAGTGCTTCACGAATTGAGTCTAAATCTTTGATGGATTCTTTCATACTTAAATCGTCTTGCTGGACTGAACCAACCGAGTTCCCAGCACCCCGTAGGTTAACTAAGTAAACCGTAAATTCATTGGTAAAAGAGTTTGCAAAAGTGTTTCCATTTGAATTGAAGGCACTATATAGGTGGGTTATACAGATTGGCTGACCGGATCCTTTTACGAATAATTCAAAAGTACCTCTTTTTGTATCAATAAAATGCTGAGTCCACACGTTTTTTTCCCCCTAAGTGGTTTGTATAACGCTTTATTTTGTATAAGGTTAACTAATATGAGAAAGTGTAGAGCGGCTGAAATTGCATCTTCAGCCGCATTTTCTTTGTAGTGAGTGTCTATTCTTTACTTTTCAAAACAAGGTTCAAAAAACCAATTTATTACAATTATAAATTAGTGGAAGTTAAAGTGATAGTGAAATTAAAAAATTCAAAATATATCCATTATTTCACTATTATATTATTGGGATAATATGTATAATGAGGGAAGTGGAGGTGTTTGCGTTGGAAAGTTTAGGTAGTGTTTTGGGATATAGAGAAATGCAAGTTCCGTTTAATTTAATTAGTGAAGTAGAGGGGACGAAGAAATTAGTTGTGTTTTTACCGGGCGCTGCGTATACCGTGCAAAGCCCAGCGTTTCATTACTCGCAATATATTTTCTTGGAAAAAGGTTTTGATGTACTTCAAGTTAATTATTTGTACAACGATCAAGTATATGATGAGTTTACTAAGGAAGAGCTAAGTGAAGCTATCAAATATGATGTAAAAACCGTGTTGGAAGAGGTTTTAAAAGATACTTCGTACGAGACATTTTATTTTGTAGCTAAGTCACTCGGCACCATTGCGATGACTTCAATAGTAAATGAGGACTTGTTTAAAGATGCTCACATCGTTTGGTTAACGCCGTTATTACAACTAGATGATGTTTTCTCAGCAATGGTAGAAAGTGAAAATCGAGGACTGTGTATTATTGGAGATAATGATCGATGCTATATTGAAGATAGGTTTAACCAATTGAAAGACAAATCAACAATTATGGCAAGCATGCTTCCAAATGTTAATCATCGTTTGGAGTATGACCACAGTACGCTTGAATCTATAGATGTATTAAAAAACGTTATAAAAGATATTCAAGAATTTGTTGTTTAAATTGAGGGGATATTCTTATGAGTGAAAGCCTTAAAAAGGAAATTTGGTCTTGGGTTAAAGCGGTTTTTTTAGGTGTAGCTATCGTCTTTATTTGCCGTGCGTTTATTTTTACCCCAGTTAAGGTTGAGGGGAAATCCATGACACCTACTTTTGAAGATAATAACCGCATTATTGTCTCTAAAATGAGTAAGGTTCAGCGTTTTGATATGATTGTGTTCCATTCTCCCGTGTCCAATGAAGACTATATTAAGCGAGTCATCGGTCTTCCAGGTGATATTGTTGAAGTGAAGAATGATGTTTTACATATTAATAACATTATTTATGAAGAACCTTACTTGAATGAGAATAAAAAAATGCTAACCACTGAAGAGCAATTAACGGACGATCTAAAAGTAAAGGTTCCAGAAGGGTCACTATATGTAATGGGGGATAATCGTAAGAAAAGCAGTGATAGCCGGGAAATCGGTTTTGTTACTGAAGATGCAGTAGTGGGTGAAGTGAAGTTTCGGTTTTTCCCTTTCACAGAATTTGGTACCCTTGAATAAGTAAACGCTTTGGTATTTTTTCATTAAGCTAGTGAACCGGTAGATGGCTATAATAGTGATTTTGTTTTGTATTCCAGTTCTTTTCCTAATGGGAGCACGAAAAAGGCTTCAACTGAAGAGTGTAATGCTAATCAATTTGACGACCAGAAGTATTGCAAGGGGTTGGACTAGGAACGGGTGACGCACAAGAGGAAAATTTACTCCTGTGTATCTTCCAATTCTTTACGATAATTTCGAATACGATTATGCAACAAGCCATCTGTCTGTTCATTTTCTCCAGTGATAAAATCAGTCATATAGTATGTTAAATAATTTCCATAGTGGTTTTCTGTTTTCAACAACAGTTCATCGA
>NZ_JBATUX010000053.1:0-2509 GCF_049671445.1 Paenisporosarcina sp. | reverse complement strand
CTTGGAGAAATGGGTTATTTATGTCCTCAAGTCGAAGAAGCGTACGGTGGGCTAGAAACTGATTTTCGTTACGCGGTGATTATTGGTGAAGAACTGGAACGCGTAGGAGCAAGCTTAACGGGTGTTGGTTTGCATAATGATATCGTGGTTCCCTATTTCGAAGCGTACGGCTCGGATGAACAAAAATCGCGCTGGTTGCCGGGGTGTGTAACAGGTGAACATATTACAGCGATTGCCATGACGGAGCCTGGAGCAGGATCTGACTTAGCTGCGATTCAAACAACGGCTGTGAAAGATGGCGATCATTATATTGTGAATGGTTCAAAAACATTTATTACTAATGGGATCAATGCGGAATTGATATTAGTCGCAGTAAAAACCGATACACAAATTGAGCCGAAGCATCGTGGTATCAGCTTACTAGTCGTTGAAGAAGGCATGCCTGGATTTACACGTGGACGTAAATTGAACAAAGTAGGGATGCACGCGCAAGATACGGCAGAGTTGTACTTTGAAGATTGCCGAGTGCCAGTGAAAAATCTCCTAGGCGAAGAAGGTAAGGGCTTCACGTATTTGATGGAAAAACTTCAGCAAGAACGTTTAATGGTAGCAATTTCCGCCCAAACCGCTTCTGAAGATATGGTTGAAATGACACTGAATTATGTTAAATCTCGAAAAGCTTTTGGAAAACCCATTGCTTCTTTTCAAAATACTCAATTTAAACTAGTAGAAATGACAACTGAAGTCGAGCTCGGTCATTCGTTCTTGGAATCGTTAATTGAAGACCATATCGCAGGGAAAGAAATTGTTTCAAAAGTATCGATGGCAAAGTATTGGTTAACAGAGACAGCGAAGAAAATTTCCGGAGAATGCCTGCAATTACACGGGGGCTACGGATATATGGAAGAATATAAAATTGCCCGACGATATCGTGATATTCCAGTCGCGTCCATTTACGCGGGAAGTAATGAAATCATGAAAGTTATTGTTGCGAAGAAGATGGGGTTGTAAGAGTAAGCGAGGCTCAACATGAAATTAATAAACGAACAAGACATTGTAGAAGTTATTTCAAAAGATAAATGGATGATGGATGTAATTGAATTAGCTGCGAAACTTGAATTGCCTGACTGGTGGATATGTGCGGGCTTTATACGAGCAAAAGTATGGGATGAGTTACATGGATTTTCTGAAAAAACCATACTTCCAGATGTCGATGTCATCTATTTTGACTCGAAACATCTAGACGAACAAAATGAAAAATTATATGAAAAAACATTATGTACTTTAGACCCGACAATCCCTTGGTCTGTTAAAAACCAAGCAAGGATGCACAGCTTAAACAAGGTAGCACCTTATACATCCTCTATAGATGGAATGTCGAAATTTCCGGAAACTGCCACTGCTATTGGGATCACTTTGGATGAAGCGGGGGAACTTCGTTTATGTGCCCCTTATGGAGTAGAAGATTTAATCATGATGAAAATTCGTCCTACTCCTTCCTTTGAAAAATCACAAATTTATCGTGAAAGAGTTGTACAAAAAAAGTGGTCATCTACATGGGGAAAAGTAATGGTTGAGTAAGCGACAGGTTTATTTCTGTCGCTTTTAAATTTTTATGTCACCTAAAAATGAACGAGGAATTTAGTATATGACTTATCACGATGTTAGCATCTTAATCAAGTTTTTAAAGAGTGAAAATTCTTGGCTATTGAGACTACGTATTGCAAGAAGATTTACCGCATATCATGATATACTTTCCAAAAACACTGAGGAGGAGTCCCGTTATGCCGACCATAATGCCTGCAAGTTTAACGAAAGACTTAGCGTTGACGGTTTATAATGACGGCTTATCGTTAGTCCAAGAAACACGCTCCATTCCTCCACTTTCTGAAGATCACCTCATTCATTATGTAGACGTTCCACAACTAATAGAATCGAATTCTGTACAGGTGAAAGGTCTGAAAGTCACGGAGTTTACCTATGAATATGACTTGGGGGATCGATTCAAGTTACTAGAAAAGTATGTTGGGGAACAAATCAGGCTCGTCAATAAGAAAACGGGAGAAGAAAAGAGCTATCTTTTGTTAAGTGCACAAAATGGATTGGTACTCGCAGACTTGCAAACACAGGAAATCGTCCTCGATGCAGAAGGTGAGATTCGGTTGCCGGATGGATCAGAGGAAGTGATGTTAAAACCGACACTCGTGTGGCGCTTCAAAGAGCAGACTGCCGAAGATAGTCGTGTGACGTATTTAACTCGCGGGCTTAGCTGGGATACAGATTATGTTGCACAAATCAGAGAGAACGATTTCGATTTGACTGGCTGGGTAAGTTTAACGAACAACTCGGGAATGACGTACCAAGACTCGAAAGTGAAATTAATGGCGGGTACAGTGAACCGGGCACCAAGTCGTCTGCAAAAAACAATCCTTTACGAGCAAAATTCACTGGAGCCGGAACGCCAAGCTTTTGCCGATTATTATTTATATACGTTACCTGAAAAACTGAC
>NZ_JBATUX010000052.1:0-1981 GCF_049671445.1 Paenisporosarcina sp. | reverse complement strand
ATGTGGTTGGGGGATGGCTGCTCGGCTATTCATTCTTCATTCTAGTAGTAGTTTGGTATGAATGGCGCAATCGTAACATGGGCAAACGAAAGCCCCAACCAGAATAACCAAAGTCTTACGCTAATTATTAGCGTAAGATTTTTTAAGAAAGGGTGGTTAACGGTGTTCACTATTCCAGATGAATTAATCGAATTAGGGAAAGAACGTATACAAGGTCATGCCGTCCAAGGATTTGTTCGTAGCTATGGAAACGCTAACCCAAAGTTACTACTCGTGGGGGAAGCACCTGGAGAAAATGAAATTGATACAGGAGTACCTTTTATTGGACGGGCAGGAAATGAACTGATGAAGTCGCTAGAAAGTGTAGGTTTAACACGAGAAGATGTGTATATGACTAGCAGTGTAAGGAGTAGACCATACAAATGGGGAACTAAAAAGGAACGTGACGGGACGATTGTGAAAAGAACTTACAATCGTGCACCAAAACCTTCAGAAATTTTAGCACATGCTCCACTTTTGGATTTTGAGATTCAACATCTTAATCCACTGTTAATTGTTACTCTTGGAACAGTCGGTCTTCAACGATTATTAGGGAAAAGTGCGAAAGTAACCGAATTACACGGACAGCTTATTCATCAACCCGTTCTATATTTGAATAATCTTGAAGATCATCATTATGAATGGACAACAAATTCTTATACAATAGTGCCGACTTTTCATCCAGCATCTGTATTCTATAGACCTTCACTTAGAGAACAAGTTAATCAAGACTGGCTGCAAGTTGGACAGTATTTAAAGGAGATATCACCATGACGTACGAAAAAGCATTGAAACATGCACACTATGAGTATTCAAAAGTAGAGAATTTAGGTGAAGGTGCCTGGCATCGAGCTTGGAAGGTTACGAATGATAGAAATGATCCAGTAGTTTTGCGTGTTCCAAAGAAAATAGCGTATCAAAAAGAAGTAGTTTACGACGAGTCGGCACTAAAAGCGGAGTATGGGGGAACTGAAATTTACTATCGTTGTGTGAATGCAGTTGTAGCAGGAGCAGCACCGGAAATGTTTATAAATTATGTATCTGAAGAATTAACGTATACATTGGAATCCTTTGCAGGAAATCATGTGGATTTGCATCAATTAAATAAAGATGATGCACACAATTTGGGTGAAGTAATTGGACAATTGTATCGAAAAGTAGAACAAGTAGACCATGGAATTGAAGGATTTGGTTTTTTTGCATGGAATGAAGAACAAGGCATACATGGTCAATTTTCGAGTGATTTTAATGGATTTATTGAAGAGGAATGCCAAGAAGTGATGGATGATTATCATGAATTGTCCACGAAAAAACCGCTTTTTGAGAACCCTCAACTAAAAGAGACTTTACTACGCATATGCGAAACCCGATTAAAAGAGATTACTCACCCAGTATTGACCAATCAAGATGCTTCCCCAGAGAACTGGCTGATAGATAAGGGGCAATTACGCATAATCGATCCATTACCCATCGTTTACTTTGGAGAAGTAATGGCCGCAAATTTCTTGAATTTGTATGAAACATTATTTGTGGAGCTTGCACATACTGATCGCTATGGAAAACATCGTTTCCATGAGTGTCAGGAGGCTTTGCAAAGTATTGCGGATGGATTCGTAGTAGGCTATTGTGAAGAAAAATCACAAATTGCCCTTTTAAGAGGGGAACAATTGTTGCAAGTTCTTGACTCTGCCATTGGTCACTTGCGTATGCTGGAGGCTGGAATGACCGAAGAACAAATCATTCGTTATGGCTCACAAGAAGATGTAGAAAAGCGTTTGTTTGCATTTGATAAGAAAATGAACGAATTACTCCATCTTGTTTGAGCTTTCTAAACTCATAAATTTCTTTAGAAGTTGCACAAAGAAAACATATCTCCTACAATAAATTCAATAGATGGATAGAGAAAGTGGTTGGAATTATGGAAGGAAATGTTTTATTTGCG
>NZ_JBATUX010000051.1:0-8006 GCF_049671445.1 Paenisporosarcina sp. | reverse complement strand
TTACCGAGTTTGATGTATTCATAGCGTGTCTTCAACAAATAAGTAAAAAGACCAATCGCGTAAGCGGTTACAACTAAAAATAAAACCCAGTTTGCTATTAAAAGCGGGCTCATCGCTCTCTCCCCTTTCCTTTGTTAAAAACGTAATTTGTTATTACTCTAATAACATCAGTTTAGTAGATTGATGGTTTGTTGTCGATGCTAAGTTTTAGTTTAAAACTGAATGAGCATTCAGTCAATAGAAAATATTAGAAGTTTTCAGTAAAGTGACTATTCCCAATCTATAAATGATGTGTCACTTTTCATTAGCAGAATACCCATTACACACC
This sequence comes from Paenisporosarcina sp., assembly GCF_049671445.1. Lineage (GTDB taxonomy): Bacteria > Bacillota > Bacilli > Bacillales_A > Planococcaceae > Paenisporosarcina. Next base: position 7,678 of record NZ_JBATUX010000051.1, on the reverse strand, counting down.
TATAGCTTCTAAATGTCTCTCTTATTGTGGCTCTTTCTTACTAGACAATGATTTATATGGGGAAAATCGGGTGAATGGGAGTAACCTTAATTGAACAGGAATAAACCAAAATGATCGGGAATAAAACCAACAAAACGCACTAAATGAGAGTCTAATTTCAAGAAAAACTGAAAGAAAAAAATCCCTCTGCTACTAACAGAAGAATTTTTAGTCTATTATTATTTTTCTTAATTCCTTACCAAAATGAAGTGTTGCTTGCTCAATTGATTCTTTTGGAACACCAACTAAAACTACAGTACTAGGTCCTGCTGACTTTTCGACATCAATATCCGATTGAACAAAAAGTTTATCATTGGCATATAGAATCCTGACCTCTGCTTGAATCCCTTTTGATCCGACTGGCCAAATATTCGTCACGTAACCATTTTCTATGGCAATCTTCACTTTTTTCAAGTCTGCTATTGCTTTCACATTTTCAAGAACATCACTACCAACAAAAGGTTGACCATAAATAAACCAAGTAGTATCACAATTCACAAATTCTCTGCTACGACCAATCATTGTAACTGACATAGCGGATTGTAAAAGGTTCATATTTGTTTCACTACTACCTGTTATGAAAATACTCTCTAAATCTACGTCTTTTAGTAAACGGTTAACACCTTGAACATAACCTTGCCATGCAGCATCACCTGAAAAGTTGTGGATAATTACAGATTCCACTTGGGCACTTGCAGCCCACTGTTCGAGTAATGCTACACGAGCTGCAAAATAACTGACGACATCATTTGGTGCAAATACAACATCGGCTTGTTTTTCACCAATACCTCCAGAGTTATCAGTTGTAACGACAAAGCCATTAGCCAATTTCAGCGCGTGTCTCATTTAACAACAACTCTCTTGTAAAATCGCTTCAACACTGGTTCTAGTAAAAAAGCAATGCCTGCATTTATACAAGAAGCTAGGAATAATGAAGGGACAGCTCCATAGAAAAAAGCAGGACTAATCAAAAAGTAAAATGGGAGCGGCGCAATAACACCATTAGCTAGGACGAAAAATAGCCATTTCCATCTACCCCATCCTTTTTGATGGAGTACTGCAAAAACCCACAGAATACCAAACATTTCCACTGCAATTAACGCATGAAATGGTCCGAATGGCATTCCTATTGATAAAGCAGACACCAAATGACCAATCGATGCTGCTATTCCTGAAAATACAGGTGGTAAAATGGCAACGGAAACTAAAGCAGGCACAGCGTCTAAAGCGGCTGAACCTATTCCCACAGGTAATTTGACGAGTGCGCCAATTGCACATAATGTTGCAATCATAGCAGTTACTGTTATTAAACGAACATTCATCGATTATTCCTCCACTTTTTTCGCACGTCCACCATTTCTAAAAACTTTTGCAGAACGCACGTATTCGTTGTCAGGTACGTTGACCCTCGAGTTGGCTACTCGTGAAGCAGCAAATAAATAGTCGGACAAGCGATTCAAATAACGTTGTACAACTGTAGGTATGTCTTCTTCTACTTTCATCAAAGTCACCATTTGTCTTTCAGCACGCCGTGTTACGGTTCTCGCAATATGAAGAGTGGCTGCAGCTGGCGAGCCTCCTGGTAAAATAAATCTTTCAAGTAATGGCGGTTCTTCCATCATTTCATCAATTCGTTGCTCTAAAACATTTACTGGTTCTTGTGACATTTTATATGTGCGATTTGGCTTGACGTTTGCTAAATCTCCGCCACAATCGAATAATTCATTTTGAATTGCTTCTAAGTCTGTAAGTAAGTCCGTGAAAATGGATGGGTCTAGCTCTGTCATTGCTTTGCCAATAAACGAATTCACTTCATCAATAGTGCCATACGTTTCTACTCGTGGATCGTCCTTTTCTGCGCGTGCACCTATTAAACTTGTTTGTCCTTTGTCACCAGTTCGTGTATAGATTCTCAACTTGAATGTCCCCTTTTAGATTATTTTAGTGATTCTCTTAAGCCGTACCAAATACGCGTCACGTTTGTTGCTTCCTTGAAAATCTGTTGGCATAACCTGCCACAGCGATCTCTAAGCTCACGCGTTTCTGCAACTATCGGTACTATTCCACGCCCATTTTCTGTCACAATCACGATGACATCACTTTGTGAGCGATATGTATTTAATGTTTCCATGAAATCTTCAATGAACAGTTCTTCTGAACTATTTAAATGATGCTCAACAAAAGCTTCCACTCCTGCAAGAACAATTGTCTGAGAGCGCGCTTCTGGCAAATCCTGATAATCTGCACATTCAATCCATTGCACATCTCGTTCAACTACGTGTTGTCTGACATACGCTCGCTTTCCGTTATTCGCTCCACCGATATAGACTTGCATCTTTTTTCCTCCTCAAAGCATTGACGACTATCCCAGCTTAATGTCCATTTGTCCCCATGTTTGACATTCCATAACCAAAAATTCCGCTCATCTGGTGCATACTTATGGAGGACATAACGAATAGGTCCACCATGGGTTACTACAATTGGTTGATTGCAAGGAATATTTTTCAGACCAAAAAGCACGCGTGCAGCCATTTGGTGTAAAAACTCACCATTCGGCGGAGATACCAGATCTGGATTAGACAGCCACTTTTGATAGATGACGTCTTCCTTTAAGTCCTCATAAGTCTTTAGCTCCCAGTCACCAAACGACATCTCACGAAAAGCTGGTGAACCATGATAAGTTGATTTCGGATAAAAAAGTTCAGCCGATTGTTGACAACGTTTTAGGTCACTTCCGTAAATAATCTTTTGGGACGCAGTGTCTTGCTTAACTACCGTCTGGTTAATTGATTCGTCACTCCATCCAATATAGCGACGTTCAACATTAGCTAAGGTCGGTAAATGCCGTATTAAAGTAAGATGAAAATCAATAGCCATAATACAACCTCCATCCCTTCAACGAAAGCACCTGAGACATCTCCCGTGACTCCTCCAAAATGTTTTTTCGTCCAAAGTTTATATACATGTGCACAGATGAAGAGTGCAACCAAAGTGGTGATGGCAACTAACACATCTCCACCAACAATAACGATAAATCCAACAGCTATAGCAATCGAGATACATGTCGCTATGAGTAACAGTCGTTGGTGAAAACGTTTTTTAAAGAAAGCAGCTAGCCCCTTATCTCTTGCAACAGGTGTAATAATAAAGTAGTAAACCATTCCTACTCTCGCTAAAAACGGGATAACCACTAACCATTGCCAGCTCATGCCGTCCTGTGTAATTATTTCTGCAAGCAAAATTATTTTCCCCACGATAAGAAATAGTAAAGCTATTGTCCCAAAAGCGCCTATCCGTGGGTCAGCTAAAATTTCATGACGTTTGTCTTGATTACGATAGGAAAAAAAGGCATCACTCGTATCAGCAAATCCATCTAGATGTAGTCCGCCTGACAGCACAATACCAAGTAACACGATGGTAAATGCTATAAAAAGAGGACTTGCATCAAGATACAACCAAACAATTGAGGTAATCAGTCCGAATGCTCCCCCTATCCATGGGAGAGTGGTAAACATCATCGTTACTGACTTCCGATCCATATTCAGCTCTTTATTAATTGGGAAAATAGTGAAAAATTGTAGCGCGAGTAATACCCCGCGCATCATGGTAGCTTCACCGTATTTTTTACTTTTGTCCAATCAAGATGGGATACAACATGTTGAGCCCATGCATCATATTTATCTTCAGCAGACTTCTTTGAATTTGAATCGTGTTGTGTAATTAATGAATCTTCTTCTTCAATTTCGTGGTTATCCATAAATGGAATAACACCGAGAACTGGAATTCCTGTGTAGGACTCAATAAATGATACGCCATCCTGAAACAATTCCTTATCTCCACGAAACTTATTAATAATGATTCCCTTCACACGATTGCGATGATTTGGAGCCAATAATTCAAGCGTTCCAACGATTGTTGCAAAAACTCCACCACGTTCAATATCAGCAACAAGAAATACTGGCACATCGGCTAAATCAGCAATTCTCATATTGACAAGTTCTCGGTCAGTTAAGTTTACCTCTACTGGACTTCCTGCTCCTTCTAACACAACGACATCATAATGCTCACTCACATACGAAAGCGATTGTTTGATGACTGTCAAACCTTGATCATAAAAAGATTCACGATAAGCTGACCCGGACATTTCCTTCACTTTTTCACCCATCATCCATACTTCAGAAGTCATATGTCCTGAAGGCTTTAATAATATAGGGTTCATTTGTGGAATGGGTTGAACTTTTGCCGCTTGTGCCTGTGCAAATTGAGCGGTGCTGATTTCTAATCCATTGCCTATTTTTGTAGAAAAGGTCGACATATTTTGAGATTTAAATGGTGCTACATGATAACCTTCATTTGCAAATAACCGACAAAGTGCTGTACAAATCATGCTCTTGCCAACGTTGGATGCTGTCCCTTGTATCATGATTCCGTTCATATGTATATCCCCCTTATTTCCACTGCTTCGCTAGTCCATATGTAAGTTCATATGCATAATCACTCTCTTTGACAAGCCACTGGTGGAGCCTGCCTAGCCATTGCTGATATAGCAGTACTTCTGGAATTTCTGACAAAGGTTCATCTAATACTTCATTAGAAATGACAACTACTGTGGTTCCATTCTTTAGCAACGATTTAATCGTTTCATGGAAACGCATCTCTTTTTCTTTCATGCAGTTTTCACGTTTAAAACATGGGTCATTCATTGCCCATCCTTCGTACAATTCGTTGGCTAACCACGTAGTGATGCAGTCAATCAGAACCCCATCACCAGGTCGGATGTGTGACAGTATTTCTTCAATTTGACGAGGTTGTTCGATAGTCAGCCAGTTATTTTTATAGTCTTTTCGATCTTGTTGATGGCGTGCGATTCGTTGTTCCATTTCACTGTCAGAGGCAACGCCCGTCGCAAGATAGATTAGTCGCGAACAAGAGCGATTCATTAACCATTCTTCAGCAAAACCGGTCTTTCCACTTCGTACTCCACCAGAAATAAATGTTAGCGTGCCTCGAACCATACTGTTAACTCCTTTTTCAGTATTTCCATATCTTCTGCGGTCTTCATACCAATTCTGTACCATTGACCGTTAAGTCCTTGAAAATTCTCGGTATGTCTTAAAACCAACCCTTGTCTTAAAAAATAGTGGAAAAATTCACTGTCTGGTTGTTGTAATTTAAATAATAAAAAATTGGCTTGTGATTGTGTTACTTCACAGCCTTTTGATTTTAGAAAAGCTTTCATATCGAGCAGCATGTTTTGGCTATGAAGAATTGTTTTCTGCCGATACTCTTCATCTTTCAACACGAGCGAACCTATTTCAGTAGCTAACCTATTCACATTCCAATGTGGTGCCAATTGTTGAATTTCTTTAACTATAGAAGGGCTTGCTGCCATGTAACCAAGTCTTAGACCAGGCATTGCGTACATTTTTGTCATTGAGCGGACAATAATCAAATTTTTATAATTCATGCTCGAAATGAATGATGATTGTTCTGAAATAAAATCAATGAAGGCTTCATCCAACACAATGTCACAGTTTGCTTTTTTCGAGTATTCGATTAAATCCACTAACACTTCGCGTTTTGGCAATGTGCCAGTTGGGTTATTTGGTGTACATAAGTAAAGGACATCTGCTTGATGCATATGCATTTTTATTTCATCAATCGGGTATTCACCCGTTACGATATCAGTCATGTGCAAGTCCACAATTTCCACGTCGCGTGCTTTTAATGTCGTTTCATATTCAGAGAAAGTTGGGTGAACAATTATGGCTCGTTTGCCTCTGTACTTTTGCGCGAGCAATGAAAATATTTCTGAGGCTCCATTTGCAACGAATATGGAATCATTCGAGATATTGTGAAACTTAGCGACTGCTGTTCGAAAAGGTTCACCAAGCGGATCTGGATAGCCCATCATAAATGGTTGGAATTTATGCCAGTCAGTTTGTATAAAGTCAGGTGGTCCGAATGGATTGACGTTTTCACTAAAGTCTATTATTCGTTCGGGTGGATTAATTCCCAAACTTTTATAGAGCTGATGTGGATTAGCCCCGTGATTAGGCATTGACACGTAAAACACCACCGATAACCATCATCATTAACCAGAACAAGAATGTCACGATATGCATTTGACGGATTGTATATTTAATATGTATGGCTCGAAGCGGAGTTAATGAAACTCCCATATATGGACGGTTAGAAGGAATTCCTTTATACATATTTAGACCTCCCAGTTGCACACCAAGTTGATAGGCAGTTGCAGCTTCTAAGTACCCACTGTTTGGACTTGGATGCTTTTTGGCATCTTGCCACCACTTAGCTAATCTCGTTCGAAGTGATTGTTTACTGAAGTTTTTTGTCCAAACCAGGATAATATAGCCTGTGACCCTACTAGGAATATAGTTCAACACATCATCCATTTTGGCAGATGCATACCCAAAGTCTTGAAACTTCTCATTTTCGTGACCCACCATTGAATCTAAAGTATTCACTGCTTTAAATAACCAAAGCCCAGGTGCACCAAAAAGAAATGCAAAGAAAAGTGGAGCCGTTATCCCATCACTCGTATTTTCCGAGACCGTTTCTACGACAGCTCGTGTTATTTCCGATTCGGATAACGTTTCAGTATCACGGCCGACAATCCATGATAGTTTCGCTCTAGCTTCTTTCAAGTCACCATTAACAAGCGGTTGATAAACGGTCATCGCTGCGTCTTTCAAGCTTTTCTGGGCAAACCCTATTGCACAGAAAATACTTTCAATAACGATTCCTAAGATAATATGAATCTTATATGCTGTGACCACGACAGCAAATACGCTAGTGAATGTAACCGCAACAACTGAAATCAAAAGGACAATCCCTTTGATTTTACGATGTTTGCCTTTATTCAAAAGACTTGTTAATTTTGTTATGAAGCTTCCAATCCATCGAACTGGGTGGGGCCAATTGGGTGGATCACCAATTATTCGATCCAGAATTAACCCTAAAGTAAGCGCAATGATATGAGCAGACATTCTTACATTCCTTTCGCTACTTTATAGCGTTTAATTGCTAGAGTAGTACACTCGAAAACGCCTCGCCCGATGCATTTCCCTAACTCTGTAATTGGTCCAGCGTACGGTAAAAGTTCCCCTTTTTGCGTAGCAGCTACCAGTAAACTATCTGTGGATGTTCCAGTTGCAAGTGTATTTGTTATCGAGTCTCTTACATCTTCGTTTTGAAGAGCTTTTGTTTTTGCTTCTGTCGCTGTAATCATGGCTTGAATAAATGCTTCGTCAGATAATTTCCCATTGACAATTATCCACGTATTAATCGTACCGACATAAGGTTCATCTTCGCGTTCAAATGCTTTTGACACATCGACTGCATTGCCAACGCCCGCTGTAACTGCAATGATAATGGATCCAAATGTTCCAACATACTCTTCAATGACCACATGTTGCGTTTGAACAGCTGTCATCATTCCGACTGTATCAGTTGGAGAAAAACCTTGTGCTTGTAGATAATCAAACATCTCCTTAGTGCTATCGTCACATTCGTAGTCAGCGTTCACATGCCGATTAACAAAGGTACGGAACCAACCAAAGCCCGCATTTACCACGGCAGAGGAAACTGTTTTTAACGGGAAGCTTGCTTGCAAGAC
>NZ_JBATUX010000050.1:0-9162 GCF_049671445.1 Paenisporosarcina sp. | reverse complement strand
AAATCACTAAGATAAGAAAACATCTTCACTTGTGAATCATTTGATTCATCAATAAATGAACGTAACTGTTGAATGGATTGCACATTAGAAGCTTGTCCAATAAATTCCATAAAACGCTGCTCGTCTTCATTGGAAAGTCCGAATGTTCTCACTGCATCTTCAAATCCAACCATATTTTTCTCTACTAGTAATTTACTTAATTCTTTCACTTGTTCTTCGGACTGGGTAAGTTGCGTCAAAATGGATTGCAATAAACCTGCATGTCCAACGGTTAAGCGATATTCATCTATTCCTAGTTCCTGAACAAATTCTGAAGCAGTTATAATCATTTCTGCATCAGCATAAACAGAGTCATCTCCGATTAACTCGACGCCCATCTGTTCAAATTCTGCAGGTCTCCCACCTTCATGTTCTTGTGCACGAAAGACATTTGCAAAATAAGCGAGTCGCAAAGGAATTTGCTCTTTTAACAATTTAGAAGTTGCTACACGAACAATTGGTGTCGTCATATCGGGTCTTAAAACCAATGTCTCTCCTTGACGATCTACTAACTTAAATAATGAAGAGTCCGGTATTGCTGAAGATTTCCCAATCGTCTCATAGTACTCGACCGTGGGTGTTTTAATAAAATCAAAACCACGTGATTGGAAAAATCGTCGTCCAATGTCACGCACTTTTTCCTTTTTCTCATTAATTAAAGGGAAAGAGTCTCTCATACCAAGTGGTTTTTCAAATTTTCTTATAGGTGTCATTCATTATTCACTTCCTAAATAAGGATAATTCACTTTAGCGCACTAGCATACTACTAGAGTGAAATAAAATTTATTTTAACGTATCTGACAAGTTGCGTCAATACAAAAGACCCCATGAAGCTTTTGAATTCTCTTCATGAGGTCTTTTCTGATTCTCTTAAACGACGATTCGCCATTTCATCAGCTGTATATATTACTTTCATCGGGTTGCCACCCACAAAACTTCCTGCTTGAACATCTTTATGCACTAGAGTTGCCGCCGAAACAATGGCTCCATCTCCAATATGTACCCCTGGTAAAATCGTCGAGTTTGCACCAATTAGAACTTGATCACCGATTTCAACATCACCAATTCGATATTCATCTATTAAATATTCATGTGCTAACAAAGTTGTATTATAGCCAATGATTGAATTTCTTCCTATTTTAATTCTTTCTGGGAACATCACATCCGGCATTACCATTAAAGCAAATGAAGTTTGGTCTCCCACTTTCATATGTAGAAAGCGACGGTAAAGGAAGTTTTTGAATGGCAATGAAGGACTATAACGTCCTAATTGAATAACGATAAAATTTTTCATCACTTTCCATATCGATACTGTTTTATATATATGCCATAGTGAGTTGGCCCCTTCGACAGGAAAACGTTCCGTTCTTCTCATAGCGAAGGAGACTCAACAATCTCAAGTAAATCCGAAATATGTTTCAACATATAGGTTGGCTTAAACGTGGCTAAATATTCTTCGCCCTTTACCGTCCATGAAACTCCAGCTGTCCGTACAAGTGCATTTTGACCGCCTTCGATATCGTGCGAGTTATCACCAATCATTAATGCTTCTTGTGGTGTAGCATTTAATCTCTCAAGTGCTAACAAGATTGGTTCAGGATTTGGTTTTGGATTAACTACGTCATCTAAAGCAATAACGATTTCAAAGATATCTTCTATTCCCATGAACTTTAAGCCGCGTAGAATAATATCATGCTTTTTCGTTGACACAATGGCCATTTTAAGACCACGTGCTTTTAATAAGCGAAGCGTTTCACTTACTCCATCAAATTCGACCACCATTTGGTCATGCATTTCAATGTTCCATGCACGATATTCTAAAATCAACTCGTCAGTTAAGCTTTCATCAATATCATCAAATGTTTGTTTTAAAGATGGTCCAATAAAATGTAGAACATCTTCTCTAGCGAAACGCCCGGGATATCGTTTACCCAGAACACTTAAAAAAGTTTGAATGATCAGCTCATTTGTATCAAGCAAGGTGCCATCAAAATCGAAAAGAAGTGTAGTTATTGGCTGCGATGTCATGAAGTAAACACTTCCTTTCGTTTCGTTTGTTCAGCTCGTTTCCAAACCGTTGCAACTACAATCGTTAATACAAATGCAATGCCAAGTCTTAATAAGAATAATGGCCAAATTGGAATTCCAAGTGGAAGAAATATGAGTGTATCTTCTACAACTGCGTGACAGGCGACTAAAAAGATAAAGACTAGTGTCGCATCTTTTTTACTAACCCCGTCCTCTTGAACTGCTTGTATCATCACTCCTGCACCAAATGCTAAGCCAATGACTAAACCAGAAACAAGTGTCATGGATGCATTCGGTTCAATACCAAGCACTTTTGTGAAAGGTGCAAGCTTTTGTGAAAATTTTTGTAAATACTGTTTATCTTTCAAATATTGAATGATAATCATTAGTGGAATAACCACCATTGCAAGCTGTAATACCCCAAAACTAGCTTTTTGTAACCCCAATAAAATAATTTCCATCCAGCCTTCGGGTATATCAGATACTTTAGGCGCCATACCATACTTTGCAATATCTGAACCACCTGACCAAACAAGGTTAATCACAATTGCAGAAATGGCCGCTAATCCAAAGCGCACGAGCAAGACTACCCATAATTTAACGCCAACTTTTAAGGCAACGCCTGTCTCGATAAAAATATTATGTGAAAAGGACAACATGACAGCTAATATAAAGACTTCTTTTACAGTCAATTCTAATGATAGAATTCCAGCTATCCCTGCATACAAGTTAAGGGCATTACCTAATACTAAAGGAATCGCCGCATCCCCTCGTAATCCAAATACCCCCATGATAGGAGCTAGCAATTCGATGATCCACGGCAACACTGGTGTATGCTGCAAAATAACGAGTAATAGTGTAATCGGGAAAATAATCTTACTAAGCGTCCATGAAGTTTTCAATCCAGCTAGTAATCCATTTTTAAGTGTAGACATATTTATGACTTCCTTACTTATGCGTCTTTATAACGCACAGGTTCTTTAATTGTCACGCGACGGTAAACAATGATGATAATTGCTACAACTATTGCAATAATTGATACCACTTGAGCGGTGCGAATTTCACCAATTAAATAAAGGCTATCAGTACGCATTCCTTCAATAAAGTATCTTCCGAATGAATACCAGATGATATAGAATAAGAACATTTCTCCACGTATTAAGTTAAGGCGACGTAACAAGATCAAAATGATAACACCCGTAAAGTTCCATAACGATTCATATAAAAATGTTGGATGATAATACGTGCCATCAATACGCATTTGATTGATAATCCAATCTGGTAAAAACATATTTTCCAAAAAGGCACGTGATACAGGACCACCATGTGCTTCTTGGTTCATAAAGTTACCCCAGCGCCCGATAGTTTGCCCAATTAAAATACTAGGCGCAGTAATATCCGCTAATTTCAAGAATGATTCTTTACGTTTTCTTGTAAATACATAAGCTGTGATAAACGATACAATCAATGCTCCGTGTATTGCGAGGCCACCTTCCCATACTTGAAGAATTTGACCGGGATTTTGAGAATAATAGTCCCATTTAGAGAAAACATAATATAGTCGAGCGCCTAATATGGCTAAAGGTACTGCCCAAATCAATAAATCTGTTAAAAAATCAGGATGAAACTTCCTTTTTACCATTTCTCTTTGTGCTACAAGAAATGCCAAAACAATCCCAAACGCGATAATTACTCCGTACCATCTTACTTCGATCGGTCCTAAAGAAATGGCTATTGGATCAATTGCTCCAAGTAAAAAATTCATGTTGTTCCCCTTCCAAACTGCTGGCTTTTAATATGTAGCATCTTCATTTTGACTAATGACATCATTTAAACGGTTGGAGAATTCTTCTGCCGCATTGACACCCATTCGTTTTAAACGATAATTCATCGCTGCTACTTCTATAATAACGGCTAAGTTTCGACCAGGTCGAACCGGAATCGTATTTTTAGTCAAATCTGTATCGATGATTCTCATTTTCTCTTCTTCAATACCTAACCGATCATACGTCTTGTTTTTATCCCAAATCTCCAAATCAATTACCATTGAGATTCGTTTAAAACTGCGAATGGCACTAGCACCAAATAAAGTCATAATGTCGATAATCCCAATTCCACGAATTTCTAGTAAATGTTCAATTAGTTTTGGTGCATTTCCAATGAGCGTATTTTCAGCTTCTTGTCTAATTTCCACGCAATCATCAGCGACGAGTCGGTGCCCTCTTTTCACAAGTTCCAACGCTGTCTCACTTTTACCAACACCACTTTTTCCTGTAATTAATATCCCCACACCATAAATATCAACAAGTACACCATGGACTGCAGTGGTAGGTGCTAATTTACTTTCGAGAAAGTTTGTCAGTAAACTTGAAAAACGAGTGGTGGCCATTTTTGCAGTAAGGACTGGCACATGTTCTTCATTGGAAGCAATCTTCAGTTCTTCTGGCACATTCATGTCGTGCGAAATGATAATGGCAGGTGTTTCAGGTGAACATAATTTTTTCATACGTTCTATTCGTTCATGTGGTAACAGCATGTCAAAAAATGATAGTTCTGTTTTGCCAAGTAATTGAACACGGTTTGCTGGATAGTGTGTGAAATAACCAGCCATCTCTAAACCGGGACGTGAAATATCACTAACGGCAATATGTCTGCCGATCCCTTCTTGACCACTAACAAGTTTTAAATCAAACATTTCCATTACGTCTTTCGTAGTCACTTGCTCCAAAAATATCACCTACTTTCTTCGAAATTCGAATGATCCGATATGTTCTTTATTTTATCATGTGGTTGGAAAATTGAAATGAATTTCTCTTGGCGTTGTCTCTTTTCCACTATTACCTCCTATTTAGGCTTTAGGAGGGATGTACAATGAAGAAAATAATAATTGATGCGGGTCATGGACCACAAACAGCTGGTAAACGATCACCCGATGGAACTCTAAGAGAATTTATGTTTAACGAAGCTGTAGCTATGCGACTTAAAAAGCTGTTAATAGCTGAGGGAATAACCGTCATTTTTTCTCACGATAATACTCGAGATGTCACCTTGTCGGAGAGAATCACTTTAGCCAATAAATTAAAAGTTGATGCATTTGTTTCGATTCATGCAAACGCCTATGGTACTGACTGGAATGCTGCAAATGGAATTGAAACCTACACCTGTATACAACCTAGTAAAGCCTCAGTAGTAATGGCTACCCATGTACAACAAGCATTGCAAATGCGCACTTCCAGAAAAGATCGAGGAGTTAAAAAAGGTAATTTTGCAGTGCTACGTGAAACAACCATGCCCGCTATTTTAGTTGAGTGCGGATTTATGACCAATAAAGAAGAAGCAAACTTATTAAAAAGTCAGAGCTATCAACAACAATGTGCACAAGCGGTTGCGTTCGGAGTACTATGTTGGTTAGCTTAAAATATGGATATTTCTCATCCCTAAAATCGGCTAATCATTTTAGCCGTTTTTTTGTGTGTTCTTTCAATTGTCTGGTTTGAATTACTACCAAAAATTAAAAAGAAGACCATCCACTAATTCACCTCTAATAAACACCAAAAAACGGCCAGCACCTTAATAAAAGGGCTACCCGTGGTCTTTGAATTGAAGCATCCGTTTCCAAACATTAAGATACTATCCTTTGTTACTTAACGGTCTGATCATTTCAGTTTTGTCTTCCAAATTGTTCTCAATATAAATTTTGCCCCAATCATACATGGCATCGAGAATCGGCATAAGACTTCTTCCTTGTTCAGTAAGTGAGTATTCAACTTTTGGTGGAACAACAGGATATACTTCGCGATGTACAATCAAATGGTCTTCAAGTTCACGTAATTGATTAACAAGCATCCTTTGCGTAATACCCGGCATGAGTGCCTTGAGTTCACCAAAGCGTTTGGTGCCTTCTTTACCTAGATGCCACAATACCAGCATCTTCCATTTTCCACCAATAATAGATAAAGTTAATTCTTTTTCACAGTTAAACATTTTCTCTCCCAAATTCGGCATTTACTTCACCTCCACTTTTTACAGTATACTTTTTAGCACTATGTGCGAAAAAAGTGCGTACTTTCAATTCGATGACACACTAAGTATACTAAACCTTGCACCCTTAGTAAATATCAATTAGTTGGTTTCACTAATAGTGCGAAATACGAGAGTTACTGCTAAAAAAATACTATTTTATTGGGAGAGATTATTAAATGAAACTTCAATTAGCAATAGATCTTGTAGATACACAAGGTGCAATCGAATTGGTTAAAGAGTTAGAAGAGTTTATTGATGTAGTAGAAATCGGGACACCAGTTGTAATTAATGAAGGTCTTAGAGCTGTTAAAGCAATGAAAGAAGCCTTTCCTAATTTAACTGTTTTAGCTGACTTGAAAATTATGGATGCAGCAGGATATGAAGTAAGCCAAGCTGTTGCTTCAGGCGCCGACATCGTAACAATTCTTGGAGCTGCAGAAGACGCGTCTATCCTGGGTGCCGTAGAAGAAGCTAAAAAACATGGTAAGCAAATCCTAGTTGATATGATTGCTGTGAAAGATATCGCAACACGTGCAAAAGAACTTGATGAACTTGGCGTAGACTATATCTGTGTTCACACAGGTTATGATCTCCAGGCTGTAGGACAAAACTCTTTCGAAGACCTTGCAACTATTAAAAGCGTTGTTAAAAATGCAAAAACTGCCGTTGCAGGTGGAATAAAATTAGAAACGTTACCAGAAGTCATTAAAGCTCAACCTGATCTTGTTATTGTAGGCGGCGGTATTACTGGACAAGAAGACATAAAAGCAGTAGCTGCTCAAATGCAAAAAATGATTAAACAAGGATAGTGACAAAAATGCAGACGACTCAATATTTAGCTGAAATCATAAAAGAGTTAAACCAGACAGTCGACTTGGTCGCTGATGAAGAAGCTGAAAAACTGGTAAACAAAATTCTTGAATCCAAGAAAGTCTTTGTGGTTGGGGCAGGTCGATCTGGATTTATGGGCAAATCTTTTGTGATGCGAATGATGCACATGGGGATTGATGCCTATGTAGTCGGTGAAACCGTTACAGCTAATTTAGAAAAAGACGATCTTTTAATCATTGGTTCTGGCTCAGGTGAAACGAAGACCTTGGTTTCTATAGCCGAAAAGGCAAAATGCTTGGACGGGACAGTCGCAGCTGTAACGATTTCCCCTGAATCCACGATAGGGAAATTTGCTGACATTATAGTTAAATTGCCTGGTTCACCAAAAGATAAATCCGAAAGTGAATACAAGACAATACAACCTATGGGGTCACTTTTTGAGCAAACAATGTTATTATTTTACGATGCATTGATTTTGCGTATCATGGAGAAAAAAGGATTGGACTCTAATAGAATGTATGGCAAACATGCCAATCTCGAATAGATTTCATCTAAAAAATATGTAGACTTGAAGACCGCATTAATTTCTTTTAGAAATTTGCGGTCTTTAATGCATATCTCCATGTGGTTATACTTGATGGAGGGTATCTTATTTAAGTAAGGTCTATAAAAAAGAAAAGAGGTCGATTATATGGTTCGAATAGGTATAGTTGGTACTAATATGATTACAGAAAGATTACTTGAAGCAGCAATTGCTATAGAGGATTTTAAACTAACAGCAGTTTATTCTCGCACGACTGAGCAGGCAGAAAAATTCGCGAGCAACTACGGTGTAACAAAACTATTTACAAACCTAGAAGAAATGGCAAGTAGTGAAGAAATTGATGCGGTGTATATTGCGTCACCTAATTCATTTCACGCACAACAAGCTATTTTATTTTTGCAAAATGGCAAACATGTTTTATGTGAAAAGCCATTAGCAGCAAATGCAGCCGAGGTAGCAACAATGATTGAAGCCGCGCAAGAGCATCAAGTTCTTTTAATGGAAGCCATGAAGTCAACTTTACTTCCTGGGTTCAAGGTTATTCAAGATAACCTACATAAAATTGGACCAATTCGTAGATATTTTGCAAGCTATTGTCAGTATTCTTCTCGATATGATAAATACAAAGAAGGCATTGTACTTAATGCTTTTAATCCAAAGTTTGCAAATGGCGCATTAATGGATCTTGGTGTTTATTGTTTATATCCACTTATTACATTGTTTGGAGAACCAAATGAAGTGAAGGCAACTGGGATTATGCTTGAATCAGGTGTCGATGGTGAGGGGAGCGTCGTTTTAAGCTATGACGATAAAGATGCAGTTGTTATGTATTCCAAAATAACCAACTCTTCTTTGCCAAGCGAAATTCAAGGAGAAAAAGGCAGCATGATTATAGATAAAATTAGCTCTCCTGAACAAATTGAAATTCACTACAATGACGGTACTACTGAGCAATTATCTATCGAGCAATCACACCCTGTTATGTATTATGAAGTCAAAGAATTTATTGATTTAATTAACAGTGGGAAAATCGAATCCAATGTAAACACCTTTGCAAACACATATACCACAATGCAAGTGGTGGATAAAGTGCGAGCAGAGATAGGTCTTAAATTTCCCAATGATGAAAAAGTAATCTAACAATTGCAAAGGAAAACTTTGATTATCTCTATTGAGGATGACAGTTTTCCAGTCCGCTTCTGACGCTTTACCTAGTAATAAAAAGGATGGGTTTGTGACTACGTCACTAGCCTATCCTTTTTTTATTTATTGTAGATAATGCATTATATCCAAAAGCGTACATTTGCCCGTTATATTGTGATTATGAAGCGGATTTTTATTTCCATTATTTAACTTCCACAACTAAACATTTGATTTCTACAACTAAATCTCAAATTCGAGAAATATTCTCTTTTTTGACGGTGTTTTTGATTCACTATGAATCAAAAATTACTGCTTTACCTCTAAATCATGAAAAAAGGCTAAGTGAACATGTCACTTAGCCCCTTTTTTTCTTAAATACAATCTATAAGCAGAAAGTATTATTTAGTTAAACGCTTCATAAGAGCAATTTTCTCAGCTTCAAAGCCTGGTTTACCAAGTAAAGCAAACATATTCTTCTTGTATGCTTCGACTCCAGGTTGATCAAACGGGTTCACTCCGAGCAAATATCCGCTAATCCCACATGCCTTTTCGAA
>NZ_JBATUX010000049.1:0-30049 GCF_049671445.1 Paenisporosarcina sp. | reverse complement strand
GGTAGAGAAGATGCAACGAATGGCAAGCGACAGTCTTTGGCAAGCTTGAAGCCAGAGAAGAGCGAGCTACCTTGGTTCGTAATGGACCATACACCATTTGATTTAAAGACACCGAGCGAGCTTGGTGTGGATGTGCATGTCTCAGGGCATACGCACCGTGGTCAAATGTGGCCAAATCACCTATTTACTCGCCGTTTATTCGAGCTTGATTACGGGTATAAACTTAAAGGCTTGATGCACGCTTTTGTGTCATCTGGCTTTGGATTTTGGGGTCCACCGCTTCGCTTAGGGTCTCGTTCAGAGCTTTGGTCGATTACTGTCACGTTTTCGACGAAATAAACATTGGGAAAAGTTGCGCAAGATTGTTACCATAGAAGGTATAGAAAATTTTTGGTTGGAGGCTGGACATGGAAAACTGGATTACCGATATAATGAGCCAGTACGGATACTTAGGTATATTCTTGCTTATTATGCTTGAAAATATTTTCCCACCAATTCCGTCAGAAGTGATATTGACGTTTGGTGGATATATGACGACGCAGTCAGATATGACGGCAATGGGTGTTATTTTAGTGTCAACGGCTGGATCAGTTGCTGGGGCTGTCATTCTTTATGGGCTTGGTTTACAGCTTGATGTAAAGCGCTTAGAGAAAATTGTGGATCGTTATGGACGGGTTTTACGTTTAACGAGAAAAGATATTCACAAAGCAGATAGCTGGTTTGATAAATACGGCATCTGGACGGTACTATTTTGTCGCTTGATTCCATTGATTCGTAGTTTAATTTCGATTCCTGCTGGGATGTCGAATATGAAGTTTGGATTATTTTTGTTATTTACGACAGTAGGAACACTTATTTGGAATACGATTTTAGTATCGGTTGGAGCGGCTGTTGGCGATAACTGGGAATCAATCGTAGCCGTTATGGACGTCTATTCAAATATTGCGTATGTTGTGATTGTACTTGTAGGACTAGCGGCAATTTGGTGGTATATACAATTCCGAAAAAAAAGAGCATAAGGAGATATTATGGAACTATTTGATTTACTGAAAGCGTTAATACTAGGGTTTGTGGAAGGGATGACGGAGTTCGCTCCTGTTTCTTCTACTGGGCATTTAATTATTGTGGATGATATGTGGTTAAAAACTTCCGAGTTTCTCGGCAAATATTCAGCTAACTCGTTCAAGATTTTTATTCAGCTTGGATCGATTTTGGCGGTAATTGTTGTGTTCTGGAAACGTCTATTTAGTTTAGTCGGACTTTATAAAATAAAAGACGCAACACCAGGCTCTCAGTTGAAGTTGTCACATGTAATTGTAGGTTTAATTCCAGCTGGTGTGCTGGGTGTGTTGTTTGAAGATTTTATTGATGAGCATTTATTCTCTGTTGGAACAGTGTTAATCGGTTTGGTGATCGGTGCCTTTTTAATGCTTGCTGCTGATAAATTTGGACCAAAAAAACCAAAAACACAAACGTTGGATCAAATTACATATAAGCAAGCATTTACTGTAGGACTTGTACAATGTTTCTCATTATGGCCAGGTTTTTCTCGTTCAGGTGCAACCATTTCTGGTGGTGTATTGTTCGGTATGAGTCACCGTACGGCTGCAGATTTTACGTTTATTATGGCCGTTCCGATCATGTTCGGAGCTAGTTTCTTGTCATTATTGAAGAATTGGGATGACATCAATCCGAACGACATGTCATTTTATGCTGTAGGGTTTATCAGTGCTTTCGTGTTCGCACTCATTTCGATTAAATTCTTCTTGAAGTTAATTGAACATTGGAAGTTAACACCATTTGCGATTTATCGTTTGGTATTAGCTGCAGTGTTAGCGGTAATCATTTATTTCTAAATAATTCACAAGCGGTCTCACTATGAGGCCGCTATTTTTGAGGGGATTTTTTTGATTCGCTGATAGACGACAAAAATCCGCTCATAGACGTCACAGAACCGCTGATAGTCGACAAAGATTCGCCGATAGCCATGTCTTTTGCGCTGATAGACGACAGGAAAACGCTCATAGAAAACAGGAATCCGCTCATAGTCGACACCGATCCGTGGAAATACCAGACCGGATGTGTTTTAATCGACAGAAAATAGTGAAAAAATGACAAATTTCAACTATACTTGAAGATATATATACCTAGTCGGGTAGCTGAAATGAGGTCTTCATGATGGCAATCTCAAATGTTTTATCTTATTTTCTTGCCTATATTATACCTGCGTCTGCTTTACTCGCGATGTCTTTCGTGGTGATGTTCCGTAATCCTAAACGGACTGAGCATCAACTTGTCTTTATCATTATTAACTTATATGCGATTATGTTTCTTGGAGAATTTATTCGTCATATATTACCGGTCGAAAACAGTGCATATATTCACGATTATATTACGGTTGTAGCGGGTTTGTTAATTGTGATGTTTGGATTTCATTTTTTTGCCAAAGTGTCTAAAATGGAAGAAATAATGCCTAAATGGCTATATCCTGGTTTATTTTATGTTCCACTACTATTCCTTGTTTTTTACATGTTTACAATGGATCCTAGTCAAACCATCGATAATTATGTAAGACAGGGACATTGGATTTATGGAAAACTAGATATGGCTTACTATGTGGCTGTTCTTTCTAGTTCACTCATATCTTTACCTTCATACTTCATGTTGAGAAATGGCATTAAACGTGTCCATACTAAACAAGATATCGACCTTTTAAAATTTCTTTCTTGGACTGTTTTAACCATAATCGTGGTCATACTTGTATTAGGTCTGCCAAATTATCGTGGGGCTCTGCCTCCGTATCCATATCTATATACCGGGGTATTATTAGCAGTATTATTTACATATAGCATGTTAAAATATAATTTTTTATCGAATGTAAATGATCAATATGCCACTCTTTTTAACTTGAATTCATCAGCTATTTTCATATTCTCTGAGAAATGGATAGTCGAACAAGCGAATGAAGCGGCTCTGTTACGATTTCCTGGAAAAAAGAAAGAATTCTTTGATTTATTTCATACAAATAAAGAAAACGATGAACAATTGTTAGCTATTCAACAGCAATTAAAGCAAGGAAACTCAATCCACTCAATTTTGTATCATATGCAAAGTGATGTCGTCGATGCTTATTTCTTGTTGGACGGGAAACAGTTTATTAAAAATCAAGCAATCTCCTACTACTTAATTTGTCGTGACGTCACTGAAGAAAAACTAGCAGATGACCGTGTGAATTTTCTTGCCTATCACGATATGTTAACGGGTGTGGCTAACCGTGCTTCATTTGTTCAATTATCCGAAAAATATATTGCCAATAATCCGGATCGTACAGCTTATTTTGGTTTATTGGATTTAGATCACTTTAAAACGATCAATGATGTTTATGGACATTTAATTGGAGATGAAGTACTTATTCATACAGCCTCAATCCTCAGCGAGTTGATTGCTGGAAGTGGGCATGTAGGTCGTATTGGAGGAGACGAGTTTGTTTTTGCGGTTTCTAAAAGCAAACGTTTCGAAAATGTAGATCAGTTAATGGAACAAATTCTTCATGCTTTTCAAGAACATCCTTTCGTTTATAGGGATGTGTTGATTGAAATAGAGCTAAGTGTTGGCTATAGTACGTATCCATTCGAAGGAAAAACGTATGATGAGCTTTATGCACTCGCTGATCAGCGGATGTATTCAGTGAAAAGAAAGCGTAAGGAGCAAGAGAAAAAGGGGTGATTTTTAGATGTCTCCAGAAGTAAAAGAACTTCACCAAAAATGGGCAATACAGTTGTTCAATGAAACATGGGATAAGATAGATATGAAAGTTCGTACCCGTGATGATGATTCAAAAATGCTTGAGAAAGCATACGCATCACTTTATCATTGGCGACAAGTTGGCACCAAACTTAATTTAATAAGAGGATATTGGCAAGTCTCTCGTGTCCATGCCATTCTTGGGCAAGGGGATGCGGCTTACTTTTATGGGATTTCAGGTGTTGAACTATGTGAAGCTGAAGGATTTGGAGATTTTGATTTAGCTTTTGCTTATGAATCAGTTGCCCGTGCAGAAAAATGCCGAGGAAATTCCGAATCTATGACCATTTGGTTCGAACACGGACAAGCTGCAGCCGAAAACATTGCAAAAGAACAAGACAAAAAATATTTTTTAAGTGAATTAGTCAGTGTTAATCTGGGGTAAGAACAAGCAAAGACTTTTCGTCTATTGAACGATGAAACACAATATGTTAAATTAATATTTATATAAAACACAATATGTAGTATGTAAACGAAAAAATGGTACCAGCAATGGTTTAATAGGGAATTCGGTGAAATGCCGAAGCTGTCCCCGCAACTGTAAGTGCAACGACTGTACAAAGTCCACTGTGTAATGACACGGGAAGGCGTATGGAAGGCTAATGCACGAGCCAGGAGACCTGCCATTTTTTCATAAGCATCACTTTCTTCGGGGGTTGAGGAGTGGAAGCGAGCTATCAGTAGCGAGCGATATTCCATTTTCTCGCTAACCACTTTAACTCCTTTCATTCTATCAATCATGAGCGATGGCTCAGCCGAAAAGGCTGATTCATCGCTTTTTTGTGTTTCTTAAATTGGGTTTTTGGAAGGGGAATATACTATATGCAAAAAGTATTATCAAAAAAAGATGCTAATATTGATCAGTTATTTACATTATTTCCAGAAGAGCAGTTAGCACCACTATTGCGTGCACATGATAAGTGGATAAAGAGAAATCCTGATGGCACAGATGCGCAGTGGTCACAAGCGATGGTATTAGAATCTCTTAGTCATTTGGACGAAGCAGAGCCGTTTTGGACATTTGTAGCTGCACGTATTTATTTAGTTCAAGTTTACAGTGAAATCGCCATTTTACGAAGCTGTTCAATGGATGATGTTTACAAGGATTTCTATAAACATCTCACTCGTTTATCAGACAAAGGATTATATGATACTCGACTGCTTCAAGTTTATACAAAAGAAGAAATAACAGACTTAGGTGAAATACTTGAACCTGAGCGTGACTCGCTTTTTACATATATCGGATTAAAAACGGTTATGGATCGATACGTAGCAAGAGACTTTGATAAAACGACAGCGGAACTTCCGCAAGAACGATGGCTCATCATTGCCATGACATTAATGCAAAATGAATCATTGAATCGCTTGGAGAAAGTAAAAGAAGCATATTGGGCGATGAGTAATTTATATATGACGGTGGCAACGCCAACACTTTCTAATGCTGGCAAGCCACATGGTCAGTTATCAAGCTGTTTTATCGATACGGTAGATGATAGTCTGCAAGGGATTTATGACACTAATACGGATGTTGCGACATTATCAAAATACGGCGGCGGTATTGGCATTTACATGGGGAAAGTGCGAAGTCGTGGTTCTTCAATTCGTGGATTTAAAGGTGCTTCAAGTGGGGTCATGCCTTGGATTAAACAATTGAACAATACAGCTGTTAGCGTCGATCAACTCGGTCAGCGACAAGGAGCAATCGCCGTTTATCTAGATGTCTGGCACAAGGATATTTTACCGTTTCTAGATTTAAAATTAAATAACGGGGATGAGCGAATGCGTGCTCACGATATATTTACAGGTGTGAGCTTGCCAGATATTTTTATGGAAAAAGTACAAGCGCGGGAAGAATGGGCATTGTTCGACCCACATGAAGTCCGCACCGTGATGGGTTATTCTCTCGAAGATTCCTACGATGAAAAGCGTGGGAAGGGGTCGTTCCGCGATAAATATCAAGCGTGTGTAGCAGACGATCGCTTGTCTAGAGAAGTTGTGCCTGCGATCGATATCATGAAACGAATCATGCGGAGTCAACTTGAAACAGGTGTCCCTTATATGTTTTACCGCGACGAAGTGAACCGGATGAATACGAATAAGCATGAAGGTATGATTTATAGCAGTAATTTATGTACAGAAATTTTTCAAAACATGAGTGCTACTGAATTTGAATCCATTACGATTGAAGATGATATCATCGTAACGCGCCGTAAACCAGGCGATTTTGTCGTCTGTAATTTGTCTTCAATCAACTTGGGGAAAGCAGTACCAGCTGGTGTCTTAAAACGACTCATCACCGTGCAAGTTCGCATGCTCGATAATGTTATTGATTTGAATATGATTCCTGTCCCGCAAGCCGAACGGACAAACGCGAGATACCGGGGAATTGGTCTTGGCACATTTGGTTGGCATCACTTATTAGCATTAAAATCAATACGCTGGGAAACAGATGAAGCCGTCCAGTTTGCAGATGAACTATATGAAGAAATCGCCTACTTAACTATCGAAGCATCCATGTCCTTATCAAGGGAAAAAGGGCCGTATCCGTTATTTAAAGGGTCAGGTTTCCACACGGGTGACTATTTCGAATCTCGTGGATACACATCAAAAAAATGGCGTGAACTTCGCTTTGAAGTAGCGATGAATGGCATGCGAAATGGTTATTTAATGGCCGTTGCACCGAATTCTTCTACTTCAATTTTAGCAGGGAGCACGGCTAGCATTGATCCGATTTTCCAAAAGAGTTATTCAGAAGAAAAGAAAGACTACAAAATCCCAGTAACCGTACCAGACTTAAATAAAGATACGACTTGGTACTACAAATCAGCGTATTTCATCGATCAACACTGGACGCTGAAACAAAACGCGGCTCGTCAACGCCATATCGACCAAGGGGTATCGTTGAACTTATATGTCCAAAATACAATCAAGGCAAAAGAATTGCTCGATTTACATTTAGATGCGTGGGCAAGGGGATTGAAGACGACTTACTATGTACGTTCCACATCAATTGAATTGATGGAATGTGAATCTTGCTCAAGCTAAGGGGGAACTGTATATGACGACAATCGAAAAACGAAAGCTCATGGATAAAGATGCACCAAATCGTTCAACAGGTATCGTAAATGGAGCCTCTTCGAATATTTTAAATTGGGATGATGTCCGATTTAGTTGGGCATATCCAAAATACAAAAGAATGCTCGGCAACTTTTGGACACCATTTGAAATCAATATGGGTTCAGACGTAAAACAATTCAGTTCCTTAAATGAACCGGAACGACAAGCATTCTTAAAAATTATCGGCTTATTGGCATTGCTCGACAGTGTTCAAACTGACTTTGCTGGAAAAGTGGCTGATTATCTTACTGATTCCAGTTTGAACGCACTGATGATTATCTTGGCACAACAGGAAGTTATTCATAACCATTCATATTCGTATGTGTTATCGAGCTTGGTATCAAAGGATGAGCAAGACCGTGTGTTTGATTACTGGCGCACAGAAACCGTTCTACAAAAACGTAATGAATTTATTATGAAAGGCTATGAAGATTTTACCGAAAAGCCGAATGTAGATTCGTTACTAACAGCAATTGTCTATGATGTTATCTTGGAAGGGTTGTTTTTCTATTCAGGATTCGCATTCTTCTATCACCTAGCCCGTCATCAAAAGATGGTCGGCACAAGTACAATGATTAACTACATCAACCGGGATGAACAAATTCATGTGGATTTATTCGTGAAAATTTATCAAGAATTGTTACAGGAATATCCACAGTATGATACGCCAGAAAGAGCGCGTGAAGTGGTAGCAATTTTCAAAGAAGCAGCGATGCTTGAAACTGAATGGGCCCGTGAAGTCATAGGAGACCGAATCGATGGACTAGATGTTGATGACGTGGAAGAATATATTTACTTTTACGCTAATGTTCGCTGTGCTCAACTCGGTTATGAACGTCCATTCCCTGAGTATCGCAAGAATCCATTAAAATGGATCAAAGCCTATGAAGATGTAGATTTAGGGAAAACTGATTTCTTCGAACAAAAATCCCGTCAATACGTCAAAGTTAATGTGCAAGATAATGGATTTGATGACTTGTAAGGAGATTAGGCGTCTCATAAGTCAAGTCGACTAGCTTGTGAGACCAGTTTGAGCGATAAATCCTCAGATTGAGCGATAAATCGTTAGTTTGATTGATAAAGTGTTCGGATTGAGCGATAAATCTCCAGTTTGCGATAAATTAATTTCCCTTTAATTAATAAAGGCTTTTATAGATAAATGGCGAACCTTATTAATGAAATTAATTTTTTACAAAGGGAATGTAAGCTGATGAAACCAGTAACACCATATTTATCGTTTTATGGAAATGGAAAAGATGCTGCGACATATTATCAAGAAACTTTTGGGTTAGAGAACACGGGAATGATGAAGTATAGCGATAGCGATGGAGGTTTTCCTTATCCACCAGAAGCTGCGGACTACATTATGCATTGTCACTTAACCAATGGAACCTTCAGCATTATGCTTGCAGATTCGCCTACTCCCGGCGAATCAGGGACATCAAATGTTGCATTGATGATTGAATGCGAAAGTGAAGAAGAAGTGAATCGCTTATACAATACTTTGTTAGATGACGGTAACGCGATTATGGAACTTCAAGACACGTTCTGGGGTGCGAAATACGCAAAAGTAAGCGATAAGTTTGGCTATACATGGGATTTGAATTTTGAAAAAAGACAAGCTGAATAACAATATGTGAAAAAGATAAATGGGGCTGCCGATAGAACTGGCAGCCTTTTTTTGTTGGGGAAAATTGGGTGAATGGGAATAAAGCATCTGCCAATGGGAATAAACCACATTGAAAGGGAATAAACCCTCACCTAACAACAAGCTGAAGCTGAGCGTATAAATACGCCCAGCTTCAGCTTGTTGACAAAAGAATATTAATTAATATAAAAGTATAAATATTCGAGGATTCATCTTTTCCACTTTATAAAAAATGTGGTCGGCTATTTCTTTCGGTTTCCTCGGACGAAACGCAAGCCTCCTCGGCTCTGCCTGCGGGGTCTAGCTTGTTCCGTTTTTTCCGCAGGAGTCTTCAGAAATAAGCGACCACTTTCTTTCTTAAATATTTTGAAGAGAAACGCTTTCTGTTGATTGGAGTGGAGGCGGCGACTTCAGCGGGAATAGCACGAGCTGTAGGCCCCGCAGGAACGTAGTGACGAGGAGAAAGCCGTGCCCGCGAAACGCGTCCGCCGCAAAGGAAATCAACATATCTTGCATAGAAATACAGTTATATTCACTAATTTTTTTGTTTGTCTACAGTCTGACTGAGCGTATAAATACGCCCAGCTTTTTTCGATCATTTACTTACTTACTCTTCATCATTGACGATGATATTACGTCCTTTTAGTTTTAAAAGAAGCGGAATAACGATCCAAGCAATGGCTGCAATGATAAAGACTAAAGACAACGGTTTTGTTACAAAAATAGAGAAGTCACCATTTGAAATTGTTAATGCACGACGCATATTATTCTCAATCATTGGCCCTAATACAAGTGCCAATACAAGAGGTGCAAGAGGATAGTCGTTTTTCGCTAATAAATAACCAAGGAACCCACATGCAAGTAACAAGTATAAATCGAAAGTGGTGTATTGAACGGCATAGACACCAAAAAAGGAAATCGCGACAATAATCGGAAGCAGATACTTTTTAGGTGTTTGAATAATTTTCGCAAACACTTTAACGAGTGGCATATTTAAAACTAACAGCATCAAGTTACCGATAAACATACTTGCAATCAGACCCCAAGCAACTTCTGGATGATCTTCAAATAACAACGGACCTGGCTGAATGTTGTACATGATAAGTGCACCCATCAATATGGCTGTTGTTCCTGAACCAGGAATACCAAGTGTTAATAATGGAATCATCGCACCACCAGATGCAGCGTTATTTGCTGATTCGGGTCCTGCTACTCCTTCAATTGCGCCAGTACCGAATTTCTCCGGATGTTTACTGAATTTTTTCTCTGCCATGTAAGAAAAGAAGGAGGCGAGAGTTGCACCTGCACCAGGCAGAACACCAATGAAGAAGCCTAAAAATGAACCACGAACAATGGGTACGGCACTATCTTTTAAATCTTGCTTCGTCGGTAAAATACGCTCGATTTTGGCAATTGCACCATCTTCTTTGTCTCGTTCAAGAATCGTTTTAAAGACTTCACCAAGAGCAAATAATCCAACGGCTATTGTTAAAAATTCGAGACCTGAGTACAGAATAGGCAAATCGTATGTAAAACGAGCAATCCCTGAAACGGCGTCGATTCCGATGGTTGCTAAAAGCAAACCGAATATCGTCATGATCAATGCTTTAGTCATAGATTTTCCTGCTAATCCACTAACTGCACATAACCCAAGAAGCATGAGGGAGAAATACTCAGCAGGTCCAAAATTAAGAGCAACTTTTGAAAGCGGTTTTGCTAATAAAACCAAGCCAATTAACGAAACAATACCTGCAACGAATGAACCGATAGCGGCGATGGAAAGAGCAGCGCCAGCGCGACCTTGTTTGGCCATTTGGTAACCATCTAATGTGGTAACAACTGAAGATGATTCTCCAGGGGTATTCAGCAGAATAGACGTTGTGGAACCTCCATACATCGCTCCGTAATAAACGCCAGCTAGTAATATGATTGAACTTGCAGCGGCTGCTTCAGTGGGCATGCCAGAAGTTAAGGTAGCAGTTACAGGAATAAGGAGGGCAACACCACTCATCGGACCTATACCAGGCAATACTCCAACAGCGGTACCAATTAACACACCAACGAATGCAAACATTATATTTTGCCACTGGAATGCGACAGCAAATCCGTTAAATAAAAAATCTAAAGTACTCATGCCAAAACTCCTTTCACTTTAAAACTCTGGGAATCCAGGCAATGATCCGCCAAGAAATTCTGCAAAAAAGTAATATACACCGAATGAAAATGCACTAGCGATGAGCAGTGTACTAATCCATTTCCCACGTTCCATTGTTTGAAATGCAATAACCAAGAAAATGAAGGTTGAAATCACATACCCGACTGGTTCTAAGACAGCTGCATACACCGCAGCACTTATGAAAATAATTAAAAATTTAACGTATTGAACAGGTTCTTTTCTACCTGCGACGTGTTCATATTTCATCGTTTCAAAAAGTAAGCGAATGCTTAATAAGATGAGGATGATTCCAAGTGCCATAGGAAAAATATTAGGTCCAACTGTAGAACCGTATGCACTTTGTGAAATGGAACGACTTTCAATGACAAACAAAAGACCAATCAGTAAAAAGGCGATACTTGCGAAACGATCGAACGTTTTACTCATTATCTTTCACACCTCCTAAAGAAAAGGGCGACCGCTATTGCCGTCGCCTTCATTCATTATTTTTGCATGTCTAATGCTGTTAATAATTCAACAATCACTTTGTCTTGATCTTCTAAATACGTAGTGAAGTCTTCGGCATTGCGGTATTCACTTTGCCATCCATTTCTTTCAAGTTCAGCTTTCCATTCTTCTGTTTCAACTAACTCGTCTAATTTCGATGTCCAAAAATCATAGGCTTGATCAGACATATCTTTAGGTCCAAATAATCCGCGCCAAATTGTAAATTCTGTATCAAGACCTTCTTCTTTGAAAGTAGGTACTTCACTTAGCACACCTTCTAAACGGTCAGAAGAACTGACAGCTAGCACTCGCACATCACCTGATTTAACAAATTCACTAATAGTTGATGCATCGGTTGCGATGACATCAGCATTATTCCCGAGAAGTGCAGCAACCGCTTCGCCGCCACCATCATAAGAAACATATTTGACTGCTTTAGGATCAATACCATATTTATAAGCAGGAAGAATTCCAACTAAGTGGTCCATTGAACCAGGTGCAGATCCACCAGCTAAAGTAATTTTACTTGGATCTGCTTTTATAGCATCTAATACATCAGTTAACGTTTTGAATTCTGAATCTGCTTTCACTACAATAGCACCGTAATCACGTGTTAATTGTGCTAGAGGTTTTGTATCTTTAAATCCATAAGGACTGTTACCCTCAGATTTATTGTTATTAATTAAAATTGGTGGTGATTTGACCATTAAAGCATAATCATTTTTCACTTCTTTGGTCGCAAACTCAGCCATGTATACAGCCCCACCGCCGCCTGGTTTATTTTCAACGACGATTGGTTCTTCGACAATTTTTGTAGCGTTCATCGTTTTAGCAATTGAGCGGGCCGTTAAATCCCATCCGCCACCAGCCCCAGAAGGCGCCACTATGGTAATCGTTTTTTCAGGATAGTTTGATGAAGCGCTTTCATTTCCTTCGCTTGAGCATGCTACTAAACTTAAAGCCAATGAACTTGCTAAAACTACGGTTGATAATTTTTTCCACATAAACGATATCCCCTTTAAATGAATTGAAAAAAGACAGCGCTTTCAAACGCTGTCTTCAATTTATCAGAACTTTTATTTAATTCGATGTTTTGGGTCATAAGTGAAATAAAGGTCTTTGTCGTCATTTTGTTCATAAAGTTCACGCAGGGAAGTACCTGCGCTCTGGTCGACCAATCGTTCCATAAATGAGCTCAGCTCTCGCTTTACTCTCTGAAACGAGATATTCTAGATATCTTCTTGCGGTTGATCTACTAAGTCCACTTGCAAGTCCCATTTTTTCAGCTGTGATTCCTTGTGTTTGTTGCTTTAACTGAACCACCACTTTATCCATTGTAATTGGATCAATCCCTTTGGGAGTCAGTGTATTATCAGTAGAATTGGTTGACTTAACAGGGTGCCACAACAATTGTATGGACTCTTCTTGTAATTTTCCAGGGCTTGAAAGTGTTTTTCTTTTCTCTTGATAGGCGGACAAACTTTCTTGAAAACGATCGAAGGTTAACGGTTTTAAGATATAGTCAATAACACCACCTCGGAAAGCTTGTTTCACGACATTCACTTCCGCAGCTGCGGTGATAAAGATGATGTCGGTATCTGCGCTTTCTGTCTGGATAAAAGTCATCAACTCAGTGCCCATCATATCTGGTAAATAAACATCAAGTAAAATTAAGTCGGGTTTCATGGACACAACCCAGTCCTTTGCCTCAGCCCCCGTATGTGCAGAGCCAACGACAACAAACCCATCTATTTTATCAATAAAGCGACGATGAATATCAGCGATTCGTGGATCATCTTCTATGATTAAGACCTCAATTACTTCACTCATACAGAAAACCCTCCTTTTGGAATAGAGATGACGAAAAGTGCGCCATTTAAATCCCCATTTTCAATCGATACGACTCCATTCAAATCCTTAATATTCTCTGAAACTTTTATTAAACCGTAACCGCGATCTTGTCCTACTTTCGTTGAAATGCGCGACTTGAATAGGTGTTGTTGTAAATCAGAACTAAGACCTACACCAGAATCTTCAACTTCAATTAAGATTTCTTGTCCATTATCAAGAATAAACAACCGCACCACTCGATCTGATTCAGCTAAATGATCAACCGCTTCAAAAGCATTAGTTACTAGATTTCCAATAATAGATACAAACAAGCTTTTTTCTAAAGGTTTAGGCAAACTGTTTAAATAACTATCTTCATCTAAAATAAATTGAACTTTTAGTTCCCGAGCACGATTGAATAAACCAATGACGAGACCACCTAAATAGGGGTCTTGTAATCTCTTTGTGACGAAATGGATAAGAGATTGATGTTCTTGCTTTTCGTCATGGATAAGCTGTAGAGCTTCCTCCAACGAATTAAGTTGTATGAGCCCACTAATGGTATAAAGAAAGTTTTGATATTCATGCGTTTGTGCTCGCAGTGCTTCTGTATATTGTTTCACTTGTGAAAGTTCAGTGGTTAACTGATCAAAATCCGATTGCAAACGAAAACTCGATACAGCGCCTACAATGTCTTTTCCAATTAAAATAGGTATTCGATTGACGATTGCTCTTTTTCCGCGTATTTCCATTTGACGGTCAAGTTGTTTCTCTCCATTTTGAAGGACTTGAGGGAGGAGTGTATTAGGTAACACCTCTTCAATTGAACGTCCAATTAATGTTACATCTTCTGGTAAAGAAAGAGTTTCGTAGGCTGCTTTATTCATCATCGAAATACGTGCATCTTGATCGACCATAATAATTCCTTCGCGAACAGATTCAATGAGTGTATTTCGTTCCGTGAATAAATGAGCAATTTCAGCAGGCTCTAAATTGAATAACACTTTTTTTATGCTTCTAGCCAAAATGGTTGAACCGATAATACCTAAGATGATAGCCAAGAGAACGATTGTAATAATTGAATCGACATATTCAAAAAAGGTATGTGAGATATCAGCTTTTAAAAACCCAACTGAAATAATACCCACGATTTCACCTTGCTCATTTTTAATCGGAGTTTTTCCTCGTAAGGCAGGTCCGAGTGTTCCGGTCGCTTCGGAGATATAAGATTCTCCATTAATTAAGGCGCGTTCATTGTCGTCACCTACCATTTTTTCACCTATGCGTTCAACAACTGGATGTGCATAGCGAATTCCTTCAACGTTTCCTATTACCACATATTGTGCACCAGAAAGTTCGCGTACCGCTTCGGCAATCGGCTGTAAGACATCGGAAGGATTCTCAGTTTCAAATCCTGCCACCACATCTGGTCGATTTGCCGTCGTCATCGCAATATTTAGAGCACGATTGCCGATCTGCTGTTCAATGCTCTGGGACATCGTGTAATAGAAAGAAGCCCCGATTAGGAGAGAAATAGCAGTGACAAATAAGGCGCCATAGACAAAAATTTTGAATTGTAACGATCGATTTTTCAAGCTATCACTCTTTTCGCATAATTAGTGCTATTATGACGAGTCGTGAAAGAATTGGCAACATAAGGTTTTGAAAAGAACAGATAGGAGAGGGGAATTAGGAGAGAGAATTAAATAGATAAATAGCCGTAATATTTTTTAATGACTGGGTGACGTTAGTCAGAATAGTATTTATAATAAATTAAGTTTAAGAAAAGGAGAGGTTTATATGAAAAGAACAACACTGACTTCATTAGTTAAATTGGAGGACATGTTGGCATAAAATATGAACTCCGATTTGATTTAAATCAAAATCAAACTTACGGAGGAAAATAAAAAGTGGCGATACAAAATTTTTATTATATCGTGACAAGTTCACGATCGTTTTTTATTCAAATGGTGTTTACTTTGAACGCTATTTATTATGTTACACAAGCAGATTTAAATGCATTACAACTTGTACTAATAGGGACTATTATGGAAGTTTCGGTGCTTTTATTTGAAATGCCAACAGGACTATTTGCAGATCATTACGGCCGAAAGAGATCGCTTGCTATAGGTACTTTTGTGATTGGATTCGCTCATATTTTGGAAGGAAGTATACCAGAGTTCTGGGCGATTGCTGTGGCTTCTGCGTTATGGGGAATTGGCTGGACATTTATTAGTGGAGCCGAGCAAGCATGGATTGCGGATGAATTAGACGGTGAAAATCTGGAGGGAACCTTTTTACGTGGTTCACAATTTTCATCATTCGCTCGATTTACCGCAATCGTAGTAAGTGTATCTATCGCTGCAATTTGGTCCGTGCAAACAGCAATTTTAGTAGCAGGTATTATGTTAATTATCCTTGCAATATGGGTATTTATTAATCTACCAGAAACAAAGTTTATTAAAGTGACCCGTGAAAAAGGGGTATCTGGAGTTACACATATGATGACAACCATCAAATTCGGAATGTCTCAAATTCGTGGTAACACGATACTCGTTAGTATTGCCATGGTGACATTATTATGGGGACTTGCAAGTGAAGGGTTCGACCGTTTATATGGGGCTCACTTCATTACTGACTATGATTTGTCAGAAAGTGATTCTGTTTATTGGTTCGGCACCTTTTACGCTATAGCCTTCTTGCTTAACATTGTCGTACTGAAGTTTGTTGAAAAACATGTGGAAGGTCGCTACGCAAATGTGCTGTTGTTAACGAATGCCGTATTGGTAGGCACTATGATTGTCTTTGCGTGGACTGGACTGTTTTGGCTAGCAGTGGCGATGTACTGGGTGACAAGTGCACTCAGAAATGTAAACTATCCATTAATAAGTATAATTACAAACGAACGCCTGCAATCAAAAGGTCGTGCTACCACTCTTTCCATGTTCGGGCAACTTGATGCTTTTGGACAAATAGCAGGGGGTCCGCTAGTCGGATTATTTGCTTTGTATACTTCACTTGCAGGAGGCATCACAACCTCTGCGCTGCTCATATTGCCTGTCTTGTATTTCTTGTGGCGAATGAAAAAGAAAATGAAGGTTTCATAGTTCGATTAAGTGCCTGGTGCGAAGGAGCATCAGGTGCTTTTTTGAATGTGGTTTTTGTGGAAAAAAATGGGTGAAAGGAAATAAACCACGAATGAAAGGGAATAACGGGCTAGCGAAAGGGATTAAACCAAGTTTGAAGGGGAATAACGAGTCGACGTAAGGGAATAAACCCAAATGAAAGGGAATAAACAAAAAAACAGTGCACCATTCCTGGCGCACTGATTCCATAAATCTTATTTTCCGCCTAATATATCAAATAATCCGCCTGCTAAACTTCCTTCACCCTTGGAGCCACCACCTGGAGTTTGCGGAGCAGCTGCGAAGACGCGGCTGGCAAGTCGGCTAAACGGCAATGATTGTACCCATACAGTTCCTGGACCTCTAAGTGTTGCGAAGAAGAGGCCTTCTCCTCCGAATAAGGCTGTTTTAACACCTTTCACCATCTCGATGTTGTAATCGACTTCTTTTGTCATGGCTACTAAACAACCTGTGTCCACGCGCAATACTTCACCTGGTTGTAAATGTTTCTTATGAATCGTACCTCCAGCATGAAGAAAGGCAAGTCCGTCACCTTCTAGTTTTTGCATAATAAATCCTTCGCCACCAAAGAATCCAGTTCCGAGTTTGCGTTGGAATTCAACGCCGACTGATACACCTTTAGCTGCAGCTAGAAACGCATCTTTTTGACAAATGATTTTACCACCCATTTCACTCAAATCCATGGGAATGATTTTGCCAGGATAAGGTGAAGCAAAGTAGACATGTTTTTTCCCAGATCCGTTATTAGTGAAAGTAGTCATGAATAAACTTTCACCAGTAAGCATGCGTTTACCTGCACCCATTAGTTTTCCCATTATGCCGCCACTGGCCGACCCATCAGAGCCGTCTCCGAAGATGGTTTCCATCGAAATACCGTCTTCCATCATCATTAAACTGCCAGCTTCTGCCACAACTGTTTCCCTTGGATCAAGCTCCACTTCTACAAACTGCATGTCGTCTCCGTATAATTTGTAATCAATTTCGTGATTGTTCATGTGTCTCATTCCTCCAAAAATTAAATTCTACTCATTCATACGCTTAACACTGCAAAAAGTTTCATTGTCGACAGCTAATCATGAATATTCCGTTTTTTCCGAAAATGAAAAGGGTTAAACGGTTCCATGTCGAATAAGTTATAGTGAAAACGTTTTCAAAACGAAAGGGGTAAGGTACATGCAATTGAACAATTACATCGGTGGAAAGTGGCAAGATTCGGGAGATGCTAAGTACGTTCCAGTGACGAACCCTGCAAATGGCGAAGAGTTAGCTCAAGTTAGGTTATCGACAAAAGAAGACGTAAATCTAGCAGTAGCGGCTGCAAAGGAAGCGCAGAAGAAATGGGCGCTTGTTCCTGCACCGAAACGAGCAGATTATTTATATGAAATAGGTCGTATTATGAAAGAAAAGAAAGAACACTTAGCACAAGTCCTGACGAAAGAAATGGGTAAAGTCATTGAAGAAGGTCGCGGAGAAGTGCAAGAAGGCATAGACATGGCTTTCTATATGGCTGGAGAAGGTCGTCGTTTGTTTGGTGAAACAACGCCTTCAGAACTTGCAGATAAGTTTGCAATGAGTGTTCGTGCACCAATCGGGGTGGTAGGACTTATTACGCCATGGAACTTCCCCGTAGCGATTGCAACGTGGAAGTCGTTCCCAGCAATTGTAGCTGGTAATACATTTTTATGGAAGCCAGCTACAGAAACACCGATGATGGCGTATGAAATGGCGAAAGTATTTGAAGAAGCAGGAATTCCTGCAGGCGTGGCAAATGTCGTATTTGGATCAGGATCTGAAGTCGGTACAGCCATGATTGAACATCCAGATGTAAAAGTTATCTCATTTACAGGATCAACAGAAACAGGACGCTCAGTTGCAGAACGAGGCGGCCGTCATTTGAAAAAAGTATCGCTTGAAATGGGCGGGAAAAATGCTGTTATTGTTATGGACGATGCAGATCTTGGCCTGGCAGTAGAAGGTATTCTTTGGAGTGCTTTTGGAACTGCAGGTCAACGCTGTACTGCATGTAGCCGTGTCATCGTGCATAAAGATGTTAAAGAAGAACTTGAATCACTTCTTCTAACTGCGATGGAACAATTAACGATCGGTGACGGTATGGATGAAACCGTGAAAATTGGACCTGTAATTAACAAAAAAGCACTAGAAAAAATTCACAACTATGTACAAATCGGCAAAGATGAAGGAGCTAAATTACTTGTTGGTGGAGAAATTCTTGCTGAAGGTAATTTAGGTAAAGGCAATTATTACGCTCCAACTTTGTTTACGAATGTGGATCGAGATAGCCGAATTGCTCAAGAAGAGATCTTTGGTCCAGTTGTATCACTTATCGAAGTCTCCAGTTTAGAAGAAGCAATTGAAGTGAATAACAGCGTCACTTTCGGATTATCAAGCAGTATTTTCTCTCGTGATGTCAACACGGTGTTTAAAGCACAACGCGATTTAGATACAGGTATTGTGTATGTCAATGCAGGCACAACTGGCGCCGAGATTCATCTACCGTTTGGTGGTACAAAAGGGACGGGCAATGGTCACCGTGATTCCGGCGTAGCAGCTCTTGACGTGTATACAGAGTGGAAGAGTATTTATATTGATTTCAGTGGCAAATTGCAACGAGCTCAAATCGATAACTCTTAATAAATAGACAATGTTTTACAAAGGGGATGTAAATATGAAGGTTGTTGTATTAGGTGCGGGTTTAATGGGCAAGGAAGCAGCACGCGATTTGGTCAAAAGTGAAAACGTTAAAAAAGTATTTTTAGCTGACGTTCAACTGGAACAAGTGCAAGCTTTTAAAGAAAAAATCCAATCTGACAAAATAGAAGCCGTACGTTTAGATGCCAATAATGATGCGGAATTGAAAGCAGTTATGAGCAAAGGTGACGTTGTCATTAACGCATTATTTTATTCGTTTAATGAAAAAGTGGCGCGTACTGCGGTTGAAGTTGGCGTTCATTCAATTGATTTAGGCGGTCACATTGGTGGAGCAACGGATGCGGTACTCGATTTAGCTGACGTAGCAAAAGAAAAAGGAATTACAGTCATTCCGGACCTAGGGGTAGCTCCAGGAATGATCAATATATTAGCGGGGTACGGTGCTAGTAAATTAGACGAAGTAAAATCGATTAAACTATACGTAGGTGGCATTCCAGTGGAGCCAGAGGGTCCATTGAAATATAACATCGTCTTTTCTTTAGAAGGTGTATTGGATCATTATACAGACACTTCTCACGTCGTACGGAATGGTAAATTACGCGAAGTTCCTTCATTATCAGAAATCGAAACGATTCATTTTGATGAATTTGGCGAACTTGAAGCGTTCCATACTTCAGGTGGAACATCGACATTAACGAAAACTTTTCCGAACGTTGAAACGCTCGAATACAAGACGATACGTTATCCCGGGCATGCCGAAAAATTTAAAGTATTAGTCGATCTTGGCTTAACAAATAAAACAACAAAAGTAGAAGTAGATGGAAAATCGATTAGTACACGTGAAGTGTTAAAGGCAGCTTTAACGCCTGGCTTATTATTAGGAGACAAACAAGATGCTGTTTTACTACGTGTCATTGTGTCTGGTGAAAAAAATGGAAAACCAGCTGCTTATGAATACGAACTCGTCACAAAGAAAGATATGTCCGACCAAGTTACGGCCATGGCTCGTGCCACTGCAAATACGATTTCAGTTGTTGCCCAAATGATTGGCAATGGAGAGATCACGAAACGTGGCGTTTATCCGCCAGAACAAATTGTACCTGGTGATGCATATATTGCAGAGATGAATAAACGAGGCGTGGATATTCAAGAAGCCATTAAACAATCAACTACGGTTGCAAACGGATAACAGGGGGCAACATCATGAACTTCGAATTTACAGATGAACAACAACTACTTCGGAAAACAGTTCGACAATATGTGGATGATGAAATATTGCCTCATATCGCAGAATGGGATTCAACGGGTGGGTTTGATCCAAAAGTGTGGAAACGATTAGCGGAGTTAGGTTTTATGGGGGTTTGTGTGCCGGAAGCTTATGGTGGAAGTGGAATGGATTATAACGCCCTTGCTATCGTTTGCGAGGAATTGGAGCGCGGTGATACAGCGTTTCGTACAGCAGTTTCAGTTCATATCGGCTTAAACTCTATGACCTTAATGCAGTGGGGTACTGAAGAACAAAAGCAAAAATACTTGGTCCCTCAAGCGAGGGGCGAAAAAATCGGAGCTTTTGGATTGACGGAACCAGGAGCGGGTTCAGACGTTGCGGCTATGTCCACAACAGCAACTCGTGAGGGTGACCATTACATTCTAAAAGGCCAAAAAACATGGATTTCTCTTTGTGATAAGGCAGATAACTTTGTAGTCTTTGCATATACTGATAAATCAAAGAAACATCATGGCATTAGTGCATTTATTGTGGAACGCACGATGGAAGGTTTTAGTTCTAAAGCAATTAAAGGTAAGTATGGTATTCGTGCAGGAAATACGGGAGAGATTTTCTTTGATGATGTCCGTGTACCTGTTGAAAACCGTATCGGAGAAGAAGGCGAAGGCTTTAAAATTGCCATGGCGGCCTTAGATAATGGTCGATTTACAGTAGCTGCAGGTGCAGCTGGATTAATTATGGCTTGTATTGAATCAAGTGTGAAATATTGCAATGAACGCGAAACGTTTGGTAAACCAATCGGTAAGCATCAATTAGTTCAACAAATGGTTGCGAAAATGGAAGCGGGTTTACAGATGAGCCGCATTCTGGTGTACCGAGTTGGCGAGTTGAAGAATAAAGGCGTACGTAATACACGCGAAACATCTTTAGCCAAATGGCAGGCTTGTGATTTTGCCAATCAAGCGGCAGATGATGCTGTACAGATCCACGGAGCTTATGGATATTCAGACGATTATCCTGTTGCAAGATATTTGAGGAATTCTAAAGCACCAGTTATCTACGAAGGAACAAGAGAGATTCACACAATCATGCAAGCAGAATATGTGCTGGGCTATCGTGAGGATAAAAAACTATCAAAAATGTTGCCGAAATGGCCATTTGAAATTGATAAAGATATGTGATAGAATATTCTAAAATCAATGATCGGAGGTGAGGAAAGAATGAAAAACGTTGTGACTGCACATGGATTTATATTGGAATTTTTATCCGTTTCATGTGCGATTACTCATGAAATTGCCACTAACGGGACGGGTCTGTCCATTTTAGACAATTACATGAATATCACAGCTGATTAGACATTCTTTCCAAACCGTTATTATCGGGAAAAGACTGCTCTCTTCGAGCAGTCTTTTTTTGTGCTTCCAGCTGTGTTCAATATGAAAGGAAGCGAAAAAAATGATATGTACAATACAAGAAATTAGCAAAATGCTCGGTGGTAATATGATATTTGAAGAACTTTCATTAGCCATAAAAACGGGCGATAAATTAGGAGTTGTTGGTCGAAACGGCTCAGGAAAAACAACATTATTTACATTGCTTGCTGGAATTGAAACACCTGATGTAGGCAGTATTCATTTTAAAAAAGGGACGAAAATTGGTTATTTAGCTCAAATACCTTCTTATTCAGAATCAGTAACAGGCCATGATGTTTTGTTAATGGCTTTTGAAGAATTAGTTGCGATACAGAAAAAAATGACGGTGCTAGAAGAGAGCATGGCAAAAGCTACACCGGATGAGTTGGGAAAATTATTGAAACAATATGGGGATATTCAAGAAGAGTTCACACTTCGGGATGGCTATTCAATGGACTCGGAACTCGATAAAGTAGTGCAAGGGTTACAGTTAACATCATTTGTTGACCGTTCGTTTACCAGTTTGAGTGGAGGCGAACAAACGAAAATCATGCTCGGGAAGTTGTTGTTAACAAAACCACACTTATTGTTACTTGACGAACCCACAAACCATTTGGACTTGTTTGCAGTTGAATGGCTTGAACAATATTTGGTCGATTATGACGGAACAGTTGTCATTATTTCGCATGATCGTTACTTCTTAGATCAAGTCGTTACAAAAGTAGCGGACCTTGAAGAAGGTGAGTTAACTCTTTATCATGGAAATTACTCATCTTTTGCTATCCAAAAAGAAGAACGCCTTATGAGGGAATTCCAAGAATTTGAAGAACAGCAGAAAAAAATCAAGAAAATGAAAGAAGCCATTAAAAGATTAAGGCTTTGGGCAAATGAAGCGGTACCACCAAATGCAGCCTTGCATAGACGTGCTCGTAATATGGAACGTGCTTTAGAACGTATGGAAAAAGTGAGAAAGCCTCTCGTAGATCCGAGAAAAATGACGTTAGTGTT
Organism: Paenisporosarcina sp.; assembly: GCF_049671445.1. Lineage (GTDB taxonomy): Bacteria > Bacillota > Bacilli > Bacillales_A > Planococcaceae > Paenisporosarcina. The sequence continues at coordinate 7,524 of NZ_JBATUX010000049.1, read as the reverse complement.
TGACGCTGCACCACGAAGCGGAAAAGAAGTCGTCGTTATGGAAAATGTCTCTAAGTCCTTTGGTGACAATGTATTACTTCAAAATGCTGATTTTAATGTCTATTGGAAAGACCGAGTGGCCGTCGTCGGACGCAATGGGACCGGAAAGTCGACGATATTGAAATTGTTGCGAGGCGAAATATCCGTGGATAATGGTATAGCAAGATTAGGCAGTAATGTTAGGGTCGGTTTTTTATCACAGCATTTTGAAATAGCGAATCCAAAAGCTCGATTAATCGATGCTTTTCGTGAAGAAGTATCCATGTTTGAAGGAGAAGCGCGGCATGTATTAGCAAGATTTATGTTTTATGGTCCGGATGTTTTTAAACGTGTAAGCGATTTAAGTGGTGGCGAACGCATGCGTTTAAGGTTAGCACAACTTATGTATCAAGATGTAAATTTGTTAATGCTGGACGAACCAACCAACCATTTAGACATTGATTCACGAGAAGTCTTGGAAGAAGCGTTGGAAGATTTCCAAGGGACAATTTTAGCAGTATCCCATGATCGTTACTTTTTAAATAAATTATTCCCTCGAACAGCTTGGCTCGACCAAGGAGAATTGACTACATTTGAAGGTCCGTATGAATGGGCTCGAGGCAAGTGGGATGAATTACAAGTTCGACATCAAGTTGAAGATATTAAAATCGTTGATCTTGTAGAAGAAGTCAAACCAACTCGCGTGAAAGAGATACTATCTAAACCAATCGAAGAAGAAATGGCAGAACTTGAGACTGCAATTTCAGAAATAACCAACAGAATAGAGAACCAAGAGGATTGGGAAGTGTATGAACAGTTACTTTTTGAGAAGTCACAATTAGAGATTAAACTTGAAGGATTGCTCGAACAATGGCTAGAAAGTTCATAATAGGTAGAGGGAGCTGTTCCAAAAGTCATAATATATGACTAAGGGCGGTTCCCTTTTTTTATTTAGTGAGGGTTGATTTCCATTTCAGACGGACGCTTTCCGCGGGCATGGCCTCAGCCTCCTCGACGAGCAAAAAACATCTGCTCCTGCATCGCTACTTTAGCTTCGTCGCAAACAAGTTGTGCAACCACAACTTGTTGTCTGCGGGGTCTTCCGCTCATGCTATTCCCGCTGGAAAGATATTGGACGAACTGCAATTCGTCCAATATCTTTGCGACGAGTAACAGCAGGAGCATATGTTTTCTCGCCGTCTTCCACTCCAATCAACCTTAAGTTCATCTTGTGCAAAACAGTCAATTATAAATGGTTCAATGTTCAAATGTAGTTATAGAAATAAGAATTATTTTCTCTAATTACTTTATATTAGTGATTTATTAGACACCCCCTTTTCTTATAAACAAAAATTCATGTCGAATATGTTAATATTTCCTGGGAAATGACTGTCGAATTAACTCTTTAACATGAAAAGAAGAAAGAAAACCATCTTTTTTTACCAGAAACAGAAACAGGTGAACGCTTTCCGCGGGCTGCCCATTAGCCTCCTCGGGCCAACAGGATGTTGGTCATGAAAGCATCAAATTTATTAGCTCTGAATTTTGTGACGAGTAACCGCAGGAGCACATGTTTTCCCGCCGCCTTCTAATACAATCATTCTAGTGAACATGTATATGAGGTAGCTTTCGATTTAGTGATATGTAGCAAAACAGTGAAGACTCCATCGGGAAAGCGAAGTGCAGAAATCCACTCGGACGGTAAGTCCGAGTTAGTTCGGCGCAAGCCCGCGGAAAGCGTAACTGTTTTGCGGAATATCAACAGCAACATTTAACATAGCCCTATATTAAAACGTCTTTAAGTTGGATTTAGCTATTTTTTTATAAAAATGTGTTTACTCAAAAATAAAATAAGCTGAAAGAGGCCGAAATACCGTCTTCGGCCGAATATCTATTTAAAGTAGTCAGCGTTTCACTAGTAAACCTAAATAATAAAAATGTGAGCAAACAGGTTGTAAGGGAGCGAAGGAAGTATCCTCGCAGCAAACTTATCTGAAAAAAGAGAGTCGGGCGAGTGACGAAGTCACAAGCCCGACTCTTTATAATCTAGATTTTATAGTGCAGCAGGAGATACGTCCAAAGCGCAATGAAAACCTAAATATGTCATTATTCATCCTCTGAAGAACCAAACATATACGTACGGTGATGGAACTTCATACTGAAGACTAATCCGAGTGCAAGCATATTCCCCATTAACGAACTACCCCCATAACTAATAAAAGGAAGCGGGATACCCGTAATCGGTAATAACTGTATAGTCATACCGATATTTTGGAATACATGGAATGTAATCATGGCAATGATTCCAGCACAGACATATGTACTAAAAGGATCTTTTAGCTGAAGTGTGATTTTGGTTAAATGGTAGATTAATAAGAAAAATAAACTAACGACAATACTTGCTCCGATAAAGCCATATTCTTCTCCAATAACAGTGAAAATAAAATCGGTATGATTTTCAGGAACGTATACTTCACGTCCTTGATAGCCCTTACCAGTAATCTCCCCTGAGCCAATGGCTGACATGGCATTAAGTAGATTATAGCCTTCAGCTGAAGCATACGATTTAGGGTCTATCCATGAATATATACGAGCAAATTGATAAGGTTTAAAGCCGAATTTATCCGATAAGAAATCTTGCATAAAGACTGCCATCCAAAGTAAGGATCCACCGACTACTGCAGTCCCTGCAAAGATTGGTAATATCAACTTCCAAGTAACACCACCAACAATAATCATCGCAGCGGTGATAGCAAGAAAGACAAGTGATGTTCCTAAATCGGGTTGTTGCATGATAAATAGTAAAGGAACTAATGCGGTTGCAATAATTTTTCCGAGTAGAAATAAATCGGTTTTTAACGTTTTTAACACATAATCCTCATGATGTTTACTAATCATGCGTGCCATCGTTAAAATAAAGAACGTTTTCATGAACTCAGAAGGTTGAATGCTCCCAATACCAGGTAAATGAAACCAACTCTTTGCTCCTCCACGCATTTCTGCGATTTGTCCGTCGCCACCCGGAGCTATAACGAGTGCAATTAACACAAATATGCCAAATCCATAAAGAATCCAGGCCATTTTTTTATATTGTTCTGGCTCGAAAAACATAGTAAAACCAATAATTGCAGCTCCTACTATGTACCAGAATGCTTGACGGGGGATAAAGTTGATTGGATATTGTCCAGAAGTCTGTGCAGATGAAATCGCAAACAAACTGACAATGAAAAGAAGTAATACAATAAAAGCAAGCGTCCAGTCAAATCGGTCCGCAAAACCTTTGTTATTTTCCATAATTGTCACCTAAATTTCTATTTTGAAGTTATAACCTATTAATTATAACGTAAATGACTTATAAATGCTTGTGAAGTAAGTACTGAAGATGAGCGTGCTAAATGTTTCATTCTTCACAAAATGGGCTTATAATGAATAGAGGAATGGAGTGATGATCATGGTGAAAAAGGCACGTGATATAGAAGATTTTCTTCACCATATTTATATACATATGAACGAAGCTGATCAGTTCGTTATGTTCAGTGGTTTAACTATGCAACAATTTGTTAAAAGTCTTGGGCCATTGCAGAATTTATTGTTACTCAAGCATGAGTACGAAGACAGTTCTTTTAACATACATACTCAGTTAGAATTCGTTCCTGATGAAGAAGTATTAACTTTCACAAAAGAATTTATGGATAATCCCACAGACTTGAGATGGATTGATTTTAAAGATGAACGTAAACTTAATATGTTAACGTCTCAAGAACAAGCTGAACTATTATATATCGGACATAAAAAAGAGCCAATTCGCTCACCGTTTTATTATCAACTTCAAAATCGTTTTGTGTACCTATCTAATGAAGAAGAAAGTATGACGAAAATTTATTTCCGTGAACTAAATGATTCACTCCATTTAGTTGTGAATATACTAAATCAAGTGGTTCTGAATAAAGAAAAAGGGGCATCATTTTGGCGTAGAAAACAAAAAGTAGGCTACCCTGAACTTACAATGGAGCAGTTTGTTTCACATAAACCTTTATTAAAAGAAGGAGTTCTTCTTTCCTTATACAAACAAGAAAAATCAAAAGTTTCGTATGACTTAGAAATCCGTTTATTACCAGAATCCGTCTACCCAGATGAAATATGGGACGAATTAACTGCGTTAATGAAACAAAGTCCGGATGAAACGATTCGGTTTTAATGGCAATCCCTTGCAAAGATGAGTGCAAGGGATTGTTTTTTTATCGTGTCAACAATGATAAGCTTTTTGGATAGTATAAGAAAAACTAATAATAGCTAAATTCCAAAGTCGTGTTTTTTTACTATGTGTTTATGGGTAAATAAAGTTCATGTTAAAATAAAAGGATCCAATACGTGGAGGTATAAGAATGAAAAAAAGAATCGGTTTATTATATGGTGGAAAATCTGCTGAGCATGAAGTGTCGCTATCAACGGCTCGTGCAGTAACTCAAGCATTAAATTTTAGTGAATATGAAGTGTTTCCGATTTACATTACACAAGAAGGTGAATGGAGAAAAGGGAAACAGCTATTAGCTCCTATCGAAACAATTGAACAATTGCAATTTGAAAATACAGCAAATCAAAGTCTCCCAAATAACATTTCTAGCTTTTTGCCATCTCAAAGTGATGAAAAATCGTTAGATGTTATTTTCCCTCTATTACATGGACCTAACGGTGAAGATGGGACCGTTCAAGGATTACTGGAAGTATTAAATCTTCCATATATCGGCAATGGTGTATTAGCTTCTTCAGCTGGGATGGATAAAGTGGTCATGAAACAACTTTTCACTATCGCTGGATTGAAACAAGTACCGTATGTACATTTTATTCGTCGAGAATGGCAAAATGATCAAAGCTTCTGGCTTGGGAAGATTGAAAAAGAACTTGAGTGGCCATTGTTTGTAAAACCTGCAAACTTGGGTTCAAGTGTAGGCATTAGTAAAGCGTCGAACCGAGAAGAATTGATTGAAGCAGTAGAGTTGGCATTAAAATATGACCGTAAAATTGTGATTGAACAAGGTATAAACGCTCGTGAAATTGAAATGGGTGTTCTCGGTAATGATACGCCGAAATGTTCAGTACCTGGCGAAATCAAACCGTTAAAAGCTTTTTACGATTACCAAGCAAAATATAAAGACGGCAATACTGCAATGATTATTCCTGCTGAAGTTTCATCAGAAGTGGAAGCGACATTACAAGACAATGCGATTAAAGCATTTAAAGTACTAGATTGTTCAGGTCTTGTGCGTGCAGACTTTTTTGTAACGGATAAAAATGAAGTTCTGATTAATGAAGTAAATACTTTACCTGGATTTACTCCGTTCAGCATGTTCCCGTTACTATGGCAACATACAGGCGTTAATTATTCGGAGTTAATCGACCAGTTAATCGAACTAGCAATTGAACGTCATACAGAAAAACAACAACTACAATATACAATGGATTGAGTGTGAATATTTGTGAAGAAATCATTACAAACAATAGCTGAATGGCTAGAAATTAGGGTGGAAACACCAGACGTAGTGGTAAGTGGTGTTTCTATCAATACGAAAACCATTCAACATGGGGATTTATTTATTCCTTTTAAAGGTGAAAAAGTAAATGGACATCAATACGTGGCACAAGCTTTTGAAAAAGGAGCTTCTGCTGCTCTTTGGCAACAAGATGAACCGAATCCACCTCAAGGTGTTCCGCTACTATTCGTTGAAGACAGTGAAAAAGCTTTGCAAAAAATGGCGCGTGCTTATCGTGAGGAACATCAAGCCACATTTATCGGCATTACTGGATCGAACGGGAAGACTTCAACTAAAGATTTAGTTGCTGGCGTTCTTGCTCCGTATTTCCGTGTGCAAAAAACAGCTGGGAATTTCAACAATAACTTAGGTTTACCCATTACGATTTTGTCTCTAGACGAAGACACAGATTTTGCTGTGCTTGAAATGGGCATGAGTAATTACGGAGAAATTGAATTTTTATCTAACTTAGCAAAACCACATTCTGTAGCAATTACGAATATTGGGGAAGCACATATGCAAGACTTAGGTTCTCGTGAAGGAATTGCTAAAGCTAAGTTTGAAATTGTAGCCGGCTTACAACCAAGTGGCTGTTTATTTTACGACGGAGATGAACCACTTTTACGTCCATTTATACAAAGATTGAATGAAGAAAAATCACCTTCCATAAACACGATTTCTTTTGGATCCGATCGTTCGAATGACTTCTCTGTCGAATCTATTGAAGCGACGGAAAATGGTAGTGAATTTAATGTTACTGGCTTAATTGACGATCGTTTTATGATTCCTGTTTTAGGAAAGCATCAAGTCAAAAATGCGTTAGTAGCCATTTTAATTGCCCAAAAAGCTGGTCTAACGAATGAACAAATTAAAGATTCGTTAAAAAAAGTGTCACTGACAGATATGCGCATGGAGGTCATCCCTGCAAAGAACGGTTCATTATTTATTAACGATGCATACAATGCGGCACCAACATCGATGAAAGCAGCCATCACCTTTATCCGTGAAACGACGATTAGACCAAAAAAATGGTTAGTCCTTGGTGATATGCTTGAGCTAGGCGACGACGAACAAAGGTATCATGAAGAGTTGGCTGACTATATCACCCCGCAAGAGTTTGAAGGTGTTTGTTTATATGGACCTCGAATGAAGTGGTTATATGAAAAGTTACAATCATTGTTTGCGGAAACACAAGTGGTGTGGTCAGAAAATGACTATGAGCCGATTCGCAACATATTAAAATCAAAAACTTCTTCAAATTCAATTATCTTAGTAAAAGGCTCTCGTGGTATGGCACTTGAAAACGTAATTGACTGATAAAAAAGGTGAGGAATTCGTATGATTCTTGAGAACAAACAGAAACTAAAAATACCACCTAACGAGAGATTCTTAGTAATGGAATCACCATCGACAGATTATGTAACTGCCGAAATGGATACAAAGCCTATTGAAGGCTTGTATTCATTTGGGCTTTTATTTGCTACATCGATTAATCATTTGCAGACACATGAAGAAACATTTTTGAAAGCATTGAAACAAGACGCAATGATTTGGATTGCTTACCCGAAAAAATCCTCCAAGCTTTTCAAAGATCTAAACCGTGATTACGGTTGGGAGACAATTAAAGCGAAAGGATTTGCTGGGATTGCTTCAATTGCGCTAGATGCTGATTGGTCTGCCATTCGTTTTAGACCACAAAGTTCTGTGAAGAGGAAAACGTCAGGCAATAGTATTGCTGTCACTTCTGACTATGTAATAACAGAAGAAATTCGTGAAACATTTGAAAGAGAAGATGTTCTCATCACGTTTGAGAATTTACCATCTGGGTATCAGAAACAGTATCTAGAGTGGTTGTTATCAGCTAAGAGACAAGAAACAAAGGACAAACGACTTGTTGATGCAGTTGATAAATTACGGGCAGGATTCCGTCAACCATACGGTAAATGATGGAGGTGCAGAGAACGTGAAAACTGGA
>NZ_JBATUX010000048.1:0-15009 GCF_049671445.1 Paenisporosarcina sp. | reverse complement strand
AAGATATGCATTTATAATGAAACATTTTTCCTGTAAAATCGTATGTATAGAGAGAAAGTTGGTGTTTAGATGAGGAATGAACCAATGAATCAAATTTCACCTAAAGGATTAAAAGTTTGGCGGTTGTATGGAGTGATACACTCAGCCGTTATTGTATTAATAGCGATAGGTATTGGCGTATTAAATTGGTGGCTAGAAGGCCCGCTATGGGTATTGATTATTTGTATTTTACTCCCACTACTATATACATATGTATTTGTTTATCTATTTCCCAAATTAAGATGGTTAAGATGGCGATATGAAGTACGGGAACAAGAAATCGAACTTCAGTATGGGTTATTTATCGTCAGAAGAGTCCTCGTCCCAATGGTTCGTGTCCAACATGTAGACACACAACAAGGACCGATTTTGCGAAAATATGATTTAGCTTCCATTACAATTTCAACTGCTGCAACGAACCACACGATTCCTGCTCTTATCACAAGTGAAGCTGATGAGTTGAGAAGTCGCATATCGACACTTGCAAGGGTGGCGGAAGATGATGTCTAAAGAACGTTATAAGCTTCATCCGATTTCTGCTGTTGTTAATTTTACGAAAGGCTTAAAAGATTTGATCTTTCCTTTTGTTATTGTGTTTGTAGCAAATGGATTTCAAGGAAGTTCGTCTTCAGATGGACATTGGACTAGTTATATTCCCTATATCATAGGGGTACTGGTATTATTATTTATTTTATTAAGCGGTGTAATCAAATGGAAACGCTTTGTTTATTGGTTTGAAGATGATGAATTACGAATTGAGTATGGACTATTTGTAAAGAAGAAAAGATATATTCCTTTTGAACGAATACAAAGTTTCAATTACACAGAAAGCATACTCCACCGTCCTTTTAAACTGGTAAAAGTTACGATTGAGACTGCGGGTTCTGGTTCCGCAACAGAAGCTGAGGCAGAACTAACAGCCATTACAAAAGAAGCTGCGAATCAAATTGAAATGGAATTAGCATTTGCGAAAAAACGTAAATTGAGCAAAGGGCAAGTAGACGAAATGCATGAAACACCTAATAACCAAAGGGATGAAGAATCAAAAAGCAATAGTGTCACCATATTCAAAATGAATATGAAAGACCTCCTCATACTTGCAGCTACTTCTGGAGGGATTGGCGTTGTATTTTCGGGAGTTGCCGTGTTTATGACGCAATTCTCCGATATAATTCCGTACAACGTAATTTATGATGAAGTTATCGTGTTTTTAAAGTTTGGTTTTTTTATTATCGCTATTAGCATCTTTGCATTTTTAATATTCTCTTGGATTATTTCTGTGATACTGACAACGCTTAATTATTATCAGTTTACAATTATTCAAGAAAACGACCAGATTGTATTGACTCGTGGGTTATTAGAGAAGAAAAAAGTAACCATACCGATTGGACGTGTTCAAGGCGTCCGTATTGTTGAGAATCCATTACGTCAATTGTTTGGATATTGCACTGTAATTGTGGAGAGTGCTGGAGGATCAATAGATGATCAAGATAAAAAAATTCGCTTGTTTCCTCTTGTAAAGAAGAACAAAATCAAGCAACCACTAAATCAATTGTTTGCTGATTTTGATTTTGAACCCGTCTGGACAACGTCTCCAAAGCGGGCTAAACCATTTTATTATCGACTCGACTTTATTTGGATTGTACCAGTTATAGTGGGTATTAGTTATTTCTATTATCCTTACGGCTTATTATCGTTGCTCTTGGTTCCGATGTTTTTACTACTTGGCCTTTGGCAACATCGATCGGCAGGGCTTTCGATCAGTCGAAATCAACTGTCACTTAGATACAGAAGTTTTAGTAAGTACACGTTCTTTATAGAAAAAAAGCGCATGCAATCTCTTGAAATGAGACAAAGTCCTTTTCAAAAAAGAAAAGCTCTTGCCTCTATTGAAACCACGATTAAATCGGGAATGTTAGGAGCAACCGCGCAGGTAGAACACTTACAAATTGAAGATATTGAAGAAGTCATGACGTGGTACGAACCCTCTGGTCATGCAGTCATAGAAAAAGGACAGCCGCAATGAGGGCTGTCCTATCTTTTTCTTTTTTTCCATCCGATAATGCGTTTTGGATGAAAGTAACTTAATCCGATTAAGAAACCAACAGCCAACCCTGTTAAATGGGCAGTCGCATTGATGTTTGGTGTTAAAAACGTCATGATGATACTGATAACGATAATTGGTAAAATGATTTGTTTGAGTTGAGGTAGTGTATTTCGTGCATAATACACAAGTGCACCAAATGCTCCAAGTAGTCCATAAATAGCACCACTAGCACCGACATGTATATATGAAGCTTCCTGTAAGAGGAAAGTGGCGACTGTGCCAAATAATCCAGCCATAAAATAAATGTTTAAGAAACGTAATTTACCCGCCAGTTTTTCAAGTTCTGGTCCAAATAAATACAATGAGAACATATTAAAGAGCAAATGTAAAAAACCAGCATGTAAAAACATAGGTGTAATAAAACGCCACCATTGTCCATCAGATATTAAGTAATTAGCCCCCGCGCCATAATTGAATATTAAATCACCCAGAATCGGAATCATGGATAATACATGGATGATGATATTAAGTGCAATAATGGTAGAAACTACTGGGTACAACTTAATGTATTGTTGGAAATTTTCTGTACGACTAAACATGTATTCACCTCGATTTTGTATGTGTATATTATACCGCGAAATGGCAATTGGTTGAAAGGAGAAGTGGTGCATGATTAAAGGAATTGGTTTAGATGTGACAGAAATTGAACGAATTATCGCAGCACACGAGCGATCTTCGAAATTTAAGCAACGTATATTAACTACTGAGGAATTAAAACGATTTGAGAAATTAAATAACACGAGGCAAATTGAATTCTTGGCTGGCCGTTTTTCAGCGAAAGAAGCATTCGCAAAAGCGCTTGGGACAGGAATTGGTAAGAATTGTAGCTTTCAAGATATAAATGTGTTGTCAAATGACGTTGGAAAACCTATGTTATTTTTTAAAGGGAAAGAAGTAGCTGGCCATGTTAGCATCACCCATACAAAACAATTCGCCGCAGCACAAGTAATATTGGTTGAATAATCCCTGTCCCTCTTTCATAAGATGTTTTAACGGATCGATATGAGAAAGGGTGAATTTATTGCGTAACCGTTTATTTGCAGGATTAGTAATACTGTTAGTGGTTTTCTTGACAGCTTGTGGTGCTGAGTCAAAAGAAGATGTGTTGAAGAAGTTGAGTAGTAAGTGGGTTGAAACAAAAGGCTATGAGTTAGACGCGAAGATGGAAATTAGTACTGGTTCAGAACCTCGTCTTTATGAAGTAAATGTATGGCATACGAAACCTGAGTTTTATCGTGTGAAAGTTAGTCAAACTGGTGAAGATGTATCGCAAACGATTGTGAGAAATAAAGAAGGTGTCTTTGTCATTACTCCAACACTTGGGAAGACGTATAAATTCCAGAGTGACTGGCCGGAAAAAAATAGCCAAGCCTACTTAATTGGTTCTCTTGCAAAAGACATTAAAGCTGATAAAGAATCCGTTATGACGGAAAACAAAAATTCGTATATTTTTGAAACGAAAACAAGAAACAGCCATCAAAAAATGTTGCCAACTCAACAAATTTATATCAGTAAGAAAACATTACTTCCAACTAAAGTTTCCATCTTAAACGATCAAAAAGAGCAACAAATTCTTATCACATTTGATAAGATTACATTGGGAACTTCTAGAAACGCTGCTGATTACAAAGCAGATATGCCATCAGAAGAAACGACTGAAAACGAAACAGCTAGTACTGATGAAGAGTTACCAGTCTTCCAAACTCACTATCCTACTCTCCAATGGGAAGGCGTAGATAAGCTTGAAGAAAAAGTGGTAAAAGATGATAAACAAGAACGCGTCATTTTAACTTATGGTGGAGAGAAAGAGTTCACAATTATCCAGTCGCCAATAACGAAGAAATCCGTGGATTTAGTTCCTGTCTTTGCACCTGGTGATCCAGCTGATTTAGGTTTTGCGATTGGTGCAATCACAGATCAATCTATCTCTTGGGAACAAGAAGGTATCCAATTCTTCTTAGCTTCAGACACAATGACACGTGAAGAAATGATGACTGTTGCTTCTTCAATGACAGCATCAGATATGAAATAAACCTACCATACTAACTATCGAACCCTAAATGAGGAATGAAGATGCAACCTACTAATTTTTATCGACCAACCTACGCACAAATTGATTTGAATGAAATAAAAATGAACATACTGAATTTGAAGAAACATATTATTCGGTCTATTCATGTAATAGCTGTAGTTAAAGCAAATGGATATGGCCATGGTGATTTTGAAGTGTCGAAAGCGGCATTGGAAGTCGGAGCAAGTATGCTTGCCGTTGCCACACCAGATGAAGCGATTCGATTGCGAGCACTTGGCATCGAATCGCCCATTCTTGTGATGGGGGCATCACCTCCAGCTTTTGCTGTTTTAGCAAGTGAACAAGATATTACAGTCACTGTTTTTCAAAAAGAGTGGTTTCTTCACATTCCGACCTTACCCAAAAAGTTGAAAGTTCATATTAAAATCGACACCGGCATGGGAAGGTTAGGCGTTACAACGGAATCAGATTTAAATAACCTTATTCAAACCATTCATCAGCGATCAGATGTGCTGATTGATGGTGTTTTTACGCACTTTGCAACCGCTGATGAAGAAAATACCGAACAATTCACAAACCAATTGGCGAAGTTTAATACGTTTTTGCAACTCTTTCCTGAAAGACCGAAATGCGTTCATACAGCAAATAGTGCAGCTGCACTCACACAAAAAGAGTCTTTATTTGATGCGGTACGCTTCGGAATTTCTATGTATGGATTATCTCCATCGGCGTATGTGAGCAATGAACTACCTTTTACTTTAGGTCAAGCCATGTCTTTGCACACAGAAGTTGCGTTCGTTAAAAAAGTAACAGCAGGCACAACAATTAGTTACGGAGCTACCTACACAGCTGAAAAAGACGAGTGGATTGCTACTCTTCCAATTGGTTATGCGGATGGAATGCTGCGAGGACTGAATGGTCAAGCTGTGTTAATTCAAGGTAAGAGGGTGCCAGTCATTGGTCGAATCTGTATGGATCAATGTATGGTTCGTTTAAATGGACAGGTGCCAATTGGCGAGCCTGTCGTGTTAATTGGAAGACAAGGAACTGAGCAAATTACCATTGAAGAATGGGCGCAAAAACTGCAAACAATTACCTACGAAATTCCTTGTGTCCTCACAAATCGAGTGCCAAGGATATACACATCATAGTACTCGACAAAAACCGACTATTCTAAAAATATTGTCAGATATTTTCCTTCTTTGTCTTCTCATTGTATGTATAGAATGGTAAGATAGAAAAGTATTGAAAAGAGGGACGGGTTTGTCGGAGGTGTTGACTGTGAATGAAAAGAGAGAAACAAAGGAAGTTATTGTGAAACTTCCAAGACAATTTGTGAGCGATCTTGATAGACAGAAAGTGCAACAACTTGCAGGACCAGAAGAGTTTGTTTATTTTTCGACAAAAAAACATATTAAACAGGTTCAACCAAATCTTATACGAGAAGCGATGATTAAAGGCTACGTTGAAATGTCGCATATTAACTTGTCCATTGCAAGCGAGTGTTTACATTTAGAATATGAAGCGGAGCATACTGTGGAGCGTCTCGTAAGCGGAGGATGAAATCTTGAACGTAAAACGTGGTGACGTTTTTTTTGCTGACTTATCGCCAGTAGTCGGGTCTGAACAAGGTGGTACTAGACCCGTTCTGGTGATTCAAAACGATATTGGAAATCGTTTCAGCCCAACGGTCATCATTGCGGCTATCACTGCGCAAATTCAAAAAGCAAAATTACCAACACATGTAGAAATCAATGCTAAAAAGTATGGATTTGAACGGGATTCCGTTATTTTGCTTGAACAATTGCGTACGATTGATAAATCGCGGCTGACAGATAAAATTACTCAGCTAGATGATGTTCTGATGGAAGAGGTAGATGAGGCGCTTGAAATAAGTCTTGGCCTTGTGAAGTTTTAGTCATACATATGAGGAGACATCGTACGGAGCTTTTCCGTACGGTGTTTTTTTGCTATGAATTAAAAAACGTGTGTAGTTGGCAGTTTTCAGATACAATGATAGGTAGAATAAAATTAGTTATAGGAGGCATCATCATCGAATATGAATAAAAATATGGCTACATTCATTCAAGATAATCTCGAAGAAATACTAAATAAATGGCAAGAAATGATGAAAGAAGATTCTGAGGAACGCTTTTTTCAAGTAATGTCAGATGAAGTCATTAATAAAACAAGTCGCGAATTTGCGGAATTGATGATTTCTAACCTGTTTGAAGGCGAGAATAATTATGACAATCGCTTAAAGGAATTTACCAACAAAGTGGTTCGATTTGGCTGGTCAATAAGCTTTGTGATGAAAGCAATCAATCACTTCGCTCACGTTGTTTATGAAATGTTAGAAAGCAACGAAACAATCACAGAATCAAACATGAAGGAATATGTCATGCTCTTCACTGATTGGATTACACCAATGCGCGATGGGATTCTTGAAACGTATGCAAAAACGTGGGAACGCACAGTGCAGTTGCAAAAAATTGCACTTCAAGAATTATCAGCTTCATTGATTCCTGTATTTGATAAAATTTCTGTTATGCCACTTGTCGGAACGATCGACACGGAACGTGCAAAATTAATCATGGAAAACTTATTGGACGGTGTCGTAAAACACAGAGCTGAAGTAGTGTTATTAGATATCACGGGTGTACCGGTTGTTGACACAATGGTCGCGCATCACATTATCCAAGCAGCAGATGCAGTTCGTTTAGTTGGAGCGAAGTGTATGCTTGTTGGAATACGTCCTGAAATTGCACAAACAATTGTGACTTTAGGCATCAACTTAAAAGATTTTACAACAACAAGCACATTGCAACGTGGAGTTGAACAAGCCTTAGCTTGGACAAACCGCAAAATCGTGGAGGTGGAAGAAGATTGAACTTACGAATTCCAATCTTGAAATTAAAAGATACTCTTATTGTTTCTATTCAATGGGAGCTAGATGATCAAACTGCTCTTCAATTCCAAGAAGATTTACTAACGAAAATGCACGAAACTAGTGCGCGTGGTGTTGTAATTGATTTGACACCAATCGATTTTATAGACTCATTTATTGCTAAAGTTCTCGGTGACGTTATTAGTATGTCTGGTTTAATGGGTGCTAAAGTGGTTATTACAGGTATTCAACCTGCAGTAGCTATTACACTGATTGAATTAGGTATTCGTTTAGAAGACGTTATGACAGCTCTAGACTTAGAAAATGGTCTTGAAAAACTCCAACGAGAATTGGAGGCATAATTATGGGGTATCGCTCTTCTGTAGAAATTTTAACTGAGTGGGACATTGTTGCAGCAAGGCAACTTGGTCGTAATGAAGCAAAAGAAGTTGGCTTTGGCACGGTTGACCAAGCACGTATTACTACAGCAATTAGTGAACTTGCTCGTAATATTTACCTATACGCGGGAAAAGGTAAAATCGAAATTGAACGTATATCAGAAGGCGGAGCATTTGGCATTATTATTATCGCATCAGATGAAGGACCGGGAATTCCCGATGTTCGAAAAGTGATGGAAGATGGATTCTCTACTTCTGGTGGCTTAGGTGCAGGTATGCCTGGAGTCAAACGTTTAATGGATGATTTTAAAATAGAAACAGTTTTAGGCGAAGGAACTGTTATTAAAGCAACTAAGTGGATTCGTTAGGAGGTTAGAGTAAATGCCTCAAGAAATTGGACGGCAATATAAAGAAATACTCAGACAATATGTAATGCGCCAAACGGAGCAAAACTTATATGCAGGGCAGAACTTTAGTCGTCAACTAATACAAAAAAACATAGCCCCTGAAGACGTAATTAGCATACATAAGGCAGCTTTAGAAGAAATGTTTCCTGAGTTGCCCATGAATGTATGGCATTCATTTGATTTGCTAATTGAAATGATGATTCGGTATGGGCTTGCTCATGCAGAACATCAAAGTCTAATCCAACAACAAGAAGAAATGAAAGTTGAAATGGATTTGGCGGCTAATGTTCAACGTACTTTGTTGAAAACAACTGTTCCTGAAGTTAGTGGACTTGAAATTGGATTAGTATCAGTACCTGCTCGGAAAATGAATGGTGATTATATTTACTTCCTTAGTGATAATAAGTCCAATGCAGGAGTTGCGGTTGCGGATGTCATAGGGAAAGGAATTCCAGCTGCACTATGCATGTCCATGATTAAGTACGGGATGGATAGTTTGCAGGATTCAACTTCCGACCCGGATAAAGTATTAGATATTATTAATCGCATCGTTGAAAAAAGTGTCGATGACGATATGTTCATATCCATGTTCTATGGTCGCTACAATGTTGAAAAATCTATTTTTACATACGCATCAGCAGGTCATGAACCTGCTCTTTTTTTCGATGCTAAAAAAGATGAATTCTCTGAGCTCCATGCAAAAGGTTTATTGCTAGGCGTTGTTCCGAATGTGATTTATAAGCAACATGAAGTGAAAATGGAGATTGGTGACTTTGTCGTTATGATGACAGATGGAGTAACCGAATGCAGAACGGATGAAGGTTTCATTGAACAAGAATTTATTGCATCATTAATTCATTCTTTACGTCATGAAAGTGCACAAACAATTGTGGATTCAGTATTTAAAGAATTGGAAAAGATGCAAAACTTTGAGCTTCGTGATGACTTCACACTAGTTATTTATAAAAAAACTAGTTAAAAGGTTTCAAGTTGATGAAATTGTGGTAACCAAAGAATACAAAGATGATATGTAGATTACGGGGTGCTAATAGATGAATGTTCAAGTTGTGTTAAAAGAAGAAGAAAATGTTGTTAAAGGTTTTATTAGTGGTGAAATTGATGCTTTTACTGCACCTATTTTACGTGAAAAACTAGCGACAGTGCAGGCTAAAGAAGGTTTACAAGCTGAATTAGATATGTCGGATGTATCATATATGGATAGTACTGGACTTGGAGTTATTGTTGCTTTTTTCAAAAACATCAATGCAAACAATGGTCATGTAAAACTAACAGGACTATCTCCTCGTCTAAAAAGATTATTTGATATTACAGGTCTTGGAGAAATAATGGATATTGAGACAGATGATAAAGGTGGAAACTAATCATGAGACCATTTGATTACGTAGAAATTCGAGTTCCGGCAAAACCCCAATATGTAGGCGTTGCTCGCCTAACTATTTCGGGTTTAGCAAGTCGTATCGGATTTACTTACGATGATATAGAAGATTTGAAAATTGCTTCTTCTGAAGCGATTACAAATGCTGTGCAACATGCTTACGCCGAAGTCGACGAAGGCGAAGTAGTAGTTGGTTGTGCACTTTACCCAGATAAAATTGAAATCATGGTGGCTGATCATGGCAAAAGCTTCAACTTTGAAGAGACGAAAGCCAAAGTAGGCCCATACAATGAAAACCAAGAAGTGCAGTTTTTACGCGAAGGTGGCCTCGGACTATACTTAATCGAGACATTAATGGATGAGGTGAAAGTCCACCATCAAGAGGGCGTAACTGTCTTTATGACAAAATATGTCGGAGAAGAGCAGGTGGAAGAGAATGTCGAAACTATCTCCTCCTAATCATCAAACAAAAGAACAGATTTTAGAGTGGATTAAAGCATATCAAGAAACTGAAGATGAAGATGCACAAACTAATTTGGTGCTAAATTATCAACGTTTAGTTGAATCAATTGCACGTAAATACTCAAATGGAAAATCGTATCATGAAGACATTGTACAGGTTGGTATGTTAGGTTTACTTGGTGCAATACGTCGATACGATCCCGAATTTGGCAGAACGTTTGAAGCCTTCGCTGTTCCTACGATAATAGGCGAAATCAAACGCTTTTTGCGTGATAAAACTTGGGCAGTACATGTCCCACGTCGTATAAAAGAATTAGGGCCACGTATTAAATCTGCTGTAGAAACTTTAACAACAGAACTACAACGTTCTCCTAAAGTTATTGAGATTGCTGAATACTTAGAAGTCGAAGAAGACGATGTATTAGAAGCAATGGAAATGGGAAGAAGCTATCAAGCTTTATCAATGGATCATTCCCTTGAATCGGATTCTGACGGAAGTAGTATCACTTTATTTGACGTTATTGGACAACAAGACGATGGATTTGAGAAAACTGATCAGCGAATGTTAGTAGCGAATGCGTTAAGTGTTCTGTCTGAACGAGAAAAACAAGTCATTCAATATACATATATTGATCAGTTAAGCCAAAAAGAAGCGGGCGATAAACTCGAGATTTCTCAAATGCATGTTTCTCGATTACAACGTAAAGCTATCAAAAAGTTACAAGATGCCATACAAGCGGCTGGTGGAATATCGTAATGGATTCTATACGACACCCTTATTTAGAAGTATTCGTCTATCAAGAGGCCAAAGAAGGAAATAATGAATCAGGAGATACGTATTTTACGTATATGAATGGGGATTACTTTTTGTGTGCAATTGCTGACGGTCTAGGTAACGGACCAATCGCAAGACAGTCGTCTGAAATCATTCCCATGATTTTAGCTAAGCATCATCACGAAACGATAGATGAATTGCTATTGAGATGCAATGAGCTAATGTTTCAAAAGCGTGGTGCTGCAGTCGCGATTGTTAAAGTGGATTTTAAAGCCAAAACAATCCAATATAGTTGTGTAGGAAACATTAAGTTTTACATGACACGGAGAGATGATGACAAAATGATCTATCCCTTACCTGTCATGGGTTATTTATCTGGAAGACCTCAAAAGATAAAAACACAAACTTATGACTATAAGCCAGGTGATTTATTTTTGTTCCATTCTGACGGTGTAGTACTAGGGAATCCGAAAACTACCATGCAAAATTGTTCAGGTGCATACGATTTACATCAAACATTAATTCACACCATCGAACATGGTGACGATGCAACATTTATCGCAGGAAGCCTGCTCCAATAAAATGGAGTAGGTTTTTTGCGTTTTTAGAAAAGATGATTGGGTGTTACATAAGAAAAGGTGGTCAAGTTTTACCGTTGTGGGTGCATGTTGTGATTTTCTAATGATAAAATAGAAAAGTGTAAAGAAAGGATGAGTCAAATGGATACAAAACAATTGATGCAAAGAATTGCAAAAGAGACAAATGTGCGACCCGCGCAAGCACAACAAGTTATTGATTTACTCGAAGAAGGAAATACAGTTCCTTTCATCGCGCGCTACCGCAAAGAAGCAACTGGCTCATTAGATGAAGTGCAAATAAAAGCAGTGGAAGATCGTTACCGCTACATACAGCAAATTGAACAACGTAAAGAAGAAGTTCTTCGTTTAATAGATGAGCAAGGAAAACTGACTGAAGAATTATCCGCGGCCATTCAAGCAGCCACTGTTCTTCAGCGTTTAGAAGATTTGTATCGACCATACAAGTTGAAACGCAGAACAAAAGCAACAATAGCAAAAGAAAAAGGACTAGAGCCTTTGGCAAACTTATTATTTAGTTTTTCAAATACACAACTTGATGAATTAGCTCAAGATTTTATTAATGAAGAAAAAGAAGTATCTACTATAGATGAAGCGTTGCAAGGTGCTCGCGATATTTTAGCAGAACAATTCGCAGATGATGCAAAGATTCGCGAAAAAATTAGAAACTTAACAAGAAGTGAAGGCTCGATCCTCTCAACTCTAAAAAAACAGAGTAATGATGAGAAAAGTGTATTTGAAATGTATTACGACTACACGGAACCAGTAAAGAAAATAGTACCTCACCGTGTGCTTGCACTTAATCGTGGTGAAAAAGAAGATATATTGAAAGTTAGTGTGCATGCGCCAATGGATCGTATTTTAACTATCATGCGCGAGGAGTGGGTTCCGTCACATAGTTCTTCACCAAGCTCCGTCCAAGTTATGGAAGCAATCGAAGACTCGTATAAGCGTTTAATCGCTCCTTCTGTTGAGCGTGAAATTCGTACGGAACTAACGGAGAAGGGCGAAACACAAGCCATTCATATTTTCTCTGAAAATTTACGTAACCTATTATTACAACAACCGTTAAAAGGTAAAGTCGTATTAGGTCTAGATCCAGCCTACCGAACGGGTTGCAAATTAGCAGTAGTAGACGATACTGGAAAGCTCCAAGAAGTATCCGTTATTTATCCGCATCCGCCTAAAGCAGATGTACAAGGGTCTAAGAAGACTATTTTAGATGTATTAAAGCGATACCCAATTTCAATTATTGCCATTGGCAATGGGACAGCATCGCGTGAATCAGAACAATTTATTGCAGAATGTCTGAAAGAAGCAGATAGAGAAGTTGCTTACGTAATTGTTAACGAAGCAGGGGCGAGTGTGTATTCAGCTTCTGATACTGCTAGAGCGGAATTCCCAGATCTTCAAGTTGAGCAACGAAGTGCAGTTTCAATAGCTCGAAGACTTCAAGATCCACTATCAGAGTTAGTGAAAATCGAACCAAAAGCAGTAGGCGTCGGTCAGTATCAACATGACGTTTCTCAAAAGAAACTTAATGATTCATTAACGTTTATAGTTGAAACAGCTGTTAACCAGGTAGGAGTTAACATCAACACGGCATCCGCATCCTTGTTGCAATATGTTTCAGGCTTATCAAAGACAGTTGCTGAAAATGTTATTATTATGAGAAATGAAAACGGTAAGTTTATATCTCGAGCTCAATTAAAGAAAATTCCTAGATTAGGTGCGAAAACGTATGAGCAAGCAATCGGCTTTTTACGGATTCCGGAAGCTAAAAATCCTTTTGACGCTACTGGTATTCACCCGGAAAGTTATCAAAGTGCAGAAGAAGTATTGAAAACTGCCGGCTTAACAAAAGCACAAATCGGAACAAAAGATGCTGAACTCGCTTTAAATGAGTTGAATTTGAAAGAGTTAAGCGAACGCTTAGACATTGGGGAAATCACTTTAAAAGACATCGTAGATACGTTAAAAAAACCAACGCGCGATCCACGCGATCAGTTCCCGCAACCATTGCTTAAGACAGATGTCCTCCAACTGGATGACTTAGCAAGTGGAATGGAGCTACAAGGAACAGTACGTAACGTGGTCGATTTTGGTGCATTCGTAGACATAGGTGTCAAACAAGATGGTCTCGTACACATTTCTAAACTTAAAAAAGGCTTTGTTAAACACCCATTAGATGTCGTTGCATTAGGTGATATTGTCACGGTTTGGGTTGAACAAGTTGAAAAGACTAAAGGGCGTATTGCATTAACAATGTTGCCTCCAGTAAAACAAAATTAATATTGAACCTGCCTATTAAAAATTGATAGGCAGGTTTTAAATTATTCGCTCTGTTAAAATATACTGATGATTTCCGTTACAATGCCCTTCCATGTTTCGAAGCTAGTGCAGCGATGCAACGCACCTTTATGTTTCGAAGCTAGTGTAGCGATACAGAAACAGGCGGACGCATTCCGAGAGCCTCCTAATTCGCCCTAGGAAAGTGTTTTGCGGAATATCAAAAGCATTAACACAGCTAAAACATTAAAAGGGTGGATTGTATGACAAACGAAGAACTTCAACAACTAGTAACGAGAATCTCAAACACCATCTTTAACAAACCATTTATGCATGAAGCATATTTCAACAGTCGTCTCAAAACAACAGGCGGCAGATATATGCTACAAACGCATCACATTCAAATCAATCCGAAATCATTGGAACTTTATGGTATTGAAGAACTTGAAGGTATAATTCGACACGAATTGTGCCATTATCATTTACATATAGAAGGAAGAGGCTACAAACATCGCGATAAAGATTTTAAAGATTTATTAAAGATGACTAAATCTCCAAGGTTTTGTGCAAACTTAGGGTCTGCGAAAAGAAGGACCAAAGTTGCTCAACATGTATATGGTTGTGTTTTATGTGGTCTTCTCTATAGACGGAAAATTCGTTTAAATACTCTTAAATACCGTTGTGGCAAGTGTTCAGGACAGTTGAAAAAAGTTCAGTGATAATTCTTTTAAAAAAATGGTCAAAAGTGGTTGACGAGGAATAACTATCTCACTATAATAGGAAAAGTCGATTAGTTACATGACATTATTCCGAAGTAGCTCAGTGGTAGAGCAATCGACTGTTAATCGATTGGTCGTAGGTTCGAGTCCTACCTTCGGAGCCATGGCCCCTTGGTCAAGCGGTTAAGACACCGCCCTTTCACGGCGGTAACACGGGTTCGAATCCCGTAGGGGTCACCAACTTTTTAAAAACTATGTTATAATGACAATAACGAAAACGCGACAGTGATTTAGATTTTACTTCTATTAAACAAATCGCAACTAACGAAGTTGTATCGCTTAAGCTTCTATCTAAAGAAGCGCGAGGTTGAAACACTAATCGAACTTCCATAAAGAAGTCGCGAGGGTGGAGCAACGAGTCGTACGAAGACGACGAAGTAACATCGACGCAGGCGAAAGCCGAGGAAGATGTCCACTAAGCCATAAGCGTAGAAGCATGGTGTTTACAATATAATATTGACGCGGGGTGGAGCAGCACGGTAGCTCGTTGGGCTCATAACCCAAAGGTCGCAGGTTCAAATCCTGCCCCCGCAACCAAACGGTTCCGTGGTGTAGCGGTTAACATGCCTGCCTGTCACGCAGGAGATCGCGGGTTCGATTCCCGTCGGGACCGCCATTTTTTATTGGGGTATAGCCAAGCGGTAAGGCAACGGATTTTGATTCCGTCACGCCCTGGTTCGAATCCAGGTTCCCCAGCCATTTCCCTTAAGTTTGCGAGCCATTAGCTCAGTTGGTAGAGCATCTGACTTTTAATCAGAGGGTCGTAGGTTCGAATCCTACATGGCTCATCATTTTAATGCTTGACTTCTTGATTTAACGTGATATACTAATAAATGTCGTTA
>NZ_JBATUX010000047.1:0-2717 GCF_049671445.1 Paenisporosarcina sp. | reverse complement strand
GAAGGAGTGATCGTATTGAAGAAAAAAGTGGTTAGTACAATAGGTATTTTAGGGCTATGTACAAGCTTAGCTTTCCCTGTTTATGCTGCGGATATGGTTAAACAAGAAACACATCATCATGAATACTCTATCTCTGGTTTTATCAGTCATGGGGAGCTCCAAAAAACCCTTAAACAACTTGAGAAGACAAGCAATGGTGTTGTACAGGTAGATGTCGTTGGTCAATCTCATAAAGGATTGGATATATACACTGCAAAAGTTGGAACAGGTGACAAAGTTATTCTTATTCAAAGTGAAATTCATGGTAATGAAAAAACTGGTACGGTCGCTCTTTTAAATCTCCTAAAAAGCCTTTCCACAAATTCAAAAGAAGCAAAGAAAATCCGTGAAGAAGTTACCATTGTTTTTATGCCCATGATGAATCCAGATGCATCTGAGGCTGATAAACGGAGAAACAGTATGACATGGGATGAAGTCCTATACAATTTTCCACAACTCACTGGTACGACACCATCATGGAACTATTTGGACCGAGGCATCAGCCAAAGTTATAACTATGGGGAAAATCCTGGTTTTGACGTAAACCGCGACTTCAATCCAAATCTAAATTATGTGCCGGAAGCACAAGATTTTCCTGGTGCTTCTAATACACCAGGTTGGTTCATTACTCCAGAATCACAGACTGCTCGAGATGTATATAAATCATTAAAAGATGAGTACGGAATTGTAGATGTCTTCATCGATCTTCATCATCAAGGTATGTCCTACGTAGATGGTACAGATGATGAAGTAACGCTTTCCTTATCCGCACAGTTTGTTCCAGATCCAAATACGTCGGAAGGTGCTAAATACGCCGAATATGCGGAAAACTATAGGTACGATTATTCAAGACAATTAAATGTAGCTGCTTACAATGAGCTGCAATCTTACGGTAACTCTAAATTTACGAATATCTCTCTTTATTCCCAAGGACTTGACCTTCCAGGAACAGCACTTGGTAGCTATGCATTAAATGGCAGCGGAACAGTCCTTTTTGAAGTAAGAGGACAGACTCAAATGATGGGCCAGAAAGAAAAAGGACAACTTGTAAAATCAGTTGAACAAGGTCTTACTGGAATTATCGAAGCGGTAGCTGATGGTTCAGTTGAAACATTGAATCCGGAAGATTACGAGAAAATTCCGCTTACATCTAATAAACCAACCAACTAAATATGAAAAAATTTGAATGATATTGGAAAAAATGTTGAAAACAAAGGAGGAAATTGTATGAAGAAAACCGTTCTTAGTTTATCCATTGCTGGAGCGATGATGCTCAGCGTATCGTCCTTCGGTTCTCCTATTGCCAACGCGGTCGGAAATGGTCCTACTTATGGAGGGAATGAAACGATTAATACTTCGATACTCCATACTTATGATGAAATGGTAGACTACCTAAAAAAAGAAGAAGCAAAACAACAAGATATGGAACTTGAAGTAATTGGCCAAAGTATCAAGGGAAGGGATTTATATCTGGCAAAATATATGAAAAACCCTGAAAATCCTACGATTCTGTTTTTAACCCAACAGCACGGAAATGAACAACTTACAACTGAGGGTGCTCTTGAATTTATTAAACATCTAGGTACAAACAAGATGAAAGGTGTTACAGACGAGGTGAATATCTTAATTGTTCCTATGCTGAATGCAGACGGCGCAATGGGTGATGTGGACTTCTCTCTTGATGATTATATCGCAAAGGGAGATCGAAATTTAACTCGATATAATGCTGCGGAAGTAGATTTGAACCGTGATCATGTAACTAAAATCCAACCAGAAACAAAAGCACTGCATAATAATGTAATGAAGAAATATAATATTGATTATATGATTGATCTTCATCATCAAGGAGCAAGAAGTGAAAGGGACGGTAAGCTTGTTTCTGGGTCGATTCTATATCCGACAACTCCAAATGCCGATCCCGAAGTAGTAGAAAAGTCGAAACAACTAGGTGCAGTTGTGTTTGAAGCAATTGATGAAAAAGGCTGGGGTCACCTCGGTAAATACAGCGGGGGCTCTGCTGAAACAATCAGCAGAAACGGTATAGCCGTAGAATACGGTATATCGACACTATTATTTGAAATGCGTGGAATGTCCGATCATGAATACGACTCATATGTGTTAGGGCAAAAGAGTAACGGCTATTTGATTAAACAAACTATTACTACTCTTGAAGCAACAGTTCATGCAATTGCAGATGGTTCGATTGAAAATAAAGACACATCGTTTTGGGAGTCACTGGCTTACCAAACAATACGTCCATCTGAGTAATTCGAAAAATTCATCTGGTAGCATGTTATGTTAAAAACAGCTTAGAATCTAAATTGTTTTGCCAATAAAAAATCAAAAAAACAGGTATTAGGGAAACCTTAATACCTGTTTTTTGTTTATTATAAATGACGATCGAATCGGAAATTAGGATTTACATATCTTCGTACGAAGTCATTTTATCCATATTACTCGCAATCATTGCGATGATGGTGCTAGCTTCTTCTTTTGTAAACGATAAGGCACTTTCTTCTTTGTAGAACTCATCGTCTTCAGACCAAAATCGATTCACTCTTCGAAGAACACCGTTGCCGGTAGAACTGACTACCCCAAATTGATAAGTTACTTCAACCTCATCCTCGATTTGGAAAGCAGTTACTTCAGGTGTTTCCCATTCAATCTCCACCTCGTTA
>NZ_JBATUX010000046.1:0-34598 GCF_049671445.1 Paenisporosarcina sp. | reverse complement strand
AATCAACATTATATTCCGTTTGTTCGGAAAGGATTTCACCAACCTTAGAATTTAATCCTAATTTACGTGCTTCACTTAAATGTTCAAAAGAATTGTCCATGATAAGAACTTGATGTTTTAAATCATGAAGTGATTTCGCTAATTCGGTTGTAAATCGATTCCCACCGACAATTAATACGCCTGGACTGTCAGAAGATGCTAAATTTAACTTTCTAGCCAACCAGCTAATCGAAAATCCATGCGCTACCACAGTCGAAAAGGCAAGGGCAAATGTTAAAGCCACCAAGATATCTGCATCTTCATAACCTTTTTCTAACATGACTGAGGCAAAGTAACCCGAAACCGTCAACGCGACGATTCCCCGTGGAGCAATCCATCCTATTAAGGTCTTTTCTTTATTGGTTAAATCCGTACCAATTGTGGATAACCAAATTGATAATGGTCTAACGATAAACAACATGGCAGCTACAAAAGTGATGATTTTCCAATCAAGAATTTTCAATAACGTTGATGGTGCTAATGAAGCAGTCAGCATGACAAAAATACTGGAAATGAGTAAGACTGAAATGTTCTCTTTAAAATGTCTCATGTCATGAATTGAAGCTATGTGCATGTTTGCCATGGTCATCCCCATTGCAGTAACGGCAAGCAACCCTGTTTCGTGCATGATTTCGTCTGACAGCACAAAAGTGAATAACACTACTGCGAAGACCATTGGAGATTTTAAAAATTCCGGTACATTGCCATTTTCAAACATCCAGCCTAGTGCTCGTCCAGCTCCAAACCCTATTAAAGCGGCAAATACGGAAGCGGCAAAGAAAATCAGCAATGCTTTTAGTGTTACTTCATCATTAATAAATTGAATAAATTCAAATGCAAAAACGGCTAGAAGGGCACCGAATGGATCCACCACAATGCCTTCCCATTTTAGTATAGCGGCAGTTTTCGGTTTAAGTTTTGCTTGTCTAAGTAAGGGCAGAATCACAGTGGGACCTGTCACAATAAACAAACCACCAATGACAAAAGCCACAGCCCAAGACAAACCTGCTAAATAATGAGCAGCTAAAGACCCTGCAATCCACGCAATAAAAGCCCCCAAGGTCACGATACGAAATAGAGGTTTGTTAAATCCGCGAATTTCTCGGAAATCTAAGTTCAAACTCCCTTCAAACAGGATGATAGCCACAGCTAGCGAAATGATAGGACCGAATAAATCGCCGAAGCTTTCTTGTGGATTAATAAATCCAAGAATCGGACCTACAAACAAACCAGCAATGGACATGAGAACAATAGCGGGCATTCTGAAACGCCAAGCTAACCATTGTGAAGCAATTCCTAAAAAAATGACGAACATTAAATCAAATAAGAGCGAATCGAACATGGAATCACCTCAATTTTAGTTTGCTGCTTATTTTATGTTTTCAATTTCCTCTGATTCATAAATGGATACTTTATTTGAAGGTGTCTCTAATGCTTTTTGCATCATGGCAAAAGCCACTTGCTGCGCTTCGATTGCACGGTATTTTTTCAACGGCCCTATAAAAGATGATTTTAAGGCTTTCATAGCTAAAGCACCAAAGCGCTCCCCTAACCGAAACTCTTGTCGATCACCGGTTAATAAAGATGGTCTAAATATAGATACATGAGGAAGTTGTAGTACAGAAACTTGCTCTTCCATTTTACCTTTTATGCGATTGTAATAAATTGACGAGCTTGGATTTGCTCCCATCGCTGAAATAACAAGCATATGTTGTGCTCCTTGTGCTTGTGCATGTTTCCCCATTTGAACTGGCGCTAATAAATCGACTTGTTCAAACGCTTCTTTGGATCCTGCTTTTTTCATGGTCGACCCTAAACAGCAAAAGAAATCATTTACCCCTTCAAAATCAGTAGTAGTTACTTGATCTAGATTTTTAATTTTTGTTGTTAACTTAGGATTGCTGTATGAAATTGCTTGTCTGACAATAATCGTTACTTTTTCGTAAGCATCGTTTTCACAAAGAAACTTGATAAGGTGTGAACCTGTCAATCCTGTTGCACCTGCTACCAACGCTGTTCTCTTTTCCATGTTTATCACTCCCTTCTCAAATTTACGTTGCTTAAGTTTACCATATGATTAAGCAAAATCTGAACAATTACTCATACGGGAGGCTTGGTTTCCATACGTTAAATAGAAGAGGAAAGGTGGGAATGAAATGAGCAACCAAATTCAGCAAAAAACCATTTTATTTACGATTGGACGTGCGGGCTATCCTGTCACGAGATGTATCCAAATTGCTAAATTACTAGCATCTCATCGCATTCTATTTGCAGCTTCTGAAAAACAAACATTAGTTCTTCAAAAGCTTGACCAACAGGGGTTTGCCCCTCTTTCATATGTAAGTAAAGCTGATTTGAAGAAGTTATTACAAGAATATGAACCCGATGTCGTCATTTCTGATGGTGGTGATACGGACATTGATGAAGGGAAATTATTATCTTCACTAGTTCCGATCACCTTACATTTTGACGATTTTGGTGAAGGAGGAAAAGCTGCTACAAGGGTGGTTCAATCGCTTTATCATGAGGATCGCGAGCCAGTGCCTTCCCATTATGTAGTCGGGCCCTCCGCATTTATTGTCCCTGACGAATTAGAGCCATATGCTAATTCAGGTTTAAAACAAGCTCCAGCACTTCCTCTACCTCATGTCGTGGTGACATTTGCCGATGAAGATGCAGATAATTTATCCTATCGCACGCTACGTCATTTATTACATTTACAAATTCCTCTCGCGATTACTGTAGCTCTTCATTCAAGTTACCCACATAGTCGAGATGACTTGAAATTAATGGCTTTAGGACGCAAGCAAACAAGAATTGTTGATTGTGATGACCCAATTCAACTTATTAGTGAATCTGACTTAGTCATCTGCGATGCAAGCTATACTCCATACTACGTTGCTGTAATAGGTAAGCCATGTATTGTCATTGCGGAAGATGAACGAGAAGCACAACATGCCTTCCCTAAAGAAGCAAATGGATTTATTTACTTGGGGCTTGGACGCAAGCTAAAACAATCACATTTGCAAAATGCGGTAATGGAGACCATTCTTCATCCAAACCGCAGTGTACGTGCCATTAAAAAGCAATTATCGTTAAAATTAGCAATGAATAATACGAACATGCAACGTTTTTTAGAAAAAATCATTCAAGAAGAAGCACGTGAAATCACCAAATAACTCAATCTTGTGATACAATAGTTGTTAAAAGAGGAGTTTCTCTTATATGACTTCACAACAGATTAAAGCACAAATTGCAGAATTAAAGATGGATTATATACGATTGCAAGGCGACATGGAAAAGTTAGAATCTACTGGGCATCCAGCCATGATTGAACTAGCCGAGCAACGCTTAGGAAATATGGAACTACAACTCGCAGAACTAAACAAAAAGCTCGCGGCGCTGTAACAGGCCTGCGAGCTTTCTTTATGGAGGAATGGAATCATGGCATTATTGACAGTTGATAATTTAGGTCACACATTTGGTGACCGTACACTATTTAAAGACGTATCATTTCGCTTAATTGAAGGTGAACACGTTGGATTAGTTGGGGCAAACGGCGTTGGAAAATCCACATTAATGAGCATTATTACTGGGGAAATCATTCATGATTCAGGAAAAGTAGAATGGCTTCCAGGTACTCATTACGGATATTTAGATCAACACACTCGTTTAGAACAAGGTCGTTCAATGCGTGATACCTTAAGCGATGCATTCTTACCACTTTACAAAAAAGAAGCAGAAATGAATGAAATCACTGGCAAAATGGGTGATGCAACGCCTGAAGAGTTAGAAGAATTACTTGAGCAAATGGCTGATATTCAAGATGCTCTAGATGCAGGTGACTTTTACACACTTGATATGAAGATTGAAGAAGTAGCTCGTGGTCTTGGCTTAGATGCTGTTGGATTAGACCGTGAAGTATCTGCTCTGTCAGGTGGTCAACGTACGAAAGTCCTCCTAGCAAAATTGCTTCTTGAAAAACCAAAAGTATTACTATTAGATGAGCCTACCAACTATTTAGATGAAGAGCATATTGGGTGGTTAACAAATTACTTGAAAAATTACCCTCACGCGTTTTTACTAATTTCACATGATACAGAATTTATGAGCGGCATCGTTGATGTTATTTTCCAATTAGAGTTTTCTAAGTTGTCTCGTTTTACTGCTACTTATGAAAAATTCCTTGAACTTGCTGAAATGAACAAACGCCAACATGTTGATGCGTATGAAAAACAACAAGATTTCATTAAGAAACAAGAAGACTTTATCGCTAAGAATAAAGCGCGTTATTCAACAACTGGTCGTGCTAAGTCTCGTCAAAAGCAACTCGATCGTATTGAGCGTATCGATAAACCTGAAACTGCTGCGAAGCCTCAATTCGGTTTTAAAGAGTCACGTAGTCCAAGCCGTTATATTGTTGAAGCTGAAAACTTAGTCATTGGTTATGATAAACCGTTATTACCGCCCCTATCATTTACAATTGAACGCGGAGAAAAGATTGCCCTTGTCGGTATGAACGGTGTTGGTAAATCTACTTTACTTAAAACGATGCTTGGAAAAGTTCCTGCCCTTGGCGGTAATGTAAGACGTGGAGACTTCCTATCGATTTCGTACTTCGAACAAGAAGTAAAAGCTGATAATGTTACACCGATCGAAGAGATTTGGAAAACGTATCCGAGCATGGAACAAAGCCAAGTTCGTGGAGCTTTAGCACGTACTGGTTTAAAAAACGAACATATTTCACGCCCGATGAAGAGCTTAAGTGGTGGAGAACAAGCGAAAGTTCGTCTTTGTAAATTGATGATGGAAGAAAGTAACTGGATGCTGTTCGATGAGCCTACCAACCATTTAGACATACACGCTAAAGAAGAACTAAAACGTGCACTTACTGAATACAAAGGCACCATTGTCTTAGTCAGCCATGAACCTGATTTTTATGAAGGCTTAGCAACTAAAGTTTGGAACGTTGAAGACTGGTTCCAAACTGGTGTGCAAGTTGACGATACAATTAAATAAATGTAAGAAGCCGCTGAACTTTAGCGGCTTTTTTAAATTGTAAAAACCCCTGCGCATCAATTGCACAAGGGTTTAGCATTTAATAGGTCGTTACTTTAATGGCTTTTTGGA
Organism: Paenisporosarcina sp.; assembly: GCF_049671445.1. Classification (GTDB taxonomy): domain Bacteria; phylum Bacillota; class Bacilli; order Bacillales_A; family Planococcaceae; genus Paenisporosarcina. The sequence continues at coordinate 29,429 of NZ_JBATUX010000046.1, read as the reverse complement.
ATGTATAAATCCATCGTTGCCACCACGTATATTCATCTTGGAATTCTTCTAGTTCAACGGTATACAGAGCATCTTCATTGTTCCAAAGACGTTCGAAGTATTCTTCCATCTCTCCGACGAGTTCGCTGTCATTAGGAGCGATGACACGTAAATTGCTTTCTAGGTTATAGTCATCAAGCGTGCGTTCTGTATAGTTACCAGAGCCATTTGAAATAATAGTATGTTCATCAGTTTGAATCCAAATAGCTTTCGTATGATACTGTCCAATTACCGTATTGTACCAGCGTACATTAATCTTTCCTTTCGAATCTTCCACCAACTCTTGAACAACTGGACGATTAGGCAATCCGGACTTTTCTTGCCCAAATGAGTTTTCATTTGGATCAAGTATCATATTAATCTCTACACCACGATTTGCTGCATCAATCATAGCTGTCACAATATCGCGTTTTGCAATGAAGAACATACCTAGCCAAATCTTGTCTCCTTCTTTGGTTTCAGCCAAATCAGCAAGTAAAGCATCCAAAATCTTTTTCTCGGTAACATATTGAACTTCATATTCACCGTTAGCCTCTTCCACTTCTGCTCTAGGAAGTTTTGGACCACCAGAATATAGAGAAACGGCTTCTTCAGCCTCTAAAATATCATTTAATACGGGACCTGTAACTTTTAATGCAATGTTCCCATGAAATCCACTGGCATCGTGAGGGTTTGAAGAAGTTACCATAGCTTCTTTGTCCGTCACAACAGCTTTGCGATGATTTGCTTTTACGTTTAGTAAAGTCATATACGACGCAATAGTCATTTTAGGCGCTTCGCTCGCCATTGCATTTTCAATCCATCCTTTTCCACCTATATCAAACCATTGGAAAATCGTTCGGTAAATTCCTGAATAAATGGGTGTAGAATCTCTCAAGGGATCTAAATCGGTATAGACAATTTCGACTCCGGCATCACGCATTTTTTTAAACCACTCATTTTCATATGAACCGTAACCACGATTCAACGGATCAGTGATAAAAACGATTGGCATGTCAGGATTTTCTTTTTTCTTATTTGCTAATGTGGTCGATAACGTATCCGCAATTTTAGGGAAGTCTTCTTTTTCATCGTAATAACCATCAAACAAGAAAAAGTCCACAACAACAAAGTCCTCAGCTTCTTCAATCATCGTGTATACGGCATCAAAAATATTGTTTTCATGGACCATTCCCTTGCCTTTCTTGTCTTGTGCAAAGGTCAAATCCGTAATCATTTCAACCGTGTCTGTTTTAAATAATTCCCCTTCATGCGAAATACCTTTTGGTAGTGGCTTAAATGTATGCCACATGATGGCAGCTATATAAATAAGTGCAAAGATTCCTATAGAAGCTATGATAATACGTTTTCTCTTACTCCATTGATTGCGCGGCTTGTTGGCCATACGCTCTTCCCCCTTGAGAATAATCCTGTTTTATCTCCATATTCCCTTGTATCCGGATGCACAAACCGTATTAGATGGTGTATTGAAAATATTTTTCAGGTTGCAGTATCTATCTAAAATATAACTAGAATCGTCAATTAGGTTATAGACGTGAACCGATATTTTTCAGACGTCGATGCCTTTTTTTCAGACGTCATAAGCATTTTTTCAGACGTCAATGTCAAAAAGTCCGACTGAGCCACCGCTCACCTTATAAACGAAAAAAATCACAGCCTCAAGGACTGTGATTTCATTATTAAGCTGGCAGATATTCGACAGCAGCTGTATCTGCTATCATCATTTCTTTTAAACGTTGTTTCGCACGGAAAAGGCGTGATTTAACTGTCCCTATCGAGACTTTCATCAATGTGGCAATTTCAACTAGAGAATATTGGTGCACATAAAAATACAATACCGTCGTTTTATAGATACCATCAAGTTGACCAATTTTCAGTTGGACCATTTGAGACAAATCGTCTTTTTCTAAAATGTCTTCAGCATTAAGTGAATCACATGGAATTAAATCAAGCACCGGAACATCTAATTGATCAGGTTGGTTTAAAATATGTTTGCTACGACGTATGGTTTTGCGGTAACGATCACGAAATGTGTTCATGCAAATTGTTGTTAACCAAGCTTTTAAATGATCGACATTTTTCATGTAGTCTTCGTACCGTACCACTTTGACCCAAACTTCTTGCATCAAATCTTCTGCTTCGGTTTGGTTGCGTGTCAGTTTTAAACATAAGTGATATATATAGCGATGGTATTCCTCGTATACTTGCTCTATCTGTCCGTTCATTTAAAATATCCTCCGTCCGTTTCTTGCTGATGTCTCTATTTTGCCAAAAACGAACCTTACGCTCTATCGTATTCACTTTCAAATTAATTACAAACGTGTAAGAAAGAAAAGCGGAAAGCGCCATCTAGCTCGACGCGGACGCTGGAAGACAAGAATCGGAAACCTGTTTCCTAATCGGAAGGAAGGCTAAGTTCGCGACATCGTGTCGCAATGCCTTCATGACCTACATCCTGCAGCTCCAACCTTAGGTGAGAGCTGGCGGTTGTAGCTAGACAATGAAAAGTGTAGCGGGACGAGCTAAATTTCCTTTTCGGCGAGTAACCGCAGAAGCGCAGCGAAAACCAAGGGAATTATTAGTTATAAAATTAGACAGAAAAAAAGTGCTGATGACTAATCGTCATTCAGCACTTCTTCGTTATCTTTTATGGTAATGGTTAATTGTAAAATGCGATTGCGGTCCATTTCATTTACTTCAAAATGAAGATTTTCATAACTGAATTGTTCTCCGTTATCAGGCATGTGTCCCAACTGTTGAAGAACAAATCCGCCAATTGTATCGTGATCATTTGGAATTTCCACTTTAAACATTTCGTTTACGTCTTCAATTTCCAAACGACCGTGACAGATGAGACGATGTTCAGTCATTTCATAGACTAAAATATCTTCATCTTCATCCGATTCATCTTCAATTTCCTGGCCGATCATTTCTTCAATAATATCTTCATGCGTTACAATTCCAAGTGTTCCACCATATTCATCGAGGACAATTGCCATATGTTTTTTCTTCGTCAGCATTTGTTTAAATACTTTCTCAACACTAACAGATTGAACGACGAACAGTGGATCATTGTCTATTAAATCGTGCATATCCATCGTTGGATCCATTGACCATTCGATCAAGGTTTTCGAATAAAACATACCAACAATATGGTCCATACTCTCTTCATATACAGGGTAGCGCGTATAATAATGCTCTAAAATAATATCGCGTACTTCTTCATATGTAGCATTAGTTGGAATCCCGACTATTTCTGTACGGTGTGTTTCCAATACATCTTCTACATCTTTATGCGGGAAATCTAAAACACCTTTAAGGCGTTCAGACTCATCTTCCTTAAACGTACCTTCAGTTGAGGCGATATCTACCATAGAACGTAATTCTTCTTTAGTTAATGTTGCTTCTTTTACTGCCCCTTTCGAAATGATGCGAATGAAAATATTTGTGAATTTCGCAATTAAGAATGTTAGAGGGCGCAAAATTTGAACAAGAACTGAAATGATTGGTGCCACGATATACGCTATTTTATCTGCAAACGTAACTGCGATTGTTTTTGGCAATACCTCACCAAAGATGATAATGATGATTGTCAAAACAGCCGTTGCTAGTGCAATATCCCAATCATATTTTAGTGCTATAAGTGTCAATAAAGTAGGCATGGCAATATTAACAATATTATTTCCGATTAAAATCGTTGTAATCATACGGTCCGGTTTCGCGATTAACATGAGAAGTTTTTGTGCCATCCTTTCTCCTTGTTCAGCGCGATGCTGGACCTTCATCCTATTTACTGCTGTTAGTGCCGTTTCACTGCCTGAAAAGAAAAACGACAACATTAAACTAATGGCCAAAGCTATAAATTCCATTAACCGTGTTTCCTCCTATATGAGTCAAAAAAATTCCGCTCAATTTCTAGTATTCCCATCATACCATATTCCGAATTTACGTGTCCCATTTGCCACTCTTTAAATCTAATACTAGATTTGTGCTATACTATTTCCATTCACGAAATTTTGCGAAAAGAGGGATTTGGATGAGCCATTTGCAAGAATTAAACAGTTATTTTGAAACGAAACGCGAAGAACATTTAAATGAGTTAAAAGAATTTTTACGTATACCAAGTGTCAGTGCTTTATCTGATCATAAATCAGATATGCAAACTGCAGCAGCGTGGTTAGCTGACTCTTTGACAAAAGCTGGTTTAGAAAATGTGTCAATTGATGAAACAAAAGGTCATCCCGTTGTATATGCAGATTGGTTGCACGCTGAAGGAAAGCCTACTATTTTAGTTTATGGACATTACGACGTTCAGCCTGTTGATCCGTTAAATCTATGGGAATCAGAGCCGTTTGATCCTCAAGTCCGAGACAACAAATTATATGCACGTGGTGCAAGTGATGATAAAGGACAAGTTTACATGCATGTAAAAGCAATTGAAGCTTTATTTAAAACTGAAGGTTCTTTGCCCGTTAACGTGAAATTCTGTATTGAAGGTGAAGAAGAAATCGGCAGTCCGAATTTGCCTGAGTATGTTTTAGCGAATACTGAAAAACTTTCGGCTGATATTATTGTCATCTCAGATACGGGTATGCAAGGTCCTGGGAAACCTGCTGTATGTTATGGATTACGTGGTTTAGCGGGTGTACAGATTGAAGTAAAAGGTGCCAAAAGCGACCTTCACTCTGGCCTTTACGGCGGTGGTGTCCAAAACTCCATTCATGCATTAGTAGAAGTACTTGATTCATTCCGCGATGCAGAAGGTACAATTCAAGTTGACGGTTTCTATGACAATGTTGTTCCTGTTACTGAAGAAGAACGCGCTGCATATGCTGCACTTGAATTTGATGAAGAAGCATTGAAAAAAGAGCTAGGTGTAGAAGAATTATTTGGTGAAAAAGGTTTTACACACTTAGAGCGCACCTGGGTTCGACCAACTTTAGAAATCAACGGTGTTTTCGGTGGATTCTCTGGTGAAGGGATTAAAACGGTATTGCCTGCTGAAGCTGGCGCAAAAATTACTTGTCGTTTAGTTCCAAATCAAGATCCTGATGAGATTGTAGCGAAATTAAAAGCTCATATCGAAAAACATAAACCAATCGGAGTTTCAGTTGAAGTGACGGAGTTTGATAAAGGAAAACCTTTTATCACGCCTTTCGATCATCCAGCGATTCAAGCAGCAGGTCGTTCATATGAGAAAGTTTATAATGTACCGACTTCATATGTTCGTGGTGGCGGGTCTATTCCGATCGTTGCAGCGTTTGATGAAATTTTAGGATTACCCGTTGTGTTAATGGGCTTCGGATTAGCTTCTGAAAATTTCCATGCTCCAAATGAACATTTCCATTTAGAAAACTTTGACCAAGGTCTACGTGTAATTGGTGATTACTATTATGAAATCGCTCAATTTGCACCACAAGATTTGAAGAAGTAAGTAATAGTAGATTTTACCTTAGACCTTTCTTTAAAGAGGTTTTCAGTGCGCTTCGGACGTCTCCTCTGCTGCACAATAATCTAGAGAATAAAGAGTTGGGCTTGTGACATCGTCACTTGCCCCGCTCTATTTTTTTAGATCAATATACGGCAGGGATTCGTCCTCTGCACCCTAAAACCTGGATACTCACAGGTAAGATTGTTTGGGTTATGAGAAAATAGATACTATCTATAGGTAAATAGTCGGCCGAAGATGCAATTTCGGCCTCTTTTGTGGTTACTTTATTTCAGAACATTCCTTAAAGTTAGTAGTGACATTTACTTTCAAGCAAAATAGACAGTAGTTCATGTTGAAAATCCCCGTTTTTCATTCTTCGAATAAATCTCAGTCTGACTTTTCGAGGTTGACGTCTGAAAAATTAGCGTTGACGTCTGAAAAAAACAGCTCCACGTCTGAAAAATGGGCATTGACGTCTGAAAAACATGAATTGCACAAATTTTGGAACACTCTGCTGCAGGGATTCGTCCTTCGCTCCCTAAAACCTGGACGCTCAAAGGTAAGATCGTTTGGGTTATGAGAGAATAGATACTATTGCAACTAAACACTCTCGCATGTTGAATGTGGATACAACCGTAAAAAAAAATCCCGGCTCTCGCTTAATTGCGATGAACCGGGATTTTTTTAATTATTATTACCAAAGAACGTAACAAATTCTTCGATTGGTTTACGAGGTTTGGCTTTTGGCATTTCATCGAAATATCCGAATTGTAGCATGCTGATAATTCGTTCACCTTGTTTTACACCAAGCGCTTCACGGAATTTAGGAGCATCTAAAAATGGAGGTGTTTTCCAACAAGACCCAATACCAAGATCCCAAGCCAATAATTGCGCATTTTGAATGTAACTACTAGCCGCAGCGTAATCTTCTAATCTTTCTTTTTGACGAGCATCTTCAGAAACAACAACAAACGCATAAGCTCCAGCAGAGACAAATTTTTTCATTTGTTTTGCTAAATCTTCTTCAGAAAGATCTTTCCACTTTGCTACACCAAATTCGCGTAACACTGTATGTAATTCATGTAACTCTTCACCACACCCGACAACTAGTCTCCATGGTTCACGATTTCCGTGGTTTGGTGCCCATTTTGCATCATCTAAAACTGTCATTAAAGTATCGCGTTCTACTGGTTGTCCATTAAAATTTTTCACTGAGCGGCGTTGAAGTATTGCATCGCGTACTGATAAAGATTGTTCATTCATGTGTGTAAGTTCTCCTTTTCGTCTACAAGTTAAAACCAAATGTGTGCGACTGCACCTAAAATAATTAAATGAAAAATTTGATCAACCATTATACAAAGCCATTTTGACTCCGCACCATCTGTCTTCATGATATGTTTTACCCACCATGAAACAAATAGCCGACGATCTAAAAACATATGGCTGATGAATAAAAGTACGATCGCCCCTATCGGCAATAAACCATATCCTAAGAAAACTACAGCAGATACGGAAATGGTGTAAACGAAGCAATGTACGATTAAAGGTACCCATTTAGTTGCCTTGAACATCGCCATCCAACTCGTTTGAAACAAGAAATCGCCTATTAAATGGCCAATGAGCAAATAACTAAATACCGTCATCCCAGCTCCTCCAAATCGTTAAAAAACTGTCTTTACTTCGCTTATCTAAACTATTAGATTTATTTAACCTATGGTAATATTATCATACCAATAATCGGTTTTAGCTAGGAAGGATTTTTCACTATGTTTAAAAATGAACCTATACCCACTTTTCATCTTCAAAATGAGCTGCAATCAGAAGAATTGCTTGCGGTCATTTTTGAATACATGGGGAAAATCACAGCGGAAACAGATTTAGATAAGTTATTGAAGATTTTAGCCGACTTAGGAAAAAGTCTCGTCCTGGCAGATCGCTGTGCGGTATGGCTTCACAATTCAGAAACTCATCAACTATGGACTATTGTAGCACATGGGATTGAGAGAGTTATGATTCCTGATAAAAGTGGGTTCATTGGTCATAGTTTTTCTACTGGTGAATCAATCATTGTAGAGGATGCTTACGAAGATGCGCGCTTTAACGAAGCAATCGACCGCTCTACTGGCTATCGAACAAAATCAGTGCTATGTATTCCTTTTCGAAATTCGGATGGAGTCGTCATTGGTGCTTTTCAAGCCATTAATAAAATGACCGTTAGTGAAATATTTACACAACGTGATATGGAAATCTTAACATTAGCAGCCTCCTATTCTGGCAAGTCATTAGAATCATCGATCTTGCGTAATGAATTAATTGAAACTCAAAGAGAAATGATCGAGACGATGGGTGAAATCGGCGAAAGTCGTTCACAAGAAACAGGTAACCATGTGAAACGAGTAGCGCGGTATTCATTTGAGTTAGCAAAGTTAGCTGGTTTATCTGATAGTGAAGCTAGTTTACTTAAACTCGCTTCTCCTATGCACGATATTGGAAAAGTAGCCATCCCTGATACGATTCTTTTAAAACCTGGTCCTCTGACTAAAGATGAATTCGAATTAATGAAAACCCATACTACAATAGGCTTCAATGTTTTCAGACATTCGAATCGTCCTTTGTTACGAACGGCTGCCATAATCTCCCATGAACATCATGAAAAATGGGATGGTACGGGTTATCCAAATGGTCTAAAAGAAAACGAGATTCATATATTCGGACGCATTACTGCAATTGCGGATGTGTTTGACGCCTTATCAAGTGATCGAGTATATAAGAAAGCCTGGTCTATAGAAGCTATTATGATCTATCTATTGGAACAACGTGGAAAGCATTTCGATCCGTCTTTGATTGATTTATTTTTCGAAAATATTGATACATTTATTAATATCCGTCATAAATATGGGGAACGAAGATAGGAGCCAGTTAATGAACAAAAATGTTGCTTTTCACGAAGAACGTGAATTCGACTTGTCGATCGCAGACTTGTGGACACTTCTTTCAGATACGAACCATTTAAATGAATACATTGGTCTGTTCCCTGTTCAGTTTTCTACTTATACATACGATAATAATGTTTTACATCGTAAGGCGGACGCCAAAGCATTAGGTCTCATAAAAACTGCATGGATTGAACACACTTTCGAATGGATAAAAAATTCACATTATGTCATTGAGCGAACGTATACAATTGGCCCTGTTGCACGTGCTTTATGGACGGTCAGATTAGAGCGAGTTAGTGATAATCGTACGCGTCTCATACTAAATTCAGATTTCACCATACGAAATTTTCTTGGGAAGATAGCATTAAAGATGATTATCATTCCACAACTTCGCCGTATCTTTCCTTACTCTTTGTCGTTTAAAGAAAATAGATCAACTGACAATCCAAGACCACAGAAAAAACAGGCTATATCCATTAACTCAGAACGTATGACGATTCTAATAGAGCGACTTCGTACAACCTTTACGAATGAACAAATGATACATAGCCTTATACATATGATTACTACACATAATGACGATGAAGTGAGTCATATTAAACCGTTGAAATGGGCGCATGACCGTGGATACCCCAAACTTGAAACGATTGAACTGTTCTTACTCGCCACAAAGGCTGGGTTACTCAATCAACAATGGAATTTAATGTGTCCGAACTGTCGAGTCTCTAAAGAACAAACAACTTCTTTACGGCAATTAAACAACTCGGTGCATTGTGATTTATGTGGTGTGGATTACGAAGTTAATTTCGACCGCTATGTTGAAATGCGCTTTATCATAAATCCATCTATTCGCAAAACTGACGAACAACTTTTTTGCTTGAATGGACCCATGAACTCTCCACATGTCGTCGCACAAACTCGAATTCCTTCTGGTGAAAGCCGCCTTATGAATGTCAAACAATGGCCGCAAGATATACGTCTACGTGTAGCAAAGTTTAATCATAGTGTTCAAATCAATCGTCAAGACCCTGAAGTCGTCCTGGATGGTCTTACGTATACAAACTCCGGTTTTAATACAGATGTGACTTCGACGCCGGATGAAATCGTCATTCACAATAAAGCACAACAAGAAATTGTAGTTGTCCTTGAGGAAACAGATTGGGATTCTTTTGCTTTAACCGCCCGTGAAGTAACTTCCCTTCAGTTATTCCGTGATTTATTTGCAACGGAAGTCCTGTCGCCTGATCAACAAATTGGTGTTGGTGAAATGACGATTTTATTTACCGATTTAAAAGGTTCTACAAAATTATATGAGGCTATTGGTGACGCCCTTGCCTATTCCGATGTAAAAAAACATTTTGATTACTTAAAAAAACACATCCAAACTAATCATGGAACCATCATAAAAACGATTGGCGACTCCGTGATGGCTGGATTCTATCAAGATACTTCGGCTTTAAAAGCAGCTCTTGCAATCCAAGCAAATGTCTTTGAGTTAAATACAACCTTGTCTCAACCAGTTTCTATTAAAGTCGGCTTTTATAGCGGTCCAGTAATTGCAGTGAATGCCAACGATATACTCGATTACTTCGGACGCACAGTGAATATGGCGGCTCGTATTCAAAACCAAAGCAATGGTGATGATTTGGTTTTAAGTGAACATGGCTATCAAGATTTATTAAAAAATCTCGATTCAAAACAGTTACTTTCAACATGTTCAACTGATTATTTTGACGCTTCCCTTCAAGGCATTGAAGGAGCGTTTCGTTTAGTACGTTTAAAACAGAACTAATTGCTTGCCTACGATGAGAATCGTAGGTTTTTTTCTTGTTACGTTGCAACTTTCTGGATTTGGTTGCAACTATCCAGATTTCGTTGCAACTTTTTAAATTTCGTTGCAACTTTTGACATTTGGTTGCAACTATCCAATTTCCTCCTAAAATTAATTGAATATGTTTTGGTTATTCCCCAATTCATTGCTTTCCTTCATAATAGAAAGAAAGTATGAAACTGGGGGTTTCGCATGATTGTCTATTTCATCGCGTCCTTTTTACTCGGTAATATCCTGACTGCCTGGTGGGTTGGGAAGTTTTATAAAACTGATTTACGCAATCATCGTAGTGGCAATTTAGGAGCTCGTAATGCAGGGGCAGTAATTGGTAAAGGCGCTTTCCTTCTCACATTTTTAGGTGATGCAATGAAGGGCGTCATTGTTATTCTAGCAGGACGCTATCTCGGCTATGCTGAATGGGCAGTTGCACTAGGTGGATTACTCGTAATATGTGGTCACATGTTTCCTATTTGGTTAAAAGGAAAAGGCGGAAAAGGTATCGCGACTTTTGTTGGGATTGGACTGATATTTAATCTACTGTTTGCGATTGCCTTCAGTGTTGCATTTTTCTTAGTGATTCCTTTCATTCGAAGCGCCACCCTCAGCATGATTTTTGCATATTTAGCGTATATTGGGGCAGTATTTTATTTTGATGAAGTCGAAAGTGCATGGCCGATTATTGTTGCAATCGTGTTGATAATGTATCGACACCGCTTTGATTTTCAACAATCAATTGGTGAACAAAAATGGAAACGCTCATAATAGTATAAAATGAATAGTTTTATTTCGCTAAAACCTTAAGTCCATCGCGACATAATACTTTTGATGGTATAATATTAAATAATCAAAATTCTTAAATAAAGATAGGATGGTTAGTTGATGACAAAGAAACCAATTGCTTGGGTTGTAGATAGTACCGCTTATGTTAGCGATGTTCTTGCCTCCCACCCTGATGTACACGTTGTACCCTTAGCCATTCATTTTGGACAAGAACAATACGCGGACGGAGTCGATTTAACATCCGAACAACTTTACGATCGTATACGTAATGCCGATGAATTCCCAAAAACGTCACAACCAGCTGCAGGTGAATTTGCCAAACTGTACGAAAAAATCAGCGAAAATTACGAAGCGATTTTAGCCGTACATGTTTCTTCAAAATTGAGCGGAACTATGTCTTCATCTAAATCAGGTGCAGAAATAGCGGAAGTTCAAATGGAAAGTGTGGATTCCTTAGCTTTATCTTCAGGAATTACAAAGCTAGTAGAACGTGGACTAGTTTTACAGGAACGTGGCATGAATTTGCAAGAAATTGCAGAGAAACTACGTGGCGAAGTGAAAAACTTAAGAAACTATATTTTAATCGGCAACTTAAACCAACTTTATAAAGGTGGACGCATGAGTGGTGTTCAATTTTTCTTAGGAAGTTTACTGCAAGTGAAACCAATCATTCATTTAAATGAATTAGGCGAATTAAAAGCACTTGATAAAGTACGTTCTCAAAAGAAAGCCCTTAATTATTTAGTTGATAAAGCAGTTGAAGCTTACGAAAAAGATGGCGTTCGCTCTATTGATTTAATGCAGGGAAATGTATTGGATCAAGCGGAAGAATTGAAAAACTTAATTCAAGCAAAAGCTCCAAATCTAGAAGTGCGTGTCGGTGAAATCAGCTCAGTTCTTGCTGTTCATGCTGGTGAAGGTACGATCGCCGCAATGTGGCATGTACCCGCAGAAGACTAAAAGTTTTCTACAATAGAAATAAGTAAAACCCTTGGGAGCCCAAGGGTTTTTTTCATGTAAATGAATCTTTTATATGGAAGAAAATATAGCGTGTTTCATCTAAATAAGCTGGAGACGTAGTGTATCGCCAATCTCTTTGGCGACTACTTGCTGTATGTGCATTCACTAATGGTTCCCTTCCATTAAATCCAGTAACAATGGTGGTATGGTCAAAACGGCCATCACCTTGAAAATCATAACTTATGACATCTCCTAATTGTAAATCACTAGCATTCGCAACCTTAGTAGCTTGCAAACCAACAGTGGATGTATCTAAGTACCAGCGAAGTGAGTGCGATGTGCTCCAGCTAAAGCTCCAAGTACCTCCGCCTATCCACCAGCCTTTATCGCGCTTTGGATAGCCGCGCATGGGGGCTCCCCCTGCCCTTAAGCATTGCGAGATATAATTCGTGCAATCATCGTCAAAAATCGGATACGCAGGATTATTTGAATTCCACCATGTATTTGCATACTGAACAGCCGCCTGACGATTGTACATGTAAAATCCCCCCTCATGAGAGACTATGTAGCAATCAAATAAATTAGAAGAACTGATCAAGTTGTTTATGTTCGGAAGTATTCTAAAGTGTGTGTTTCTTTTCATAAAGGGTTGTTAAATTGATATTAAGCCATATCACGACAAAACCACTCATGAATATCATGAGTGGTTCATAAAGAAAATGAGATTAATAAGGTAATATTAATTCATAAAACGAGTAGAACGAATTTATTACGATGCCAATACTACTGCTGATAAATGGCAGTATGGTGAAGTCACCAATTGGTGTCAACATGACCACTAAAAACAAAATCGATCCGTAAGTTTCTAAAGGTCTAAGCTGCATTTGGATTTTTGCTGAAAACAAGCTTGAGAGGATTCGATATCCGTCTAATGGTGGAAGCGGTAATAAATTAAATACACCTAACACTACATTTAGTGAAACAAAAATGTTTAGAAATGCTTCAACGGTATAAGGTACCGGTAGAAAATAAAAAATGCTGAATCCAATAAAGGCTAAAACAAAGTTGCTAAGAGGTCCAACTAAACTTACGATAATGGCTTGAATACGTCGTGTGGCAAAGTAGCTAGCGCTGACTGGTACAGGCTTTGCCCACCCAATTCCTGCGATGAAAATCAAAATGGTTCCAAAAACATCCAAGTGCTTGAGTGGATTTAGTGTAACTCGACCAGCATTTTTTGCAGTGTCATCCCCGAAAACCGACGCCATCCATGCGTGCATGAACTCATGCAGTGTGAATGCAATAACCAATGTGATTAACACATTTGGCATTTCTGATAAAGAAAATGCTAAAAATTCTATTCTGTCCGCCTGCCTTCAAACTTATTAATTTGTTGTCTCGCTATTTCTGCAAAACTCTTCTTGATTCTAATGTACCATTTTATAAGATGGGTTTCACCAACATTTTTACTATTTTTTAACTCCATTCTAAACATAGTTCAAATGGGAATTGAGGATGATGAGATGCCTACGATATGGAGCGAAGAAGATTTACTACTTAAGTAAGCTCTTATGTTATCCAGAATTGAATCGATGCGACGATAGTATTCAAATGGAAGTAATTGATCACGGAGTAGAATCTTGGCGGAGCATTTCAGAAGTTGGGAGAAACTTTCTACTTAAACAATGAGTAAAGGTTTGTCTGGATTAATGCTTACTTACCATAATTAAAACCAACGGAAAATATGCATTCAAAGTAAAGTTGGACTTGGTATACAAGTCACTACATCGTTTTAGAATCATTACATACACTTATATCAAAATAAAAGGCATTCACAATTGTGAGTGCCTTTTCTAATCATAATATTTCTCAATATACTCTAATTCTTCTTCATAACTGAGAATCCCAGTTGCTTTACCAATGGTGCCGCCTTGGAGCGACCAAACTTCATTGTGGTCTCGGTCAATTTGCGAGAAATCATTTTCCAACCAACGATTTAGAATCCTTAAGTACAAGTTTGAATTAGTATACTCATTCTTGTTAGTTTCAATTACGTCAATTAATCGGGTTACTCGCTCTGTAGTCAAAGGTAGAAACCCCCACTTTTCGTCAGCTTCAATTTTCTGATGAGACATAGCATGAATCTTGTTAGCTATTTCATAATCTTCCATCGTCAATGGAAACTCTTCTTCCACAGGTTCCTTAATTCCTTCGTCTACTTCAATGATTTTCCCACCATCTTCAGTTGCTTTTTCAGTAATGGTTCCATCTTTTTTTATGATCGGACGATTTTCACCAAAAATACCGAAACCAATTACAGCTAAAAGACCTAAAAGTCCGATACTTAAAACAATTTTTTGAAGCTTAGTAAATTTGAATTTTGTTTTTGATTCCTTCATATTTCACTCCCTTCGAGATTTAATGCAAATAATAACTGCTTAGGTATTTATGCCAAATTAGATATAATCTACATTTTAATGTAAGTAACTTACATAGGAAAGCTAATAGTTTGAAAAAGATAAATTAATCTAATAAAGATATCTTAAATTTCTTCACGTTAAGTGACTAAGTACAGAACCTTTAAACTCAAAATACAGCACCTGCTTTTTATATAAAAAGCAGGTGCTGATTAAGATGAAGTATTATGAACCGTTGTAGATATGCTCTAAATATTGACGTGGTGTTCCGTAATATAAAGTCTGATGATATTGCGGATAAGTCGACTCATAATAAATGAATATGGGGGCATCAAGCAGAACGGGATAGTTCACGTAAAATGAAAGGTCTCCATACACAATTCCTTTAATTGCAGTATCCATTTCTTTCTTGAATACGTTAAAACGAATGCCTGAAACGATTTCCCCAAACTCTCCACCGTCAACATAAGCCATTCCCACCAACATGAAACGACCTTGCTCATCTTTTTTCCATTCTGCCAACACTTCATCTCTCATTTTACGGTTGATGGCTTCATAGTTATAGACGTATCCAATATCTAAAAACAATTCGGCAGTAATGTCAGAATGGGTAAGCGTGTATTTCCTTCCCTCTATTGGTTGAACGCTATTCGCAGGCGGAATGAGTGTCACCTTTAATTTCTGTGGATTAAAATCAGACATATAATTCTCCGTGTAGGTAATCGTGATATTTTAAGAACTTTAGAAGACATTGTATTCTTGGATTGCGCGCGGTTATTATACATATATCATGAAAAGGGCTGAACAAATAAATCTTTCCTTTCTATTTAAAATCTCATAATTTGTCTTACAATATGGGACTACTAACTAGTTGACTGTGTTTATGCCTAAGGAAAAGTAATCTTTAAAGAAATACGGTAATCAAAAGACCACTCATCATGTATAGATGAGTGGTCTTAATATAATGGAATGCCCCTTATTAATGAAAGAGTACTTCTTTAGTTAAAATGAGCTGGCACAAACATGGATTTGATACGTTATTCGCTTGGCTTCGTAGATATATAATGTTTAACTACTTCATAAACATATTCCTGACATGCGGTTGCTGTATCTGGATTGTATTGACCACCATTCACTTTGTTATTAGATAACACTCTAATCCCCAAGAAAGGAATATCATATGCTTTGGCAATTTGTGCCGCAGCTGCACCCTCCATTTCTTCTACAGATGTTCCGTAATTTGTATGGAACCATTTAATTCTATCCACTTCATTATTCCAAACATCCGCAGAACCAATAGTACCCTCTACAATTTTACCCTTAGTATATGTTTCTTTAACTGCATTTGCAGATGTGAGTAAGTCCTTGTCCCCCTCATAGAAACGAGCTTTTTCAGCATTAGGATCTTCTCCTGCACTCCCTTCAGAAGCCATCAAATCCATCGGTTTCCATGTAGTTGGATCAATTCCTTCGTTTTCTCCCAAATCTCCTGTCTTTAATGCACCTAGGTTTGTCGTTCTTTTTCCTAAGACAATATCAAATACGTTTAAATCTGCATCATGTCCACCTGAAGTTCCTTGATTAATTATTGCTATAGGATTATATTTTTCAATCGCCACTGCTGTAGCAGCTGCTGTATTTTCCATACCCTTACCCGTTTTTGCAACGATTACAGGATATTTATCTAAAGTTCCTATGTAAAATACAAAATCACCTGATCGTTCTTCTTTAACATTTTCTAGCTTTTGTGCAAATTTTTCAGCTTCTATTGGCATTGGACCTTGAATCATAATTGGTCTTTGAGCATTTTCTTGTACTGTTTCACTTTTGGAATTTGAATTACAACCTGCTAATACCGATATAAACAGCAATGAAATAATCCCTATTAAAGCGTATTTTTTCACCCAATTGTTTTTCATTAATAATCTCTCCTTTTTACTAGCTATTGCTTTCATTCCGTTTTCCTCCTTGGTGTTTGAAATTCTCGAAGATTTGGTCCACAGAAAAAAGTCTAGAAAATAGAATGATTTCTACCTTCTAGACCTACGACAGTTAAAGTAAAAAAATGAAGCAAGAAATGAAACTCATGCTATCACAAATTGGTAGCGGTATAATACCGAACAACCGAATACTTTAACTCGTAGTCCAGTTCTTTCATTGGGAACAAGGTAGAAACGCTCAGACCATATTACTGAGCATATACGAGTAATAATATTGAAATTATTATGTTTCTAATATAACAAACCAATAAAATATATACAACCTAAAAGTGAACATTAAAATTAAAAAACAATAAAACGTTCGTTTTTACATGAAATAATTAGCTATTATTGAGTTTAAATCTAATTAAATTCACTTTTTAGGTAAAAACATTTCTTTTCCATCAGAGACTTATTCCTTAATTTTATATTTAAATATAGTCTAACTCATGAAAACAAACTGGATTAAAATTAGCTTACATCCTGTACTTAAGGATATAAAAATAGCACATCCCTATTCTGTATTTCAGAAATAGTAAAAGTGCTTGTAGAGCTTATTTGAGTTTTATACAACTTAAAATCCCAGTTATGGAGCCGAGCAGAATCGAACTGCCGCCTACACAATGCCATTGTGTCATTCTCCCGTTAAACTACGGCCCCGTTTTGATGGTTTGAACCCAAAAAGTTCAGAGGTGATGCTCCCCTAGCTGAGCTAATACCCCTTCATGAATTTCTTTGGTACAATAAGTAGTATATAGCAAAATTAAGTGATGATTCAATAGGCGAGAGGGTGGCGAGATGCAAAAAGTACAACAACACGCAGAACGTGAGATCCTAGCTCCACTATCTTTATGTGATTCAAAAGGAAATTTAAACCCTGCTGCCATAGGTTATTCACGAAAACCGTTAATTGATAGTAATTTATCTGGTCATTTTATGCGTAAGAAAAAATGGAATTATTGGTGTGTATACGGAGAAGATATTTTGTTTTCTGCCACCATACGACATATGGATTATGCGACTGTTTGTAGTGTCTATTTCTTAGATTATGAAACGCAACGCTTTTTCGAAAAGACCGTTACTATTCCACTTGGACAACGTGTGCATATGCCAAATCAAGTTTTAGAAACCGTGAAATTTTCGAACAATGAGATGAGTGTTCAACTTTTACATATGCAAAGTGAAACACATATGGCCGTTACGATTTCAAATTTTGATGGTGATTTGCTCCATGCTGATTTACATATAGAGCATCCTGAAAACGATGATTCGTTAAATGTGGTAATTCCGTGGAATCGCCAATTATTTCAACACACTGCTAAACATCACACATTACCAACACGTGGTTTTGTTAAAATTGGTGACAAGCGCTATACATTTAATCCGGAAGATAGCTACGCGGTACTCGATTACGGTCGCGGCGTTTGGCCTAGAACCGCTTCATGGAACTGGGCGATGGCTTCTCAGCGTGTAGGTAACAGGCGTATCGGTCTTAACTTTGGTGGAAAATGGACAGATGGTACTGGTATGACGGAGAATGCTGTGTTTGTTAATGGAAAGATGTCCAAAATCTCTGAAGATGTGATTTTCACCTTTGATGAAACAGATTTCATGAAACCTTGGCATATTCGATCAAAGTTTTCTCAAGTTGTAAATCTAACCTTCACTCCATTTTTCAAACGGGAAGCGACTATAAACGCTCGCCTCGTTAAGTCTAATGTCTATCATATGGTGGGCTATTTTAACGGTGTGGTTTATTTACAGGATGGCTCGCGTCTTGCTATAACTCAATTACTTGGAAGTATAGAAGATCACAACGCAAAATGGTAACTAACCCCTGACACTCCCTACCTGTTATCGCTTTAAAATAAAAATCCTTATTTCCCTTATTTACGGGAAATAAGGATTTTTTTAGTTGGTGATTAGTTAAAGATCGCTCAAGCACTCACAAATATATCGTTAAAATTTAGTTGCAGAATCTTCTCCGTCTATCCAGGTAACTGTTAAATAGAACTACTTCGCTTTCATCTTATTTTTATTTTTAAAAACATATTAAATCGTATGTTTTCATAAATTATTTCATTGTAAATATTTCCTAACCCCCTTATTTACGTGTCGAAAAACTATGATATATTTACTAGTAAGAGAATGATGTAGGAGGATTAAGTACTATGCAAAAATTAGGGTTTTTATTAATGGCCTTATTATGTTTTTTATTGCCTGCTTCGCTTTCTGAAGCAGAAGAAATTATGGTAACACCTGAGATTTCAAAATTTAACACGGAATCACGTTTTGATAAATCTAAGGACTTTGAAGTTAGGCAATTGATTGTCAAATTCAACGTTTCAGTTACAGAGAATCAAAAAACGCAAATTTTAGATTCTGAAGATTTAACAAAAATTTCAACTCAAGACACTGGAAACTTTACTCTTGTATCTATTCCGAAAGGCTCTAGTTTGAGTGAAGTGGCAGAAGACTTATTAAAACATAAACAAATTGAATTTGTAGAGCCTAACTACCAAGTAACAAATAGTTTCACACCGAAAGATCCCATGTATTCGAAGCAGTGGCATCTAAAGAAAATCCAAGCATCTAAGGCTTGGGATCAAACGAAAGGCGCCACTTCTGTAATCGTTGCAGTAATCGATGGTGGTGTGCAAACAACACATCCTGATCTAAAAGGTAAAATGGTTTCTCCATATAATGCAGTAACAAAAGGGAAAACCTTTAAAGCTAATGACCATGCGACTCATGTTGCGGGGATTATTGCAGCTACTTTAAATACTGCCGGAGGGGCTGGAGTTTCACCGAATGTAAAAATTATGCCGATCAATGTTTTTACTGGAGACAGTGCAAATATGTATGATGTTGCTAATGCTATCAGATATGCTGCGGACCACGATGCAGATATCATTAATATGAGTCTAGGCGGATATTACTATAGTTACGACTTACACTATGCTACTGAATATGCTAAATCAAAAGGAGTTTTGATTGTTGCTGCAGCGGGTAACGACGATACCTACGAAGAAACGTATCCGGCTTCCCTAGATGGAGTAATCGGTATCAGTGCAACTAATAGCGGAGATAAAATTACCCAATTCTCTAATTACGGATATAGTATTGATTTTTCTGCACCTGGTGAAGGGATTTACTCCACAATAAATGACAGTAAATATAGCGCAATGAATGGCACTTCAATGGCGTCCCCTGTTGTTGCCGGT
Source organism: Paenisporosarcina sp. (assembly GCF_049671445.1). Taxonomy (GTDB): domain Bacteria; phylum Bacillota; class Bacilli; order Bacillales_A; family Planococcaceae; genus Paenisporosarcina. Next base: position 9,832 of record NZ_JBATUX010000046.1, on the reverse strand, counting down.
GTTGCCGCTTTAATACTTTCTAAAAATCCACTGATGACGGCTGATCAAGTGGAAACCGTACTCCAAAAATCTTCTGTCGATTTAGGAAATATAGGTTGGGATGGCTATTATGGATATGGAAGAGTAGACGCATACAAAGCACTCCAAAAAACTTCTGCTCCTATTTCCAATATCACTATGTCATCTGCTACATTTACAATGACCGGCACAAATAAAAAAACAATTTCTTTCAACGCTTACAAAGGTTCAAAAGTATCTCTTTATGTTCAAAACTCGAAAGGCACAACCGTTAAAAAGCTGATTACAAATAAAACTTGGTCAGGTGGCAAGGTTTCTTCATCATGGAACGGCACTTTAGATAATGGCACTTATGCTTCTGGAGGTACTTATAAGATTGTTGCCAAGGTAAATGGTAATGGAAATAGTGTATACAAAAGTGCCTCTTTAAAAGTTTTGGATAAAGTGGTTCCTTCTATTAAAATAACTGGATCCGCTATCTATTCTCCGCCTGTTAAAGGCAAATTAACAATCCCTTATGAACTAAATAAAAATGCCAAGATAACTGCGCAAATTAAAGATAAAAATAATAAAGTAATTAAAACCATTCTTAACAATACAGCTGTTTCAGCAGGTAAGAAATCCATTGTTTGGGATGGGAAAGATAGTAAAGGCAAAAAGGTCAGCGATGGCTCTTATAGCCTTGCGATGTCTGTGATTGATGCAAATAAACTCAAAGGCACTTCTCGTAAATTTGCGATAACAGTTGACTCAATCAGTCCAAAAGGGAAAACTTCTTTGACACCAGCCATTTTCAAAATGGATGGAACAGCAAAGAACATCGGAAAAATCGATGTAAATGAAACTGTTTATATGACTGCTTATGTAACAACGGACAAAGGAGTCAAAATTAAAAAGCTTATCAACAACAAAAACATGAAAAAAGGCGCTTTGGCTCTTACATGGAATGGAAAGAATGATAAGAATCAGTTTGTTGCTGAAGGAAAATATAACTATTTAATAGAACTTCGGGATGTTGCAGGAAATAAAGCAACTGTGAAATCGCTTGTTTTCACTCTTCAAGACTGGAATAAACCTGTCATTCAAGGTTCGGCTGATTTCTATTACACTACTGAAGGAAATGCGTCGTTCTCTTATACTTTAAGCAAACCTGGAAAGGTTACTGTTCAAATATTGAATAACGGAACCGTAGTTAGAACTGTCGATCTCAATGTGTCCAAAAAGAAAGGAAAGCAACAATTCGTTTGGGATGGGAAAGATCTCTCAGGAAACCTACTTAAAGATGGGAAATATTCTTACAAAATCTCAATTGTTGACGCATATAAGTTGACTCATAGCTATAGCGGAAATATGAATGTGGCCATAACTCCAATTGAAATTGAATACCCAACTACCGTGCAATGGAATTATGATTACACCGCAGAGGTATACTATCAATTATCCGAGTCAGCAAAAGTGACAGTTGAAATTTATGATGGGAACACTAAAGTACGAACTTTAATGGCAGGAACAACAGTTACTAAAGGAATTAATTACTTTGAGTGGGATGGGTATGATGACGAAGATTATCCTGTCTCCGGTGATGAGTACAGTTATCACATAAAGGCCGTCAATAACGTAGGGAAAACAAAGACGATTATAGGGAAAATTACAGATGATGAGTATCCAGAATGGCTAGAGTTGCAAGAATACTATTTCACGCCATCCGATGAATATTCTAGTAGATACTCGCATCTTAATTTAGAACTTACCGTTACTAAACCTATGAAGGCTTCACTTTATGTAATTGATTCTTATAGTGAAGAAATAACGGACCAGAAGGATTACGACTTGGTAAAAGGATTAAACGAGTTGGTTTATGAAAAGGCTAATATTTGGGATAATAATATTTACTTTATTGGATACACCGATACTTTAGGCAATAAATATTATTATGGATTTGACGAAAACTCTTACAATGAAAATTCAATTGACACACAACAGTTTGAGTCTGATTTGAATCGGTCTTTTATAGAACAATTGAATTAATATTTAAAAAGGGAAGCTCCGAGTGACTGGAGCTTCCCTTTATTTTGAGCTTTTTAAGTTAGAGTATTTGTTGAGGTGCCTCCCCTTCACACTTCCCCTTCTTCAAATACCGACTTCATTCTTTCAGGAAAATCAGTGAAAATCGCATGGACTCCAAGTTTTTTTAATGCTTGAGCGTATTCTTCTTTGTTGACGGTAAACACGCGAATGATCGCACCTTTGAGTAAAGCTTCTTTGGTCGTCTTGCGATGAGCAGATGGTAGATAAATATGCAGAGCATCTGCAGGAACAACACGTGCGTAATCATATGCATCCACTAGCACATCCATAGTTAAGATAGCCACTTCAATGTGAGGGGCTATTTTTTTGAAATGGCGAACGGCTTCATGATCAAATGACGAAATCACCACTCGATCAGCCATCCCCATTTTTTCTACCAAATAAAGGACTTTCTCTCCCATACCTTCATAGGGGAAAATGTCTGATTTCAATTCAATGTTCACATGATGTGTCGTATGTTGAAATATCTCTAGCACTTCTGCTAAAGTTGGAATCGTTTCTCCTGCAAACTTGTCTTTAAACCAACTACCATAATCATACACACGTAATTCAGCAAGAGTTAAGTCTTTAACATAGCCAGCTCCGTTCGATGTTCGATCAATTGTTTCATCGTGAATGACAACTAACTCCCCATCTTTTGATAAATGTACATCAAGCTCGACGCCATGAATTGCAAGGCCAGCAGCTTCTTTGAATGCAGCTAGTGTATTCTCAGGATGCGTTCCGGACGCTCCGCGATGGGCATATATTTTCATGCTTAAACCTCCTTAAATTTCTGTACGCAATGTCCATAATTCTGGGAAGAAATATTGGTCTAATACTTTTTTCAAGTAATTGACGCCTGATGATCCACCAGTACCTTGTTTAAAGCCGATGATTCTTTCGACAGTTTTCATATGACGGAAACGCCATTGTTGTAGCCAGTCTTCGATATCAACGAGTTTCTCCCCTAATTGGTACAACTCCCAGTAAGTATCCACATCTCGATAGACAGTCGTCCATGCTGCTAAGACACTTGCATTTGGCTCATAAGGAGTTGATACATCACGACTAAGTACTGCTTCATCTATTGGCAATCCTGCACGCGCTAGCTTGCGAATCGCCACATCGTATAGTCCAGGTTGATGGAAAGCCTCTGTTAGCGTCTTTAATAAATCTGCGTCTTTTTCGTAAATTTTCAATACATGCTTCGTTTTGTAGCCAAGTGCAAACTCAATCATGCGGTATTGATAGGATTGGAAACCACTAGCGTTTCCAAGAGATGATCGGAACTCCATATATTCTGCAGGAGTTAGCGTAGATAAAACATCCCACCCTTGAATAATTTGAGTTTGAATCTTCGACACACGAGCGAGCTGTTTAAATGCAGGCTGTAAATCATCATTTTCAATATTTTTAATCGCTGCACGAAGTTCATGTAAGATGAGTTTCATCCACAACTCCGAAACTTGGTGGATGATGATGAATAAAGCTTCGTCGTGGTGATCGCTTAAGCCATCTTGTGCGGTTAACAATTTATCTAAATGAAGGTATTCCCCGTATGTCATTTCTTCTTTAAAATTTGTATGTAACCCCGCTTCACCTTGTGCTGCACGGTTTTGTCCGTTGTCCAATGAATGTTTATCCATTATAAAATCCCCTTATTTCTCTACTTTCACTCAACTCGGCTATCTGTATTATGACATGAGATATCACACATTCATATACTACTTGAATTTTGCGAAAATTCTTATTGCATTGCGTTATTAAACTATGTTACGATTCTATTCTGTTTTCAAACCCCAACATCTGTAAAAAAGCGAAAAGCGCCTTCTAGCTCGACACCGGCGCTGGAAGAACCGATGCGAAAGCCTGCTTTCGCCTGAGGGTCTGAAGTTTAGGTGCGAGCTGGCGCTTGTAGCTAGACAGTGCCTGGCATATAGACATTTCTAAATTGCAGGACGCAAAATTCTTCATATCGGAGGACTGTATGACACAGAAACATCCTGATTTTGAGCAAGAGCAAGAGCGCCTGACCTACACCAAAAAGTATATGCAACAGTTACTAGACGAATCTAAACGAGATGTAAAATCTGCACAAGAAAATATTCGTCATGCCATGGCAGATCTCGACTACTTGGATTCCAGTTTAAGCTATATGAATATTTTAACAAACGCACGGTTTTTCGAAATGGCTCGTTCTCAAAAAGAGGGATTAGAAGCCATTCAGCAAAAACCGTATTTTGCGCGCATTCATTTCCAAAAAGACGGTGAAGACAGTGAATTGTTGTACATCGGGAAAACGTCTTTATTCCACCGGGAAACGCAAGAGCCAATTATTGTGGATTGGCGCTCACCCGTCGCCAATGTCTATTACGATGGACGCCTCGGGGATATCGAATATGACGTTCGAGAAGACACTTTTACGGGGCATCTATTTTCAAAGCGTCAATACACGATTGAACAAGGCGAGTTACAATCCGTTCGTGATATTGATTTAACGACCAATGACGAGCTACTGCAAGAAGCCCTTTCAGGAAAAGCTGATGTTCGCTTAACTGAAATTGTATCGACCATTCAAGCGGAGCAAAATGAAATCATTCGTGCGCATTTAAAACAACCGATCCTTGTACAAGGTGCAGCAGGAAGTGGAAAAACGACGATTGCTCTCCACCGTATTTCATATTTCCTTTATACGATGGGCGAACACTTCCCAGCAGAGAAATTGATGATTTTAGCTCCATCTAAATTGTTTATGGACTATATAGCTGATGTATTACCAGAACTAGGTGTAAGTAAAATTTGCCAAACCACATACGCTGAATATGTTCTTCAAGCAACGAACATTAAAGTAAAACTTAAAGATTCAAATTTAAAGTTAGCCTCTTTGACCGAACAAGACGAGCCAGACAAATTGATGCTGTGGCAATCCCGGATGAAAGGTTCTCTTTTTTACAAAGAATTAATCGATATTTATCTTAAACAATACGAGAAATCAATTGCCGCTCTGTTTGAAGATATTTTCATTGAAAAATACCGAATTATGCACGGCTCACGATTGAAGAAACTGTTTCTTCATGATTTTGCATACATGCCGATTGAGAAACGATTGGAACGCATTAAAGTGATCTTACAATCTCACGTGCGTCAAAAGAAAAAAGAGCTTCTCTTAATGTTAAATAAAAAATACGATGATGCGCTAGATCAAGCATTAAATGGGATTCGTGATCCAGTGAGACGCAAATCAGAAGTGACGAAGTTTATTGATGAGCGGGACCGGAGGATTCCTTTAATAGAGAGAGAATCTAAAACGACGGCTTCTGCTTATTTAAGACGCTTTAAGAAAGCAAATATTAAAAAGATGTATCGTGATTTTTTAAACGATGAAAATTTGATAAACGGACACACATCACAGTGGACTGACAAACAAAGAGCTGCTTTCCTGCAAACGAATTCAATAGAATCGTGGGAAGTGGAAGATGTTGCACCTCTTTATTACATGCACGCTCGACTAAAAGGCATTTCTGATGAATGGAAAATGCGTGTGGTTTTTATAGATGAAGTGCAGGACTATAGTATTTTTCAACTAGCCGCTTTAAAAGAAGGCTTAGAAACAGATATGTTCACAATGGTCGGTGATTTAGCACAAGGAATTCACAGTTATCGAGCACTAACTTCATGGGATCCAGTGATCGAGTTATTTCCAAGAGCTACATATAAAACGCTCCAAAAAAGCTATCGAACAACCATTGAAATTATGGATATGGCCAACAGTATTTTGCAGCAAATGGATGAAGATTTACCGCTGGTTGAACCCGTTGTTCGCCATGGCATTGACCCACAATTCTATGAGATGACTACACTTGACGGGCAAAGAATTGTGTCCTTACTGCAGGCTATACGCAGTAGAGGTCATCATTCAATTGCACTGATTTGCAAAACGACTACGGAAGCCAACTCAATAGCCAAACAACTTGAAGATTTCCTTCCTATTCAATTACTGAGTGATCATTCGGACATTGACCAGGATAAACTACTCATTGTCCCAAGTCATTTAGCAAAAGGCTTAGAGTTTGATGCCGTGTTAATTGTTGCGATTGATACCCCCTTCCGTCATCATTCCATTGATCGCAAGTTGCTGTACGTTGCCATGACAAGACCCATGCATGAATTGCATTTAATTGCACCAACTCGCGAGCATTTTTTATTGTTTGATTAACGTTTCTCCCTTGCGGAGGAACGTTTTTTGTTTCCGACCACTAACTATGGGTTTCCGACCATCTAATTAATGGTTCCGACCATTTAACTTGAGTTTTCGACCAACTATGTAATGTTTTCGACCATTCGCTTTGAGGAGGACACAATCCCTCTTGAGAAAGACATCAACTTATCATCATAATCAGGTAAATCAATTAACGTTTCTTCCAATGTGGAGAAACGTTTTTTATTTTCCCCTTGCATATTTCAATTAATCCATGTATTCTTTAAATCGTAATCATTACTATTTACACTAAATTACGAAGGAGCGAACACATGCAAACTCAAATTCCCGTTACTGTCTTAAGTGGCTATCTTGGCGCCGGAAAGACAACTGTCCTAAACCACTTACTCGCGAATAAAGAAGGAAAGAAAATCGCGGTTATCGTCAATGATATGAGTGAAGTAAATATTGATTCACAACTACTTCAAGATGGTGGATTCTCTCGGACTGAAGAAAAATTAGTAGAGCTAACAAATGGCTGCATTTGTTGCACATTGCGCGAAGACTTAATGATTGAGGTTGAGAAATTAGCCAAGCAAGGAGATATTGATTATATTGTCATCGAATCCACAGGTATTTCCGAACCGATTCCTGTTGCACAGACATTTACATATATTGATGAAGAAATCGGGATAGACCTATCACAATATTGCCGTTTGGATTCGATGGTCACAGTCGTTGATGCATTCCGATTCTGGACTGATTTCGAAAGTGGTGAGTCTCTTTTTGAGCGGAAGCAAACAGATGATGAACATGATGTACGCGACGTGTCTGATTTATTAATCGATCAAATAGAGTTCGCCAACATTCTTCTAATTAGCAAAACAGATTTAGTTACCGCTGAATTTCTAGAAGCTTTTAAAGGATTTCTTCGAAAAATGAATCCCGATGCGATATTAATTCCAATTACCAAAGGTGTGGTTCCACCTTCAGAGATATTAAATCGCAACTTATTTGACTTCGAACAAGCGAGCCAGTCGGCAGGATGGATAAAGGAATTGAATGAAGAGCACGTCCCAGAAACAGACGAATATGGCATTAGCTCATTTGTCTATAGACGTAAACGTCCGTTCCACCCTGAGCGATGGAATGCTTGGTTAAGTGAATTCCCTCAAGAAATTATTCGTTCAAAAGGTTTCTTCTGGTTGGCAACACGCAATAAAATGGCTGGCCTTTTATCACAGGCGGGCAACTCTCTCCAATTCCAAGGTGCTGGTTATTGGATTGCCGCTCTTTCAAAAGCCGAGCAGCGTCAAATTATGTTTGAAGACGAAACCATTGCCGAAAGATGGGATAAGGTGCACGGAGATCGTCAAACTGAAATGGTTTGGATCGGACTCAAGATGGACCGTGAAGAGATAGAGTCTCAGTTGGACGCATGTTTATTAACAAATGAAGAAATGGAGAGTGATTGGACCGCATTGACTGACCCTTTACCTCCCTTTGTTGCTGCGAACTGATATCTAAGAGGAGAATATCTTTCGTGCATATAGGGTTAAAGGCAGTTCTGTTTTTCCGACCACTTACTATAGGTTTTCGACCATTTAAGTAGTGTTTACGACCACTTAACTTGTGTTTTCGTCCACTCTACGAAGGTTTGCGACCATTTATTTAAGGTTTTCGCCTATTCTCCTCCAGGAGAGCAGCAATCCAGGAGGGAAAGACACAGATCAATTTTCATGTTCCCTAAAAGAAAAACTCCAACAGCGGACTAATTGGCTGTTGGAGTTTTTACGTAATAATCAACTTGTAAAGTCGGTTTAAAGCCCGCTTTTTCATAAACAGATAATGCTTTGTCATTGTCGATTTCGACGTCTAGCATTACCGCTTCACTTCCTCGTCGAGAACCTTCTTCTTGAACAAACACCAGTAGTGCAGACCCTATTCCTTGCCCTTGATGTAATGGATCAGTAGCTAAGGCTGTTATCCAAAGTTTATCCCCCTCTTCAACAGCGGTAACGGTGCCAACAACTTCCCCTTGCTTTTTCGCTACAAAAACATGTCTGGAAGGATTCGAAACATTAAACTCGATCATTGTATGTACCTCATCTTCGGAATCACCAAAAGCGCTCATTAAGATTCTCGTAAGATCTTGTCTTTCTATTGTAAATGGCACTATATCTACTTCCGAGCTTGATGCATCTGCTCTCTTTTCCGCTTTTAATGTAGCTTCAGAAAAGTTCCATTCGTATCCTTCATTCAATAAGAAAGACGCTCCAGACTGTGATTCTTTAAGAGTGAGAGCAAGTTCGCTTTCACATCCCCGAATCTCAAAGTTCCGCAGTAATTCTTGTATTAACGCTTGTCCGAGTCCCTGTCTTCGGAAATCATGATGAACGAGAGCGCTCCATTCATACGAATGAATACCAATCATATCAACGGCTGTAATAACCCCTATTATTTCATCTCCTGCGTACGCTAGAACCGCGAACCCCTTTAATAACGGGTCTGTAATAACGGGAAGATTTAAAACTTGATCATATTTTATCTCTTCAAGCACTTCACTTTTCCTCACTAATGCCTGGATTTCACTAGATGTTTCAACATCTAAAGGAAACGAGACGGTCAATATGGTAATGTCCACAAGTATTTCCACCTTTCTTTCGTTGCTGTGTCGATTGTGTTTCATTTTGATAACAACTGTTTATTTCCTCTACAAAACGGATATATAATAGCAACAGTTTGATTAATTGGAGGAGCTAAATCATGGAAAAGAAACGTTTATCTTGGGTGGATGTCACGAAAGGATTCTTAATGATTCTTGTCGTAATCGGTCACTATCCTGGTCAACTTGATTTCCCTCTTGCGAAATATATTTATTGGTTCCACATGCCTGCTTTCTTTATTTTGAGCGGGATGTTCTTTAAACCTATTTTTGAAAAAGGGATTACGAAGCAAGCCATTCACAAACGCTTTATGCAGTTAATCGTACCATATTTATTTTTCCTTGTAACAATTACAGTGATTCGATATGGTATGGAGATCGGATCTGGGAATATGGATGTTTCCTGGTATTTAAATGACTTATGGACATTAGTAATCGGCGGGCGTTTTGCACGTGGTGCTTACGGTGTATTCTGGTTCGTAACTACATTGTTCTTTACTTACTTATTCTTTATTTGGATGACAAAGTATTTCAATCGTGTAAAACAAATCGCGATATTGACTGTTTTTTATTTGGTTGCTCATTTAGAGAGTTTATATGTGATGCAAGTAATAGGAGGAGCGCCAGACAAAGCTTCTCAGACTATCCCAATGATTTGGAACATAGACGTGGCACTAATGGCCGTGGTTTACTTTTCACTCGGATATTATATGAAAAACATATGGATGAATGTCACGAAACCTTGGTTAATCATCGGCTTTATTTTTAGTGTGACAGCCATTGTTCTTGATTGGTTTAAAGTGATTGATTATCACTTAAGTATGAAATTCTTACGCTATGAACATATCGTGTTAGATTTAGTTATTCCACTGGCAATGACT